>CAJTNC010000023.1 GCA_910577955.1 uncultured Lachnospiraceae bacterium
GCCAGGATCAAACTCTCTTGTTTTAAGTTTGTCTCTTCGGTCCGTCTCCCTTTGGCCTTTCGGCCTCCAGTCCTCTTCCCTGCTCTAAGCTAAACTTGGCTTTTCCTTTTTTACTGCTTTCTTAGGTTTTTTCGTTCGTTCTTTTTTCTTTCTCTGAAATCATTCCGCTGTCTTCCGTCCCCCTTCCGCTTCTTCCTTCCGGGTTCACTCCGACAGCTTCGGAATATTTTCAGGGCTGCATTACTGTTTATTTGTCAAGGTTCTGTGTGCTCACTCGGTACTTGCTCTCTTGCTTTCCCTGCGACAGCTTTGTTATCTTATCACTCTCTCATCGCTGTGTCAAGCACTTTTTCTACTTTTTTTTACTTTTTTTCTTTAGCTGGTAAAGAAAACGGAGAAAGAGGGATTTGAACCCTCGCGCCGGTCACCCGACCTACACCCTTAGCAGGGGCGCCTCTTCGGCCTCTTGAGTATTTCTCCTTAATCCGAACTACGTCTCTACCAATCTGTATTCACATTACTCGCAATCGCGAGCGTGTAAAAATTATTATACTTAAGCAACACCTATTTGTCAACTATAATTTCACTTAATTTACACCTATGCATTTTAGGGTATTTTCAAGCTCCCTACATTTCCCTTTCATACAGATCATTCCCCAATGAGTCCACCACCACTATAGCCGGAAAGTCCACTACCTCCAGCTTCCTGACAGCCTCCGTTCCCAGATCCTCATAAGCGATCACTTCCGACGATATAATCGCCTTTGACAAAAGAGCTCCTGCCCCGCCGATAGCAGCAAAATATACACATTTATTCTTGACAATCGCTTCTTTTACCGCCGCGCTTCTCCTTCCCTTTCCGATCATTCCCTTTAAACCTAGATCCAAAAGGGCCGGCGTATACTTATCCATCCTCCCCGAGGTTGTAGGTCCGGCAGAACCGATAACTCTTCCCTCCCTTGCCGGAGACGGTCCCAGATAATAAATAATATTATTTTCCAGTTCTATCGGAAGGCTCTCGCCCCTTTTCAATGTTTCATCCATTCTTTTATGGGCTGCATCTCTCGCCGTATAGATCGTTCCGGAAATAGATACAAAATCCCCCGCCCTCAAATTTTCTCTTGTTTCTTCATCTAAAGGGGCGTGAATGCTTTTTTCCATATGTTTCCTCTCCTATGCCGTTCTCTGTTTCAGGCAAAATCTCCGGCTCTCCCGCCGGGTATTTCTAACCTTTTTATATTTCTTTCACAACATGTCTGTTGACATGGCAGCAAATGTTGACCGCCACCGGCAGCCCTGCAATATGTGTCGGATATGTGTCAATATGTACTGCCAGTGCAGTAGTCCCACCCCCCAGTCCTCCGGCTCCGATCCCTGTCCGGTTTATATTTTCAAGTAGTTCTTTCTCCAACTCCCTGATATGAGGAATAGCAGAAAACTCCTGCACCGGACGCGTCAACGCCTTTTTTGCAAGCAGAGTACATTTCTCAAAAGTACCTCCTATTCCCACTCCTACCACCATAGGCGGGCAGGCATTGGGTCCTGCGTCTATTACCGTATTCAATACCGCCTGCTTTACTCCCTCCATACCATCCGCCGGTTTTAACATAAACACCCTGCTCATATTTTCGCTGCCGAACCCTTTAGGCGCAACAGTAATCTTCACCCGATCACCGGACACGATCTGATAGTGGATCACCGCTGGAGTATTATCCTTTGTGTTCTCCCGCATAAGAGGATCGCTCACCACGGATTTTCTTAAATACCCCTCTCTGTATCCCTGACGTACGCCTTCGTTGATAGCCTCCTCCAAACTGCCTCCGGCAAAATATACTTCCTGCCCCGCCTCTATAAAAATAACTGCCATACCGGTATCCTGACAGATCGGAACCATATCCTCTTCGGCAATTTTCATATTTTCACATAGTTTTCCTAAAATATACCTGCCGATTTCCGCCCCCTCACAATCAGCCGCCTCTTCAATCGCGCTCTTCATATCCGGTGACAGGAAATAGTTAGCTTCTATGCACATCTCCCTGATCTGTTTTGTAACTTCCTCTACCTGTACTGTTCTCATACCAAATCCTTACTCTATCTATTCCTTTTCATTACTCTATTATCTCTTTTTGGATCTCTTCCAGTTCCGCTTCCTCCGGTTTGCCCGGTTTCCAGCCGATCTCCTGCCCGTCTCCTTTATATCGCGGTATCAGGTGCATATGAAAATGAAATACTGTTTGTCCTGCCACTTCTTCATTATTCTGTACCAGATTAAAACCGTCGCAGCGCAGTTTTTCCCGCATCCGCCCCGCCATCTTTTTAGCCAGCGCCATCACCTTTTCCGCCTGCTCCTGCGGCAGTTCAAAGAGATTTCTATAGTGATTTTTCGGGAGGATCAGAGCATGTCCCCTTGTCGCCGGACCGAGATCGAGAATCACCCGAAATTCCTCATCCTCATACAATGTCTTCGACGGAATCTCCCCCGCCGCTATCTTACAAAAAATGCATGTATCCTCTCTCATTTCTCCATCCTCCTTTTAAACCGTCCCAAAAGCAAACAACTGATCCATTTGACGCAGCAGTTTAAAATCTCCTTTCATCTTCATTGCCCCGCTCATAAAGCTGCGCTGAAACGACATTCTCCCTTGTATAATATCCTCCAAAGCATCTTCCGTCATCTGCATCTCCACATCCGTCTTTTCTCTCTTTTCATAGCCGCACACCAATTCGTTTTGCCTCACTTCAATGCAAAGCGGAAGCCTGCTCTGCTCAAGAACAATTTTATAGGTTCCCCTGAAACCAGCGATCGGTCTAAACCGATCCCTAAACGCTTTTAAGAACATCTCCTCTCTGTTTTCCTGTACATCCTCCCCAAGTTTATTGCGGAAGATACTTGTAAGCTCCTTGATATCCTCTTTCGTTTTCTGAACATAACTGTCATCCGATGCAAACTGCGAAAGCTGTTCGGCTTCGTTCGGCGTCAGATCCATCTTTTTTGTGAAGGATACAAAACGGTTTACCGCCTGATTGCTGGCCGGCAGCGCATGTACTCTTTTATTGATCGTACGGTACATATCCTCCGCCGTTTTTTCAATCAACGCCATGTACCCTTCGTTATTTTCCAAGATCGCGATATCTTCAATATAACCGCAGAGCCCGCTGCAGGGACGTCCGCCGAGAATTTCCCATGCGGAAGCCATATTCAACTCCCCGTCCCTCTCCCCGTATGTTGTAGACATCACCACCGGGCACATATAGATTTTAGCAATTTTCTCTTTATCACCATAGAGCCAGCATGCATCCAAAAACTGCATCATATAGCCGCCGATACCGTACCACTCCACAGTTGTTGCAAGGATGATCCCGTCGGCATCTTTCAACGTCTGCGGCAACATGGTAATACTGTTTTTCATATCATACAGCATAAACCGTTCCACCGTAACGCGAAGTTCCTGAAACACATTCTCCATCTTTTCGATCGCATAAAGAGTCGGATCGTCTATCAGCCCCCGCCCGCCATAATAAATATTGATCTTCATCTGTATCTCCTTCCGCCCTTCCTGTTTCCAATGAGCACGTAAAAGCCTGTCAGTATTATGCCGCCAAGCAGCCCTCCGATATGCGCAGCATTGTTCACATTCGATGTGCGAAGCCCCATGTAAATCATGTAGACTATCATAAAGCCCATCCTGCCCAACGTAATATCCGCATATCTTCCTCTGTTGTATATTACAATGACAAGCAACGCACCTATCACACCAAACACCGCACCGCTGGCCCCGATGGAATTCGCATATCTGCCTGTGGAGAATTCATACGCCGCATACAACAACGAACCGTTTATCCCGCTGAAAAAATAGAGTGCCGCAAATCTTCGGTTTCCTATATATTTTTCAACCAGTTCTCCCGCCATATACAGCATCAGCATATTTCCCGCAAGATGATCCGCATCCGCATGCAGAAACATGGACGTGATAAAACGCCACCACTGCCCATCCTGCAATAAATGCCACAGACTGAACGCTCCTTCATTATACAACAGATCGCCGCTAAATACACTAGCAATAAAAAGAAATATATTGATTGCCACGAAACCGATCGTCACAATTTTTTCTTTCCATGCAGATAGATTTATCTTGCCCATACTTTTCACCATTCCTATCTGCTATTCTACTATAAAACCAACTCTTTTTACAAGTTTCATCGAAAAACAAATTGCATCTGCCCGAAACCGATCTCATCCTCCGTCTCCAGCGCTACTTTTTCATGGGGCTTTAACCGCATTCCATTATGATAAGTTCCGTTTGTCGAATTCAGATCCTGCATCCATACCGTTTCTTCCTCCACCGAAAATTTGGCGTGCATTCTGCTCACCGTTGGATCCTCTATCACATGATCCGTCAGACTTTTATCTTTTCCCACCAGACAGGGCAGACGCTCCAAAAAAATTTTCTGCCGTCTGCATTTCCCGATACCATACAGTTTTCTCTCCTGCCTGTTTTCAATATCCATATAGACAGTCCGGTCTATGGCCGCATCTTCTTTCTCCTCATGCTCTTTTTTCTCGTCCGCTGATTTATAAAAGACCTCCTCCGGCATCGTGTCTTTTGTATCCCACGCTATGTATTCCGTCCGCCCGCAAAGTTCCTTCCGCCTCCTTCTGCCCACAAACAATACTGCTGCCAGAAATATGCATATCGCGGCTCCATAGGGCAGAATTCCCGGTCTGATCCATCCTGACACAAGTGTCATCACTATCGCTGCACATAATAGCATATACAGAGGTGTCCTCCCTCCGCTTCCCTCTGCTTCCCACCTCTTTTCCTCCCAGTCCTCCGCCTCCGAAACCTCTTCCGTCTCCGAAGCCCCTTTTACCTCCTCCCCTTCTACCGGTGCTGCCGCTTCCTCAGAAAGGCTGACATCTTTTTCCTGCTCTTGCTTCTCCCCCGCATACGTCTCGAGGAATAAATTTCCCCATAAAATATTTGCGCCCTCGGATATCTCCTCGTAAAATCGATATACCGACTCCGTCAGTTCCCTGTCTTCATAATCCATATGCATGACCAAAAACTCCGCAAGACTCTCCCTCTCCTGCTGCATACTCCCCGTTTCATTCTCACCCAGCACCGGAATATATGTAAACTTCCACTGCCCCGTCCCCAATTCCCGGAATAAAGCCGCCGGCCTCAGGCAGATTCCATCCCCGGGCAAAAACAGTTCTCTGCTCTCCTCTATCGCCCCGTGAAGCTGCCACATAAAATCCTGAAATATCTCTCTATCTACCTGCTTTTCTCCAAACAGGACTTCCATATTCTGCATTCCCGAAATATTATAATAGAGAAAGGTTTCTCCGTTCAGCCTCCGCAATTCTATAGGCAAAAAAGACGCAGAAGTATTTTGTGTCATCATTCGCAGCGCAAAGTCCTCTTCTTCTCCTTCGTAACGTATCACCAGATAGTTACAGCACAGATCATTCACAAACTCAATTTCCCGCATAGTTTTCTATCCTCCTGCATATTCTGATCGCCTGTACCGGATCGTACTTTTTCGCTTCATACTCTGCCCCGTATGAAAAAACAGAAAGTTTCTCATCTTTTACAAAGCCGCCCAGTATTGTATTTACCTTACCGCTTATTTTGATTTTTACCCTGTCTTTCGTTATGCGAAGTTCTTTCTGCACATTGTCGCCAAACAACAGCTTTTTCTTTCCCGCAAGTTCTCCCTTTTCCATTACGGTTCTAATCACCGACGCTTCGTCTTTTCCACGCATTTCCGATGCCCGGAGAACGATCATCTTGCCATCCTGCTCCGCGACACACCTGTCATATTGAAAAAATCCGGCAAAAATAAAGAAAAATAAAGAAAACCAAACCATCGGCATTAAAAACGCCGCCTCCACTGTCATATATCCATGCAATTTATATTTCATAAGCCCTCCTACTTCGTTTTTTAACCTGTTATCCGCCACAGCATTCCCGCCGTCAAAAACGGTATAAACGGCAGCGTCGTATCCCCCGCCGCCTTCTTCTGTACCAACAACACTGCGCTGCACAGAGAAAAAAGAATCAGGCCCCCAAAGATTGCCCCCCACAGGATACCGCCCGAAATTACACTTCCCAAAACAGCCAGACATGCCGCATCTCCATAACCGATTTTCTCCCGCGTCAAAAATGCAAGCACAAAAGCTGTCACTGCCGGCAGCATATTTTCCACCCTCCGCTCCCAAGATATTTCCTCAAACAAAAACGACAATACCAGAAACAGAATACCTGTCGAAACAAGCATCTTTACTGAAAGCTTTTTTTCTTTGACATCCTGCACACTGCATAAAATCAAAAACACAACTATTCCTGTTCTTTTCACAATCTCCCACAAGGTTTCCTTCTCCATCCTCTCTCCTTTTTTCTGATACCCTCACTACCTTCTCAACCGCCGCACTTACTGCAAGCTCCCCTTCCCTCCGTCTCGCTCAATTTCACTTCATAAATCGTTCTTTTTAATCCGGAACAGGCAACACTCCTGTGATAGGAGCTCCCGTAATCCGTTATATAACAAGATACCCCCATCCCGAGATCATCACATAGAGAACAGCTATAGTAAATAGCTCCCTCCTTATTCCTGAGACCACCCAGTTCCCCTGCCTGAACCTGTTTTATACTTGGATTTAAATAGCTGCAGCCTCTGTTTTTGTGATATACCCTTCCGGTCTCCGTTATATATACATAGTTCTCCCCGCTCTCATTCTCTCTTCCGTTATGGACATATCCGATCCAAGCATGTCCGTAATAATGATTTTCCAACGTTTTTACCGACGGTGTGAGTGCAGAAAACAACGGATGGATCCGATAGCTGCAATCAATGCGGACCGTTCCGTCAGCCTCTGTCTTCTCCGTCACCAAAAACCCCGCTTTTCCTGAGACGACGATTTTTTCCCAGACCGGATAATCCTCCAGATTTTTAACGATCTTAAGCTTTCCGGCAAAAGAACCGTAAAGAATCTCCCATGCCGATTCCCCCTGTATCCCGGCGGCTTCCTCCACCTGTTTTCTCAAATACACTCCCACCGCTTCTTCTCTGCCTCTCTCCCACAAGCTTGCCGCCACATTACTGTGAATCCGGTATACCTCGATCATCGAAAGCAAATTCATAAACAGTAAAATAAATAAGGGTAAGAGCAGAGAAGCTTCCACTGTCATCGCGGCTTTTATTTTCTTTTTGTTTTTCATAATTCGCATCCTGTTTTCCACAAGGGCGGACAGCAGCAGCCTTTTGCTTTGTTGGGGATACAGACAGAAAACCTGCATCTTTGCCCGGAGAGAATTTTTAATAATATTTTGGTTTTTTTACTTTTTTCTGTCTGCCGCAAAAAGCCGCTGCTGTCCGCCCCGTTTTCAATAGTAGTACGTTCTGAGAAAAGAACATCCCCCACTGTCGTCCTCAAACTTTGCCGCGATTCGGAACCCGCTGACACAGCCGTCCATTCTGAAATTTTCATGATACGCAGTTGTACGGATATCCATCTCCATTACATCCATCATCGAAAAGAGCAGCTCCTCCTCCTTTTCAAAAAACAACAATGCCCAAAGATACTGCTGATAGGTAAACCCCCTCGTCCCCTCCCCGTCTGCAGAGGTTCCGGCAAAGTTTAAAATACTTTCCAGATCTGTCCGCCAGTCCTGCGCGGATTTCAAAAGCGGGACTTTTCCCCCTGCCAAAAGCAGTTTTACATCCTGTATACTTTCTATGTATGCCCATGCAAAAAGAATGGATGTTTCCAACAGCGGCTGCAGATAGGGCGCAAACGTCACCGCGGAAACCGATGCGGCCATTGCCGCTATCTCCGTCCTTTTTGCCGCGTCGCCATACAGATACGCCGCATTCGCCGCCTCTCTGAGCATCAGCAATTTCCCTGCAGCCGCCTTCAGATTTTCCGTATCAGTCGCCTTCCCCCCCAACAGATATTCCACCTGATAATCCAACGCTGCATTTTCTTTTTCGTGTCCATAGTACCCGTACTTCTGGAAGACATAAGCATTCAAAAATATTTTTTCTTTCCCCGCTTCCAAAAAGGAATGTCGCTCGATCTTTTCCTGTAAAATTCCCGTCCCCTGCAAAAGACTTCCGCGATGTGAGATATACTCCTCAAGTCTCACTTTTTTCTCGGAGAGTTCCGCCGTATCTTCCACCAACAGATTTAATATCCCCTTTTTTCGCAGCTCATTCACATGTGCCGCCGGATCCTCTATCGGCACTTCTTCTTTCTCCTCATAAATTTCCATTCCGCCGGATTCCTCATTGTATCTCACCTTTTCCACTGTTTTGACCGGAGGTTTCTGGACGGAGAGTTCCGCCGCGTTTTCATCCCGTTTTTTAAACAATTCCTCTTCCATCTTTCCGGCCTCTGACAGTCCCTCTCCGCCAAACAGTTTTTCCAAAGCCTCAATTCCAAAATAATTTTCTTCATAGTCTATGATCTGACGCTTTAAGACTTCTCCCCCCATATCCGCAGCCACCTCTGCGTCCTGTATACCGACGAAGGCCAGCCTGCTTTCAAACAGTCGTGTATTCTCCAGATTTTTATTTGCGTACTGTTTTATATGGCCGCCGATCTCCGCAATATCCGGTTCCCTGCCTCCGTAAGACGTGTCGATGAAAAAGAGATCATACTGCTTTAAGAGTTCCTGATCATATTCCGCAAGCGCCGAATAACCCGCCGTATCCAGCGCAAGTTCTTCCTCCATACGGATCGTGTTCTTTTTTACGCCCGCAAGCAGCGCCATATAAAGCGCAAGCAGTACCGTCAGCGAAAGTGCCAGATAAACTGTCAGATAAGCTTTCAGTTTCATATATTTTATATACTGTTCGCCTGAGACGATATTTTGGAGAAAATATTGTTTACAATCTGCGTCAGCTGATTCTTAAAAATGATCACCAGACCAATCAGCACCACGATGATCAGTATTACCTCAACCGTTCCCATTCCGTCTTCTTCCCTCATAAAATTTTTAAAATTTTTTCTCATTGTCTCCTGTTCCTTTCTTTTTTTATAATAGGCATTTGCGAAACTTTTTTAGAATGCCATGAATGCCGGCAGCAAAATCATCACCATCACCACGCAAAGCATCATCATCATCGGCAATAGCAATTTCGTCCCTGCCTCCTCTCCCGCTTTCCTCGCTGCGTTCTTTCTCTCCTCAAATGCACGCCTGCTCTCCTCCTTCAACAGCGGCCCTAGCTTCGTGCTGCCTTTTTTCAGATTTTGGATCAGCAATGCGGAAAATTTGCTGTAAAGCTGCAGCCCACACCTTCTGCCAAACTGCTCGTACGCTTTTAACTCCGATACACCGCTCTTCATCTCCTGACAGGCTATGTTCATCTCCTCATAAACTGCATTGCTGCCTTTTTCTGTTTTTCCCCGCTCATAATCCGCACACATTTTTTCCCATGCCGTCTTTAACGTTATGCCGGCTCCCAGATAAACAGACAGTTTACTCACCACCTCGGGATAAGTCAAAAGCATCTGCTCTTCCCGCTTTTTTATTTCTTTTTTTAAATCCTCATCTTTCAGGAAATACACAATGACCGCCACACACATCGTTGCCGGAAAGATAAACAGCCACGCCTTATCCCGCTTACCGCGCCAGAGCAGTTTTTCGCCGTCTGATTCCGAAGGCAGAAGCAGCGTCTCCTCCTCTCTGCTTTCCTCCTCCGCTTTCTCCACCGCTTTGAAAAGTTCCCGCTTTCTCCGTTCCTCCTCTGTCAATGTTTCCGGAAATATCTGCAAATATAGCAAATATTCCGCCCGAAAATCCTCATAGAGAAAAACTGCCTTCAAGGAAACCGGTACTCCCTCTTCCGAAAGATTCTCATCCTGCAGCCTGCCCGTCCCGTCGATCAAACTGTAATCTGTGCTTTCCCACTCTATCCGAAAGGGGTAGCCGGAAAGCCTGTCCACCAAAGTCAAATCCTTCTCCACATAGTCCAGACACACATTTTCACCCAGTATCGCTTCCTCCAGTTCCTTCCTCGCCCCCTCATACAGTTCCTTCAACTGCTCTTTTCCATACTTTCTCTCTCCCACAGTTACATCCAACTCATAGCGCTTTTTTCCGTCCGCCCACACTTCCAGCGGAACTTTTTTTGTGCCTTCTCCATATCCACGCCTGAATATCCTGTTTTCTTCTACGGAGGACTGTAGGCGCTCGGATAAGCCTAAACCTCCCGCAAGAAGAAAACCGGCCAGACATATCAGCATGGAAAGCCTTACTTTTTGTATATAGTAGACTTTCTCCCTGTCTTTTCCGGCAAAGGGATGCAGCCTTTTCAGATTCTCTTTCACCTGCCCTGTATACCATGTTCCACTCCTGTCTCTCCTGATAAAATATTCCCAAACTTTTTCTGCTGTTTTATATAAAAAATCCTTTTTCATATCCCCGCCGCCTGACTTTCCTTTCCTCAATTTTTGTTATCTGTATATCTGTTCTGCACATCTCTTCACATATCTTCCTTTTATCCAAATTTATTTTTGTTATTGTATTTTCCGAAGAACCTGTTTTTACGGCAAGCACAGAAAAAGGATTTTTCACACATTAAACCTGTATATCCGTCATTTTTTCCCCTAACAGATACGCTGTCCCGTAAATGATGAGACATGTCGTCATAACTGCCCTGCCCGCAGCGGTAGTATATAATACATCGAAATACCCCGCCGAAGTGGCGCTCACATAAAAGATAATGCCAAAGGGAATGACAGACATTACGTTCTTTTCCAGTCTTTTAGCGGCGGTAAGCACCTGTATTTGTGCTTCCACTTCTATCTTTTCGCCGATAATTCCGGCTGTCTCATAAATGATCTCCGGCAGATTTCCTCCGCTTCTTTTTGCCATTGCAAACACATCTGCAAACTCTTTAATCTCTTCCAACTTTGCCCTTTTTGCAAACTGTCCCATTAATGTTTCTATACTGACCCTGTTTACCAGCCCCTGCACGATTTTATAGAGCTCCCGATAAATCGCCGCCTCTTCTCCGTACAGCATCTTCATCTCCTCCGCTGTCTCACGGAAAGCATTTTCCACTGCATAACCGGTACGCAGATTCGCCGCTACAGACAAAATCGCCTCCCTAAACTCATTCCTAAGGCGCTGCCTCTTTTCTTTTTCTTTGCGCTTTCCAAGTCGTCCCGCAAAACAAAGTCCTGCCGGAAGCATAAACACGACAGCCGCCATTGATCTATAGAAAAATATACCTAATAGTACCATCGCTATAACTGCCTGTGCGCTGCAGATTATCTTCTCTTTCTTCGTGAGGACGCTCTCCTTCCCATAAATGTCCCTATACCAGTTCAAACACCGACGCCTGCAATTTTGCAACATTTTTCAATTCTCCCTCTTTTTCCAGTTTCCCTTTATCGTAGCGGTATTTATAGAGCGGATTCAGTCTCACGCCCTGCTCTCCGCAGTCTGTTACCTCCATGATCTCCAACACCTTTCTGCTCTTATCCCGAAGTCTCCCCAGATGAATGATGATATCCACCGCCGAAGCGATCTGCCGCCTGATCGCCGAGATGGGCAAATCAATCCCCATCAACACCATGGTCTCCAGCCTGCTCAGCAGATCAGCCGCGCTGTTGGAATGTCCCGTAGAAAGAGAACCGTCATGTCCCGTGTTCATTGCCTGCAGTAAATCCACCGCCTCCGCTCCTCTGACCTCCCCGACAATGATTCTGTCCGGCCGCATACGCAGCGCCGTCCTTATCAGATCCCTTATAGAAACCGGAAGACATCCCTCCACGTTGGCGTTCCTTGTCTCCAGCCTCACCAAATTCTCTATGCCGGCAATCTGCAGTTCCGCACTGTCTTCAATCGTAATCACACGCTCATCCTTCGGAATAAAACCGGACAACGCGTTGAGAAAGGTAGTCTTTCCCGAGCCCGTTCCACCGCTGATCAAAATGTTATACCCGGCCCTCACAAGATTTCCAAGGAATATGCTATGAACCTCCTCCAGTGCGCCAAGCTCTATCAGTTTCTCCATATCCACGGCTCTTTCCGGAAAACGCCTGATCGTAACAATAGGACCGTTCAAGGCTACCGGTTTTAAGACCACATTTACTCGGGATCCGTTTTCCAGCCTCGCATCCACTATGGGCGACGCTTCGTTTACCGCTCTGTTGCATCCGGAAGCGATTTGCTGAATGATAGTATTCAGTTTTTCTTCGGAATCAAAGCTGTTTTCCCATCTTGAAATCTTCCCCTCCTGCTCGATAAAAATATAGTCTTTTCCGTTGATCATAATCTCCGTGATTTTCGGATTCTCAATCAGCTCCTGCAAAATATCAAGCTGCCGCATAGCTCTGTATATCTCTTTTCTCAACTGCTTGCGCTCTTCCAGCCAAAGACTGTTTTCTAATGCGGTTTCGTGGATCTTTTCGTCGATCAGCTCCAACAGTTCTTCCTCCTCCAGTTCCTTCGAAAAATCCATCTCCCGAAGCAGTTCCTGCTGCATTTTCCCTTTGATCTCCTGATAAAACTCTTTCCGTTTCATTCGTTTTTCCATTCCCCTCTATTCTGTGTGAATGCCCCTATAAGAGCCCGCCCTCTGCCAACAGTTTCTTCACATACTCCGCCACCTCACCGCGGTTTAACTCCTCCATCCGTTCCGGTAGATTTTTAAAAAGCGGCAGCCTGCATTTTACCGTCTTTTCCTGAATGCTTCCGTAACTTTCCTGCTCTAACATCAGTTCGTACTGCGCCAGTTTTGCCTTTGCCATACGGTCATCCTTGAGCAGAGTATATATTTTGTCACAGGCTTCCAACAGGGTATATACACCTCTCACCTGCTCCGTGAGATCAAGCAGCACCACCTCGTATCCTCCGGCTGCGGCAATCTCCGTGATTACTGCCAGCCACTCTTCCTCCCTGATGTCCCGAAAATCTTCATAGGATGAAGCGGGAGGGACAAAATAGAGTTCTCCGATCTTCTGCACGATACTTTCAATTTTATAGGGAAGTTTTTCTTTTGCACACTCATAGCAGTAGAGCACATCCGTCAGATTCCCGTTAAAGCGCGTCCCAAGCAGCATCTCAAACCCTGAAAAACACTCAAAATTCAGATACAGCGTCTTGTACTTCTTTGCAAGGATCTCTCCCATCGCCAACGTGAACATCGTCTGCATACAGCAGTGAAGCGGAGAATACACCCCGATCAGGCGCATCTTTTTCTTCATACTTTTCCAAAAAGGTACGATCCTCTCCCCCTCACCGTACACCCGCATGATATCTCTGTACAGCATGCCCGCCGGCTGAAATTTATTCACCGCCGCAACGCATTCCGGCAGATTCCCCGTTCCTTCCCGCAGCACCAGTATTCTGTCTATCTCCCTCGATTGCAATTCCTCTCTGTAATCCGATTCGGAGATAAGCAGCAGCGCAATTTTGTGTTTGCCGCAGAACTCCTCTAAACTTTCATTTTTTGTAAAACCATGAATTTCAAAAGGCAGCTCTTTTTTTCCTTGAAATAAAGAAATCAACTGGCTCGTGTAAGCAGCCTGTCTATCGCAGATCGCCATGATCGGTTTCCCCATATTTCATTTCCTCCCGTCTTTCCGTCATCCCGTTCCACTGCCAGGATGGCGTTTTTCACAACCATCCTGACAGCACCGCTATAAGAAATGCAGGCGCCAGAGGTATGGTCCTTATTTTTTTCTTTTCTTTTTTCACTTTGCAAAACAGCACGAACAGCACAATCTGTACCGCCGCTATAAAAAATGTAAATGTCACAACAAAAACCGCCTGTTTTACCGGCAGAAACACGCCGGCCATCAGAAAGAGCTTACAGTCTCCCGCTCCCAGACCTCCCGCCGTATAGACGGGCCATAAACAGATAAAAAGAACTATAACCTCCGCTGTCATCACTAAAATATCCAGAGGTTCCCCGCAAAGAATGCCCGATGCCGTGCGAACCAGTATCCCGATACCGATCCCCGGAAACACCACCCGGTTTGGTATTATATTCTTCCGCAGATCAAACCACGCCGCCAACACCGCCAGCACTGTCACAATAGTGACCATATACAAATTTTTCGCATCAAAACAAAACTATCACTCTCCTCCTCTTTTCATTTTTAATTGCCTTTGGGAAATCAATCAAAAAATAGAATGTCAGAAATATTTTCAGAAATCTCCCGATTTGGTCATGTCCGAGTGGACTTTTGAAGTAATTCCGATTATATGGGCTTTCTTTCCGCTTGTAAAGCCCTTTTTATCAAAAAAATAATTTTTGTGAATTGTTTATATCATGCTTAGAATCTGAATGCTAAAAAGCAGTAAAACCCCCGGTATTCCTAAGAATCCGCATGTCAAAATTGTAAGCGGGTTCAGTGCTATAGTAGAAACAAGATTTTGCGTGCCGAAAAACTGATTCATACCATAAATCAATATCCCACCAAGCAACGCCTGCACGAAAAAACGAAAGACCATTCCCGCCTTACTTTTTAAGATTGCGATCAACACTACAAAAAATGCCGCCAAACCAATCGTCCATTCCGCCTGTCCCATAACTGCCCCCCTGTCAAAGTGCCGCATTTTACATTCTGCTCTCTACACTAAAGTATATGCGAAGGCTTTTCCAATATGATACTGCGGTCCATATTTAAGGCGGCCGGCATTTTTGTTTAACGGAAAAATTTACGAAAATATGGAATAAATTTCCTGATTGTCTCTTATACTTATAATAGGTCATTTTTTTATGGAGGAAATATATGAAATCTTTTTTCAGTCACACTACATATGCGACTGATGAACCGGATTTACCGGCAAAAGACAAAGATGAAAAGCGCCTGCTCAACGATTTGAAACTTACCCGGGCGGAACTGGAAATCGCATATTCCGGTTTTGACAACGTGACAGACCCCGATCTGATCGACTGTTATATCTACAAAGTGAACGCTGTGCTGATGCGCTACAAATTCCTGATGGAAAAAGCAGTGGAGTTAGACATTGTAAAGGCAGCGGATCTCACACCGCTGCCCAAAGAAGAATAATCCTATTGAAATCAGACTAAATAGCCTCTGTTATTTACCGGCTGTGCGAGACTTTCCACAAGAGAATTTTTTCCGTAAGTCAACCCAGCGTAAATCTGCTGTGTATTGTCCATGACCGGTTCAAAGGAGCCGGTCTTTTCCAATTCCAGATAAGCGTCCCGCAGTCTTGTCAAAATACTTTTCGGCTGCTGCACGGGCTCCTTCGAAAATGCGAGGATAGCCGCCGCAAGCTCTCTGTGCATGTATAAATACAGTTCACGCAGAGCCCCCGCCGGTTCATATTTCATGTTAAGAGAATTCAAAAGCTCCATAACGCAGTCCTGAGCGCGATGGATCTCCTGCACAAATCCCTTCTTTCTATCCGCCGCAAGCTCCGCCTCCGCATCTTCGAGATACACAAGCGTCATATCGTAGAGGATCGTTATCATGGAGACCGGAGTCGCCTGCGCGATCCGACGTGTAAATTCTTTTTTTAATTCATCTTTCATAAAATCGCTCCAGCACGCCTAACACAATTTCTTTTTATTCTTACTCCTGCATCTGCGGCAATCTCTACTGCAATAACTGCAGCACCTGCGACGGCCTTTCATTTGCCTGCGCCAATACGGAAGTGCTGGCCTGAGAAAGAACCTGATAGGTGGAATAGTTCGTATACTCCTCAGACATATCCGTATCCAAAATACCGGAGTACGCCGCCGTCATATTCTCATGATTGATCTCATTGCTCTCCACCACGGATTCCAATCTGTTCTGATAAGCCCCAAGCTTGCTGCGAATGCCTGACAGTCTGTTGATCGCGACACTCACCCTTGTGATAGCTTCCAGAGAATCCTCTTTCGTCGATGTATTGACCAATTCGATACCAAGCCCTTTGAGACCGACATCGGGTATCTCAATGGCAAGTTCCTGCCCCTCGTTGGCTCCCACCTGTATCGTCATTGCCCCGAGACCGGTAAGATTTACTTTTACGGCTGATTTTCGTATTGCCTCATCATCATCTGACTCGGTATTAGACAGTTTTCCCAAAAATTCCTGTGTGATATCCAGTCTTAACTCAAACCCGTTCGGGCCTTTTAAGGTCATGACCGTCCCGTTTGCATCGCTGACATAAACAGGCTCTATCTCTTTTCCGTCCGGACCGAACACCTTGAGCATCGTATCAGGATCCGCAGCGTGGGGATTATCGATCTCCACCGTCTCCTCCCAGTCCGCAGGAATTTCTGTCCAAACGCCGGTATCGGCAATATAACCCCACTTTTCTTTATCCTCATTCCAGATTGCCGGCTCCGTATAGGTAACTCCATCCGCCGGAATCTCATTGGGATTCGCCGGCACTTTCACCTTTTCCTGCCACAGCGCATACACATTATCCGGATTAAAATTACCGTCCTTATCATAGAGTGTAAGATCTTTTAACGGTGTTCCGTCCGGATTATTAAGGATAACCCCGTTTCTGAACCCGTTCAGGTTAAGACTATATTCTCCGATCCGCATCCTGTCGTTATATCCGGCAACCTTCACCGAAATATTTCCGTCCACATAGCCTTTCAGCTGGAAAGAACCGTCCAACAATTTCTGCCCGTTGAATTCAAAGGTATCTGAAATACGCTGTATCTCTTCTTTCAGTTTCTGTACTTCCTCATCCACCAGCTCCCTGTCGCCGTCGGAGAGAGTGCCATTTGCCCCTTTGATAGCCAGTTCATTCAGCCTCTGCAGCATATCGTGGATCTCGGACAGCGCACCGTCCACCACCTTGATAACATTGACACCTGTGTCAGTATTGTCTCTGGCCTGCATCAGTCCGTCAAGCTGCGCACGCATCTTTCTCGACATCGCATAACCGGAAGGATTATCCTTCGCCCTGTTGATCTTATAACCGGAACTCAGTTTCCCTGTTGATACCGAAACGTTCTCATCATTCTTATTCAGAGCGTTCACCGCCAACATTGCCGTCGCATTATAGTTAATTCTCATGTTCTGCCCTTTCAGCTTTACAAATCCATTTGTAAGTTTTCAAAATTCAGATCCGTCTTACCATTCATTTCGGACAGTTTCCAGAAAAATTTTAGCAATTTGATAAAGTTCTCCCGTAGAAATTTCCTTCGACCCGATTTCTTCTTCCGAAATTCCGCTTTCCGAATCTTTTGCCCGAATACCTTCAGCCTGCATCGCACCTCTCTTCATTCGGTTTCCCTGTACCACCGTAATGTCCTCGGCAGCGATCCCTGTGTTTTGCAGCCGCTCTTTCACTCTGTCCACGGCTCCTTTGAGAAATTCCGCGCCGTTTTCCATCTCCGCAAAAAGGGTTCCGCTTACGCTCCTTGCCCCGCTTTCTCCAGCCTCGCTGTCGGTAAATACGGCCTCCAGCCTTCCGTACTCTTCCGTTTCCATCGATATCTCAGCCTGCGCCGCACCGACGCCCCTTCTCACCGTCAGATTCATCACCGTATAGCCGGCCTCCAGTTTCACCGGAACCTGATATCTCTCCTCCTTGGAAAGCGCAGTTCTAAAACGAATCCCCCTGTAGAGTCTCTGTAACTCCCGTATGTCAAGTTCGGTCACGCCCTCACGGGTCTCCGCCTCCCGCAAAATCTCTTCCGCCTGCTTCGCAAAAGCTTCCATACCTTCCTGCAGAGCTTCCCCGTCCGTCATCGTCTCCTGCAGACCAGCTACATAACTCTCAAATTTACTCTGCTCTTCGTAAAGACGTTCCTCGGCATAAGTTTCCTTCTCATATTCCTCGATCCTCTGATAGAGTCCTGCATCCTCCTGCAATACAGAGGACGCCTCCACCAAGTTGGAAACCGTCACAGGTTCTTTCGCTTCCTGCAAGAAATCCGCCCCGCTCTTTCCGGCCTTAGACCCATTCTTAACCGCCTCCTCGAGGGTCTGCTTCACTTCCCTGTACTCCCCCGAATCTTCATAGGACGCAGCATTTATCTGCGCGAGGATACTCTTTCCCTTTTCTAACGCATCCACACCGGAGAACTCTTCATTGATCCGGTAATCCATCGATCCGCGTCTGCCGCTTCTCACCGCAGAAAGCAGATTCTCCATAGTCAGTTCCGCTCCGCTCCCGAGCAGATACCCCTGCGCTCTTCCATCGGATTTTTCCACCTGACGGACAAGCCTGTAAATACCTATATAGCTTTCCCTCTCCTCAGAAGTCATTCCGCCATTTCGGTCCAAGTTATGTAAAAATCTTGCGAAGTCTTCACTCTCTTCCATAAAACTTCCGCTCTGCTTTGTCAGATAAGCATCCAGTTCATCAATATCCGTATGCAGTACATCCACACCCTCACGGATCATCTGTAGTACCTTTCCGGGTTTCATATCCCGGAACAGCCGCTGCACTTTAGCGTCTATCTCCAGCGCTCTGTTTAAATTCTCCTCGCTCAGTTCCAGCCTGTTATAACCTAACATACGCACCGCCCTGCGGTTTTCTTCGGAAGGCTCCTTATTCATATCCGTCAGAATATCATCCACATTGCGGAAGGCTTTCCGGATAGAATCTCCCAGATCTGCGCGGACTTCCGTCTGCATAGTCTCATATCGCCTGCCCGCAGCCTCGCGCCGCACTTGTTCTGTGTCCGCCCGCCGGAACTCTCCCTGCAGCTCACTGCCCTTTTCGTGCAGCGCTTCTATCGTAAAGGAAATCTCCTTACTCACCACAAAGCCAAGAGCTGCCATCGGCATCTCCCGCAGCGCTTCTATCTTCTCTGACGCCTCTGCCGCCTGCGTGATTCCCAGTCCTGCAAAAGCTTCCTCCGCAGTCCGCAGCTTTTCAATCAATTCTTCCATAGGAGCGGTATCGATCCGGAAACCGCTGCGCAGAAGTTTCACATTCGCTTCCACCGTCATGCGCAGACGTATTTCCTCCAACTGTCTTCTCGCCGCCAGAAGTTCCGGACTCTCTGCGGATGTCTCCGCTTTCTTCCCATCCCCTGAGACTGCTTCGTTTATCTCCGTCCTTTCACCGCTTCCTCCCGCACTCTCCAAAACCTCTTTAAGCGTCAGTTCGCCCCGGCCTTCGTGCCGCTTTACCGCCCGCCCCGCCGCATCATCCGGCAGTTCTTTTACCGCTTCATAAATCGTCACAGCTTCCTCATAAATGTTCTCCGCTCTTGACAGATCCGCCTGAGACGCTGCTTTTCCTTCGGATACCTGCAGCGCGATCCTGCGCCTTAATTCCTCTTCTGAAAGCCCTTGTGCATCTCCCATAAACGGCTTTATCTTCTGATAGAGCAAAAGATTTTCCTCCGTCAGCGGAATCTCATATTTCAATAAAAATGCTGCATCTTCACGGCTCTCCTCATTTTCAGGCAGTCCGGCGCTGCGAATCACCCCATCGATCTGTTCCCAGAATCCTTTCCCCTCCGCGCTCTCCCGCTCAGGTACTTCCCCTTCTTTTCCGTGCCGTCCCGGGCCCGCGGAATATTTCGCCTTATAGAGATTTTCCGCTGTGGGCGGCATCTGCTTTTCCACCATATAAGCCGCCGCACCCTCCTCCAGATTTCCCTGAAGAGCTTCCGCGTAGGCCGTGCTGCCCAGTATCGCTTCCAACGTCTCTCCGGACAGCCGATCCGTAAACCCTTCAATCTCACCGCCGCCCTTTGCCACCGCGACCTTGATCTGATCTAAAATGGTCACCATCGTCTCAATATCCGTATCAGAAACGCTGTAACCATCCTCCAGCATTTTATGAAACTCCTCCTCCGACATGGAATTAGACATAACCGCCATATACATCTTCTGCACGTCCATATCCATCTGCCCCGCCTGCATCGAAATATCTTCCGCTGTCATACCGTCTTTTTTATAGGTACCGGGCCCGGCTTTCCTATCCTGCGCACCGATATCGACACAGTAGGCTCCCGCTCTTTCCGCCTTTTTTTCCGTATCTCTGGCAGGCGTATGCGTTTTCTCCGCACCGCCTTTTCCCTGCATATTTATATCCTGTACCTGATCAAACGTAATCTTCATGCCGCTGCCCTCATTATCTCATTTACTTTCCGAAAACCTTACGCCCTCTTCCCGCCCTCCGGCATCAAAAAAGAGTGCATGCCCCGCATACACTCTTTATATCGTCATACTTATCGGTTCTCTAAACCCTATCTTATACCGACCGCTTCCCCAAACGTCAGGCTCCCTGCCGTGATCATTCCGCAAAGCGCTGCGCCATAAGCCGCTTCTTCCTCCCGCTTTGCGAGCTCCAGATACATATCAAATTTTTTGCTCATGATCTCCTGCAGATGGCGGTTTTTTCTTATGCCGTTGCCGGAGGCGATTATTTTCCTTCCGGGAAAAGAAAGTCCTTTTTGTATCCTGCCGTACATTTTGTAAAGTTCCGAAGCCATACCCTCCAGCACACCCAAAATCAAAGCTTCCGGCGTAAAATTATCCGTGCCGATATTTTTGATCGTTCCCCGCTTTTCCGGATGTTCCCTTGTCCCCGAGAAAGTGGTTAAAACTTTTAACGATCCGCTCTTTTCTTGTTTGTCAAGAAGTTTTCCCATCACACCGTAATGGTCGATATCCCCCACTCCCAATGCTTCTGCATAACTTCTGAAAAAGCTTTCCAGACAGGCGTATGCACGCCCGCCGCAGAGGGAAGAGCCAGCCAGCAGATAATATCCCTTCACAAAAGGTCTTGCCTCAATCCCCTTTGCCGTAAAATATTTTTCGGACAATACCGATATCTGTCCTCCGGTTCCCATGTTCACCAAAACAGAAGACTCCGCCTCCTCCACGGAACCGAGAAAACTGGCCTGATTATCGCCTATGGCGACACTGACCGGAATACCCCTCCATGTCCCGATGCAGGTAAACTCATCCGTTATCTCCGGCAAAATTTCCGTATCCGCACCGTTTTGTCTCAATATTTCTTTATGGAAAAGATTCCTCTCCACGTCGTACAATCCAAGCCCCGCCCCGTTGCTGCTGTGCATAAGCGGTGTTTTTCTCCCCGTCAGCCGCATGCCGAGATAATCCATAATCGTACAAACTTTTACCGCCTTTTCCGGCACAAGTCCTTTTTTGCAGTGATACAGATGTGTCACAAGCCCGTATCCGGAATATGCTTTTATGGAAAAATCTTTCTCCAATATCTCACAGATACTTCTCTCATCTTCAACCGGCAGATTTCCCCTGCCGTCCTGCCATGTGTAGAGCGGACTGACATGCTTTCCCTCTTCGTCCAGATAGACGATGCCGTGCATCTGTCCTGTCAGCCCGATCACTTCAATATCTTTGTATTCCTTAAAAATCTCCTCCAACAGTTTAAAAACTGTCTGAAGAATACTGTCCGGATCCTGAATCTTTTCCCACGGCGAATCCGTCTTCATAAAACTTCCGTTCGCAATAGTAAAGGATCTCTCCAGCTCTCTTTTTCCTGTTTCCGCGACCACCGCGCTGATCGAAGTGGTACCGATGTCTATACCAAGCGCTCTCATAGAGACTCCTTAAAATGCATAGATCAACGCACTGTAGGGCGGCAGATCGAGAACGATGGAGTAGTCCTTAAAGCAGCAGGCCTCCTTTTTAGCCATGATCTCCGCGGGCACTGCCTCGCCGCTCCCGCCGAATCTTTCATCCACACTGTTTAACAACAGTTTATATTTCTTCTTTGCAGGCACTCCAACCCGATACTTTTCCCATTTCATCGGCGTCATGTTGATGATGAACAGCAGGCGCTTTTTATCGCTTGCGCACTTTCTGATAAAGCTGTAAGTGCTCCTGTCACAATCGTCGGCATTCATCCACTCAAAGCCGCTCCAATCCGCATCGTTCTCCCACATGCAGGGATACTTCCGGTAAATGTGAAGCAGTTCTTTTACATAATCCTGCATTCCTTTATTCAAAGGTTCCCCGAGCAAATTCCAGTCAAGCTCTCTGGCTTCACTCCACTCTCTCTCCTGCCCAAACTCCTGTCCCATAAACAAAAGCTTTTTGCCGTTATGTCCAAACATAAATGCATAACCGTTTCGCAGGTTTGCATACTTATCCACCTGATAGCCCGGCATCTTATTGACCATCGAACACTTCAGGTGAACCACCTCGTCGTGGGACAGCGGCAGAATATAGCTCTCGCTGCTGTTGTATGTCATCGCAAAAGTCATGCTGTAATGGTTGTTTTTTCTAAAATACGGATCCAGCTTCATATACTCGCAGAAGTCGTGCATCCAGCCCATATTCCACTTGAAGGAAAATCCGAGGCCGCCGTCGTCGATGTCTCCGGTCACCATAGGCCATGCCGTGGACTCTTCCGCAATCGTCAAAAATCCCGGATATGTGCCGCGCAGCACAGAGTTCAAGTGTTTAAAGAACTCAATGGCCTCCAGATTTTTATTGCCGCCGTAAATATTCGGCACCCACTGACCGTCCTGTTTTCCGTAGTCAAGATAAAGCATGGACGCCACTGCATCCACCCGAATGCCGTCCACGTGGTATTCTTTTAACCAGAACAATGCATTGGCTATCAGGAAGTTCTTTACTTCCGTCTTGCCGTAGTTGAATATCTTCGTGCCCCAGTCGGGATGTTCTCCGAGTCTCGGATCCGGATGCTCAAAAATACATTCCCCGTCAAATCTGCCGAGGCCGTGCGCATCCGTCGCAAAGTGCGCCGGTACCCAGTCCAAAATAACACCGATTCCGGCTTTATGGAACTTGTTGACAAGATACATGAAGTCCTTCGGCTCGCCGTGGCGGGACGTAGGCGCATAATACCCTGTCACCTGATAGCCCCATGAACCGTCAAAAGGATACTCTGCTATGCCCATCAGCTCAATGTGGGTGTAGCCCATCTCTTTCACATACTCGCAGGCTCTGTCTGCGAATTCCCTGTAGCTGTAGAAGCCGTCCTCCGTTCCGTCGGGGTGCTTCATCCAAGAACCGATATGGCACTCATAGATTGCCATAGCCTCCTTCTTGATGTCCCCCTGATCTCTCTTTTGCAGCCACAGGTTGTCCGTCCATTTAAAGCCTGACAAATCTGTTGTTTTTGAAGCATTGCCCGGACGCATCTCCGCATAGTTTGCAAAAGGATCCGCCTTATAAAGTTTTTCTCCTGCCGCCGTGATCACCAGAAATTTGTACATCTGGTTCGTTTCCACCCCCGGAATAAAGCAGCTCCAGATACCGCCGTCCCCCAGCTTTTTCATCGGATTCGCGGTCTCGTCCCAGCTGTTAAACTCGCCGATCACATAAACTTCCGCCGCATTCGGAGCCCACACGCCGAAGAAGTACCCCTTCTTTTTCTCTTCCTCGGAAGGATGCGCCCCCAGTTTTTTGTAAATGTCATAGTGTGTTCCCTGTGCAAACAGGAACTGATCCGCCTCAGATATAAATACTTTCTTATCTTCCGGCCTTGTGTCCAGAGTATTTTTCTTTCTTGCCATACGCCGCCTTCTCCTTCTCTCATTTATTTTCTATTATCACGCGTAATAGAAGAAATCCTCTTCCCTCAATACAATCATGTCCTCTTCATCATACCGCTTTCCGACCAATACGTCAAAGAAATGCTTAGGAGTTTTTTTATCCGCATGCCGGATCGCTTCTTTCACCAGTTTCCGCACATCCGAGGTAGTGACGGAATGCTCTGCCGTCTGCATATCCGCAATCCTTGTATGGAGCGCCAGCATACCCATCTCGTCGATGCCGTACTCCCTGTCATAGGCAAACTTTTTGCCGTAGGCTACAAGTGCGCTGTCATTTAACGCCTCGATATCTATTCTGGCGTTAAACGGATCCCTCAATACCCCGTTGACCTCCAACAGGCTGTTGATTGCCCCTTTCGTATCCACAAGCATTACGATAACGCCTTTGTTTTCCGTCTGCAGTGCTTTCACAAGCGCCTCCGCCGTGGAGCAGTTCATGCCGCCGGCCTCCGCTATGATCAAGGCCCCGTTTCTCAGCCTGTCGATCACCTCCTGCGGATCTTTCTTATTTAAAGCTCTGCCTGATATCTTTGCCGCCTGACCGGAAAAATTACTGTCTGTCATCTGCATGTCCCGCACCAGATTTCTGGCAAAGTTCATGGTTCCGGCATCTTCCTCTCCGGTGATCAGCACATTTCCGGTGTAAGCCGCAAGACTCATATTATCGAGCACCTGCAGCAACTGTTCCTTCGACCTGCGGCTGTGCACAAACATTTCAAACAGTTCTTTTTCCTCCGGCGTAAATTGTCTGTCATTCGGTATCGGCCTGAGTTCCTCCGGCAGTTCCCGCTCAGACCGGGACTCTTTTCTGTTCTCTTCCGGCTCTGCTTCCTGTATGCTCTCCGCCGCTTCAAGTTCCGGCTCTGTCTCGTCCTCCGGTGCAGCCTCTGCGTAAGAGTATTCCGTTTCGACCGGTTCTTCTTCCTCATAAGCGTATTCCGGCTCCACAGGCTCCTCTTCCTTCCAGACTTCTACGGCAGGTTTTTCGGCTTCCCTTGCCTCCGCTTCTTTCGCGGTCTGCTCCAATTCTCTGATCAGCGCATCCTTTGATGCCTCAAACTCCGCAAAAATATCTCCTGTCTGATCCAACACACTCTTTTGCACATTGTCTTTCAGGCGGGCTTCTTTATCCCGTTTCATCTGCTCCCACTCCTGAAGAATAT
This sequence comes from uncultured Lachnospiraceae bacterium, assembly GCA_910577955.1. Lineage (GTDB taxonomy): Bacteria > Bacillota > Clostridia > Lachnospirales > Lachnospiraceae > 1XD8-76. The sequence continues at coordinate 24,636 of CAJTNC010000023.1, forward strand.
CCTGAATGCTCATCTGCCCGGTGATCTGTTTTTCTACTTTTTCTTTCTCCGGTACCACAAGGGATATCTGCCCGTCCGCTTCCTGCGACAGCATCTCGTCAAATCCCGATTTATGTATCGCAAAATCCTCCGACCGCATCGCTTCTTTCGCTCCGATGGGTGCGCCCTGTCCGGAGGGTACGATCACTTTCTTCACTCCGGAAGCATCGCTCTCCTCCTCATAGACCATCAGTGCCTCTCTCTCCTCACGTTCCGGCTCTTCCGATTCCGACACTTCCTCAATCTCCATATCGGATATGTCGGACATTCCGGCCAAACCGGAATGAATTGCCGCATCGGTGAGATCTGTGGTATTCGGATCCTCAAAGAACACATCCTCCGCTTCCGCTAACGGCGGGATCTCCTGTGTCTCCTCAAACAGCGGCGCAATAATACTTCTGGTGATCCGCTCCCTCTCTTCATCCTCGTCGTCCGGTTCCTCCTGCAGCGTCAATTCCCCGGTATTGATGATGCCTTCCTCCTCGTCGCCGTCATAAAACGGTTCCGGATCGGTTCCTTCCCAGAGGGGTTCTCTGCCCTCCCCCTCCATCAGGCGCTTCATATCTTTCGCCAGCTCCTGCTGTAGATTTATCGTATTGTAGGGACTGTCGTCCAGAATCTTCACCTGAATATCTTTAAACTCGTCCACCGGCAGTTTGATGGTGGGCGCTTCCGAAACGCTCTTTCCCTCGTTCTCCTTCACAATAGCGGCACTCAGATTCGGGATCACCTGCGTATCACCCGTCTCTATTTCCGCCTGTCTCTCCCCATTATAGATCGCCTGCTGTTTCGGCGTCAGGGGCTCATGCAGCATCTTTAACTCCATGGCTTTCCGCACATAGCGCCCCTCCCCCAGCCAGAGGATCATTTCGTCGCACTCCTCCACACATTTCGTGCCGAAACCGATCTTATGATACAGATAAGCGAGCTCGTAAGCCCACCTGTCTATAAATTCCTCTTCTTTCAGTTTTTCCAATACCTTGATCTGCTCTTCAAGACTTACTTCCTGAGCCGCATACACTTTATACAAAAGGATATACCTTCTGCTGTCCTCCGGCGCAACCTGACAGAACTCCTTATAATACTCCCATGCGTTCACCACATCGCCCAGCTTCAGGCACAATTCCGTCAGCGCAAACACTATCATTCTGCTGCCCGGACGTTTTTCATACGCCATCTCCAATATAGTCTTACTGTCCTCGTAACGGCGAACCATCTTATAGATATCGCTGACCGTGCAAAGCATCTTTATACTCTTCACCCTGCGCCAGTCAATGGTATCCGCTATATCTGCTGCTTCTCTGTAGTTTTTCTCTTCTACCAGCGTTCTGATTTCTTCTTGTCTTATCTTATATTCCTGTTTATCCAAAGGTATCACCTCAAACGTTTTCTAAGTTTTAAGTGTACCATACATTTTGTTACAAGTCAAAGCAATACATACTAAATCTTGTGCGCTTTTAGCAAAAAAGAAAGCAGATTTATCACTCACTCCGAAGTGTAAAGCAGATTGGAAAGCTCCGCAAACTGGCTAAGCGTAAGCTTCTCGCCGCGTATCTGTGCAGAAATGCCCATTGCTTCAAGAGCCGCCTCCGTCCGTTCCTTGGAAAATGCAGCTTCCCCGGAACCCGCAAGGGCGTTTATCAGCATTTTCCTGCGCTGACTGAAAGCCGCTCGGATGAGCATAAACAAAAACTTTTCATCCGCTGCTTCCACCGGAGGTTTTTCAAAGCGTTTCAGCTTCACCACGGCGCTCCCCACATTCGGCCTCGGCATAAAACAGTTGGGCGGAACATTTGCTACGATCTCCGGTTCCGCATAATACTGCACGGCAAGGGAGAGCGCGCCATAATCTTTCGTACCGGGTCCCGCCTGCATGCGCTCCGCCACCTCTTTCTGCACCATGACGGTAATGCTCTCCAGCGGAACGCTTTTTTCAAACAGCCCCATGATGATCGGCGTGGTAATATAGTAGGGGAGATTTGCCACCACTTTTAACGGTTTTCCGCCGTTGCAGCGCTCTGCCAGTTCCCCCACATCCGTTTTCAGAATGTCCCCCTGCAGCACGGTAACATTTTCATAAGGTGCAAGGGTCTCTTCCAAAATCGGGATCAACGCCTTATCGATCTCCACCGCGATGACCTTCCCGGCGCTCTCCGCCAAATACTGTGTCATCGTTCCGATACCGGGTCCTATCTCCAGCACGCAGTCCGCCTTGTCAATGTGTGCCGCCCGGATAATCCGTTCCAACACAGACGTATCGATCAAAAAATTCTGCCCGTATTTTTTCTGAAAATGAAATTGATATTTCTGCAGTACCGCTATTGTATTCTGCGGAATCCCCAAAGTCGCCATAGATCATCTTCCCCCCTGTATGCCAAACAGCCTTTTCGCATTTTTCTCTGTCACTACAATCACTTCCTCTGCAGATATCCCTTTGATGCGGGCAATTTCCTCCGCCACAAAGGGCAGATACAGAGAACAGTTTCTCTTTCCCCTGTAAGGCTCCGGCGCAAGATACGGGCAATCCGTTTCCAGCAAGATCGCCTCTAACGGCAAATATTCCACGCATTCCCGCAGCTTCTTTGCATTTTTGAATGTCACAACGCCCCCCACCCCGATCAGATATCCCATATCCAGAAATTCCTTTGCTGTTTCTTTCGTATAGGAAAAGCAGTGGATCACGCCCCCTTTTTCCACCGGAGCTTCCGCCCTCATGACATCAAGCGTGGCTTTGGCTGCATCTCTGGAATGGATCACCGCCGGAAGGCCTGTCTCATTCGCCATGGCAAGCTGTCTGGCAAACCACCTTTCCTGCACTTTGTGCTCCACATTGTCCCAGTAGTAGTCCAATCCGATCTCTCCGACCGCCAAAACCTTTTCGCGCCTGCACTGTTCCTTTAGCCAACTGATATCTCCATCCTTCAATTCCCCCGTATCGCTTGGGTGGATTCCCACCGCCGCATAAACAAAAGGGTATCTTTCCGCCAGAGCGAGCGTCCTCTCCACGGAAGCCAGATCGGAAGATATATTCATCACATAACCGACGCCGTTTTCTTCCAATTCTGCCAATATTTTGTCTCTGTCTTCTGCAAAAGCATCGTCATCATAATGGGCATGACTTTCAAATATCATCGCTGTCTCCTAATTTTCCGTAAATTTTTCTAAATTTTTGTGAAATTTTTTGCAAAAAAAGTATTGCATTCTTAAAAACATTATACTATAATCATTCTTGCGTTGCAAATTATAGCCTTTATAAATTGCACGGGCCATTAGCTCAGTTGGTAGAGCAGTAGACTCTTAATCTATTTGTCCAGGGTTCGAGTCCCTGATGGCCCATAAAGCACTGTTTCTGTGGCAAATGCCGTGGGGACGGTGTTTTGTTTTGCAATTTTTATGTATTTTTTTAGAAACATTTCATATTTTCCTTCTCTTGCCTAGACATTTTTTGCAAAAAGTGATACATTATTTATGGCAAAGTTTCTCTTTTGCTTTATATTTTTAAAAACATTTTAGAAAGAGAGGAATTCAAACATGGCAAACAAATCATGGTCTGTCACAACAGACGAAGGCACATTTTCCGTCGACTTGAAAGGCAATAAAGTAAGCATCAACGGGGGGGCGCCGGAGAGACTCACGCGTTTTGCGAAAAAAACACACTTTGTTGACACGGAATATACCATTCCGCTCGGAAACAGAGCAGCTACTCTGTTCATTCAGTCTATGGCCGCACCTATACTGGCATACAACGGTCACAACTGTGCTACAGGTGAACCTTGGGAATATCAGAAGATTCCTGCGTGGGGCATTGTATTTTTAGTGCTGGATCTGCTTACCATTCTTTACGGCTCTTGGATTATTTCAGCATTTGCACTTATCGTTACGGCAGTGGTAATCAGAAGCAAGCTGAATACCGGCATTAAAATCCTTCTTTCCATTTTGCTGATCGTAGGTACTCTTGTCCTGCAGACAGTTTTAGCGCTTGCCGTAGTGTCTATGATTTAATATTACATAATGATGTTATATACAATACCTGCCGCCGCGCATATGCTTTGCAAGCGCCCGGCGCTGTTTCATTCCCGATACCGAGCACACTCCGTATCGGGAGTTTTATTATCGCAGAAGGATATAGTCATTTATGATAAATACGAACTACGAAAAAACCGGATATCTGAACGAGCCTTTTAAGCTTTTTCATTTAACAGACTTTGAGATGAGAACCTACGAATGCCATTACCATGATTTTTTTAAGATCATGCTCTTTATCTCCGGCGACGTGGATTATTTCATTGAGGGGATCACTTACCGTTTAGAGCCTTCCGACATCGTTCTTGTAGGCGCGGGGGAAGTCCACAGGCCCCTCATCCGTTCCGCTTCGCCTTACGAACGCATTATTCTCTATGTCTCTCCGGAACTCTTAACTTCTTTTTCCTCAAAAGATGTTTCTCTGGAAACTTGTTTTCAAAAAAAGCCTGAAAACGAGGAGTCTTGTCCGGTGTTTCGCACCTCATCCCCCTCTGTCTCCAGACTTTTTAAACTCTGTGAAAAATTGGAAAGTTCTCTTTCGGATCACCAATATGCCGCCGGACTGTACAGCCGCTGCCTGCTCGTACAATTTCTCATCGAACTGAACAGAAGCTTTTTGACCGATTCTTTCCGCTATATCGAAACCGGTTCCACCAACCGAAAAATCACGGAAATCCTTCACTATATCAACGATCATTTAGATTGTGATCTCTCGATCGAAACCCTCTCAAAACAGTTCTTTATCAGTCGGCGCTACCTCATGCACATCTTCCGCGAAGAGACCGGCTACAGCATCGGAAAATATGTCAACGCAAAACGCCTCTTCAGCGCACGAGACAAGATCCAGCATGGCATGTCTTTGACGGAAGCCTGCTACTCTTCCGGCTTTCAGCACTACTCAACCTTTACACGCTCCTACTACAGAATGTTCCAAACCACACCCGGAGCGCTCAGAAAAGAGTCCTGAGCCTCCGGCGCGCTCATTTTGCCCTTCTATTTCTCCATCGAAGAATCCGAGTACATATCCAGAAAGCCGACTACTTCGCTTACCGGTCTGCCATACATATGACAGCATTTATGGTCTACCAGTTTTTCTTCTTCCTGCAATTCATTAAAATTCACACTCATCTTCAATGCGCCTATCTCCATCTCATGATCCAGATGGCGCAATACTTCCTCTATCATTTTTTCCTGTTCATCCATAAATGCTGTACCGTCCCTTAGATAATCGTTTTGATCCAGCCCTCCGGAGCCTCCATCCTGCCCATCTGAATCCCTGTCAGCGTATCGTAGAGTTTCTTCGTCGCAGGTCCCATCTCGTCCATCCCGCTGGGCAGACAGATCTCTTTTCCGTGATCCACGATCTTGCCCACCGGAGAGATCACTGCCGCCGTACCGCAGAGACCGCACTCCGCAAAGTCTTTTACTTCATCCAAAAATACTTCTCTCTCCTCCACTTCCATATTCAGGTAATGCTTCGCCACATAGACTAAAGAGCGCCTTGTGATGGAAGGCAGAATGCTGTCTGACTTAGGCGTCACAAGCTTATTGTCCTTTGTGACAAAGATGAAGTTAGCCCCGCCGGTCTCCTCCACCTTCGTCCTTGTCTGAGGATCCAGATACATATTTTCCGCAAATCCTTCTTCATGGGCCGTCACGATGGCATGGAGGCTCATAGCATAATTTAACCCGGCCTTGATATGGCCTGTGCCGTGAGGAGCCGCCCTGTCAAAATCACTGACCTTGATCGTCAGAGGTTTTGCGCCGCCCTTAAAATAGGGACCTACCGGAGTCACAAAAATGCGGAACATATATTCATCTGCAGGGTTTACGCCGATCACAGGATTTATACCCATCATATAAGGTCTGATATACAGCGTCGCTCCGGAGCCGAAAGGCGGCACATAGGCTGCGTTGGCTCTCACCGTCTCCGCCACCGCGTCCACAAACCTATCCTCCGGGAATACCGGCATTTCCAGTCTTCTCGCGGAATCTGCCATCCTCGCCGCATTCAGATCCGGACGAAAGCATACGATATGGCCATCCTCCGTTGTATAGGCCTTCAGCCCTTCAAAGACAGTCTGTGCATACTGGAAAACGCCCGCACACTCATTCAACACGATATTTGCGTCCGCGACGATCGCTCCCTCGTCCCATGCACCGTCTTTGTAAACGGAAACAAACCTTGCATCCGTCTCCATGTAAGAAAAACCAAGATTTGACCAATCAAGCTGCTTTTTTTCCATAACTTTCTCCTCCTTATATTTAAGCCTTCACTTTATGTATAAGTCCTCATTTTATGTTCTACTTTCCGCCTCTTTTTTCCATGATACGCTTTGCCTCTTCCTTCGGCACTTTGGTTGTCCAATGGCAGACCGGACAATACACATAGTACACTCTCCTATACGGAATGATCGGAATAAAAAATAGCGTAAACCATGATGTCCTTTTCTGAAGTTTCCAGTTAGAATCATTATTGCACCTGTTGCAGTGCAGATAATCAACATTTCCCATATCCGAGTCCAGATCTTTAAATCCCCATATGATAAGCATCTTTTCCCCACCTCTTTCATTGTTTTTTTACTATTTTATCACTTTATCTCAAATAGTCCAGATAATTATTATTTTATTTATGACTTTCCCGCAGAAACATCCCCGTATTTTTCGCCACACCAAATCGCCCCGAAAACCAATCGCATTTACAGAGGAAAGAATAATAAATATTTCTGCCGCTGCCGTTTAAGGTCTCAAAATTCGCCTGTCCCTTCGCCAGAATTATATCGGCCTGATCAAAAATACCCTTCGCCTCTTCCGACAGCATCTTCTCCACAGTACCGCCCACGCCGTTTCCGTTGGAAATAACTTTTGCCACGCTGCAGATGCCGGTCGCTTCGGCATCCTCCATCGTCACATCATTTAAGACTTCCTCCCCCCGCACCATAACCCACAGTTCCAGATGCGGGAATCTCTTTCCAAGTTCTTTCAAAAACAGTTTGTCCAACACGATCTCCCCGCAGTTGTCAGCTAACAGCAGGAAATGTTTTCCGTTCAGACAGTCCACTAAAAATTCCTCATAAACCTCCTGATCAAGACGGTTCTTTTCTTCGTCCCGAAACAGGTTCAAAAAGGTTTCCTTTTCCACATGCTGCATCGCTCCAAAGTCAATGTAATTGCCGATGCGCGCATAAATAAGAGACTGCGCTAAAGGGTCCCGCGCCTTCTGTATTTCTCTGTACAGTTCCTCCTCCATCTCCAACACATATGCATTATACTCTTTCTTAATCTCCGAATAATCCTTAATCTCTCCGAAATAACGTCTGTACACCTGATTGAACAAATATACCAGATAGGCAGAGCTGGCCTCGTCATCGCTCTCACCGATGATCTTTGCGATCTCCTTCATATAAGACGCGTTCTTATCCTCATCCTGAAACTTCGCAATTCTGGCCTCCTGTTTATCCACCAGACAACGGATGCACATACTGTTTAGACGCATGTCGGTCTTCCTCTCTCTTTCTCCAAGCATTTTTACTGTTTCCAGTATACTCCCGCATCTCCCTCCATTCAAGCTGATTTTTATGCGGGGATACTTCTGATTTTATGATCCACCGGCGGAATAACCGTCATTCTACAGTATTATCTCTCGCTGACTACCTGAAAAATATAAAACTTCAGATAATAGGATTCCTCAGCCGCCCACAAAATCGGATGATCCGGCGCCTGCGTGCAAAATTCCACCTGCCGCAGGCGTTTGCGGGCGCCTCTTGCTGCCTCCTTTATGGTTTTTGCAAACAACTCCTGTTCCATGAAATGAGAGCAGGAACAGGTTGCAAGAAACCCGCCGTCTTTTACAAGCTTCATGCCCCTCAGATTGATTTCCCGATATCCCTTTACTGCATTTTTAGTTGCCTGTCTGGATTTTGTGAAGGCCGGCGGATCCAGAATCACCACATCGTAGCTTTCACCCTTTTTCTCAAGTTCCGGCAGAAATTCAAACACATCCGCACAGATAAATGACACCTTGTCTTCCAGTCCGTTAAGCCCTGCGTTTTCTCTCGCCTGTGCAATCCCGAGTTCGGAGGCATCTACCCCCAGTACCGATGCCGCCCCCGCAATGCCTGCGTTTAATGCAAAGGAACCCGTATGAGTAAAACAGTCTAACACCTTTTTTCCGGGACACAGTTTCTGAATCGCCGCCCTGTTATTTTTCTGGTCCAAAAAAAATCCCGTCTTCTGTCCTTCCTTCACATCTACCTGATAGCGGACGCCGTTTTCCAAAATCTCAACCTTTGTATCAAAGGGGGCTCCGATGAATCCTTTAAAACGTTCCATCCCTTCCTGAAGGCGCACTTTGGCATCGCTGCGTTCGTAGATGCCCCGTATAAATATTCCGTCCGCCGCCAGCGTTTTCTTCAAACTTTCAAGCAGAAAGATTTTTAATCTGTCAATTCCAAGGGCCAGAGATTCCACCACAAGCACGTCCGAAAACTTATCCACCACAAGCCCCGGCAGGAAATCCGCCTCCCCAAAGATCAGGCGGCAGCTCGCGGTGTCGATCACACTTTTTCTGTACGCCCAGCAGTCATATACACGCCTTTCCAAAAAAGCGGGCGTGATCTTTCCCTCTTGCCTTCGGGACAGCATGCGGATCCTGATTTTAGAGGCGCTGTTGATGAAACCATAGCCCATAAAGTATCCGTCAAAGTCTTCCACAGAAAGTATGTCGCCGTCCTCAAACTCTCCTCTCACCTCAGAAATTTCATTGTCATAGATCCACATTCCGCCCGCTTTTAGGCTGCGTCCCTCTCCCTTTTTCAAAACCGCTTTGGCCGGACCGGCGAGATCCGTGTCTCTTTTTAATGCCGCAATATCCTTCTCCATATTTTTCCTCTCATTTGTTCCTCATCCGCTTTTCTTTTAACGCTGTCAGGCTATCCTTCTGCTGCCCCGTCAGTCTGAAACTTTCTCTGCATTTCTGCACCGTTTTCGAGTAGGTAAAATCATCCAGATGATTTTCGGGGGAAGCCATATAAGCAAAGCTTTCCTCCCACTGTTTCACAAGACAGACCGAGAGCGCCCATGCCACCGCCATTTTTACATAATACCCCTCATGTTGGATGCTGTCAAAAATACAAAGCAGTTTTTCTATGTATTCCGGCGTCACATAAAAGTCCATCAACATCACCACGCCGAACCGGAGATCAAATTCTTTATCTGACCGCAGATAGCGCTGCAGAAAATCCCACATCAGTTCCGACTGCTTTTTTGTCTGTTTCAAACCGGCGCAGAAGCTGTCGCACAAAGACCAGTTGTCGATCCTCGCCACATACCTTTCGATATAGGGAAACAACCCCTCCAATTTATCTTTCATACAGCCGATTACCATACCGTAGAGCATCAGCTCTTCCATGTACATTTCTTCCGCGGCAGTTTCCGTTTCCCTTATCTCCCCTTCTCCGGCGGGCAGCGTACGCTCCAAATATTCCAGCCCATCCGCCTTCGCAATCCTCTTTGCCAGTTCCCGTATTTTCGGCAGCCGCACTCCGAGCATCACAGCTTCCCTCCCGAGAAGGGCGCCGGAAAATTTTGCATAATCAGGTTCCGCCATCTCCACAAGAATTTTTCTTATTTCATCTTTTGTGTATTCCATCCTTATCCATCCTCCTGTTTCAGCATAACCTGTTTTGTTCCTCTGTGCAATGAAACTTTTCAAAAAATTCGGGCTTGACAATCCCCCCTTAAATAAGGTAATATCATAGTTGTTGCGGTGCAGTAGTTTTTCTTATCTCTAGTTTTTTGCAGAAACTGCAGATTGCACACAAGTATTATCGGCGCGTGGCTCAGCTTGGTAGAGCGCTGCGTTCGGGACGCAGAGGTCGCAGGTTCAAATCCTGTCGCGCCGACGTGCAAAAGACACCGGAGAACTTTCATAAGTTTTCCGGTGTCTTTTTTGTCTGTTAATGATAAAACGCCGCCTGAATACTGTTATACCCTGCAATGCCATCCGCCTTCAGATTCAGCCGTTTCTGCAGCGCAATGGTGTCGGCTCTGGTTCTCTCTCCGTATCTGCCGTCTATTTCCTGATGCCAGCCAAGTATTTCGTTGCACCGGCGCTGCCACCATTTTACTACATGCCCGCTTGAGCCCGCCACATAAGATCTTCCGGACTTTTTTGCTATGAGATTGATACTCCGACGGACATACTGTGTCTTTGGTCCGTCTTTTCCGTCTTCGACCAGTCTATTTCCATGGGCATCAAGGAAACCGTCAAGGTTTGCCGCTGTCTGAAAATCCACCACATTGATATTAATCTTCTCCTCCCCATCCGGTTTTACCACATCATCGGCAAATTCCGTATAAAATCTGTTCAAGTCTGTGCCTCCTCTGATTCCCGGTATTTTCGCGGTGGAAGTATACTGCCAGATATCGATATCATCCTCTCCTTCTTTCAGGCCCGATATATATCTGGCATACCAGACATATACCCGGCCCGTTTCAGCCGTAATTCTGTTTAGGTCGAAATAGTTTTGCAGGTAGTCCCTGTTGGCATACAGCACAGGGATATACCCGGCTTTCTTTACTACCTTCAAAAACGCGATGGCCATATCCGTGGCCAGTTTTTCTGTGATTCGCACCCCATTGTTTCTGGCATAATTCACACTGTCATACTCAAAATCAAACGCAATCGGACATTTTTTCCAATACTTTGCCGCTTGACTGACCGCAAATTCTGCTTCCGCTGCAGCCATCGGCACATTATAAGCATAGGAAAACCAGTATAACAAAACATTTACTCCCAGATTATGACATGCCTGCGCATTGGATACATACTTCTGATCCACATTGTTTCTGCCATATCCGGCGCGGATCCCAATCCGTTTATAACCGGCGTCCCGCACGCTCTTGATATCTACATTTCCATTATGTCTGGAGATGTCAGGTCCTTCATACAATACTTTTTTCATCTTAATCCTTTCCGCCCGTAAAGAGCACTGAGACAAGGGAACTGAAGTTCCGCATGATTACTTCGAGTTCTTTCTTAAATACTATATGTCTTTTCTTCAAATATGGTTTCTGTTTCCTGTAGTATAGCACTTCAATAAAAAGCAGGGTTATTCGGAAAGCGAAGCCATAAATTTAGCACAGCAGTGGGTTGCCGAACCCGGCACCAGCGAACATCAGTTAGGGCTTGCTGTGGATATCAATGGAGCTACTTACGACATTTACCTCTGGCTTCAGGAAAACAGCTACAAGTACGGTTTTATCTTTCGCTACTCCGGAAATAAAACGCATATTACCAATGTGGCCGAAGAGGTATGGCATTATCGCTATGTTGGAAAAGAGGCTGCGGCCGAGATTCATGAGCGCGGAATCTGTCTGGAGGAATATCTTGAAAATCCTCAAAGCCAAAATGCAAATGACCAAAGTTTACAGGAACGGGATTCTCAGGAGCTGCCTGTGCAGGACGAAATATCCTATGAACTGCGGAATGGGGTGCTATTGATACATCGTCTCCATAATAGCAGGAATGGAACTAGCTCGCACATTGTCAGCTATTCACCCTCTCCAGAATATTTTAAAACAGGGCACTACTATATAAATCAGTGTCCTGTTTTTTGTCTACTTATTCCGTTTTTTAACACATATCCATTACCTCCGCCCACTGTAACCCCTCATTTTCCTTTAGAATCCCTATATGGTACAATGCCTGCACGCAGTCCGCATACCTCTGGATATAAGCACGCTTCTTCTGGGCAGACCGCATATTGAGCCGCAGGAAACAGCTCCTCATGACACAGGAGGAACTGGCCAAAAAAGCGGGAATCACTGGATTACAATTCCAGACAGATAAAAAAGTCCACGATCCTGAATCTGGCCACAATGGGGTTTGTTTCCAATGCAACAAATTTTGTCATCACAGGAGCAACCGACGCTGGAAAGACTTACAAAGAAACTGAATAAGCTTGTTGAGGAAATAGGATTATGATTGCCTGAATAAGCTATACATGCTATTGCCTCTGTTGCATTTTTAAGCAACAGAGGCAGTACTACTATATCTTGTGTCCGGAGTGGCTCCCAAGGAGGATCATATTCATTTATCGCTTTACGAGAATATTCATTAATATTCTTCTTTCCAAGCATCAGTGCACAATGATCTAAAAACAATATAAAGAAATGTTTCAGATATGCGGAGTGGATAAGTTAGATTTCCGCCATTTGTAACCTATGTACAGGTTTCTTTAGTATTATTTTACAGCAAATTTTCCTTATTGGCACCGCAAAAACATCCACTCATCGTTTTTGTCTTCTTCATTTTCGAAAGTCCACTGAATAATGGGCGCTTCTTCTTCGAGAGAAGCATCTTTTACACAAAGGGCTTTGCCGCTCATGGCGGACATAATGCGGAAATATCCGTCGCTTGTAGGCACCACATACCATCTCTGGTTACTGTCTCCATGATAAGAATACTGTAGGATGGGTACTCCATTATCTGCAACGCTTTGATCCGCCTTCAAGTCCACATATTTTCCGCTAGATTGGTTCTGTATGCAGTAAGTGCCGTCATCATTCCGGGATATTTGCCACTCTTGAGAGTTGTTGCTTTTGAGTTCTGCCTGCACCAACTGCGTCCTCTCCTCCGGGGAAGAGTTCGGAACTGTCAGGAGCATCCCGCTCTTGGCGTTTACCAAATAATAGCAGCCGTTCTCCGGTATTCCTACAAAATCACTGTCATAATAGGTCCGTACATAGTCAACTAAAAATTCTCCCGGAAGATATGCCGCCGCAGGGGCTCCCAGATGGCCTTCCAGACTGAGCACCATATGTCTCGACATTTCCACAAAAGCATCGCATGTGGACACTTTCTCCCATGCAAGCCTGCCATCAAAATAAAATCTCAGCTTTCCATTCCGTCTCTCCAGTCCATAGATATGATAATCTGCACTGATATCCTGAAGTCCTGTATCCCAGTCATTGGTTCCCATCTGCGTATGGGAAGACGGATTCTGCGGCCAGACATGAAGCGTGCTGCTAAGCTTTCTGTAGTCGACGGTCTCCATAATGTCAATTTCCGGATTCGGGTTCATGACCGTGCTTAACGGAGAGGACTGCATCCAGATCGCGCTCAACACATTGGCTCTCTTATCCAGCGCCTTTGCTCTCACCTCCACATAGGAGTCCGTTCCCGGCACTTCAAACTTAGATTCCACTGCACCGGCCGTATAGCTTTTTCCATTGTAATTCTCTCTTTTTGCAGTGAGAACCAGATTTCCGTCCCTGACAGTCACATTTGACGGGGAAAATGCCAAATCTGTTGTCACATCATACCAGATGCCATTATTCCACTTTGTGCTGTCCAACTGGTTTCCGTCAAATTCATCTGACGCGGCGGGAAGAAGGGTCCAGTTTCCCTCTGCGGGCGGCGCGGCTTTGGCGTTTATGCCGTTTCCCCAAAATGCCAAAAGCATCCCCATAGCAGCCGCTGCAATAAAAATATTTTTCTTTGTCATAGCATTCTTCTCCTTCGCTTTCCTCACAATATTGTTGATAAAATCTTATTCCGCTCCTCTGTACAGTTCTCGACCTTCCCAAACTGAATGATTCCATTATACTTTTCTCCATTAATGGGCTCTTCCATAGTGTTGGATCCGTAACAGTTTTCTTCAAGAGATATTTGTCTGGCGTTGATCATCACATGTCCCGCACAAGCACGTTCTTACAGGACGAAAGGAACATTGCCTGCCTGAGGCAGTCAATAAATGTATTCTTTTCAATTAGAATGTTTTCAAATACATTGTCCTCCAGAATGCCGGCAGAAGCTTGTCTTCAAAGGTCAGAAAACAGGTTCCGTCCTCATAATAGTATGTAACAGAGGTCAGTTCGGATGCAAAACCGGTGAGAGTCTGATCCGGATTGCGAAACTCTACTTCATAGCCTTGCTCATAAAACACCACCTCCTTCCTGACTCCGTCATATCTTCCTCCCTTCTCTGGCTAACCCTTCACGCCGGACGCTGCAATGCTCTGCTTAAGCTGTCTGGAAAACAGGACGGAGAGCAGAATCACCGGCGCAATCGTAACCACAGCCAGACCCATGATGGCATTCTGCTTTGTTCCCATGTTATTGGAAATGTTGTAAAGGGCTACGTTTAGCGTCCACAGGTTCTGGTCTTCCGTCACCAGCCATGCCCAGAAGAAATCATTCCAGTTTCCGATGAAGGTCTGCAGCGCAATCAGTGAAATAATGGATTTTGAGAGGGGCATGCAGATTTTAGCATACAGATAAATGCTTCCCGCCCCGTCAAGAGAAGCCGCCTCAAAATAACTGTTGGGTATCTGATCAAAAAAACCTTTGTACAAATATACGTAGAATCCATACGGATACAAAAAAGGCAAAAGAAGAGCGGCGTAATTATTGTAGGCTCCCATCTTCTGGTACATAATCAGCTGAGGCAGCATAATGCTAGCGAAAGGAACCATCATCCCTCCCAGAAAGAACAAAAGCACCAGCTTGCCTGCCTTTGGCGACAACTGCTTACTGATAGCAAAGGCGGTGATAGAGCAGAGAAATACCTGAGCGATTATAGCAAAACCAATAACGATTACGCTATTGAGCACAAAGGTCATAAACCCCATCTTGGCAATGCGCTCACTTTTCGGATATATGTATGACGGCATCTCCAGATAATAACGGAAACTTTCGAGATTCAGCAAGTTATTTACATGGGTTTCAGCGCCTGCAAGAACTCCCGTGGTACGAAAGTCTTCTGCCAGAACTGCCGAAGCCTTATCATGCGCTTCCTGAGAGAACTTTATTTCTTTTGCATCCAGTCCGTTTCCGTCATACTCGTAACCAATGGACTCGCAGGCTCTGATATGCCGTCCTTCGTGCAAAAGGACAGCTTTTTTGACTGCACTTGCTTTATAGATGCCATAATCGCATTCCATCTGCAGCTTCATCTGATGCGCTCTGGAATGGAATATGATTTTGCCGTCTTTTATGCCGTAAACATGGATCTCCATAATGGAATCCTGAGCCATCTCAGAATTTATAGCAAACATGGATAATACACTGTCCTGCATCATCACATCCTTTTGCTGCTCGTCATTCTCAAACATCATCCCGCTATAATCAAATACCATGGTGAGGCTGTTGGCAGGATCAGGCAGAATCTTTGGCGGCACTTCATAAATTTTTGCATTGTCTTTCATAGAACTTGATATGGCAAACAGCAGGGGATAGAGCATTACTGCCGCAAACAGCAGAGAAACTATGACCGCTACGGTTTTTAGAAAGCGCTCTGACCTCCCGTGCCCTAATCCATGCCCATTGCTTTTTCCTTTTTTCATCAGGCTTCCCTCCTATTCCTTCTCTGACTTTTCAAACCGCATCTGCACCATGGTGAGTACGGCGATAACGATCAGCAGCACCACTGAGGCGGCTGAGCCCCTTCCATAGTTCAAGTCCTGATTGAAAGCATTGTAAATAAATATGCCCTGAGTGGTCGATGCGCCGCTTGGCCCGCCTGACGCGTACATATAGGGAGCATCCAGAAGCTGCATAGTTGTAATCACGCTGATAATGAACTGAATAAATACCATAAAAGAAATATTGGGCAAAATGATATAAAATATTCTTTTAAAGCCTGTACAGCCGTCCAGCGCTGCAGATTCCATAATATCTGTGGAGACTCCTTGAATTGCCGACAGATACAAAAGCACCATCAGGCCTCCTCCCAGAATGCCTGGGAAAATAATGCAGAACTTTACCAGTTTGGGATCGCTTAGCCAGACTTGAGGCTCCCAGCCGAAAGATTTTGCAATCTGATTTGCCACACCGTAATCGGGATGCCATATCCATTTCCAGATAATCACATTCACGGAAGTCGGAATCAGCGCAGGCAGAATATACAAGGTTGTCAGACATTTCTTCAGCCGCGTCAGTTCGTTGAGTAAAAGCGCCTGAATCAAAGGAGTCAAAAAGCACATGGCAAGCTGAAGCAAAAGGAAAACAAAAGTATTTTTCCACGCATCCCAGTAAAACTGCATACCGAACAGACCCGTATAGTTCTCAAAACCGATAAACTTTCCCGGTGGATTTATGGGATCATATCTAAATAAAGAAATAAAAAAGGCGCTAAAGATTGGATAATATTTTAACCACAAAGTAAACGCCATAGGAAAGAAGAGGATACACCAAGGCGTCAGTTTCTTTTGCAGAATATAATTTGATTTTTTTTTACTGTTACTGCCTGTTTTGCCGGTTGCTTTCACGCTTACACCTCCTAAGTTTTCATGAAATCAGTATAAAGGAATTGTTTTCCCGGGAAAATACTCATATTTTACTTTTGTGTCACTTTTTTTAGCTTTTTCTCCCTTCTACTTTATTTCAGACCTTAAGAAAATGACACTCTTCTGCATTTTCGTTAATTTTAGTTTATTTTCAGAGAATGGTTCTTCTGCTATGATATTATCAATTAGAGCAGGCTCTCGAGCCGGTCTATTAAACTATTAAACGATGTATCAAGGAGGAAAATGTATGAAGAGAAAATTAATCAGCCTGTTTTTGGCAGCTGTTCTGGGAACCACCCTGCTGACAGGATGCGGCGACGGGAAGGCGGAGCAGAGCGCGGCTTCCACGTCGGAAGCGACAGAAGGAGAGGCTTCGAATGAGCACGAACCTGTGGAGTTGACCTTGTGGGTAACCAGCCGTAACACGGATGACTGGTCGGATGCTATGGAGCAGAAATTTCTGGATGAACATCCCTGGATTACCCTTAATAAAGTTGTAAAAGAAGGCGATCCGGGCAATGAATTTTATCAGGGTGTGGCGTCCGGAACTGCTCCCGACCTTGTAAGATGCTCCTTTACCATGATGGATTCCTATATAGCGTCCGGTATTTTGGAGCCTTTGAACAAATATACCGACTCTTGGGACGAGTGGGGAAGCTTCACAAAAGAATACGCAGATATGTTTACCCGGGATGGAAATGTTTACGGTATTCCCTGGCAGGTGGCGCCTATGCTGTTTGCCTATAACAAAGCCCTGTTTGCAGAGGCGGGCATTGAAACCGTACCCGCAACCTGGGAGGAAGCCGTTGAAGCCGCCAAGAAGATTAATGACCCTGATAAACAGGTTACGGGTTACGCAACGCTGGCTGCGGAGTGGACTGAGTGGTTCTTTCAATATTATGTATGGCAGGCAGGCGGCGATTTGACGGTTGAAAATGCGGATGGCACGGCTGAGTTGACATTTACCGACCCTGCTGTTATCGATGCGGCAAAGTATTATCAGAGATTAAAGAGCGAAGGCGTTCTTCAGAGTGATATGACTTTGAAATTCGGCGATCTGGTAACGAATTTCGGACGTGGCAAAATCGGCATGATGCCTTTTGCAGGCGACTGGATTGCTGAGGCGGTTACAAACGGAATCGATCCGGATGAGATCGGCCTGTCTCTTCCTCCGGCAGGTCCTTCCGGAGAACAGACCACTGCAATCGCAGGCGAATGCTACGTTATCAATGCGTCAACAGACGATGCGAAAAAGGATGCCGCATGGGAGTACATCAGTTTTTATGAGAGCAAAGAATATTTCGCGTCTCACTTTGAGAATCTGGCAACCAAAGGCGCGCCCAACCCTGTGATCATCCCCAGAGATGATATGAGCGTAACGGATTTCTATGAATTCCCCGATGAATACAAGGAAGTTCTGGAATCAGCCAAAACTGTAGGCCGTCTGGAGTTTTATGGCAAGGCAAGCTTTGGTTCCTATGTTGACCGGGCTGTGCAGAAAGTTCTTGCAGACCCCAACGCCGATCCTGAGAAGGAGTTTGCAGAGGTGCAGGAACTATGCAAATCAGAAGCACTGGAAACTTTCAACGAAGAAAATAAACGCTAAGCTTTTGACATAAGAACATCGCCTGCAGACGCAAAAGGTCTGCAGGCGATGTTTCTTCCCATTTATTGAGGAATATGGTATAATATCGGCAGATATGATATCAGCGCCGAGCGAAGCGAGTGTGCATCGCGAAGCGTACCATGTCAACAGACATGGTATAATGTCCACGAAAGCAATGAAAGCTACAGCTTTTTCGAGCCTGCTCTGCGGACGCGGCATATGGCGCTATGCACGCTTAAGAGAGACTTGCAGACTTATGAGAAATATCAGATTGAAATGGAATAATTTTGTCACAAAGCATCTCCGCAAAGTAGGGATTTTCCGAAGGCTGACTATCTCTTTTTTGTTGTTGCTTTTAATTTCCGCACTCTTTTTGACCTTCTTTTCATATTATCAATATTCCAAGGAAATCAATTTGAATTTATACCGTTATGTCTCTCTTCTGGTACAGAATGTGGAACTGAAAATCCGTGACATTTTGAAGGAGTATGAAGATGACGCCGTGCTATTTTACGGTGACAGCCGGATTATCGGCGCTCTGGCAGAAAATGCCTCTCTTTTTCATGAAAATACAGAGGAAGCTCAGAAAAAATTTGAAGAAAACAAGACTATTGTGGAAACAATGCTCTACCGGATGCGTGAAAACCACAAGGACATTGCGAATATCCAGTTTATCTCTCCTGATTGCCAGTATCATATGATAGAGCCAAGCGGATACCAGAGAGGCGGGACTATTCAGGATTTGGATAATTTTTATAAGAGCAGCTTTTATCTGCTTCCTCAGGAAAAAAACGGCTATCCCGTGTGGATCGACGGAAAGGAACAGTCCTCCGTTTTTTTTAAGAACGGACAGCACATTTATGGCATCGGCAATACCATCACTCTGAGCATTGCCGTATACGAGCCTGAGACGCGAAATTTTCTGGGCGTGCTTTTGTTCAACATTGATTTGAACACCTTTTCCGGAGCGATGGAGGGATATGAAGCTTACAATGACGGAAATGTGTTTCTGGTAGGCAAGGATGGCATACTGACATGGTTCAATCCCAGTCTTTCGGCACCTTCTTTTCCAAGCGACCCGGCGTTATTTGCGGAAATGATACAGAAAAAGCAGGCGGTTGTCAAAACTCGTGAAGGTAGCCGTTCTGTTCTGCTGGCGTATGAAGAAATTCCAGGAACGCAGATTTTTGTGGCTTATATTGCAGACTGGGAGTTATTGCTGCAGCGTACCATCAATATCCGGAATCTGTGTGTCACTGTATTGATCTGTATTGTAATTATTGGGCTTCTGCTCTCTTTCTATGTAACGGTCAGCATATCAGACCCTGTTCGACAGCTCGTGCGTGTCATGGATAAAGCGGGAGACGGCAAATGGGAAATACGCTACTCCAACTCCGGGAACGATGAGATCACTCTTCTTGGAGACCATTTCAATGCCATGGCCGACAGGACCAACCGACTCATAGAAGAAGTGTATCTCTCGGAAATTAAAAGACAGCGCGCCATGCTCAGTTGGAAAAATACCCAGCTTGACGTACTTCTCATGCAGATAAACCCTCATTTTCTCTATAATACGCTGGATATCATACGCTGGGAAGCCATGTACGAAGCCAACGGGGAGAGTGCTGTCACGCAGATGATTGAAAAATTCAGCAAGCTCTGTCGGCTTGGCATGTGCGGCGGCGGAAATACAATCCCGCTGTCGGAAGGGCTAGAGCATGCTTCCGTCTATATAGAAGTGATCAATTTTCGTCACAGTGAGAAAATCGTGCTGAACATCTTGGTAGATGTGGATGAAAAAAACACTTATATTCCCCGGTTCATGTTGCAGCCAATTATGGAAAACGCCGTAGTGCATGCTTTCGAGGACGCTGGCAAGGGACGCTGCATCGACATTTCTGTGGGAATGGATGGCTGCAATCTTCGGATTACCGTAAAGGATAATGGGCGGGGGATGGATGAACAGAAGCTTTCCGATGTCCGCAGCGCTCTGGCTCAGAATAAGATTATGGAAAAAAGTATTGGTCTTGTAAACGTGAATCAACGAATCCGGCTTTTTTATGGGGAGGAATATGGTATTTCCATTTTCAGCGACCCCGGTATCGGAACTCGGATCCAGATAACGCTTCCTTTAAGAAAAGTTTCGGAAAATATGCAAGCTTTTGAGCAGGAAGGATGATAATTTTATGTTGTATCAGACTCTGATTGTGGATGATGAAGAAATTGTATGCAGAGGGCTTGCCCGATTTGTAAACTGGAAAGAGCAGGGCTTTGAAGTAGCCGGAACCGCCTGTAGCGTAGAAGCCGCGCTGGCTGTAATGCAGCAGGTCCATATAGACGTGGTCTTCATGGATATCCGTATGCCCGGTAAAACAGGTCTGGATTTGTTAAAGATTCTGCAGAAGGAATATCCCGAAGTGAAATCTGTGATTTTAAGCGGCCATTCAGAGTTTTCTTATGCACAGGAGGCGATACGCCGGGGAGCGGTGGATTATCTGACAAAGCCTGTCAGCCTAAGCCAGATAACATCGCTGCTGGCACGTCTGTACGAGGAGTTTGAGCAGCAGAAGCAGGCGATCCATATTCATGCCAATAGAATGCAGGCACTGCTTCTGTCGGCAGCCAAGGGATATTCTCAGATAGACACGGAAAAATATATGATGCCTTTTCCCAAAAGCTGGTGTGGGCTTTCCATGTCGCTGACAGACCGGACTCTCAGTGAAGAAGATATCTTACAGAAAAAAAGCATGATTCAGGAAAAGTTTTTACAGCTGTCTCCCGACACCATTGTGCTGGATGATGAAGTCTTCTCTCTGTTCGTTGTGGTTCCATGCGAAACTGAAAGTGCTTTTGATTCCATGATTACGATTTTAGAGCAGTTCTGTCCGGAGTTCTCAGAGTGGACATGCGGCGTATGCGAAATGAAGAAAGGCGCCGCTATGCTGCACGAAGGGTGGAAGGAAGCCGGTCATGCTCTGCGCTACCTTCTGGCTGGAAACAAGAAAGGAGTCATTTATTATAAAAAGATTGAATCTCTGTTCGGACATGACAGCTTGGCCATGCAGGAGCTCCTGCCGGATCTGCTTAAGCAATTAAGTGACCCCGAGACCCGGTCCGGCACCCTTCCACTTATGGAGCGCGCTTTGACGTTGGACAAAACACAGACCGTCATACAATATCAGACCTCCTGCATCCGATTTCTGATCGAGTTAAACGGCTATCTTCAGGGGATTACTTCCGGGAAAATGGATTTTCACAAATCTCTGAATAAGAGTCTTGGCAATCTGCTGCTCTGTCAGGATTGTCAGTCCACTGCAGAATGTATTCTGGAGTATTTGCGGTGGCTTGTGGAGTTTTTGGATCAGTCTGACGCGCAGCAGTTTGGCAAAGGCACTATTTATGAAATCCAACTCTTTATCCGCCGGCATTATGGTGAGAATATCACTTTAAACTCACTGGCGGAACAGTTTTTTCTGCATCCGAATTATTTAAGCCGCCTCTTCAAAGAGAAGACAGGGAAAAATTTCATAGAATACCTGACGCAGGTTCGCATGGAGAAAGTAAAGGAACTGCTGAGCAGTTCCAACCTTAAGATTATTGATATCTGTGCTATAGTAGGTTATGACAATCCGCGGTATCTCAGCAAAGTTTTCAAACAGTATACCGGCATGACGCCGCGGGAGTACGGGGAAAAAACGAAACACGGGTTAAATTTTTAAAAGAGCGGTTTTTCAGTAGGCTGGCAGTCCATTAAAATGTTGCCGATAAACAGCGGTATCGCAAAATAAAGAATCAATTTTACCGGATTGCCTGATAGCGTAAAATAGCGTGGCTGATGTTTACAGCTTGCTAAGGGACAGCTTCAAAGATATCCTTCATGAGCTTATGGAGGCGGAATTGGATGCATCCCTTGGCTACGAAAAAAACCAGAAAGGTGATGCTCCCACATCCAACAAACGTAACGGACATTCT
>CAJTNC010000024.1:0-41439 GCA_910577955.1 uncultured Lachnospiraceae bacterium
CATTTTTATTAATTCAATTTTTTTCACAAACCTCTTGACTATTTATAGTTTGTCATCTCCTCTCTCTTCCTCAGTGAAAAACACTCCTATCTTTTCTCTCCTCTTGCAAAACGGCGGTAAACTATATAAAATATAGTTTGACAGATTCTATTCTCAAGAATAATAAAAGGAGCGCCCCTATGATTGAAACGCGTTTGCTGCAGTATTTTCTTGCCGTTGCCGAAGAGCAGAGCATTACAAAGGCCGCAGAATATCTCCATATTTCCCAGCCCACGCTGTCCAAACAGATGATGGATCTGGAAGAAAATTTAGGCAGGCAGCTCCTAATACGCGGCAGAAAAAAAGTTACGCTGACCGAAGACGGTATCTTTCTGCGCGGCCGCGCCAGAGAAATCATTTCGCTGATGGACAAAACCGAAAGCGCCTTCCGTGAAAATGAAAAGAGCATCTCCGGCGATGTCTATATAGGCTGCGGCGAGTACCGTTCCACTTTTCCTGTCATGCAGATCATCCGTACAGTACAGGAAGAATATCCCGACATTTGTTTCCATTTCTTCAGCGGCAATGCGGACGCCATCATCGAGCGGCTGGATAAAGGTCTTTTGGATATGGGACTTTTGCTGGCTCCTGAAATCAATCCACACTACCATTGCCAAAAACTTCCGTTACGCGAAGCGTGGGGTATCCTCATGCGTAAGGACTCTCCCCTTGCCGGCAAAAAAGACATTTCCCTGACGGATCTCGCCGCTCTCCCGTTGATCATGCCAAATCAGACCTCCAACAGCGGCCGCCTGACCGCATCCTTCGCAGATGCAATGATAAAACCGAATATCGTCTGCACTTACAATCTGGTCTATAACGCTGGGCTTATGGTGGAAGCCGGAATCGGTTATGCCCTGTGCATTGATGAGCTGATCAACACGGCCGGCAGCCATCCGCTGACGTTTCGTCCATTGTCTCCCTCGCTTTATTCGGACGTATATCTCTTCACCAAAAAATATCAGGTTTTTTCCAAAGCTGCAAAACTGTTCCTAAATCATCTGGAGAAAAATATGGGCAGCTTGTAAGATCTTCTTCAGCATGACCGGTCTTTGTGGTCCCTGTCAAACATATTTATCCCGCCCTCATGTGTGTTTCTGTCCGGAGTACGACCTCCCCGCTGCACTCCATCACAGCGTCACCGCGGATGATCTCGCCCACACTGTCCGCAGTGATCCTGCCGGATCTCGGATTTTTCACGGAAAGGATATGCCCCTTTATATCCGCGTCCACATCCGAATATTCAAAGGCCAGATCCGCGTCTTCCATCGTACAATTTACAAGTTTCAGATTTTTGCAGTAACACAGAGGCTGCGTACCGACAATTTTGCAATCTATCAGTGTCAGGTTCTCGGAAAACCATCCCAGATACTCTCCCTTTACAACACTGTTTTTCACCGTAACATTCCGGCTGTGCCAAAATGCGTCCTTCGTGTCAAGCTCACAATCCTCTATTTCCAGATTTTCCATATACTGAAAAGAATATTTCCCTTTCATTTTAACGCCTTGCAGTTTCACATCCCTGCTGTCCATAAATAAGTATTCGGACACAATATCCGTATCGATCAGCGTAATATCTCTGGATTTCCATCCAAACTCCTGAGAGTCCACCCTGCACCGTTCCAACCGGATATCGGAGCACTCCCGCACTGCCTTTATACCTCCCAATACGCTGTCCGTAATAGTTCCGTTTTCCGCATACCAAATCGCTGCCCTCGTTTTCTCATCCATAGCGGACTGCTCCATAACAAATCCTTTCACATGCCACAAAGGATAGCGCAGAGAAAACCTGCAGTTTTTGATCCTCACGTCCATAGACTCTTTCAAGACAGATTCCCCGTCGGCCGGACCTGCAAACACACAATCCGACACGTCCCCATTCTGTAAATGGTACAATGCCCGCTCCTCATCAAAGCACTTTCCGGTAATATTTATCCTTGTCATATTTTTTAATCCTCCATCGTACCTAAAGTTTAAACCCATTTATCTCTAATAGCAAATACCTATATTGCATGCTGCTGCATTGATTTTGGAAATGTATGCTGTGCTAGGTTCCTCATCATTACTGCCCCACCCCCAAAAATTCCCATAACATGAAAAAAGTCTGTTTCGGGCATACTATCCCCATGAAAAAACAGACCAGTCAGCCAAACTTTAAAACCTTATCCAAACCCCGCTTCAAATTCACGCAGGAGTTTATCTTTTTGCTGCTCTTTTATTTTTTTACGGCTTCCTTATTCGGTTTTTTGTGGGAAGTCTTGATTTTCCTTGTAAAAGAGGGACACTTCAGAAACCGGGGCTTCCTCTACGGGCCGTGGCTTCCCGTTTACGGCAGCGGCGCTATCCTGATCTATCTCCTGCTCTGCAAACTAAAGGAACACCCTGAAAAAGCATTTTTGTATTCCCTTTTGATCGGAACTTCTCTGGAACTGCTGATCGGATGGATTCTGGACTTTTTCTGGGGGCTGCGGTACTGGGATTATACCGGTTCCCTGTTTTGTTTTCGCGGATATATTTGTCTTGCTTCCGCTCTGGGTATCGGATTCGCGGGCTGTCTTTGGATCTGTCTGCTGTCCTCGCCTCTCCAAAAATTCTGGTTCTCCGTTCCCGAAAAAATCAGACGTTTCGGCCTGATCATCCTGTCTCTCCTGTTCCTTCTGGATTGCGCGGTCTCCCTTATCTTTCCGAATACCGGCCGGGGCATCACTTTCTCCCGGTAACAGACCTGCGCCCCGCCGGTCTTTCCGGAATTTTTACAGAAAAAACGGCGCAACCTCTTTTGATCACGCCGCCATATTTTTTAATCACTCCGTCCCATGCTGATGCAGATATTTCTCTCTTGTCGCCAGACCACCCCGGATATGACGCTCTGATTTATTTACATCCAACACTGACCGCACCTGCTTTGCCAATGCCGGATTGATTGCCGCAAGCCTGTCGGTTACGTCCTTATGTACCGTACTCTTGCTTATCCCGAACTCTCTCGCCGTCTGCCTTACCGTTGCATTATTTTCCACAATATAGCCTGCCACAGCGATGACACGCTCATGAAGCAAATCACCTGACTTGCCGTAAACTTCCGCTTTGCCGCAAGTCTTTGATTTGTTTTTCGTCATATAAAAAATCCCCCCGCCATGCTTTGTTACATCTTATGCCGGGCGGGCGGGATTTATTACATTATGCAGTTTTATATCTTTTCTGCCAGTTTCTTCTTACTGATGACCGGTTCGCAGGTGAGATCCACCCCCAGCTGTCTGAATGTTTTCATATCAACTTCCGAAAGCATCACCGACGTATGCACCTGACAATTCTTCAGATTCGGAAGCTGCTTTAACGCCGCCCCGGCATTCGGATCCCCGACAGCTGCAAGAGTCAGAGCAATCAACACCTCATCCGTGTGGAGTCTGGGATTCTTCCCGCCCAGATACCGTACTTTTAACTCCTGAATCGGCTCAATCGCCTCCGGACTGATCAATTTTACATTGTGATCGATCCCGGCAAGGAATTTCAGGGCATTCAACAAAAGCGCTGCGGATGCTCCCAGAAAATCTGTCGTTTTAGATGTGATGATGTGCCCGTCCGGCAATTCTATTGCCGCCGCCGGCAGTCCCGTCTCTTCCGCCCGCTTCTTCGCCGCCACCGTGACATTTCTGTCTGCGGTCGTGATTTTTGCCTGTTTCATCAAAAGCTCTATCTTATATATTTCATTTTCCGCCGTTTCTTCCTTGACAACCTTTCCGGCCGCCGCATAGTAGCGGCGAATGATCTCCATACAAGAGGCCTCTCTGCATGCCTCGTCGTCCGTAATGCAGTTTGCAATCATATTGACGCCCATATCCGTCGGAGACTTGTAGATACATTCCCCGTAGATTCCCTCAAAGATAGCGCTGAGCACCGGAAATATTTCTATATCCCGGTTATAATTTACGGTTGTCTCTCCATAAGCTTCCAAATGGAAAGGATCGATCATATTGATATCATTCAAATCCGCTGTAGCCGCCTCGTATGCTAAATTCACCGGGTGTTTCAACGGCAGGTTCCAGATTGGAAACGTCTCAAACTTCGCGTATCCGGCCTTGATCCCCCGCAGGCTGTCGTGGTAAAGCTGTGAAAGACAGGTGGCCATTTTCCCGCTGCCCGGCCCCGGCGCCGTGACCACCACAAGCGGTCTCGTCGTCTCGATATAATCGTTATGCCCAAACCCCTCCGAACTGACGATCAACGGAATGTTCGACGGATAGCCCTCTATCATATAATGCATGTAGACACGGATGCTCTTCTTTTCCAGCCGATGCTTAAACTGCACCGCGCCGGCCTGTCCGCTGAAGTGAGTGATTACAACGCTTCCCACCAAAAAGCCGCGTCCCTCAAACTCCGCAATCAGGCGCAATACATCCTCATCATAAGTGATTCCCAGATCGCCTCTCTTCTTATTTTTCTCAATATCCATCGCGCTGATGACAAGCACGATCTCCGCCATATCGGAAATCTCCATCAACATTTTTAATTTTGCATCCGGCACAAATCCCGGCAATACTCTGGAGGCGTGATAATCATCGAAAAGCTTTCCGCCAAACTCCAGATAAAGCTTATCGCCAAACTGCCCTATCCTGTCCTTGATATGCTGGGATTGTATTTTTACATATTTTTCATGGTCAAACCCTGTTCTCATCCTACTGCCCTCATATGTCAAAATTTTGTGCCTCTTGCCCACCCATCCATTTTCCCACAAACCCTCAAAATTTTCAACCCAAAAGACGCTTTGAATTTTTACATTTTTGCTTGCATTTCCCTGCATAATTTTATAAAATGTCCACGGTGGCAAACGAAAAGATGCTTTCCGGTATCTGATTTTTCCGTAAATACTGCCGAAAAGGCTGAAAGGGAGAAGGCAAAGAATATGATCAAACTCATCGCAAGCGATTTGGACGGTACATTAGTCTCCGGGAATATGGCAAAACTGCCCGAGGAATTTCCCGCTCTTGTCAGAGAATTGAAAGAAAGAGGTATTCTTTTTGCTGCTGCCAGCGGCAGGCAATACCATAATCTCAGACGGCTCTTTGCGGAAGTAAAGGACGATATCGCTTACATTTGTGAAAACGGCGCGCTCACCGTATATCAGGATAAAATATTACACAAAACGGAAATCCCAACCGAGACCGCCTCCTTGATCATTCGGCGTCTCGAGGAGGAGCCTGACACAGAAGTTCTGGTCTCCGGCGCATTCTGCTCCTACATCAATCCGAAGGATCCTTATTTTGAACAATATATCAAAGATATGGGCAACGAATATAAAGTTATACCGAATCTCACCGACATCGGCGAACCGGTCATCAAGCTTGCCCTTTTTGAAAAAGCCGGAACAGAAGACCGAGAAAGACAATCCTACTGGCAGAATCAGTTTTCACGCTCTGAATCCTTTCCTTTCGATGTCAAAGTCGTGACCTCCGGCTCTTTATGGCTGGATTTCCTTTTCCCGAATTCTGACAAAGGGACCGGTATCAAGGCACTCGCTGGCCATCTCGGCCTGCGCCGCGAAGAAATCCTCTCTTTTGGCGATAATTTCAATGATATCGAAATGTTTCAGGCCAGCGGCATCAGCGTTGCTGTGGAGAATGCCCGCCCCGGTATCGCCGAACTGTGTGATTATACGACCCCCTCGGTTGTGGAGTTTATTGAGGAGATGTTGGCGGCTTCTGCAGATAGTTCCGCGCCGCAGCTTCGTCTAACTGATACAGTTTGCATATCTGGGCAATGATTTCAGACTCCGGCATTTTAAGATCACAGAAAACTTGCACCATCCCTCTGATTGCCCGCTCCTGATCTTCCTTCATCTTTATCACTTCTTTTTTCTGCGCATCTATCTGTTCTTTCTGTGCATCCAGCTCTTCTTTCTGTGCATTTATCTTCTCTTTCTGTGCGTTTAACTCTTCCTTCCGCGCGTTTAGTTCCTCTTTCTGCGCGTCCATTATCTCTTGCTGCTCGTCAATCATATACTGTACCGTATTCCTGTCAAGTTCATACAATTCTTTCGAGAACATATCCATCACCTTCTCCGCATTCAAGCATATTTCATAGCCCTCCCTGTAGATCTCACAAAACTCCGGATAGACTTCTATCAATAATATAATTGTCTCCGGATTCTCGCAGGAAAGCAACGTCAACCATGCATCTCTTTTATTCGTTATACCTCTATTTTGCTGACTTTTCCGGAAGATGTCAAGTGGTATAAACAGATACTGTAAAGGCCTTTTTTATCTCTTTTTTGTAAAATTTCCAAAGGAACAACCAGAAAAATTTCTACATACTTTTCAATGGGCTTACGGTTCCATCGTCTTACTTCCTCAAACATCGCCACCGTGCAGATAATTACTGTAATACCCTGATCTACCGGCATTTTACAGATAGCACAGTATTTTTTTGCACTTATCATCCTTTCCTTCTCAGAGTATCCGCTTCCCACTAAATCTTTCAGCACATCACCGTCCATATCCTCCTTCAGATCATCCGGGACATCTGACGGGAATCCCCTTAAAATCAGTTCCCCGTTTTTAAGTCTATAATACTCCCAATACTTCCATCTTCCACCCATCCGCATGCCTTTTCATAATCCGCATTTGTATCAAACTCTATCCATCCATTATGAAACCGCTCTGCTCTCACACTTTTTCCCGATTCAATGATTGCCTGCAGCAAATCCGTCATGTATGCTTTCCTGATCGGCTTGCCCGATTGTTTCCAAGGTCTATTCTCATAATTTAAGTACGCCTCTTTCAAAATCTCCTGTATATGCCTTAAGCCTTTCTTTGAAAACTTTAACAGTCCCACATACCGTGCATCAATATTTTCAATCTCCGGATTCTCCAAGCCGAGTTCAATGATATTGTCTTCACTGTCAATCGACAAACTTTCCGTGTCAAAGTCCACTTTTCCGTAACGCTTTTCCCAATACCCTTTCCAGTCGTCGTCAACCGCAACCGCATAATCAGCCGCTGAACCAATCATTCCCCTCAACATATTCTCCTCAAACAAAATATCCGAATAACTTACGATCATATCATCCGTAAATTCTTCTTGTGCTGTGAT
Organism: uncultured Lachnospiraceae bacterium; assembly: GCA_910577955.1. Classification (GTDB taxonomy): domain Bacteria; phylum Bacillota; class Clostridia; order Lachnospirales; family Lachnospiraceae; genus 1XD8-76. The sequence continues at coordinate 7,126 of CAJTNC010000024.1, forward strand.
GAGAGATTCCACCATATTCGTGTTTGCATAATCTTCATTTGTATAATATGAAACTCCGTCATAATCAATCTTCTCCGCCGCAAAACCGCGCACGATGATAATTTCATGAATACCGCATTGCCTATACAGTTCAATCTGTCTCTCAATGATTGTTTTTCCCATAAAGGAAAGCATTCCTTTAGGCAGATTTTCTGTATATTTTTTCAATCTTGTCCCCTGTCCTGCTGCCAAAATAATAGCTTTCACCGGCATACCCTCCATTCTCAGCACTCTTCACACGCAAGCAGCTCTTCCAAATTTCTCCATTCTCCTTTTTCAACCCCCGGAATGCAAGCGCTTTTCTCAATACACTCTTCGTATATTCTTATAAACTCATTTAATTTGTCTTCTGATTTTGAAATGACAATCGATACCCTTACTGTATTTTTTCCGTCTTTTTCATGCTGCATATTCGCCGTACAATATTTTGAATAAAGTTTTTTATTTTTCAATCCCGACACTAATTGCGGCAGCGAAACAATATAAACACTCTTCCCCGTCCCATATACGGACACCAGTGTTTCATTCTCAAGTGTAACGCTCAGTCTATTATATATGGATAACTCCGACAGCATCGCAACCCCGACTATATCTTCCGCCTCCCGCACCGCATAACGCACGCTGACGCTCAAGCCGTAAAAGAGCGAAAGTCCCTCTTTCCATTTTGTCTTTACCGCCTGTATCACACCTGCAATTGTTTCTTCTGTTACAAAGTCCATTTTAATGTCGCTATGGAAACTTGCCGCCCCCTCGTTCATTAACTCTGAGATGTCGCTGCCGATATAATGAAAATCTTTAATCTTAGCTATGTTTTCTCCTCCGTTATAGACATGATCACAGGCTATAGCCTCATCGATCCATCCATACAATGAACTTCCGCTCTCGCAGACGATTCCTTGTTCTCTGGCCGCAATTATGCCCGCATATTTGAAAACATAATCCATTAGCTTGTTGTGTGCGGACTTTATAATATATTCATTCAATTTTGCTATCGACTTATGAGGCTCATCAAAAAACTTTCTGAATGCAAATAAATCTTTCGAATACCTTGCGAACATATACAAATCATAGGCATCCTGATCCTGCCAGTAATTCCATATCTTTTTTTCTGCCTTTACCAGATTGATCGAGCCAAATTCTAAATAGCTTACCGATTCAGGATTTTCACAGCCATAATATTTATCACTATTCATTTCTTACATCTCCCCATGACAATTAAACATTTCTTTTACTCTGTCGATATCTTTTTTCGCAAAATTTCCTTCCCTCTCAGGATGCCACATTGTTCCGTAAATCGGCAGTTTTTCATGACACACAGCCTCAATTATTCCGTCCGCAGACTGTGCCGCCGCTTTCAAACCGCAATCCGCCTTTAATTCTCTGCACGCCTGATTATGATAACTGTTTACTTCATAGTTTTCATTCCCCTCCCGCACGACATGGCGAACTGCCGTATGTCCCTCCACATTCACCAGTTCGTTTCCGAAATAGCACAGGATAGACTGCATTCCGCGGCAAAAACCATAAAGAGGCACTTTATACTGCATGGCAAGCCGGATCAGTTCAGAGTCCATAGCATCACGCTCCGGGGCATTCCCACCGTATTCCACCATGCTGTTTCCTCCCGTCAAAACAATTCCATTAGGCCGCAGATTTTGAATAAGGCTCTCTGCCAGTTCTGCCTTATTCGGCACAGGCACAGGCAAAAACCCGCATGTATGGATAAATTCTGCTATTCTCTGATCCGCACAGTCACGCCTTTCATGGTAACTTTCAATTATCTCCACCCGCTGTGTATAGATAACAGTCCTCATATTTCTCTCCCTGCATTGCTCTCTGAAATTCCGCTAATATTATGTCTGCTGTTTTCAATCCCCATCAAAGCAATGTGTTTTAAAACAGGGTGGATAATATAATACGTTTCCGCCCTCTTCTGCCCCTGTCCCTCACTTGTCAAACCGCCTTCTCTTAAATATTTCTCCAGCACCTCCACCAATACTCTGGAACGGATATACGGTTCATAGATATAATCAATATTCACATCCTGCTCGGGTATGCCGAAAGTATCCTGTGTAATTATCTCTCCCTCATCGATCTTTTCATTTAAAAATATTGCCGCAGCCCCGAAAATCCCCTCCTGCAAATAACTATAATAAGCAGTCGTGCTGCCTCTGTACCGGGGCAGGATCCCTGCATGTACATGGATATATTTTTTATTCATCTGGAATAAATGCGGTTTCAATATATATCCGCCATATCCGGAATAAATCAGATATTTCTGTTCAAGCTTTTTTATAACTTCTTCCATCTGCGGCGAGTTTATGTCCTTCGTCTCGACAAGCAGATATGCTATACCGGCTTGTTTCAGTGAATATAATATAGGAATATCGATATCAAAATACTTCTGTCTTTTACTGTTTTCTTGATAACCGCAGGCCTCCTTCTGCATTTCAGCAATATCATCAGAATACACAACGCATACTTTCGGATACTTCTCTTCATGGATCATGCTCTGCAGATACGCTTTTGAACGCGCCGTATCGGATGCCAATAATGCGAACTCCTCCAATATCATCTTTACCCCTCCTGACAAATGCCATATCTGTCTGCCAGCAATTTAAAAATCTCTAATTCCCGCATGATAATTCTTCCCAAATGCTCCTTAGACGACACCCCCAGCTTATTTTGTATGGACAGCAAGGTATCGTCTAACTTTAATAAACAGCTATAATACTTCAAACAATGGGTTCGGTCATACATAGAAATCAAACAGTCCGCAAACAGCAAATAGCATTCATATTCTTCAAATCCCGCATTTTCTGAAGGTTTCCAATTCCCGTCATAATTCGTGTATATCCGCTTCCGAACTTCGAAGCTTTTTACATAATTGTTGACAGCACATATCGTCTCCTCATCATTGTGTCCGCAATCCAATTGATACAAAATTTCTCTTAAATTCCGCTGCGTGGGACTGCCATCCTTCCCGGCCGTTTCCGATACGCATTCTCCCGTCTTTTTATTCTGCTCCAGATAAACTTTTCTTGAACCCAGATATTTGCTTATAAAAGACAGTCCCTCATAATCGCTGTACATATATGTCTGTTTACTGTACAAGTTGTTATCCGTAATATACTTATATGACATATCCCCGCTCCGTCAGATAATTCATAATTTTATTCACCGCATATGAAACATTTTCAGTTTCTGTATCGATTACGATATCGCTGTTGCACGGCTCCTCAAAGGTATCATTTGTTCCGTTAAAGTGTTCTAACTTCCCCTGTTCGCACAGACTGTACAATCCCTTAACATCCCGCCTAGCGCATAGTTTCTGATCCGCCTTTACATAAACCTCTATGTAATACTCTCCAAAAAATTCTCTGAATTGCTCTCTGATCTCCTCATACGGACAGACCAACGCATAGAGAACGCTTATTCCGCTGTCAATCAAATAGTGGCCGGCCATCCGGTTCACGCTTCCCATCTTTATGCGTTCTTCCTTGCTGTGCCCAAAAATATTCCCTACCAGCCTCCTGCTGTCGTCTCCGTCAATGATACTGACAGCCGTTCCATTTTTCCTCAAAGCATCGGCCACAGCGTTTGCCAGCGTACTTTTCCCACTCCCGCTGATACCGGTAAATAACATGACAAACTGTTTCATCCCCTTCCTCCCAAAGGCCGCATGGCTCTTTCTGTTACCGTATTTTTACAACCTGCTTCTTCTGGCAGTCCATTAAGATCCTTCCGCATCGGCTCCATTCGACAAAATTTTTTTCTCCGGCCCCGATCACCGCCGGAATTCCCGTCTCCGCGCATCGTATAGCCATATGGGAATTTGCTCCTCCGAACTGCGTTACTAACCCGCTAATGCCTTTTGTAAAAAGAAAATCATATCCCGGATCTGCCGCCCGGATAAATACTATCTTCCCCTGCAGTTCAGTTTTATCTCCCTCCAGCACTGCGGTATCCGCCACAATGCTTTTCTGCGTAATATAGTTCGGTTCCTCATGCAGCATCCGGAATGCATACACATCCTCCGGTTTTGCTAACACACTGGGAAGCCTGATCTGAACAGTTTTTGAATACTGGGCCTTATTTCCCTCAATATTTCGCAAAAAGATATCTTTCACATCCCCCGCATACAAGTCGGAATACAGCTGTTTCACTATGCAAATATCCAGATATGCCATATCTTCCCTTCCGATATCCACACGTTTACCCAATTCTTCTATCAGCTGCAATATTTTGCTTACCGATTTAGTAAAGACAAATTTAATATACTCCCTTCCTTCTATGGCTTCCCTGATAAACGTTATCAACTCCTGCGCCGTAATCAACAATCCATTTTGTTCGAGCTCTGTCTGAATGCGCTGCATTTCCCGATCGGAAAACAGCTTGTCACTCCTTTTTTCAGATGCTTCCTCTAAAAAAGTTCTCTCAATACTCCCCTGCTTTCCAAAATATGTTTCAAACGCTTCGTCGTACCGTTTCGATGCAATATCATATGTGCCTGGCCGAACATGCCCATATTCCTCCAGAAAATCATCCCTCGACCATTCTCCCGAATAATACTTTTCCAGATCGCGCCTCATCCTTTTACTGACTGTCTCCAAAGAATTCATATAATCATCATACTTATCCCTGCTTATGATTCCCATATCCGTCAGAGAACGCAAAAACTGTACCGCAATAAAAGCCGCTCTGGCAACTCCCGCAAAGGGCAGGGTTCCATAGGCCTTGCATTCCTCGATCAGCCAATAGATTTTATCTATAATGGAAATATCCGATTCTACTATCCGGCAATAGTTTTCTTCTAAAATTTTTATTTTTTCTATATCTTTCTTATATAAACCTGTTTCCGGACTTATGATACTGTTTGTCAATTCCAACAATGAAAATTCTATTCGCGTAATTTCATTTTCATTAAAACCATGTTCCAGAAGCTTCCGCAGCTTATCCCGTATCCCAAAATAATAGCAGGAAAAAACTATCTCAAATTCCACTTTGTCGTGGTACCTTGGATATTTTTTTAACCTGTCCAGATAATAATCAACCAGCTTTTCCGCTATACCGGTATGCAGTTTCTTCGGAACAAATGAATTGAACGTGATTCTCGTATCTATATACGGAACACCGCAAAAAGAAACCATCAGCGGATGCATCGTCAAATCGCGATATCCGTAATCAAATCTCTGATGCGCCCAGACATTATCCGTAATCAGCTCTTTATATAATGAAATAGACAACTTTTTAGGGCGGATGCCAAGAATCTCCGCGGGATTCCAATCCGGCATAACGCCAAAACAGGCTGTGTGCCCCAGCAAAAACGGATGCCGCGCAGAGAGCTTCTTTACTTTTTTATAAATACGATTTATTGACGGAGCGATGCTCACTTTCTCCTGATCCTGCCTGCTGCCCCCTGCAATAGGCCGAACTTGAAAAATATAAATTGTCCCGTCAGATGAAATGGCAAATTCTATATCCAATGCGGGATTATCCAAAACCCTTTCTATGTCTCCGCATATGTCGAGCAGCTCTTTTATCTCCAAATCATCTACCGGCACATCGCTGAATTTGTATCTCACATATGTCTGCACCGAATTGGATACACCGCCTGTCACGACTGTTGAATCTCCGCCGTCACTGAAATTTACTATGTAATAGTCCGCCAAGGTATCCATATCCGCTGTGAGTACCACGCCCGCTCTGCTTATATCCGACAGCATCGGCTGAATCAATACTTCCTCACCCTGCTGGCTGTCATATGAACGAAATACTTTTTCCACCGCCTCTTTTAGCGTATCCTGCAGCGGCTTCACATGCAGCACGGACTCAAATTTTCCTGCATTGGAACACTCCGCTCTATCTTCCATTCTTGAAGATGAGCGTACGATCAGTTCCTTCCCCTCCGCAAATGCAGCTATCTCATCCATAATTTTTGACGGTTCATCTTCCCACCTATCTCTGTAAACAATATAAACAGGCAGGATATTGAGTGAGGGCATCTGTCCATGCAAATATTTCAGCATTTCTGCTTTCGTATATTTCATATTCCTTTCCCCCTCAATAATACCTTCCGAAAATATAATGACGATATCCCGTTATTCCCATTTCCTTTAGCTGGCGTCCGATCTCTCTGTCGTAACTGCTTGTAATAACAATGAAAGAATTATCGTCCATATCCTCCTTCAGATTATCGGGACATCTGATAGGAATCCCCTTAAAATCAGTTCCCCACTTTTCTTTGTTGTTATCATAAATTGCCACAATATTGCACTTTTTCCCGTACAATTCTACAAACACATCACAGGCATGTCCCCCTCCGAAAAGAAAAAAGTCCTTTCCCTGTCCGGCATGAAAAATATCCGTGTAAGCCGAAAAATCAAATTCCTGCCACGGAATATCGGGCTCGATGACATTTTCCAGATATTTTGCTTTTCTTCTGCTGATATCCGGAAGTTCCATATAATTTCCGTATGTATTTTCCAGAATGCGATGCCACCCCTTAGGCGCCGGAACTTTCAAATATTCAAAATCGAGATAAACAACTTCCTCATAATCTTCTCTGTATACATTATAATAATTTTTTCCGTACTTCCTGTCCGGTGCCCCCCCGAGGCACAACATACCGGTTCTTCTGGTCTCCTGCGAATTGCAGGCCTGCACGGCATCCTCAAACTTTCTGTTCAGCCATGCAAAAGATCTGGTCCTGCACAGAAAAGCCGCCCAACATTTCGCAAGATTCCATTTCCAAACTTTATCCTCATAATGCCTGTAAAATACTTTTCCATAAACCCATGCATGACATAAATAATGATAATGTGCTACTTTTTCAGTCTGTTTCAGCCATTTTTCCTCATCGTCACCTACGTTATCCAACGGAAAGATGTCCACCCAGATGCCGAGATTACAAGGCTTTCCCGCATCCCCTTTGAAAAACATCGTCCCTTTGCTGTTGCGCAATTTCCCAAAGCCAACAAAAAAATTTTTCTCTGTATCCGTCGTCTGAAACTCAAAGGGATACTGAAATTCATCCGCCGCTATACTGACCAGCTTTTGATAATCTTCTCTGGGCATGCATATATCCATGTCCAAGTCCCACGGGATAAATCCTTTATGGCGGACAGCCCCCAGCAGCGTCCCGCAGGACACAAAAAACTTCAGTCCGTGTTTTTCACAGACCTCCGCCAGTTTTTCATATGTCTCCAGTTCCAACGACCACAGCCTCTTCTGCTCTTCCGATATATAGAAACCGCATCGTGTCTCCGGTTCCATAAACCTTTCTCTTTCCATATTTCCCTCATTCCACAATTTTCTATAAACCGGTCAGTTTTTCAAACAGCAGGGACGCCTCGTATACATTGTGTACATCCCTCTTAGATGCATCTAAAATTATGCTCTCCCCTTCTTTTTCCTGATATGTTTTTCCCCCAGTCCTATTTTTTTCACCAAAAACTACTGGTACCACAGCTTCCTTATAAATAGTCTCATCAAACCATTTCAAAAACTCCTCCCCATGTTTCATGGCGGCGAAGCGAAACCGTTGTACCTTTAAGTTAAAATAGACATCTTTTTTATCCAGCGTTCGATAACAGTTTAGGAACCACTCCTTACTATCAATCCCGTCTTTATCCCACAATATTCTTTCAGGCAGCAAGCCTCTGGCCACAGCTCTCAGTATACAATTATAAAAGGAACTCACATCTGTCGTTATTTCCGGAAAAAGCATTTCTGTCCGAGACATGGCAAAACCACCGATATTGCCGATAGCCCATGCCTCCCGAAGAAATTTCGTTCCTGCATCCAGTTCTGTGATGGCAGTATTCGACGTTGCCCCCACAGATCCTGAAGACATTCCGGCAATAGACAAAGGATATTGCAGGCAAAGAATTCTCGGAACTATTAAAGATGTTATAACCCCCATATACAAATCCTGACATATACCATCCCAGAGCCGGCCGGTATGAGTTAATAAAGTATCAAAATAACTCCTCTTAAACATTGAATTGATATACAGCAATGGCATTGCATACATATAAGAAAGATTTTCCAAAGCGGTCGTCAAAAATGAAACAGAGCTTATATAGTTCTCGTTATACTGGCCTTTTTGATATCGCCTAGGAATCACAAACTGATTTTCCTGTCCTCCGTTAAAACCTGGCCAGGCGTAAAAACCCCTCTCCCAATATATCACTTCTTCATTCGGATAACGTTGTGTCACATCATCCAATACTTCCAGCGTCCACGGCAAGAGAGCATCATCTGAACCAACAGAAAAAATATACTCGCCGCTCGCCTTCAAAAACGCATATTCAAAACTTTTAGGAAGATGCAGTTCTCTTGGCGTGCGAAAATATTTAATGCGTTCATCATTCAGTTCCCGGACCATTCTATAAACTTCAGTATTCCCATCTGAAGAATTATCGCTGATTACAATCTCATAGCTTCCCCTATATCTCTGATTCAAGCAAGTCCTTAACGTATGCCGTAAAGTAGCGCAGGAATTGCGTGCAGGGATAACAACAGAAAAACGACACTGTGATGTCTTATGGATTGCCGCCTCTGCATCCATATGATATATTTCACCAATGTACGCCAAATAACTGCCTACCCATCCGAAAGTAATATTATTTTTCTTCCATTCCGATGTCTGAATATATAAATTCTGCAAGTTCTTTCTCAGAGTTTCCGTTGCCGCTAACTCCTCCATATAACAGCTGGAGGCCAACAGGACAAAAAGTTTATTTCCCTTCGTTCCACCTGTCAGACTGTTTATAATCTCTCCAACGTTATTTCCAAGGGAACTCCCATCACAAATCAATTCCACTGCAGGGATAAACTGCATTCCGTTTTCAGTTGTTATATTATCCATACTGACTGCGACTGTTTCCTGCATGTTTATCGGCTCTTCAATCTCAATCAGGGCAGGAAGAGTAATCACGGACACTTTGCAGCCCATCCTTGCCAAAACTAACCCAAGAATGTAGATTTCTGTCTGTTCGCTTTCTTTGCTGACACAAAAGATACAATCTTTCTTTTTGTCAATAGCCTCTTTCAGAAAACCAAAATTAGGAATTTCCTCAATCCATTGTCTTGGCAGATGTTCTCCTCCATTTATAAAATTTACATATCTTTCCAATATGTAATTGGAAACAATTTTGCAATCTGCCAGATATTCATTCCGCAGCCCCTCTGCATTTTCGTTCTCTAAAAATAACTGCTCTTGTCTTTTTTCATCCTCCAATCGCTTTTCCAAATACTTTAAATCATTTTCAGACTGTGCGATTTCATATTCTCTGTATTTGCTGATTGGAATATCGCCAACAATAGCATCCAGTTCCTGCAAAATTCTATTTCCCTCTATGTCGCCCTCCGCCGGGCAGTCCATATTGACCAAATTACGCAAAAAACCAAATATCTCTGTCGGATTTCTGCCGCTTTTCAGCAGGGTTCTTGCTTTGACAGCATTCCAAAGCGGATCAACTGGTTTGATCTGATAAATTTGATTTAACTGCTTCTCTTTTTCTTCATCACCACAATTCTGCTCTAGGATATCCAATAAAAGTTTTCTGTATTCTTCATGTGTCATTCTTGTGCCTCCGGAATGTTTTTCATTTCACTCTCTTTCTTTATCCGAACAGATCCACTCATTTCCCTTAAAATCCGTCTATAAACAAACACGGGGTGGACGTTGACGATAAATGCATATCCATCGAATTATTCAGTTTATCTAAAAAATATAATTCCTTTCCCTCTTGCAGCCCATATTCCCGAATCAGCATATTTCCTATCTCCGCACCGGGACCGGCATAGTATTTGTCACAAGTCACTACTACGACTAAAATATCCGCCTTGATATCCCGAATCAAAGCAGGTCTTTCAATACGAAAATCCTTTGGCCTATTCATATCCCAATCCGGATTAGCCTCCAGATCATTTATGTTCTTTCCCCATTTCCTTTCGTCACCGTCAACAATACTGAACTCTTTTACCCGATCTATATAATCACGGTAGCGCCTGACTGCCCATATACATTTGTCACCTGCTCCATAAAAGACGAGATGCATTTTTTCGAAATTCTTATCAGTAATATATTCAAAAATTGTCCTTTCCATTTTCCAGGAGTTGCGTATAAAATATTCTTTCTGCTTTTCACTGAGGTAGGACGCCTTCATTCCACTATAGTAAATCTGCCGATCAGTCGATTCATAAAATTCGCTCAGTTCAGCTGCCCCCCCCATATTTTATTGCCGCCTCCTGTATCCGATTTACGGCCAGCTGAATCGTTTTTTCTTTGAGCCACTCTATATCCGGTACTTCGGGCTCCCAGTCTATTTCTCCATATTCTCTGGGTTTATAAACTCTTACTATTTTATCCAACCCTGCAAAGCGGGATTCTTCCACAAAACCGGCATCACATTCGAAAGCCAGTATCACAGGGATACCCATCGCAATACAAGGAAGCGCCATATGTAATCTCCTCGTAATCACCAGCTTCGCATTCTCTCTCAGCTCATTCTGCAGATTTTTCACACACTCTTTTGCCTCTTCTGCATTTTCCTGACAAAATCCCGGTACTTTCATATCACGCATGGGATTTGGCAGCCATACGCTATTATCCATATATTCTTTTGGAATATACGGAATCAACTGATCCGGCGGATCGCATATATACACTTTACCGTTTTGAGGCGTTGAAGTCCGCTTTTTTGCTCCTATACTGAAACACCCGCTCATATATGCCGATACACCTTGTTTTTTCATCAATTCCATCGTTACCAAGTCACGGCATCCAAAAACTCCAAACCTTTCATATTTTGCAATTTCCTTAGCTACCGATTCATCTGACGCATGGAAACCTATAAATATCGGAATGATCTTTTCCGACAACGGAAAACTATGATTGCCCTGAACCGCCAAAAATGCCGCTGTCATTGGAAGGATCACATACTCTCCCGTATAGAATTCCAACTGATTTCTTTCCACCTCAACAAGTTCTTCCTCCGGTATTCCCAGTCTCCTGTATGCCTCTTTAATACCCTCTAACTGCATATAATCGCCAATGTTCACTTTATAGCTACTAAATTTCAGCAATCCGTATTTTATTCCCGCTCTCATCAATAAATTTCCTCTTTCTCTCCTTGCTTCACCGATTCCTCACTGTCAGATACATGCATAGCAATCCGTGTCCCAGACTGTAGGTGCGTGGTGCCGCAGATACAATTTATATTCCGGCACCAGCTCTCTTATTTTTCGAGGAACCTCCCACAAATCCGATAGGTAATGATATGCACTGATGGAAAGTTTCGGCTTCTGTTCTGTGATAATCCGTCGTGCCCCTTCCAAAGCCTTTATCTCAAAAGTTTCCACATCCATTTTGATAAAAGTCACTATTTTTTCACTCAATTCTGTATCTATAGTCGTTATCTTCTCAGTATGCCTTTGTTCTCCTTGTACATAACCATATTCTATTTCACTGATTTCGTCAGACACTCCCGCATTAAACAAATATATTTTTTCCCTGTCATACTTATCTGCCGTCTCTTCCAGTTCCCGAAATATAGCCGAATCCAACTCAAAAGAATAAATTGCTCCAAACGACCCCCCCGTTACCTTCAGCAGCTTGTCTATAGAATCTCCCTTATAAGCTCCGGCATCAACAAAAAATTCTTCTCCTATCGGAAAAATTCCAGTCTCGAAATACTCGCCAGGCGTCTTAATTTCATTAAATATTTTTGTTGCCAAAGGCGGCGCTATTCTATTACAGATTGCCTCGACATAGATTTCCTTGGAAATATCATCTTCAAACAAATCCACAGAATCCACGATCACATCTCGTTTCTCTTTGAACCACTCATCACTATAATGAGGATCGTATACATTAAGAACATACCAGTCCATAGGATAACATTCAATACCCATAGCAGTTAATTGTTCGTAAATAGGCCTCCACTCTCCTACCATGATCAACACGGCTATATCATCCATCCCGGCAATCTCTTGAGGAGAAAGACACTTTCTTCCTTTAAAAAATTTTCCCCAACGCTCCGGATTGTTGTCACCCACATACTCAAATCTCAGCACATGCTCCTGATCCGCGCAATCCTCAAAAAATTCTCCTGTTCCAAAGATACACACATCTCTATGAGAATACAGTTTTTTCCGAATTTCTACAGCGCGTCGATGTATCTCATAATGTGTTTCTATCGCGTAATCTACAGCCTTATTTAAACGTTCTTTTATTTGCATTTTTTTCCTCTCTACAATCCCATAACACCATTTTTATGACCGGTCTGCAATAAATACTTTTACTGTCATTCTATGATTCTTCCCTTTTTGTCAATTCTCTTAAATCCTGCCGGAGGATCATAAGATACCTTCCTCTCCAATTCATTTTTCTCTTCAAATGCAGCAATCGCCCTTTCCAACTCTGTTCCTGTTAGATCTTTCATTGCCAAAAGTTCCTGATACTTAACATCATTCAATATCTCCTGATAATAAACAGGCGCTAGTAACAGATATCTGTAGGCAACATCATTTCTCCTGTTTTTATACATTTTTAATGCATACCGCAGGCACATAGTACCCAATTTGTGAACAGCTTCCTCATATCTTGCCTGAGGTTTCTTCATTCCGAATCCGTTTGCTATATCATAGAATGCATTGATCAATTGGTAGTGTTCAAAGGAACCAAGGAGTTTAAGTTCAGACTCGTTTGTCTCATTTCCGGTATGCACTCTATACTGACACAGCGGATCTGTTATGTATGCAATATCCCCTGCCATTGCATACAGGTAATTATTATACCAATCTCCTGCCACCTGAAACTGCCGCAGATAAATACCTATTTTTCTAAGAGTTGTTACCCTTGTCATACGCTGGCCGGGAATCGCTATCCCTGCCATCATATGAACTGCCGCCTGACTTTCCCCATCAACAATGCAGTCAACATTATAAAACGGAGGCGTCTGGTGTATATTCCCGTTTTCATCGATTTCTTCGCGATGCGTAAGCACTGCGCTCACGTTTTGGTTGTTCTCAAACACCTCTATACAACGTTCAATGAAAGTCGGTTTTATTGCATCATCGCTGGCCAGAATATATTGAAAATCTCCTTCCGCATCTCTGTATGCCATCTGGGAATTTTTCTCACTGCCTAAATTCCTCTTATTATCTAGGACTTTAAAATAAATACCCTTTTCCTTAAATTTCTTTCGATATTCCTGTGCAATTTCATAAGAATCATCTGTGGAAGCATTATCGCTAAAATGTACTTCTATATTTTCATATGTCTGGTTATAGACACTCTCCAAACAGTGTCTCAGATAGTGGCCATAATTATAATTAGGTATACATACAGTAACTAAAGGTTTTCTCATGATCCATCTCCCCCCAAAATCATTTTAAATATTTATTAAATTCAATAGCTTCCACTATTTCTTCCTTAAAAAAGTCCTTTGTAAAATATCCTTTAATTCTTTACGCAAGCTTCGTCTTTCGTATCCCTTTTTAAGAATGACTTATAGCCCTGTTCCGCCGCTTTCGCAGTGAATCGGCTCTCATCTTCAAGATATCCGTGGTATCTACAGCTCTCATAAAAAGGACGGGCTATATACTGCTTCAGCTCTTCACGCAGCTCTTCTCTGGATATGCCTTTGTTTAAATCTACATAATCACAAGAATTATCTGCCACATGGAGGCTATATATGGCTGTAGCCAGATCACATGGGTGAACCTTTCCATTTTTTATCTGGTGCCAATTATTACAAGCTGATTTCATTCTTGTCACGTGTTCGTCAGAATACCCTTTGTTCACTAATGACACAGGCACGATCCACTCCGGTGAAAAAAGGCCGGCCGTATAGCATACCCCTGATTGTTTTACCGTCTCAATATTTTGATAAAACATCTTTTTCTGATTTTCAGAAACGCTCTCCACATAATTTGAAAAACTGACATTAACTCTATCATCATGCAAGCCCTCTAACTGCTCGGGTTTAATTGGATATGTTCCCGATGTGGCAATTGAAATCAGTCCGAAATTTTCCCACCGGCAGAGGTGTTCTATTATCTGCGAAATATCTTTATGCATGAATGGTTCCCCTCCCATTACAGTAATTGTTCCTACCATATCTACAGCGCCAAAAAAATTATCAATGTCGCTGCATATCTGCTCTAATGGAAAATCCACTCTCTCATGCAGACCATATTCATTCATATATGATGTACAATATTTACATTTCAAACTGCATCTTTGATTGATGACCAATGTCACGGAAGGCAAAAATATTGGTTCCTCTTCTTCAATGTATTGTGCACTTAAGATCCCTTTGATCCTATGGCAATATACCTGCCTGCATTCCATCGTTCCGGAACATCTCTTTGCACTGATCCCGGTGTCTTTACTGAAAGGACACAGCAGTCCCATATACAGGTAGTCTCCATAAATAAAATTATTGAATCCATGGTTCTTTAAATCAGCAATCAGGCTGTACAAAATAACACGATTGCCGATGCATACAATAACAAGGCTATTCTCCTTATCATCATTTTCAAAAGGGGCAATTACTTCAATTCCGTTTACAGATTTCAGCTCTTCCCACCTAATATCCCAATAGTTGCTAATATCCACTCCTAATTCTAAAAGTCTTTTTCCGATAGCTTTCCCCTGATAGCTTGCCCCCCACAAAATAACGTGCTCGAAGCTCTTGATATATTCCACAACAGAAGTATCACCGCATACCTCGCCGCTCCACGCACGTTTATAATATTCTTCCAGATCAAAATCTCTTTTCATCGTCACTTTCTCCATTCCACTTTAAATAATATTTTCTTATTGATCAGCTAATCCTTTATGTCGACCTACTACAAAAACTATTTCCCGCGTTTACTCCGATAACGCATAACAATCAGTGTCCCAAACCATGGGCGAATGATGCCTTAAGTACAGCTTATAATTACTGTTTATTTCCTTGATTTTGAGCGGTATATCCCACAGATCTTCCAGTCTGTGGTATGCACTAATGATTAACTTAGGAGTATTTCGGCCAATTACTTTTCGCGCCCCTTCCAACGCCGCTATTTCTGCTCCCTCAATATCCATTTTCAACAATGTTGCCTCACCTTGTACGTAATTGTCGATTTTTACGAGTTTTGCCTCTTCATCTCCCTCATCCGTAACATTTGAACCTGTTTCTCCCGATATGTACCTCACCTCCTTTTCAACATCAGAACATCCATAATTAAACAGTGAAATCTTTTCATCCTTATATTTTTCCAGTCTGATTTTCATTCTCTCAAAATTTCGTTTATCAAGTTCAAATGCATATATTTTATTGTATTTTTCTCCCACCGCCTTCACAAAGTTTTCGACCGTATCTCCGTCAAAAGCACCTACATCCACATATGTCTCGTAATCCGTAAGCTGATATAATTCATCACTGAAATATTCATT
Source organism: uncultured Lachnospiraceae bacterium (assembly GCA_910577955.1). GTDB lineage: Bacteria > Bacillota > Clostridia > Lachnospirales > Lachnospiraceae > 1XD8-76. Next base: position 22,619 of record CAJTNC010000024.1, read on the forward strand.
TTCACTCTCTATCTCATGAAATGTTTTTTGCGCCAAAAAAGGAGCTATTCTGTGACAGATAGACTCCACAAAACACTCTTTTGATAACGTGTCCTCAAACATTTGATATGCCGCCAAAACCTTTTCTCTCTGCGCCTCAAACCACCCGGCGTCATGATATGTGGTATATACATTCATAAAAAGATCTGTAAAAAGATAATTCTCTATCTGCATTTCATTCAACTGTTTTTGAACTTTTTTATAGTTGCCGACCATGATAATCACGACAACATCATCCAATTCTTTCAGTTTATCCGGTGAAACACAAGTGTATCCCGATATTACAGATCCACTTTTCTCTTCATTGTTATCACACACAAAGTCAATTCTTTTCAGATATCCATGATAGCCTTCAAAAAAACCACCTGTTCCAAAGACACACACATTCTTTGCATGATCTATCCTTTGATTTACTTTTATAGCCTTGTAAAACACAGCATTATTCGTTTCTATCGCGAAATCTATCGCACGATTCAGTCTGCAAATCTGTTCATCCATTCCACTCCCTCACTCTCTGGCCTCACTTAATACATCCACTACATTCATATAATTCTTAATTCCTAATTCCTCTAACCGTTTGTTGATCCCCCAAGGATTTTTAACCCACGTGATAACCAGTAAGTCTTCATAATCTGACATTCTCTCCGGAACTATGATCTTCCCCTCCGTCACATAATCCGTTTCTCCGATATTACCATCCGAAAACAGATTCGCCTGAATCGCCTCATTATATTTCAATGAAAAATATGTATCACGGAAGTATTTTCCCAACCCGTAAATGCAAATATTTTTGGCATGTCGGATTTTGTTTAATACAGGACTTTCCACATCACTTTTCAGCTTCTCGCACAATCTGCTCGCCCCGAGTTTTCCCACTTCCACAGCGCTTCCGCAGCTTCTGCATAATATGTCTATACCGTCATCTTCCATCCCTTTCATGACACGGCAGGCTTCCCTGCCATTCAATATCTCATTTGCGCTATTTTCATTAAGATTTCCCAAAACATGGCGCATCCCATAGTCCATACAACACAGTAAAACCGTTCCATCCGGCAATACTTCCGGCGCCCAGCAGCCGGGGCTTTCTATCGTCCCTATCTGACATACTACTTTCCCTTTGGGCGCATATGTCTCCAACTCCTCATAATCCAAATTTCCTGCTCGGTTCATCATAGATGTTCCCAACAGCTGTTCGTCAACATAATCCATAACCAATGGATGAACCTGTCCATGGCAGGAATAGTTGTTAACTTTAACTGACTGCGTGAACTTTTCCAGCACTTTAAAATATGCATCATCCAACACAAATTTGGCATTTCCCTCTGCATCCGGAATGTGTAATGTCACATAATCAAACGCGACATCCTTGATCAATTCCAAATCTTTCTCTTTCATTCCCATAAGTGTAGTAAAGAGAGAAATTTTATATCCCTTCTCATAAGCGTATTTTATCATTTTTGCACAGTCAGCATTTAAAAAAGGCTCTGACATACCGGAAAATACGATTCCGCCGCCAGTCCTTACATTATCTATGTATTTCGCAAAAGCCTCAAAACTCATCCTTCGAACTCTGTCCTGTCTGCAATAATTTGAAATAAGCAGCTTTTGGGGACAATATCTGCACTGAAGAGAACATCCAATCTGCAGTGTAACCTCTATCGTATTAAATTTCTTCAAATTTTTAAAATATTCTATCATATAATCCCTTCTTTCATTATGACTTACAAATAAAAAGAGAAATCAACCATTCAAATATCCTTATTTTTCTACCATTCAGATGTCCCTTATCCCTGTCCGGCTTCAAAATCAGAATCCCTTCCCCACGGCAAATTTCTCTTCTATTATGCTAAAATATTGAATTATCACCAAATTGTCCTCCCTGACATATAAATCCCACACTCCATGTAGGCTTATTCTTTATATCGGCTGTTTCCTGTAAATACTTAACTATTGTAATTATAGTAATTCTGCCGCAATTCCACCATTCCTCACTTCATTTTTATGACATCAATTTCACATTTACCGCTCTCTCCCGTCCGCCGCTGCGGGTGATTTTGAAGCTAACTTTCTTTCCAATATACGACCGATCTATATCAGGATTATCAAACTCATGGAAAAAGATATTTTTCGGCGTATGCTCAATAAAACCGAAAAATGTGTTCCGTTTATCCAAACTGACCGTTGCCACATATCCCGTATACAGTTTTTCTTCACTGCGCTCCTCCGGCGCTCCGTAAAGTTCTTTCATAAGGAAGCTCCGGAATTCAATGCTGTCCTTAATTCCGTATTTATACTGCTGTCCTTTCCGTTCGATCCATTTTGACGTGATATCCTCGAATTTTTTGCACGCCTCCAAAGCATATTGTCTCAGCCCGTCATTCTCCAGATTTTCCAGTAACCGTTCGCAGTATTTGTCAATATCGCCCGATGCCAAATCCGGCGCAGGCCCGCCTGCCATCTCCTTGACCAACAGTATAATGTGCATTTTATATCTGCATAATTCTTTCGGCAGCTTTCCCTCCCTGAAAAGCGCATCTACGTTCAGATACAAAAAGGCCGCAAGATAATAAGGCTGATACGGATGCGCATCAACAAAAAGATTATTCTTATATTTTTTCAGCAGTGTATACTCATGTCTGTGGCTGTCTTCCACATGGCCTAAAAACAAAGCGACCATGCTCTGAATCAGGCTGCGGAAGCTGATCTTCTGCTGCTGTTTGATCTGCACGTTGCTCGCATACTGTCTGGAACGTCTCTCATAATATATTTTCTGATAGCCGTCTATCTGATTATTCTCAAAATATTTTTCCAGATTTTTGTGGAATTCCTTAATTGTCTCAAACGCCTCTTCGTAAACGATATTCTGGCGGTTCGCCCCTCTCACGATTCCCTGCGTCACCTCATTTTTATTGGATCCCACTATTTTTGCAATAACCTGAACGCTGTCAAGATCAACCCCTTTCCTGTCCGCCTGATAGATCATGTTGCAGGTCTGACAGCCGTTTACAATTTGCGGGTTTTCCAGCACATACTTTCCCTTCTCCGGCTTGACATCCTGACATACGATCGTAATCCCGTTGTTGAACAAAACAAATCGCTCCGGATATTCCTTTAACGTGAACAAAATTTCCTTATTGACCGCCGTATCCCCCTGCCAGTCTCTCACATTATCGTCAAACATATTCCGTCTAAGCAATCCCTCTTTCGTTTTCATCAGTTTCAACAGTTCATGGGCTGACAGGCACACAATATACGCATTGCCGAACTGTTCCATTTCGTTGGATATCAGAAATTCCGACTCCCATTTCATTTCAGCCCGGTAACTGTTTTCATTGGATAAGACAATATCCTGCAGCCGTCTTTTATCAATCCGGCTTATTTCAATATCAGAAAAACATTCTCTGAATGCATCGCTGAAAGTCATTTCAATATCTGTTTCACCACACTCATAGCATATGATTCTGAGTCTGGGATTATCGCTCCAACGCAGCATAACTTTCTTAGACACGGCGTAGGCAAGAACGCGAATCCATTCCTCATCTTCCTCTATCGCATCCAGATCGTTCCAGAGTTCTTCCAACTGCCGCATAAAAGAATCCGCATCGCCAAAGGTCAGAAAATACAGTTCCAACAGACCCTTCTGGTTATTCTGCAGGATATCGTCAATGTCCTGAGGTTCACTGATTATCTGATCATTTAACAAAAACAGTGCGCCATTCACCTGTGAAAACCTTTGGGAGGAAACACATATTTGATCCAATAAGTCTGCATCCGTGTCGAGACGTCCCGGCTGAAACTGGGAAAAGTAATGATAGTTCACGAATCTTCTCCGGTTTATATTTTCCGAATTCGCCTGTAAGCTGAAATCCTCAATGAATTTATCGAATTTTGCATCTAAAATATTCCGTGCCATATCCAACTCCCCTATACCGAAAATTTCATTTTATATATCCGATCATCCTCACAAACCAACTGTCTGATATGAATATCGTATGTATCGCCTTTTTCTTCTCCCTGAAAACTCCTGTCCAGTATTGCCTGCACCGCCTTGAGCGTTCCCCTGCATTTCGCGATGTCCGGCCGTTTTTTGCGCTTCGACAGCGGCATATCTTCCGGCGGCTTCTCTGCCCCATCGCAAAGTTTTTGATACTCATTTTTCAGTCGTTTCATTCTCTCCTCATCATAGCATCTTGTGATGACTCCCAGATCAGGCGCCATCGAATACGCAGATGCCTGATCCAGAATATTGTTCTGCAAATACCGCAATCCGGAATTCCATTGATTATAGAGTTTGGTCACCGTGCCGTCGCCTGCCAGCGTATCCTTAATGTCATATAAGTGCCACCTGACACATTTTTTATCATGGTTCAGCATGACCGCCGTGATGTCAATAACTTTGGAGCCTTCCTTCTTCACATTCTCCGGGCGGTATTCCTTCGCAAAATATCCGGTGTCACCACTCCCCAACTGATACTCTAAAATCACCTGATCCAGACTTCCATCATCCTGCTTTTCCTCCACCGCAATATCGCAGGAATTTCTCACCTCATACAACGCCGTTCTTTCCGGCATCTCAGTCTTTTTCAGTTTTCTCGCCTTTATCGCCATCTCCTACCTCGTAATTCTGTCGGCCTCATCGTACAGTTTATCCAGATTTTTGCTGAACAGCCGGAAATCATATCCCATCAGAGGGTAATCTATAAACTCCAGTTTTTCAACTGTTGTCTTCCCGTTTTCTCCGCTTCGAAATTCATATACGCTCACTTCCACATCCGAACGCAGCATATCCGCTTCCATCAGTTCCAATTCTGTCAGTCTTTTATAGTCCGCTTTTTTCCTGTTAAGCTGTGTCAGCATAAACAAATTGTTTAACCGGCTTGCCATCGTATCGCTGTGGGAACTTACTATAACATGCATTCCCGCATTCACCATACGGATCAGCCATCTCGCCATCTCCCGCTGCATCAATGGATGAAGGCTGTTTTCCACTTCGTCACAGTAGAGCCAGCCAATCCTCTGCGTCCCGCTGAGAGCCTTGATAAAGGGGGTCAATTCATGGATCATGGAGGAGGCGATGTACAGAGAAACCGTTCTTTCTCCATGTTTGTCAACATAAAACGTCTCATCCCCCTTCTGCACGATGCTTCCCTCCAAAAGATGCTCCTCTCCGAATTCAAGCAAAGCTTTCCGCACTTCGCTTAATTGTTTATCTGCAGAATAAAGCTGCAGAAACCGCAGAAAATCTTTTACCGGCATCACCAAATTCCCCGCTGTCTCCCCGACAAAATAATGCTTGTACAATAACTGCAGTCCTGAGCGCGCCGCCGGCAAAAAAAGCTGTCCTGCATCCAACGCGCTTTTCCCTGACAACATAATTCTCCAAATAGTATTTAGCGTCTCATTCACGGCATCTTCCAAATGGTCCTTCTCTGAAAAACGCCCCTCGAAAGATTCTTTTTTTTCTCCTTTCTCATACTGCAGGACATCTATGCTGAATCCGTTCTGCCGTTCCCCCGCCTCTGTGTCCCGGTACTCGGAAATACTTCCCACAAAATGTACAGACTCTGTATCCTCCAATACCAGCTTTATCTCATCAACTGAAATCGGAACTCCAAAAATACTTTCCATGATCCGGGACTTATTCTCTGCCAAATAGTCATTGATCTGCAACTCCACCTCCCGGAACCAGTCCCGTGCACAGAAAATCAGATATTCTCCGTTCAGTTCCGATTGCCTGATTCCGGAAATTGTAACCGGAAAATCATGGAGCTCTTTTCGAATTCCATATATCAACTGCATAACCATGGTTTTTCCACTGTTATTGTTTCCGACAAAAACCACCATATCGTTTAATAGAATATCTGCCGATTTCACTTTGCCAAAATTTTTTATTTTCAAACGCAATACCACGATTATACATCTCCTTTACCACATATTTCTTCTCTTTCTTAGCATACTACCGCCCCCTGTTTTTTACAAGGACTATATTGGACTTTTACCGGTCTGCTGCGTCCCGGCACATTTTCCTTCTTATCCCTTCCTCAAATTCTACCTCTTCCCTGAATCCCAATTCTCTCAGCCTTCCGGTATCCGGATCAAGCCAAAACGTTCTCTCCGGATCGCTTCTCTTCACCCCGAACCCCAGAGCGCTTCCCGGCGCTATAACATCCCGCATTTCTTTTACAAACTCTTTTAACAGTCTGGTATCCTGCGATGCCACATGGTATATCCCTTCCGTGTCCTGCCGCTCTCCCAACAATAAAAGCGCCCTCGCACAGTCCGTGATCTCCAAAAAATTCCACATATTTTCGCAGGGCGAAAGTTCCGGCACACCGCCCTTCTTCAAAGTACCCGCAACATAGCTCACTAGCGTTCCGGCGTTTTCTCCCATACCATACACGCTGTAAATTCTCGCCCAAACAAAAGAAATCCCCTCTTTCTTTGCCGCCAGCCCCCCCATATGATATGCCGCCAGTTTGGCCGCCCCGTACATCATAAAAGGCTGTGGAACCGTCCCGTATTCCACAGCTTTTTCCCGCACTACGCCATATTCCGCCTGAGAACCCGCTCCGACAAATTTTTTGCAGCCGCACTTCACGGCGGCCCGCACTGCCTCCGCTGTATAACGGATATTTGTGCTCTGAATCTCAAAATCTTCCCTCTCCGCTCCGGCGCTGCCATTCCAAGCCAAATGATAGAAAACATCTGCGCCCTCTATATGCACCGGCAATTCCGACAGCCCTTCCAAAGGCAGCTCCGCTATATGCAGCCTGCTCCCCTGTCCTTCACCTCCGGTCATCTCTCCGAAATTCAACTTTTCTTTTTTTGCGCTCCCCGGTCTTACAACAGCAAACACTTCATGCCCCTTCTCCAACAATTCCCTGCAAAGCGCCGTGCCGATAAAACCGGTTGCTCCTGTGACGATAGCTTTCATTTTACTTCCCGCTCCATTTCGTCCGTCTGCCATTTCCTCCCAATGCACTCACTCAAAAAAACGGCTGTTCTCCTCAAACTCATCTCTGTCAAGAAGAGGCGTCATGTCCTCAAGGGGCCTGCTTGCCATCTGCCCGTCTTCCCGCATGTAATTCGTCTGCTTCGGCAGAACCTTCTGCCCGATATCCCCGTGGACAATGCACACCGCAGGACCGTCCCACTGCAAGGCTTCCTCCACCTGCTGCGCCAGACGGCTCTCGTCCTCGATCCGGAAGGCCTTTAATCCGAAACTCTCCGCCACGCCTCCGATATCCGGCAGCGTCAGCCCCGACTCCTCCGTACAGCCCGTCAGCCGTCCTTTAAAGTTTCCGTTTTGGGAACCATAGATCATACCATAGCCGCCGTTGTCTATGACAAATATTTTCACAGGCAATTCCATGCGCTTCAGCACTTCCAGCTCCTGAATATTCATCATCACGCTGCCGTCGCCGGTGACGCAGACCACCTGAGCGCCTTTCTCCCCATCTGCTTTCGCCGCCACGGCGCTGCCGATACATGCCGGCAGATCAAAGCCCATAGCCGCTAACCCTTTCGTCAGAAAAGCTCTCTGCCCCCGTTTGATCCGAAAGGTTTGCATAGCGATATCTGCGGAAGTTCCGCTGCTGGTAAACTGATAGATGTCACAAGGCCTCATCTGCCTCGAAATCTCGTCCACCAAACGATACGTATTCACATATCCCTCCCCCGGTTCCTGTTCCGGCAGAAAGCGGGGATATTTTTCCTGCATTCTGCGGCAATATGAAAGCCATTCTTTCCGCGGCGCATTATCCAGTTCTTCTCTCTTCTCCCACAGTTTATTCAGAAATTCTCCTGCGTCACACTGAATTTTAAGCGCCGGGTGCACGCTCTTTTTCTCCATCTCCGCAGCGTCGATCTCCACCATCACATGCTTTGCCTTGCCGAGGAACCCCTCATAATTGTAACCCGTGGCAAGGAGATTAAGCCTTGTACCCACAGTCAGCACAAAATCCGCATTCTGCTGGATGAAATTGGCGCTCCTGTGGCCGATGGCGCCGGGGCGTCCAAAAAACAACGGATGGGAATCCTCGATCAGATCCACGCCGTTCCAGGAAGTGAAAACCGGCACGCCGAGATACTCGCACAGTTCTCTTGCCCTCTCTGCCGCTCCGGCCATCCGCACACCGTGCCCCAGATAGAGCGCCGGCCGCTTTGCCTCGTTAAACAGTCTGATCACCTGATCCGCCTGCTCGTCGCTGCAGCAAAGTCTGGCGGTTATCCCTTCTTTCCCTGCATCAAATCCCCGCAGTGTCCCCTCTTCCACCAAAGATGCCTGCACATCTAACGGCACATCGATCCAAACAGGTCCCGGTTTTCTCGTCAACGCCAGACAGACCGCTTTTTCCAGTTCATATCGAATATCCTCCGGTTCCCTGATCTGTACCGCATATTTTGTAATAGAGCGGACGATCGACACAATGTCGATCTCTTGGATCCCAAACTGCCGCACACCCTGTACCCCCGCCAGATCCGCACGTTTCACCTGCCCGGAGAGAAAGATCACGGGAGTTGCGTCCTGCCATGCCCCGGCCACTCCTGTCACCGCATTTGTCGCCCCCGGCCCCGATGTCACAAGACATGCGCCAAACCCCACCGCACCTGCAGATGCATTGGCATTGTTGCCATGATGGATTCTTGCATAGGCCTCCGCCGCAATGGAGGCCCCCTGCTCATGCAGCATTGCAACAGGACGCAGATCCTTGCTGCGTCCCAGAGAGTCATTCATATGCATAGCGCCGCCGCCGCTGACATAAAAGACATCCCTTATGCCAAGCGACGCCAGAAATTTCATAATATAATCCGAAACCTTTATTTTTTCCATTATTTTCTCACTCCGCCGCACTGAACTCATGATAGGTGATCAGATCCTCTATCATTTCATTCTTTACCATAGTCGCCTCGTACCCGCCGGTCACACCCATTTTCCGCAGCAAATATTCCATCGTAAGATTCCCGTCGCGCCATTTACCGCCGAGTCCCAGATGAGTCACATCCATATAATCCGCGCCCTCTTCGATAGCCAGATCCGCCAGTCTGTCCGCCGTACCGTTCTTATCGTGCAGATGCACACCCAGTTCCACACCGACCTTATGGCATTCCCGTATGGTACCGCGAACATAATCCTCGGTCATAACGCTCTCCGTATCCGCAAACTCAATGGCACGCACGCCCTTTTTCTTTGCGAACTCGGCAAACCGGATATTTTTCTCTATGGAATTATATCCTGCGCTTGTAAAATTGATGAACACTTCATACCCAAGCTCCATAGCCTGCGTCGCATGCCGGTCAAGCTCCTCCATGTCCGTCTCGTGAGAACGCGTCAGGATCCGGATCGTATCGATAATACTCTCTTTTGCCGGAAGCAGCTCTGAAAGCGGCCTCTGGATATCCCGCATGGCGGAAAGTTTTGTCACATTTTTAATGTTCCGGAAGGTTTCGACGATCTCTGCATTTTTCTGGGAACAATACCGGTACTTCCCTCTGTTCGGATCCGCCGCCGTATTATGAAAAAATCCCAGTTCAACATAGTCAATGCCCTTCCCCTGAGCAAATTTGTATAAGTTTCTCACAAAATCATCCGAAAAATACCAGCCTGTCTGATACCCTACTTCTCTGATCGTACAGTCAAAAACTTTTAAATTCCCGATCATCCGTTTCCCTTCCTTCTATAAATATGTTACCGATGCCGTTTCGGTTTTCCGTATCCTCTGTCACTCTGCCTTCACACCCTCGTGTATCGTCTTCACGATCTCCGCCAGCATAGGCTCCGTCATCCCGGGATATACGCCTACCCAGAAGGCCCGATTCATTACTCTGTCCGTATTTTCAAGCCCCCCTGCAATGCGGTAATCTTTCCCCTCGGTCATATGCTCAAAGCAAGGATGCCTTGTGATATTGCCCGCAAAAAGATTTCTTGTCTGAATATTATGTTTTTCCAGACAGCTTACCAACCTGTCTCTCGTCAAACCGCTCTCCTCTTTCACCAGCATGATAAAGCCAAACCAGCAAGGATCTGCCCCCTGTTCTTTTTCCGGCAGCACCAAATATTCTTCCAGATCCTGCAGGTTCTCCCGCAGATACTCCCAGTTTGCCCGTCTCCTTGCCACAAAATCGGGCAGTTTTTTCAGCTGTGCCGCACCGATGGCCGCCTGCAGATCCGTAGCCTTCAAATTGTATCCCAGATGGGAATAAACATATTTATGATCATATCCTTTCGGCAGCGTGCCGTACTGCCCATCGAAGCGATGTCCGCACAGATTGTCCTGTCCGCCGGAGCAGACGCAGTCCCTGCCCCAGTCCCGCATTGACCTGATAATCTTTGAAAGCAGCGGATCGTCCGTGTAGACCGCGCCGCCCTCCCCCATCGTCAACTGATGGGCCGGATAGAAACTGGAGGTGCCGATATCGCCGATGGTTCCCGTCTTCTTTGTCACACGTTCCCCGTTTTCCGAAGCGATCTCATACTCCGCTCCCAGAGCGTCGCAGTTGTCTTCAATCAGCCACAGCCCATGTTCTCTGCAGAAATCCGACACCTGCTGCAGCGCGAAGGGATTGCCCAGACTGTGCGCTAGAAAGACAACCTTCGTCTTATCGGTCAGAGCCGCCTGCATCTTCTCCACCGAAATATTGTAGGAAGGGATATCGATATCCACAAACACAGGCACTGCTCCCGCCTGCACGATAGGAGCCACCGTGGTCGGAAAAGCCGCCGCCACCGTGATCACCTCGTCGCCTGGTTTCAACTGCCGTTCTCCTAATAAGGGGGAAGTTAACGCCGCCATCGCCAACAGGTTGGCTGAAGAACCGGAATTGACCAGTGCGCAAAAGCGAACCCCAAGAAATTTTGCCAGTCCTTCCTCAAACTCCGTCGTATATTTTCCTGCTGTCAGCCAGAAATCCAACGCCGCATCCACCAGATTGCACATCTCTTCCTCATCGTAGACTCTGCCTGCATAGTTGATCCGGTCCCCCGGCTCAAAATCCTTTTTCGGCACATGATTCTCTTTATAATACTGCTTTACCAGCTCTAAAATCTCCTGTTTTTCCATATCGATACCCAGCCCTTTCCGCAATTCTTTTTCTCTTACAATAAATACCTGCAGTCCACTACCGGCTTATCCGTCTTATCTTTTATATCTTTAAATTCTTCCCATGCCGTCACGATAGCCAGAACATCGGCTCTCTCGTATATCTGCCCGCAGGTTTCCACACAGGTGACCGCAAGAGACGGATATACTCTCCTGAATTCCTCCTCCGCCACCGGATCATAGACCAAAATATTTTTGCATCCCAATGCCTGCAGTTCCCTGATGATCCTAGCCGCCGGCGTATCCCGCACATCGTCGGAACCGGGTTTAAAGGAAAGCCCCAGAATCCCGATACAGACATCTCCTTCTTTCCCGGCAGCGTCTTTGATCTTTTCCGCTATATATTTCGCTATATTGTCGTTTACCGAGATCACTTCCCGCAGGATAGCCGGTTCACATCCTGTTTCTCTGGCTCTTGCAAGCAGCGCATTGGTATCTTTCGGCAGACAATATCCCCCGTATCCGCAGCCGGGATAGACATAACTTGTCATCTGACAACCATCCCATCGTCTGTCCATATGTAAAATACGGAACGCCTCCGCCGTCTCAATATTTCCGATACTGTCCGCTATCCGAGCCATCTCGTTGGAATAGCTGATCATTGTGGCGAGCAGCGTGTTCGATAAATACTTGATGAACTCTCCCGTATTATGAGATACACAAAAAACCGGCACGTCCATAGGCTCGTACAGTTTCTTTAACATCTCTTCCGCCTTGCCCTGATCGCAGCCCAGCACGATCCTGTCGGCATGGATAAAATCTTCCCAGCAATGGCCTTCTCTCAAAAATTCCGGATTGTTTGCCACGCTGATAAAAGCTGCTTTTTCCCCCTTCTCTTTCACATAAGGAGCCACACGCTCCGCCGTCGTTCCGGGGGGCACCGTGGATTTTACAACCATAACCCGGAATTTCTCATCTGCTATCCCATCTATCGCCATATCCAACGCCTGAAATAAATAGGTTAGATCCGCGCTTCCGTCCTTTCCGTAGGGCGTCCCTACGCAGAAAAACACAAACTCACTGTCAGCCACCGCCTCTGCAGCATCCTCCGCCACCAGAAAGTTTTTGCCCAGATGCTCCTGCAGCACGTCCTCCATGTAAGGCTCATAAAAAGGAAGTTTTCCCTGCCGCAGAGTGTCTTTTCGCCTCTCATCCACATCCACACCGTACACCCGATACCCCATATGGGCAAAACCGAGAGCGGTGGTCAGTCCCACAAATCCCAGTCCGAACACCGTTACCATGAAAGATTTTCCTCCCCGCTCTCCTTGATAAAGTTTAAGAAGCGCTTAACACCCTCCTTCACCAGAATTTCAGGTCTGTAGCCCAAAATTTCTCCGGCCTTATCGATGCAGGGGCACCGCCTCTGGGGATTGTTGGTCAGATAGTCCTTATCTTCCGATATCTGATATTGAACCTCCCCTTTGTAGCCGAAAATCTCCTCCCCGGCCTCTCTGTATATCTCCGCAAGCTGTGCTATCGTGATCTCCGGCTTCCGGGTGCCGATATTAAACACGTCATAAGCGCCGTGCAGAAGAATCTTAAAATACCCCGCCACAGCATCCGCTATATAGCAAAACGTCCTTGTGGGGGAACCGTTTGACAAAATCACGATATCCTTCCCCTCCACCACATTTTTGGCAAAATCAGCGGGCACCCGTTTGTCGTTTAGTTTCATGCCCGGCCCGTAATTGTTAAAAGGTCTTGCCACGCCGATTGGCATACCATACTGACCGGCAAACAACATACACATCGTCTCCCCGAAACGTTTCGACTCATCATAGCAGGCTCTCGGCCCTGTAAAAGATACGTTCCCGTGATAACTCTCCGGTGTGGGCACCATATCGGGAGAAGGATCCCCATAGGTTTCGCTGGAAGAAAAGAAAAGAAATCCCTTTATCTCCCGCTCTCTGTAAAAGTCAAGCAGCCGCCGCAGCCCCCATATATTCGCATCCAACGTCTCGATCGGATACTTTCTGTAAAATATCGGCGATGCCACGGAAGCCATGTGGATAATCAGATCCGCTTCTTCAGCCCCCTTCACTTCCGATATTTCATCCCGGATAATATCAAATTTTACAACCTCAAAGCGATCGTCCGCCGCAATCTGATCCATCCACTTCGGATACCCCAGCATAAAATTATCCAAACAGATTACTTTTTTCAGTTTCAATTTTTCTCTGAAATAAAAAAGAAAATTTACCATATAAAATCCCAAAAAGCCGGCGCCTCCTGTCAGTAAGACAGTAGCCTCGTCAAATTTAGAGATCTCTTCATCGGTAAATTTTCCAAGCGTGTACTGAAAATCCGTTTCCAACTGTTTTGTAATCATATCTATGTCCTCCATGACATTTATTTATTGTTAGCATAAGACAGTCCGCGAAGCGTGCGGCCGCTCATTTTACCAGCGTTTCCAGGCAGCCTTTCCCTGATTCCAAAGCCATTCAAGGGCCTCCTTATCCCGCAGCGTATCCATACACTTCCAGAAACCGAAATGCTTAAACGCTCCAAGCTGTCCTTCCTTCGCCAGCTTCTCCAAAGGCGCCCGCTCAAGTACCGTCATATCCCCTTCCAGATACTTGAATATCTCCGGTTCCAACACCATAAATCCGCCGTTGATCCAGCCGCCGTCCTCGATATCTTTCTCCGCAAACCGCGTTACCCCCGCGTCTTCATTGATATCTAACACGCCGAATCTGCCGCCCGGCTGAATGGCCGTGACCGTGGCGATCCTCTTTTTTTCCTGATGAAAGGCAAGAAGTTTATTCAAATCTACATCCGAAAGACCGTCCCCGTATGTCATCATAAAGGCTTCGCCCTTCACATAATTCTCAATCCGTCTGATACGGCCGCCGGTCTGGGTATTATACCCCGTATCCACCACCGTCACCCGCCACGGTTCCGCCACATTATTGTGAACGATCATCTCGTTGTTATTCATAAAATCAAAGGTTATATCGCTTCTGTGCAGATAATAGTCCGCAAAATATTCTTTGATCACATAGCCTTTGTAACCGCAGCAAATAATAAATTCATGAAAACCAAAGGAAGAATAATATTTTAAGATATGCCAAAGAATCGGTGAATCACCGATCTCGATCATGGGCTTCGGCCTCAGATGGCTTTCCTCACTGATCCGGGTGCCCAGCCCGCCCGCCAAAATCACAACTTTCATCTTCACCGCCTCCTGCGATACTTTTGTCTTAAAACCGCCTCCCGCAGTTATTTCATGTAAATTTCATGCCCGTTTCTGTCCGTTTTTTCCGACAAGGGCTAACTTATTCTAACACCTTCAATCAGGCATGTAAAGAAAAAGCGTCGCAAATCCTAACACAAAATACTGTTTTCCAGTTCCTGTAATTCTTTATCGTCCGGCAAAAACGTCTTGAGCTGCCTCAGGACCTGCAGGGCCTCGGCCTTCATACCCTGTGACAAGAGAACATGGACATGCGCCGTTATCTGTTCCGCCAACGCCTGCATTTCCGCAGACGGAGGAGCTTTCTCCACGGCGGTTTCCTGCTGGGAAGATATCGGTGTTTCGGCATTATCCATCCGTCTTTGCGCATAGAACTGTGCATACCGCTTTAGGAGCCCGCCAAGCGCAGGACAGATCTTTGCCGCCTCCTTTAAAGCCCTCGAAAATCGCTCCCAGTCGTCTTCCGTTTCAGCACATAACATCTCTTTCAGTTTGACAGCCGCCCGGCCGGCGGCGCCGTTTGAGACTTCTGAAAAAATATGGACAAGCCGTTTTACATCGGCTTCTTCTTCGATTTTATCGACCTCTTCCCGGAAGTTGTCCATGCCGGGTTTATTTGCAAGAACACCGGCCGCATGTACAAATATCTCCTCGTAAGGAAGTCCGGCCATCGCCTTCACAAGACAGGGCATGAAATCCTGCGTCATATAGACGACGTCCTTCTCCCAGCCGAACAGATCAAAATACTGCTGCAGGGAGGAAGTGTCTCCCTTTTCCAGATCCGGACAGATCCGGTGGCAGTACATCCTGCTTACCGTCTCGTCATAAAAAGCCGTCATCACGATAAAGGTCTGTTCCGCAAGAAGTTTCTCCGGTCTTTGTGTGTAGTGCGCCCGCAGTCTAAAATAGCGTTCACAGCATTCCGCAGCTTTTTCCTGCTTTCCTTTGCTCCGGAAAAGTTCCGCCCCCAGAGTCATCAGATAAGCGGAAGTGTATCCGGTGCAGCGCTTATCCGAGGCGGCCCTCGTGTACGCGGAAAAAGCCTTATCCTCCTCCTCTAAAAGCAGTCGGGCCAGAACCTCCCCTCCGTAAAAGCATCCCCTGTGGCGGTTGCAGTCCCTGTCATCCTGCTTCTCAAACTTCCGCAGGGTCTCCCGGCAGAAGGAAGCAAGCGCTTTGTATTCTTTTAAGGAAAGGTACTCCTGTGCAAGGTGGGCCCTCAGACGCATCATGTCGGCAGGATCGCCGCAGTCCTTCTTCTCCGACACCGCCTTTTCCAACAGCGTCACATTCCGCATGGAGTGCTTCAACTTTTCTTCCGGCGTTCCGTAGATGTAGCCCGTATGTCCTGCTATGGCATCCAGCATCTTTGCAGGCTCCGACATCGGAACAAAAACCTCGTGCACTGCGCCCTGAAACCGTCCCTTTTGTGCCAGAGAATACAGCCTCACCACAGGAGCGTCCTGATAATGGAGCCGCTCCTCATCTGAAAAGTTCCGCACCGTGTATGCCGCATATCCAAAATGTCTGTATTCGCCCGACAAAAAGAAAGATTCTATTGCCGCCGTATCGAGAAAGCTCTCATCGTCGTCAAGGTACAAAAACCACTCTCCGGAAGCTTTCTCTACCCCTGCGTTCCTTGCCTTTGCAAAGTCATCGCACCACGAAAAAGGGACGACTTCGTCGGCGTAGGAGGAGAGGAGCTGTCTCATTTTTTCATCACAGCCCGTATCCACCAGGATCAGTTCGCTGGGGACGCGCTTTCTGAGCGTATTTAAGGAGTCCAGACATCTTTTTGTTTCCTTCCTGCCGCTGCACAACAGGGAGATAGTCAGTACAGTTTTTTTTGCCATAGGGCCTTTCCTTTCCGAAATGCTTCAAAGAGAGCACGGCTTTTCATTTTTTCCAAAAAATAAGGGCGGTTTTGACGCCGCCCTTATCTAAGTAGTCGCTGCTTTCACAGCCTTCTTACAGTTTTATGTCATCTGTCACAGCTTTTATATATGCCCAGGAATCAAGCCGCTCTCAGATTACAAACTTCATACCCCTTACTGAAGCAGGGACAGTACGCTCTGGTTGCTCTGGTTAGCCTGAGCCAGCATGGATGTACCAGCCTGAGCCAGAATGTTGTTGTTGGAGTACTGAACCATCGTTGTCGCCATATCTGTATCACGGATAGCGGATTCAGCGGATGTGGTGTTCTCCACAACGTTATCTAAGTTGTTGATCGTGTGCTCTAATCTGTTCTGAACAGCACCGAGGTCGGATCTCTGAGCGGATACCTTGCTGATAGCAGCTTTGATGGTATCGATAGCGCTCAGCGCATTCACGTCGTTGTCGCCGTCTACTCTGATACCCACGATGCCAAGTCCCTTAGCGCTCATGGAGTCGATGTTCAGAGTGATCTGGTTGTTTCTTGTAGCGTCAGCGCCTACATGGAGAGCGAAGCCCAATGTTGCTGTCTTATCCTGAATTGCACTGATATCATCTTCATTAAACTCTTTTTCATTGCCGAGAGCATCATATAATTTTGTTCCGGCTTTCTGTTTAACAGTTCCGTCAGACATAGTAGCCACATAGTTCTCCAGATCGTTCTCGGAGATCTTGTTGCCGTCTTTATCGTAATACTGTGCTCTGTCGCCGTCCTTTTCATATGCGGTAACACTCTCTGCCGTCAGGGTAACAGTGTCGGTAAAGACATCACCCGCCGCTGCTGCCTCACGGGCATAGTCAGCAGCCGTCACTGTCATCATTGCATTGCCTGCTGCATCCTGAATAGTAAACTCTGTATCGCTTGAAGCAACAACTTTAAATTTCTTCGCCGCATCGCCGTTTAATGTCAGAGTATACTTGGTATCTTTAGCATCTTTATTCTCGCTGTCCCACTCGCTGAGAGCCGTGATGGAAAGCCCCTGATCACGAATGGACTTCAACAGCATGTTCATATCGCTGGCACTTGCTTTGCTGCCTGCTGTCACTGCTACCGTCGCTTTAATGCCGGTTCCGTCATGTACACCTTCATTAGACATAGAAATTGTAGCGTCTGCCGCAGTTGCTGCCGCATAGCTGTAGCTGTAGCCTTTTACTGCTGTAGTGCTCTTATCGCCCTTCAGAAGGTAAGTTTCGTTGAACTTGGTTGTCTCGGCAACACGGTCGATCTCTGTTGTCAGCTGATCGATCTCCGACTGAATGGCTGCACGGTCGGAAGCGGACTGTGTGCCGTTCGCTGCCTTAACTGACAGTTCGTTCATTCTCTGCAGCATATCGTGTACTTCTGTCAAAGCACCTTCTGCTGTCTGCACTGCGCTGATACCGTCCTGAGCGTTTGCGGAAGCCTGTGTAAGACCTCTGATCTGCTTTCTCATTTTCTCGGAAATTGCAAGACCTGCTGCATCATCCGCTGCACGGTTGATCTTGTAACCGGAAGACAGCTTCTCGGTTGTCTTAGCCTGCTGACCTGTGGTTACGCCCAACATTCTGTTGGAATTCATTGCTGTAAGATTGTGTTGTACTACCATGATGTACCTCCATTTACTTTTTACTCGGTCACAACTCCTTTTGTGCCGGTTGCTTTGGACGGGAACCTTTGCCCGCCCGTTTTTGGTTTTTAATTTTTTGTTACATTGTTTTTTGATTTATGTAATTAAGAACCGACTCCCAGGCTGTCAGTTCGCATTACCTGTTTGACTTGGCGTTTATGACGGATAATTCTTGATTATCCTTCACTTAATTCAAAAAATACGGAGAAAATAAAATACTTCTTGTAAAATAAGGAAAAGAGCTTAAAAACGATTGCAATCCTCGACTATTTGTAGTAGTATGGAGATACAACATATCTGGGAACTTCTATGATTTCTGCTTTATCTAAATCACATTCGTGAAATCGAAAGTCTCCCTTATATATGAAAAAACAGCATAAGGGGGAAAGGCGTGGGGAAAGAAGATGTCCATGAGAGCGATTATCTCGAAAATACAGAAATTTTTGCAGATCTGATAAACGGCGTCCTCTATCAAGGGGAACAGGTAGTAAAACCGGAGGAACTTGTCGAACAGGACGGGGAACTGCGAAGTATTTTGGGGGAACATACTAAAAAGATGATCCGAGACAAAGTAAAACTCTGGAACGGCACGGCGCTTGCCGTATTTGCGGTGGAGAATCAGACAAAAGTAGATTATCATATGGTACTTAGGGCGATGCTTACAGAAAGCATGGCTTACGACAGGCAGTGGAAAAAGCTGCGGGCAAAGTACAAAAGGCCAGAAGGGAAGGTTCCGCTTACACCGGAGGAGTTCCTCTCCGGCATGCGAAAAGGGGATAAATTCATCCCGGTCATTACGATAGTGATTTATTATGGAAGAGAAAAGCCGTGGGACGGAGCAAAAACACTGTATGAACTGTTGGATGTGAAAGAAAGTGCAGAGAAGATACTGCCCTTTGTATCAGATTATAAACTGAATGTATTTGATTACCATGAGCATAAGGATTT
>CAJTNC010000024.1:41448-43561 GCA_910577955.1 uncultured Lachnospiraceae bacterium
CCCTTTGTATCAGATTATAAACTGAATGTATTTGATTACCATGAGCATAAGGATTTTGGGCAGTTTCATTCAGAACTGCGGTCAGTCTTCGAATTTCTGCGATATTGTGATAACAGGGAATTGCTGGCAAAGAAACTGGAGCAGGAAAAAGAACGGTATGGGGGATTGAGCCCTCAGGCAAAAGTGCTTTTGACGAAGATCACAAATATTAAGAAAATACCGGATGTAACACAGGAAGATTTTGAGAAGGGGGAATTCGATATGTGCAAAGCATTTGAGGATATGGAGAAGAAGGGGCGAATAGAAGGCGAAAAGAAAGGCAGGATTGAAGGAGAAAGGAAAGGAAGGGTCGAAGGTCGCGCGCGGGAGATCGTCGAATTAGGCCGTGAGTTTGGTCTTTCAGAGAGCAAAATTTTGGAGAAGCTACAGGGAAAGTTAAATCTGTCGAGAGAAAATGCGGCAGAGTACTTTTCGATGTTCGCTGGAGAGGCGGTATAAAATCGGATTTAACAAATTTTTGAAATTTTTTAAAAAAGCCCTAATGTTATCCGGGATTCGGACGATATACATAGTGTAAACAGTAAAGAACATTGAAAAGGCATAAGAAATAGTGACGGATAATCAAGAATTATCCCTCATAAACGCCAAGTCAAACAGGTAATGCGAACTGACAGCCTGGGAGTCGGTTCTTAATTACATAAATCTAAAAACAATGTAACAAAAAATTAAAAACCAAAAACGGGCGGGCAAAGGTTCCCGTCCAAAGCAACCGGCACAAAAGGAGTTGTGACCGAGTAAAAAGTAAATGGAGGTACATCATGGTAGTACAACACAATCTTACAGCAATGAATTCCAACAGAATGTTGGGCGTAACCACAAGTCAGCAGGCTAAGACAACCGAGAAGCTGTCTTCCGGTTACAAGATCAACCGTGCAGCGGACGACGCAGCAGGTCTTGCAATTTCCGAGAAAATGAGAAAGCAGATCAGAGGTCTTACACAGGCTTCCTCAAACGCACAGGATGGTATCAGTGCAGTACAGACAGCAGAAGGCGCTTTGACAGAAGTACACGATATGCTGCAGAGAATGAACGAGCTGGCAGTTAAGGCTAGCAACGGCACACAGTCTACATCCGACCGTGAAGCGATTCAGGCTGAGATCAACCAGCTTGTAACAGAAATCGATCGTGTATCCGAGACAACCAAGTTCAATGAGACTTACCTTCTGAAAGGTGACAAGGATGCTGAGAAACAGTACAGCTTCGCTTATGGTGCAAGAGCTTTGGCGGCAGCTACCTTTACGACTGGCGGAAACACGACAGCAGTAGGCGCCAATACCGGGAATCAAGTTACCATTACAGCAGCGGCTCCGACTACAAAAGAAGAAGCGGCAGCGCAGAATGAACTGCTGAAAGCTCTGCAGAAGAGCGGTGTAAGACTCACTACGGCAGCAGGCGTAGACGGTACGAAAGTTGCTAATGTGGCAATGTCTGTAGACGGTTATGATATTGACTCTGCTGGTAAGGTTTCCAAAAACGGTGTTTCCACAGGAGTGACATTAACAGTTGCCGGAGCTGGTGTGGATAATTCGAAAGGCACAACAGAACTTTCTGATATCCTGACCATCAAACCGGATGCAGTAACTAAAGAAGCAGCAGACGGGCATGCAGTATTCTACGACAGAGACGGAAATAAGATATCAGAGAATGCTTTGGATAAATACCTTGTGATGGATTCGGCGGGTACAGCGGCATCCAAATTGAAAGACAAAGATCTGTATGATCAGTTTGGCAACAAACTTACATTTGTTCCGGCTGAAGTAACTGGAACAAAGGATATCGTAGGCGGACTGGATCTTTCTCTGCATGTAGGCGCTGACGCTACAGGAAACAACAAGATCGGGCTGACTCTGGATGCTATGTCCGCAAAGGGACTGGGCATCAACGGCCTCAGAATCGATGGTTCTACTTCTAAGAACGCTGACAATGCAATCGAGACGATCAAAGCGGCTATCGCTAAAGTATCTGCGCAGAGATCCGACCTCGGTGCTGTTCAGAACAGATTAGAGCATACGATCAACAACTTAGATAACGTTGTGGAGAACACCACATCCGC
>CAJTNC010000025.1 GCA_910577955.1 uncultured Lachnospiraceae bacterium
CTTCGGAATATTTTCAGGGCTGCATTACTGTTTATTTGTCAAGGTTCTGTGTGCTGCTGTTTCGTCAGCAGCAAAATCTATCTTACAGCTTGTGTCGAAGTTTGTCAACAACTTTTTTGAAAATTTTTACATTATTTTTTTCAAGCTGCAATTTTACTGTTTTTCCGGCTACTGCAGCCCCACATTCATGCGCTCGTCGCCCTTTTTCATCTGCAATCTAAGGCTGCCTGCCTCCGTGATACTTTCATCGATCTGGGTGATCAACACATACTGTCTGCTCTCGCCTGCACCTATTTCATCCTGTGCATAGGCAAAATCATTTAAGAGCATCGTCATAAGGGCCATACCGTTTATACCGCCCTCCCCGCTTATGGAAAACAACATATTCTTTGACATTACATCTGCCACCGCCGGATACTCCGAAATATTTGTCACTTTCAATTTGACGATCAGCAGATTTTTTCCGGGAGATGCATCAAAGGCAGGCTCCCACTCCGATTCCTCCTCCGTCTGATAACTTTTCTTGATCTCATACCCGTCGTAGCTTACCTGAAAACCATCCAATCCGATGAAGCCGGCTATATTTTCCACGCTTTCATCACTGACCGCAGATCCACCTCCGGATCCCTCCGTCCCCTGTGCCTCTTCCTTTTCCTCTTCTTCCTCGATGGCCTGCTGCTTTTTTAAGTCTTCCACCTTTGCCGCCAATTCATTGCGGCGTTGAGTTTCCGCCTCCGTATCCATCAATCTGGAGACGTCCTCCCTGCTGTTATCAAGCAGTGCGTCCGCCGCGTAAGTGGCAATTAACGAAGCTTCCTCCTCCGTCAGTTCGGGAATCACATTTCCGCAGCCTGTAAGCAGACAGGATACCGCGCAAAAAATCATGACTTTCATTCCATATTTCATCTTCATATTTACACACACCTCTGCATCTTCTGAGTTCAAAATTCCTCACTACATCATAGTACCACTTTCTCAGTTCTTTGACTACTATCTTTTGCTTTTTCCAGCTCTATCCAAAATTCCACACCGTTATCATAATTGATCACGCCATACCGCTGCCTGAAAGAATCCATGATTGCCTTTACGATAGAAAGTCCTATGCCGTTTCCGCCGTACTCTCTGGTTCTCGCCTTATCCACTTTGTAGAATTTTTCCCACAGATGGGGAATACTTTCCTCCGGTATCGGTTCTCCGGTATTAAAAACGGACAGCCGCACCGTCTCCTCCTGTCTGGCCACTTTTACCTCAACGATCCTGTCGCCGGAAAGATGGTTTAAAGCGTTCGTGAAATAATTCATGAATACCTCCTCCACTTTAAATTCATCTGCCCAGACGTAAACTTTTTCTTCGGCAGACAGCCGTATCGTCGCACTATTTTGCCTGATTAATATATCGGCGGACTGCAGATAATTCTTTAACAATAATACAAGATCAAAACGTTCCATCGTCGCTTCCGCATTCCCGCTCTCCAGCTGATTGAGAGTCAGCAGTTTTTTTACCATGCTGTTCATTTTGGCGGCTTCATCAACGATGACGTCGCAATAAAACTCTCTGCTTTCAGCATCGTCGTTCACTCCCTCTTTCAGTCCTTCGGCATACCCCTGAATCAAAGCGATAGGCGTCTTCAGTTCATGGGACACATTGGAAAGAAACTCTCGGCGCATCTCGTCTATCTTTTCTTTTTTTTCGATATCTTGAAGCAGCTTATTGTTGGCCGTTTTTAATTCAGAGATCGTGCTCTCAAGGGTTTTGGAAAGTTCATTGATATTTTCCCCCAGAACCGCAATTTCCGCCGCGCCGCTCCCATCGTATTCCGCATCAAAGTCAAGCCTTGCCATTCTCTCTGAAATATTGGCCAGACGAAGGATCGGTCTGGATATCCGCCTCGCCAGCACACCCAAAATAACTGCTCCAAAGAAGATCGCCAGTACGCCCGAATACAACAAAAACCGATGGGATATACGCACGCTCTCCTGAATACTCTCGATGGGACTCCGTATCAAAAACAGATTGCCATTGTTGAACACTCCCCACATCTCCACATAGTCTGTCTTCGTGCGGGGGTCTCTTACGATCTGCATCGTATAATCATATTCTTCTTTCACAACTCTGGGGTTCTGATTTTCTTCAATGCTCTCCCTGTTAAAAAAACAATCCCTAAGCTGTCTCATCAAAAATTCCGCATCGTCGCCGGAACATTTTATCGTTCTGGAATCAGCATCCAAAATAATCACATCGATATTATATTTCCCACAGATTTTTTGCCATGTAATATCAAATTCATCTGTATTTAACGCACCGCTGTCCGCCGCAACACCAAACTGCAGATATGCATCATAAATGGCATTTTCCTTATTCCACAGATAGTAACGTCCCAGATACACCGTATTCGCCAACCAGCACAGAAACAGGACAAACGCCATCGTCACAATGAAAATAAAACAAAACTGACTCAGGATCGTAAATCTTTTTTTCTTCATACCATATAGTATACACGAAAAACAGCCGCTTGCAAGCGGCTGTCTTCCGAAAAAGGGTTATTATCATTTATTTACACAGTTTCTTAAACTCATCAGCTACAAACTGAACCTTTGTGCCGATGATAACCTGTACGGAATTCTTACCAGGTCTTACTACACCTGCAACACCTGCAGATTTAATCTTCTTCTCATCTACTGCTGTGTAATCTTTGATCTCAAGACGAAGTCTTGTGATGCAGTTATCGATAGAAGCAACGTTTGCCTTACCACCGATACCTTCCAGAATGATGGAAGCAACCTGTGTATAATCGTTATTTGCAAGAACTGCGCTCTTCTCAGCTTCTTCGTCATCGTCCTCACGGCCGGGAGTCTTCAGATCCCATTTTGTGATTGCGAAACGGAATACTACA
This sequence comes from uncultured Lachnospiraceae bacterium, assembly GCA_910577955.1. GTDB lineage: Bacteria > Bacillota > Clostridia > Lachnospirales > Lachnospiraceae > 1XD8-76. The sequence continues at coordinate 2,894 of CAJTNC010000025.1, forward strand.
TAGAACACGATAAATGCTGCAATACCCAGAGGGATGATCAGCCATGTCTTAGCAGCAGCCGGCAGAGATGCGGAGAACAGAAGGTCTGTCGCACCGGCAGAAAAACTGAAGCCTGCACGGAAGCCAAGCATTACAGTAATTGTTGTGAAAATACCATATAACAAAGCATATACTAAGTACAGAGCAGGTGCAAGGAACATGAAACCAAACTCGAAAGGCTCTGTTACACCGCAGACAAATGCACAGACAGCTGCGGAAGCCACCAGACCGATGGCAACTTTTCTCTTGCTTTCTTTAGCACACTGGATCATAGCTAAAGCAGCACCCGGAATACCGAACATCATACAAGGGAAGAAACCTGACATGTACATGCCCAGTGACCATGTTACATCTGCAGAGGTCTCGCCTGCCCAGAAGTGGGACAAATCGCCAAGTCCGATGGTATCAAACCAGAATACGTTGTTCAGTGCGTGATGCAGACCTGTCGGAATCAACAGACGGTTCAAGAATGCATAGATACCTGCGCCAACAGGGCCAAGTCCTACGATACCTTTACCTATAGCAATCAGCGCGCCGAAAATGAGCGGCCATACGAACAGCAGTACTGCGGATACCACGATGGATACCACACCTGCCACGATAGCAACACAGCGCTTGCCGGAGAAAAATGACAGCCAATCCGGAAGCTTTGTGCTCTTAAACTTGTTGTAGCAAACAGCGCCGATCACGCCCGCCAGAATACCGATAAACGGATTTCCGATCTTGTCGAATGCGATCACAGAGTTCTGATTTTCAGCTACAGAAGGCATAATTGTGGTAACAAAACCTGTGCTCAACAGGGTTGTCATCATCAGCCAAGATGCCAGAGCAGCAAGTCCTGCTGTTCCGTCGTTGTCATCAGCCATGCCCACGCCTACGCCGATAACAAACAGTAAAGCCATATTGTCAATAAGAGCTCCTCCGGCTTTCACGAGGAACAGGCCGAGCAGATTTGCAAAGCCTGTAATCTCACCACCCTGCATGGTTGCAGGACAGAGAAGATAGCCAATACCCATCAAAATACCACAGATAGGCAGACATGCTACGGGAAGCATCAACGCTTTCCCCAACTTTTGAAGATACTTCATATTCTCTTCCTCCTTATTTTAAAACCCCTTTTTATTTTAAGACGGCTTTCGCCGCCAAAAAACCTAATTTAATAAGATTTTCAGTATGTCATCCCCGACAACTACATCCTTCCCCGCCAGCGATTCCACTTCTTTATATTCATCTGTATTACATACGATCACCGGTATAATAGTATCCAGTCCTTCGCCTTTTATCACATCAAGATCCGCCGTAATAATAAGATCTCCTTTTTCAACCTTGTCGCCCGCTTTCGCATGAGCCTCAAACCCCTTTCCTTTCAGCCCCACTGTCTCAAGGCCTATGTGGACAAGCAACTCCACGCCCTCTTTTGTCGTCATGGAAAATGCATGGAGCGTGTCAAACACCATACCTATTTCTCCGGCTGCCGGCGCACAAACTTTTCCATCCTCCGGGATAATAGCCACGCCCTTTCCGAGAATTTCTTCCGCAAATGTAGGATCGTTCACCTCCGAAACCGATACCGCTTTTCCCTTAACCGGAGAACCGATCATGATTTCTTTATTTTTCCCCTTCAAAAAACCAAACATATTTTTCCTCCCCTTGTTCTTTTCCGCACCACCCGTTTCTGTTTTACCCGGTGATGCGAAAGATACTTCACACTGTCAATCTGCATATTAAATTAGTTATATTTTATCATTTTATACGCACTTCCGTCAATACATGCTGCCATTCTTTTCCTTTTTGTACAAAATAAAAGACGTTTTGTGCAAATCACTCCTCGTCTTTTTGTGCAATCCAACAATCCGCGCTCTTTGCCCTAAACACCTGCATACGCCCACGCTATGCTCAGTTGTTCACCTCGAACTTGTACCCAAGCCCCCAGATAGTCTTTATCATTTCTCCTTTGTTTCCAAGCTTGCTCCGAAGCTTCTTGACATGAGTATCGATGGTCCTCGCATCTCCGAAATAATCGTAGTTCCAGACGCTGTTTAATATTTTCTCTCTGGAGAGCGCGATCCCCTGATTCTCCATAAAATAGACGAGCAGTTCAAATTCCTTGAAGCTTAAATCCACTTCTTTTCCCTCTATGGCAACGATATGGGCGGATTTGTCTACAGAGATGCCCCCAGCCTCCAATCTTGTCTCGGCTACTCCCTGCATCGTCCGCCGCAGAATTGCCTCCACCCGCGCCACAAGGATTCTGGGGCTGAAAGGTTTGGAGATATACTCGTCGATCCCCAGCTCAAACCCTGTCAATTCATCCCGCTCATCACTCTTTGCAGTCAGCATGATAATCGGCACCTTTGAAGTACCGCGGATTTCCCGGCATACCTGCCAACCGTCCATCCTCGGCATCATCACGTCCAAAATAATAAGGGCGATATCGTTTTCCCGATAGAAAACGTCTAACGCCTCTTCTCCGTTTTCCGCCTCCACAACCCGATACTCACTCTTCACAAGAAAGTCCCTCACCAGCTTGCGCATGCGGCTCTCATCATCCACCACTAAAATTTTACATTTTTCTGCCATATCGCTTTTATTTAATACCCGACTCCTGTTCCTTCTCTCTCACCGCTTGTTCTCTCGCCGTCAACTCCTGCTCCCAAGCCGCATACTTATTCAAAATAGCATTCTCATAGTTCAAAATATTAGGGTTGTTTCCGGTCATAGCCACATAGAACATCCCAGCCACAAGAAGACCTAATATCACATTCAGCGCAACGGACGCCCGCAGTCTGTTTGCTCCTTTTTCAGGAATCTCCTCTTTTTCTTTGTCCTTTGTGTCAACTTCCCGCATCTTGTTTAGCGTCACATCATAATAGACAGGGATCGGCTCGATATCAAATTCCTCTATCCCCTCTTCAATCAGCCGCTCCCGCAGATCATTCACAAACGCAAGCCCCACCGGCGTCTGAAAAGTTCTATCCTCAAGCGCTTTCCTGTACAATTCGCGAACTGTCTCCGCACTCTGATAATCCAAATGGCGTTTCAGATATTTTGCCTTCTTCAGTTCCTCTCTGGCCGCCAAAGCGTCCTCCGGCGAAAAAAACAGAAAACCGTCCACGATGTATTCTCTTTTCTGTTCCGTCCCATTCACTTCTTCCGCCATCTTTTTCCTCTATAACAAACTTTTAAATCCTCTTACATTCGCTTCGATATCGCCCTCAAAAACTGCGGACCCCGCCACCAGCACGTTGGCTCCGGCCTCTATCGCTCCTTTCATGTTGGAAACCTTGATGCCGCCATCCACTTCTATATCCACAGACAGGCCTTCCTCCGTGATCCGTTTTCGAAGCGTGCGTATCTTTTCATACATCGCACCGATAAATTTCTGGCCGCCGAACCCCGGATTCACCGTCATCAGCAACACCATATCAACATCCTCCAGCACATAATCCAACGCTGACAAAGGCGTAGCCGGATTTAATGCCACCCCGCACTTCTTTCCAAGCTCTTTGATCTGCCCGATAGTTCTGTGCAGATGGGTACAGGCCTCCGCATGGACGGTAATGATATCCGCCCCGCTCTTTGCAAACCGCTCCACATACCGCTCCGGCTCCTCAATCATCAGATGTACATCAAAGATCATATCGCTTTTTTTGCGGATAGACTCAATAATCGGAAAACCAAGAGAAATGCTCGGGACAAACATGCCGTCCATCACATCGATATGCAGCATAGTGATGCCGTTTTTTTCTACCAGAGACAAATCTTCCCCCAGTCTGGAAAAATCCGCAGATAATATAGAAGGCGCCAAATAGTTCATCCTGTCCTCCTTCGATCAAAAAAGCGTTTTGTCGATCCGCTTCATAATGTATTTGATTTTACTCTCCACTTCATCCCCGAGATCGGAGATGGCCTTTTCCGCCGCTTCGACCTGCCATTCATTGACACAGAAAATACAGCTCTCCTTTTTCTCTCCGGAAAAGAAACCCGGCTTCTCCCATTTGATAAAATAGGATATCCGCTCCCCTAAAAGAGCTCTTTCCACCGCCGTCTTCACGTCCTTATCGGTTACTTTACAGAACTCGATCTCATTATTCACTTTCCCTTTGGAAAACTTTGATTCCACTACTGTCTTTGCCATGACACAGCTCCCCGCGTACAGTTTTTCATGGATTAGGCGGGAGTCGAACCCGCGTCCAAAAGCCTATTCCCTGTCCTTCTACTATCATAGTCAGTTCTTTTTCATTCCCTCCGCCATACGGGAACCGACACCCTTATGGCTTCAGTAGCTTCATGATACGCCCATATACGCAAAGCTTAGTATATGTCGTTTCCTGCTAAGTCGATGCCTGAATCCCGACGTGCAGGTACGTCAGGTCAGACAAGCTGCATTTAGGCAGCTACTGCTAATTTATTATCAGCGTTTATATTTAGGTTTGCGATTTGACGCATCGCCTGCGGATAGCTTCTCCAGCTGCAAGACCCCTGTCGAAACCTTGACTAACCCGGATATTATTCATTGTAACATGTTTTCCCGAAAAGGTCTATAAATTTTTAATTTTGAAATCCCTTTCGTACTCTCTGCGCTGATCCTTTTTCGCGATAGCCTCTCTCTTGTCGTAATTTTTCTTTCCTCTGGCAAGCCCTAACTCCACTTTGGCTCTGCCGTCCTTAAAGTACACCTGCAGAGGCACTAACGCGTATCCCTTCTCGGCGAGCTGCCCGGTCAGTTTTCTGATCTCCTGCTTGTGCAGCAGCAGTTTTTTAGGGCGCAGCGGATCGCGGTTAAAAATATTCCCTTTTTCGTAGGGGCTGATATTCATGCCGTACACATAGGCTTCCCCTTTTTCAATTCCGGCATACCCTTCCTTGATGCTGCATTTGCCAAGCCGCAGGGACTTGACTTCCGTGCCGTGCAGCACAAGTCCCGCTTCATATTTCTCTTCTATAAAATAATCGTGGTAAGCTTTTTTATTATTCGCCACCAACTTCATGCCTTCCTTTGCCATACATCACTCCTCCAATGCAAAGTCCACATATTTTAAATATTTGTTCGCCCGTTTCACTACTACGGTCAATCTCTGCCCCAGTGAAAAGCATCTTCCCGTGCGCTCTCCGACAAGCCGATATCCGCTCTCCTCATATTTATAATAATCCCCCGGCAGATCGGAGACAGACACAAGCCCTTCCACCGTATTTTCCAGTTCCACATAGATACCGAAAGATGTGACGCCGGAAATCACTCCCAAGAAGCTTTCCCCTACATGATCCTCCATATACTGTGCTTTCTTCAACTTTTCGCATTCTCTTTCCGCCTCGTTGGCCCGCCTCTCTGTCACACAACATCTCGAAGCCACGGCGTCCAATATCTCCAGATAGTGTTCTCTCTTATCTTCGTCAAGCTTCTCCCGCAGATACTGCTTGATGATGCGGTGGATCTGTAAGTCCGGATACCGGCGGATAGGAGAAGTAAAATGACAATAATACCTGCTCGCAAGTCCGAAGTGTCCGGCGCAGTCCGGGGCGTATCTCGCTTGCTGCATGCTGCGCAGGGCCAGCCTGCTCACAAGGGCTTCCGACTCGCTCCCTTCCGCCTGCCACAAAAGTTTCTGAATCTCCTTAGGGTGGATCTCCTCCCTTCCCGTTTTCATGGAAAATCCCATATTGCGCATCAGAATCGCCAGCTTCCTTATCTTTTCCTGCTCCGGACTTTCATGATTCCTGTACAAAAAAGGAATATCCAGCCAGTAAAAATTCTCAGCCACGGTCTCGTTTGCAAGCAGCATAAACTCCTCGATCAGTTTTGTGGCAGCATTCCTTTCATAGGGCTTTATTTCAAGCGGATTCCCCGTCTCATCCAGAATAAGCTTGCTCTCCGGGAAATCGAAATCGATGGATCCTCTTTTCTCCCTGTTCCCCCGCAGCAAAACCGCCAGTTCTCCCATCTTCCGAAGCATCGGCACAAAGGGGGCGATATCGCCGCTCATAGCATCGTCAACTTCCTCATTTTCCAATACCCTCTGTACCGCCGAATAAGTCAACCGTCTATCTATCCGGATCACCGATTCCACGATCCGGTAATCCTTCACCGTTCCGTCCCCCTCTATCTGCATCAGGCAGCTTAGCGCCAGTCTGTCCTCCCCGGCGTTCAAAGAACATATCCCATTAGACAAGGCTTCCGGCAGCATCGGGATCACCCTGCCCGGAAGATACACGCTGTTTCCTCTCTCAAGGGCCTGTCTGTCAAGGGCTGAGTATTCCTGCACATAGTTGCTGACATCCGCGATGTGAACCCCAAGTTCATAGAGACCGTTTTGCACCGACAGGCTCACCGCATCATCCAGATCTTTCGCGTCCTCGCCGTCGATGGTCACCATCTGCACATTCCGCAGGTCTATACGCCCCGCCCGGTCAGCCTCGTTGACATCCTTCGCCGCCCGGTCGGCCTGACGCAGTTCTTTCTCCGTAAAAGCTTCGGGCAGTTCAAAGGCTCTCACGATGGATAGGATATCCACACCGGGCGCATCCTTATCGCCCAGAATTTCCACGATCTTCCCCTCCGGGCTGCGGCCTTCCTCCCTTGCGGACAAGGTGATCTCCGCCACCACTTTCTGCCCGTCCGCTGCATCCCCCGCCTTTTCTTTCGGGATAAAAATATCCGCGCTGAGCCTGCGGTTATCAGGCACTACAAAACCGTAATTTTTGCTCTGTTCGTAAGTGCCTACGATCCTCAGATTTTTTTTAATATCTTTTTGCTCTATTTCCGTTCTATCCTCTGTCTCTTTTCCTGTTTCCGACAAATTCTTCTCCTTTACGCTTCTGCAGGAACAAAAAATCCGGCAAAGCCGGATTTTCTACTCATTCCTAAAATCTGTTGATATTGAGCACCGCCGCAAGGACAATGAAGAGAACTGCTAAGATTACTGTAAATCTTGCGCGTTTCGCTTCCTCCGAACGGCCTTTATTCTTCCCCCAGTAAGTATCCGATGAGCCGCTGACCGCTCCCAATCCCGCAGACTTTCCTTCCTGCATCAACACGAGTATCACCAACAAAGCGCTAACCCCTATAAAAATAGCTGTCAATATATATCTCAGTACTTCCATTTTGCTACCTGCATCCTTTCCACTGCCTGTGAGATAATCTGTCTCTCAAGACGGCTTTCCTAACGCTTCTCATATTACGCAAAAAACAGTTTAGCACATAAACGAACGCATTTCAACTGTTTTTTCAGATTTTGTACAATCTATTCCATGGTTCAAAGTCCCGCATAGGGTAAGTCAGATCAGTATCTCCCCGTAAACCCTAAGCACATTCCCGCCCAGTATCTTATCTGATTCACTTTCGCTGAATCCGCCTTTTTTCAAGGCATCCGCCAATTCCGCCATCCGGTCGGCCCCTGTCAGCTCCTCATGCGTGACGATGCCGTCAAAATCGCTGCCAAGCCCGAGGCACTCTATGCCTCCCACAGACGCGATATGTTTGGCGTGCTCCACAACCGCCCTGATCGTCCCCGGATTTTTTTCACCGGCAGGAACCTGCTCCAAAAAGTCAGCGCAAAAGTTTAATCCTATGACGCCGCCCCTCTCAGCCAGTCTGCGGATCATATCATCCGTCAGATTCCGCACACAGGGGCACAATGCTCTGGCGTTGGAGTGACTTGCCACAAAAGGTTTCTTCGTATGGGCAAGAACGTCATAAAACCCGGCGTCCGACAGATGGGATACATCCACGATCATCCCTAACTTTTCCATCTCTTCCACAAAAGCGATCCCGGTCTTTGTCAGTCCATCCGCCGTGTTAGGCGTATTCAGATATTCGAGAGTCCTCTCCTCTCTTTTCCTCGCCCCTCCGCTAAAATTCGGATAGCCGAGCTCATTCGGATAATTCCATGTCAGAGTCATCATCCGCACGCCCTGCGCATAAAGGGTGCGCAGTTTCTCCAAATCTCCGCCGCAAACGCCGCCCTCCTCCACGCTCAAAAGGGCCGACATTTTGCCCGCAATCCTGTTTTTTTCTATATCATGCCGGAAAAGCACAGGGGCAATCTCACCCCCGTTATCCCGGATCTCCCGTTCATACAGTCCGTACAGTTCCTGCACTTCCCGCCACGGATCCTCACAGGCTCCCAGTTCCACGAACAGGGCAAAGTTCTGCAGCAGATAATCTCCTTTCCGCATTTTATGTAAATCTAAATGGCAATCATTCTCTCTTAATCCCATCTCTACTCCCGCCCGCCTTTTTTTAAGCAGTACGGAAATGGTATCACAGTGCATATCGACTATTCTCATGCTTTTTCTCTCCGCTCATCCTATAGCATCAAATCCTCAAAAAAATCCTTATATCCGATGTTTTCTTCTTTATATTTTAAAAACCACGCCTTCATCTCCGGACAACTCTCTCCGGTCTGTGACAAGATCCTGTCAAAATTGTCCTCCGTAAGACAGCCTATCTCCGTAAATAACTTATAGTATTCACTGTCTTCACCGTGTTCCTCAAGCAGCACCTGCCATGTTTCATCCCAAATATCCGCCCCGTCTTTTCCTGCACTCATCCCACCGGCATAGCCGCTTCCCTCCGTGTGAGCCCGCAGATAATCTTCCAGTTCCTCCCTCACCTCTCCCTGCAGTCCCATCCGGTTGAGCAGCCGCATAAAAGCGACACGGACTTTGGTTCTTCTCTTCTGATTCAAATAATAATCCAGATTATTTTCCCTGCTGCCGTAATCTTCCTCACCGCAGAGCACCATCTTTGAGTACCCCTCCCTGTCCGCCTCCCGCAGCATCTGGAGCATTCTGGCGTCCCACTGCTTTAACCAGTCGTCGTCGCCGCACCGCTGAGGCGTAAACAGATAAGGTGCGTCAAGAAGCGTCACGGCCGCTGCCAACAGAGCGCCGGCTTCTTTAGGCTTCCCCTCCACAGTGACAAAACGAAGTTTCCCACATTCCCGAAAGATTCCCTTTCCGAACCTGATGTTCTTTGCCGGAATCCGGATCTCCCTCAACTCATCACAGTAAGCAAAGGCCCAGTCCCCCACCTCTTCGATGGTCTCCGGCAGACTCACTCTGCGCACCTGTTTACAGGATAACAGCGCCTTTTTCCCGAGTGACACAACAGGTTTTTCAAAGTTCTCCGGAATCGTCAGGTAAATTTCCTCCCCCTCGTAGGAGACCACCTCCAACCCCTTCTTGTATTCTTTTAATGTGAAAACGCTCTCTTTTACGTCGGTGCAATATTCCATCTTCACAGTCCCAATTCCTCGATCTCCTCCATAAACCTGCTCTGCCGCTCGGACAACATCAATTCTTCATTATGTCTCTGATAGTCCTTACTGCCAAAGGAAGCGATAAAACGGGCGCTGTCGTCGTTCACGGTCAACTGCGTCACAAGGATCAACATCTCGTTCCCCTCCCCGAAAGCCTTCTCCGCAAAGGCAAACAGCGCGTGCAGTCTTTCCCCTGTTCTCTCGGTCTGTTTCTTCAGCGCGGCCGTATCTCTCCCGAATTTCTCTTTCACCAGAGCAAACGCGCCTGCCTCGTCAGATACATCGCCGATCCGCACTTCCTTCTCCGCTTCCGCCAGAAAGCGTATCATATATTTGTTTTTATACTGTTCCGCTTCGGAAATCGCCCCCGCCGCCTGCATCGAATGCAGCAGCTTCTCTCTTGCCTCCCTCTGCGCTTTCAACATCTGCAGAAGTTTCTCCCGTTCCTCACAGGCCGAGAGAGCTTTAAGCGGCATACGCATCTCACGCAGGCAGTCCGCAAGCCGCATGGTTTCACGCATTTCTCCCTGCACTTTATCGAGCAGCATCCCAAGCAGCGAGAGCCGCTCGTCAAAAGCGGCTGCCCTCGCCTTCTCCACCGCCTTATCCACCGGTCCGCCGGATAATATCTCCTCTGTCTGATAATCATTTTTATACTTATTATACAGATCATAGTAGGCAGTAAACTCTTTCACGATCCGCTCATTTCTCAGATACTGCCTTACTAAAGTCTCATCCACAAAAAGCCCTTCCTCCTCGTAGAGCTGCAAAATCTGAGACAGATCCTCCCAGCCTCTCGCCGTGATATAGGATTTCCCCTTCACTGTGGTTTCCACATGATAAAAATCTTCCTTTTTCAGGTCGAGATAGCTGACAATGGCGTTATGTAAACCTTTTTCAGTTGCATAAGCTTTCCAAGTTACATAATCCGCCTCCACCTCCATGATCTTGAGTCTGTCGAGAGTCACCACGTCAAACTCCCTGACAGACTTGTTGTACTCCGGAGGATTTCCTGCCGTCACGATCACCCATCCTTCCGGAACTTTGTGCCTGCCAAACACCTTATACTGTAAAAACTGCAGCATAGAGGGCGCCAAAGTCTCGGACACGCAGTTGATTTCATCCAAAAACAGAATTCCCTCTTTCAGACCGCTTTTTTTCATCACTTCATATATCGAAGCTATGATCTCGCTCATCGTGTATTCCGACACATCATACTGCTCTCCTTCATACTCTCTGTGATCGATGAAAGGAAGCCCCAGCGCGGACTGCCTTGTGTGATGAGTCATAGAATAGGAGACAAGGGCAATGGACAACTCCTGTGCGATCTGTTCCATGATAGCCGTTTTGCCTATCCCCGGCGCGCCGATCAGAAAAACAGGGCGCTGTCTCACAATAGGGATACGGTAATCTCCGAATTCATCCTTCTTCAGATAAAGACACACCGTGTCCTTGATGCACTCTTTCGCCTGTTTCATGTTCATATCCGATCATCTCCTCCTCTTCCAACACCACCGGCAGCGCCCAATGGGGTACCGCGGGCCTTCTCTCATCTTCATTCAAAAATGCAAATATCACATCGTAGGACGGCATCCGCTCCGGGTAAACCCCGTATCCATCCGTAAAATAGAGCAGTCCCTTTAAGTTTTCAAAACTCCCCTGTTCAATCAAATCATCCACATAGTCAAACACAGGTCTGAAATCCGTCGCTCCGAAGCCGGTCAATTTTCCTGTTCTGATAAATTCTTCAAACTCTTCGTCGCAGGTGATCTTCACATCGCTTTGCACCTCATTGTCACACTGAACAATATGGATGTTCACCTTGCTGAAAAAATTCTCGGCGTCCTTCATAATAGAATAAGTTCTGTTCAAAAATCCCCGCACAACCTTCCCGCGGCAGGAGGCCGATGTATCGATAGCGATCACAAATTCTTTGACCTTTTTGATATCCTTGTATTCGAGGGGCTCCACCAGAGGCATATTGCCGTAATGTTCGAGTCCGTAAGTATAATAAATATAGTCAAATTCCTCGTCGTTTGGCCGGATCTCCTCCCCCGTCACCATAAACCGGCGCAGGATCTCACCGTAATCATAGCGGTCCTTTGTCGCCTCCGCCAGATTCTTTTCCAGAGAATCCGACTGGTTCTTTCCGCTGGAAAACGTCTTTAGGTCGGTTTTAATACGCTCGCTGATCTTCTTCCACTGGGCTAAAGATATCTCCATCTGCTCAGGTTTCGTCCAGTAAATATGTTCATCTCTATGAAACAGCAGTTTCCATGCCGCAAGACGTTCCTCGTCGGGCTTTTCTCTCTCAAAATACCGGTAAAGCTTTTCCGCGGTCAAAGCTCCGCACTCTTCTTTTAATGCCTTAATCTCCGCTCTCCTCTCCGCATCCCTGTGGAGCTTCAGAAAGTGCAGTCCCATCTCTAACATCACGTTTTCCACCGCAATGTCCGCCGCGATATCCCAGTATCTGCTCTCCACTTCCCCGCAGCGAAAGGGATGATAAAATACCAGATGGAAGAGACTGTGCAGATAACATCTGTTAATATAGGCCGGCTCCGCCTTATAACGGCGCAGCACAAAAGCTTCATCATACAGAAAGCGTTCTCCGTCGGCCGCCACACCCGAAAACCCTCTCTGGGGCATCGGCTGCATGTTCAAAAGCGCCACATCCAGAAACCGCATGTTCATCACAATGCTGTCTCTGGAAAGGCGCAAAACTTCTTTTGCCAGATATGCGATTTTTTCCTCCCGCTGCTTTTCCATGATGCTATCTTACCAGATTTTTTCTGTTTCGTACAGGGGAAATCACAATGTTACATGCCGCCCCGCTTCTCCGAAAACGGATTCTCATACAACGAAACGTCTTCCAGTTCCTCCTCGATCCGCAGCAACTGATTATACTTGCAGACCCGGTCCGTCCGGCAGGGCGCTCCGGTTTTGATCTGGCCGGCATTCACCGCCACCGCGATATCGGCAATGATCGTATCCTCCGTCTCCCCGGAGCGGTGGGAGATCACTGCGTTGTACCCGCTTTTATGCGCCATCTCTATGGCTGCAAATGCTTCGGAGAGTGTGCCGATCTGATTGACTTTCACCAAAATAGCGTTGGCCGTATGCAGTCGGATCCCTGCCGCAAGCCTGCCGGTATTGGTGACAAAAAGATCGTCCCCCACAAGCTGTATTTTGTCCCCAAGTCTTTGTGTCAATTTCCGCCAGCCGTCCCAGTCATCCTCATGCAGTCCGTCCTCTATCGACGCGATGGGATACTTTTCACACAGTTCCTCGTAGAGCGCGATCATCTCGTCGGTGCTGCGAAGCACACTGGATTCCTTTGTATCGGAAGCGCTGACAGCCTCTCTTTTGCTGCTGTGCAAAGCCTTCGTCTCCCCGGGAAAATAGTACATACCGGCATCCTCCTGATACAGTTCGCTGGCCGCCACGTCAAGTGCGATCTTAATATCCTTTTCCGGCTGGTAACCGGCCGCCAGCACAGCTTTGATAATATAGTCGAGCACTTCCTCCGGATTTTTTAAAGACGGCGCAAAACCGCCCTCATCCCCCACCGCTGTGGAAAGCCCGTCTTTCACCAAAATCTGTTTCAGTTTCTGATAAACCTCGGCGCAGATCCTAAGTCCCTCCGCAAAGTTCTTGGCCGCTACCGGCATGATCATAAACTCCTGAAAATCCACGGTATTGTCCGCGTGCTTGCCTCCGTTTAAAATATTCATCATCGGCACCGGCATTCTTTTTGCCGAAATTCCTCCCAGATAGCGAAACAACGGCATGTGAAGAGCTGCTGCCGCCGCCCTTGCCACGGCCATGGAAACGCTTAGAGTAGCGTTTGCCCCGAGCTTTTCTTTGTTTTCCGTACCGTCAGTATTGATCAGTATTTTATCGATCTCCTCCTGACACAAGGCATTTCTTCCAAGCAACGCCTCCCGCAGCACCGTGTTGACATTTCTCACCGCCTTCTGCACGCCTTTTCCCTGATATCTGCTCTCCTTGTCCCGCAGCTCCACCGCCTCAAAGCGTCCGGTGCTGGCTCCGGAGGGAACGGAGGCTCTGCCGGTATATAGTTTTCCCGACAGCGGATAGGGCGCTCCCACAGGACCGATACAGGCCCCTTTTCCTGCCGCCTCCTTGTGATTTCCGGCAGCCTCAGCCATATTCCGCCCGTTGATGCAGGCGCCGCCGAAAGCTTCTTCCCCGGCGATCACCGTCACTTCCGCCTCCACTGTGGGAGTTCCTCTGGAATCCAGAATCTCCCTTGCATGTACATCCATAATTCTCACTGTCAAAGACATAAAAACCTCCTTTAGAAATACGATTTCTTTTAGTATTTCCAAAGGAGGTCTGTTTATCCCTGTTTTCAGTTAACCTTTTGCAAATCGTCCGTCTTACTGTTTTTCCACAAGAAGAGATTTTCCTGTCATTTCCGCCGGCTGCTCCCTGCCCATGATCTGAATCAGTGTAGGCACGATATCCGCCAGACAACCACCCTCTCTCAGCGTATATTTCTCGTCATAATTGACAAGAATGAAAGGCACCTGATTGGTTGTGTGTGCGGTAAAGGGCGCGCCTGTCTCGTAATCCACAAGCTGCTCCGCATTGCCGTGATCCGCACAGATAAACAACACGCCTTCTACGGATTTCACCGCTTCCACCGCTCTTCCCACGCAGGAATCCACTGCTTCCACCGCTTTGATAGCCGCATCTTCCACGCCGGTATGACCTACCATATCCGGATTTGCAAAGTTGATAATCACCACATCATATTTGCCGCCTGTGATTGCCTCACAGAGTCTGTCGCATACCTCGTAGGCGCTCATCTCCGGCTTTAAGTCGTAGGTTGCCACTTCCTTCGGGGAATTTACTAAGATTCTGTCCTCACCCCCATTCGGTTTTTCCACGCCGCCGTTAAAGAAGAATGTCACATGGGCATACTTCTCTGTCTCCGCGATCCTCGCCTGCTTCATACCGTTTGCCGCCAGCCATTCTCCAAAGGTATTCGTCACAGCGATCTTCTCGAAAGCGACTTCCTTATTCGGTATCGTCGGATCGTAATCGGAGAAACATACATAAGTCAAATCGAGACGTTTTCCTCTCTCAAATCCCTTAAATTCATCGTCGCAGAAAGATCTGGTGATTTCTCTCGCCCTGTCCGGCCGGAAATTAAAAAACACCACGGAATCGCCGTCCTGAATCGTAGCCACAGGCGCGCCGTTTTCCACGACAACAGTGGGTTTCACAAACTCGTCCGTCTCCCCTGCGTCATAGGAAGCCTGAATTCCCGCAGGTCCGCTCTGTGCCGTCTGCCCCTCGCCCTTTGTCAGCGCCACATAGGCTTTCTGTACTCTGTCGTAGTTATTGTCCCTGTCCATCGCATAGTAACGCCCTGTCACGGAAGCGATCTTCCCGACGCCGATCTTTTTCATCTCCGCCTCCAGATCTTCCGCATAGCCTTTTCCGCTCTCCGGCGGTGTATCGCGCCCGTCCAAGAAACAGTGCACATAAACTTTCTCAAGTCCGTTTTTCTTAGCCAGTTCAAGCAGCCCGTAAAGATGGGTATTATGACTGTGCACACCGCCGTCAGACAACAGACCGAAGAAATGCAGCGCACTGTCATTTTTCTTACAGTTATTTACCGCGTCAAGCAATGCTCTATTCTCAAAAAAAGTGCCGTCCTGAATCTCTTTCGTGATCCTTGTCAGTTCCTGATACACGATACGTCCCGCGCCCATGTTCAAGTGACCTACCTCGGAATTTCCCATCTGTCCCTCGGGAAGTCCCACCGCCATGCCGCTGGCATTTCCCCTCACAAAGGGATATTCTGCCATCAGTTTGTCCATGACAGGCGTATGAGCCTCCGCCACCGCGTTGTGCTCTTTGCTGTCGTTTAAGCCGTAACCGTCAAGAATCATTAAAACTACAGGTTTCTTACTCATTTCTTCTCTCCTCTTTTCTATATTGCTTTTATTTTAAATCTTCCACATATTTTGCGGAGACATACCCCTCTTTTCCGTCCTCCACTTTAATATGATACCAAGCTTCGTCCACCAGCTCGTAATACTCATAAATATCGCCGGCTTTTGCCACCATAAGAACATTCGAATCTTCCTTGCTCGGTTTATTGCGGACATTGACATTGGAAAGAATCTGTATCCTGCCCTGAGTCTCCTCCGCGGACTGCTCGCCATCCTCGCCAACCTCTCCGTCAGCCTCCTGCCCCTGTTCTGTGGTTTCATCCGGTTGTCCGTAATTTGGCGTACGATTTTTCTGCCAGAAGATAAATCCGATCATCAACGCCACCGCCACAACCGCAATACCGAGAATAATCGTGACCAGTTTCATTCTGGAACTGCCCGACTCCTCGTCGTCATCCTCTTCATCTTCTTCATAATCGTCATAATCTTCCACAGGACGAGGGCGCGGCGGCGGTGTGCGCCTTGCAGGTTCTTCCCCTTTGGGACGTTTCACAACAGCCTGCTTTGCCTCCATCAAAATGGCCTGTTCTATCTGGTCAAAAGGAATATCTACAGTCCTTTGTCTGCTGAGCGGAATTTCTTCATCCTCCGGCACATCTTTCACCGGCGAACCGCATTTATGGCAGAAACGTTCCTCGTCCCGAAGTTCCTCCCCGCAATGGGAACAAAGCATCGGCTGACCCACTTTCTGCCCGCACTTCACACAAAATGTATCAGTATCCAGTAAATCCGCCCCACACTTCCTGCATTTCATCACAGTACCTCCTGCTTTTTGCTTCGATGAGTGAAGCTATTCTTCATTATTATAATGCCTGTCGGAGATTTTTACTACCCATTCCTTCTAAAAATAAATGAATTTTTTATTATTTTTTCTTTATCCTGTTTTTCATAAAAGAAAACTTATCAAAGCATGAAAGATGTCAAAAACCATATTGAACAGATTATATCCCTCATGCTATAGTAAAAAACATAGTAATTTTATAAAGGAGCGCACGCATGAAAAAATATTCGTTGAAATCTATTTGCCAAAAAGGCCGGACATATTTTTTAACCGTTTTAGGCACACTGCACATCTTAAATTTCCTGTTCCTGACTGCAGCAGGCATCATCAATGCCTTCGGCGTGGTCATGTTCCTTGCGCCGGTAAAGCTATTTGACAGCGGTATATCGGGCACTTCCATGCTTGTTTCCCAACAGACGCCCGTCTGGTGCAGCCTGTCATTGATCCTGATACTGCTCAATATACCGATTTTTCTGTTTGGACTGAAAAAGGAGGGGCCGGCATTTACCATCTATTCCATTTTCGCTGTACTGGTGTATTCCGTTACCGCGTGGATCATTACGGACATCCTGCCTGTGGATGTAACCATTGCCTCTCCCCTCGCGGAGACGGATCTGTTTTTGTGCGCTGTTTTCGGCGGCATCATCTCAGGCTGCGGCAGCGGCCTCACCGTACGGTTTGGCGGTGCGATTGACGGTATCGACGTTCTTGGCGTCATGTTTTCTAAGCGTCTGGGTTTAAGTCTGGGAAGTTTTGTAATGATCTACAATGTGTTTTTATATATTATCTGCGGCATCGTGCTCGGAAGCTGGATCCTGCCTCTTTATTCTATTGTCACCTATGCAACAGCCTCCAAAACCGTGGATTTCTTTGTGGAGGGCTTCGACCGCTCCAAGGCAGCATTTATCATCACAACAAAAGAAAAAGACGTCTGCCGCGCCCTCTCCGAAACATTTGAAAACGGATTGACCATTATTGATGCAAAGGGATATTACTCCAACTCTCCTAAGACGATGATCTACTTTGTCGTAAACCGCTTTCAGGTAGGCAAAATGAAAAATCTGGTACATAAGATCGATCCGAAAGCCTATATTGCTATCAATGAAGTGGCGGACATTTTCCCCGCCAATCTGGAATAGATGACCGCACGGCGCCTCATCCGTACAAAAAAAACACTGGATATAGGGGTTCTATTTCCTATATCCAGTATTTTTCAAAAAATATTTTATAACTAAAATACATTTCTTAATCTTTATGATATCTTAAAAAAATATATATATCAAAATCTCCTGATGTATCAGGATTTTGTTCTGTCAATCCAAAATAAAAATCCATTTTATGAATTCCATCAGGCCCCCATAGCATGTAAGTAATTAACGATTCATAAGTTCCTTTCAGTTTGCTTCCGTCTAAGTTTATTGTCCATGTTTCAGGTCTAATGCCTTGTGCAACATCAGACGAAAAATCTACTCCAATTATTTCAGATGCATCCTGCATAAGATCATAAAATTCTTCTATTGTATATGTTTTATCTTCATCAAATAACTCAATTACTTCATTATAAATTCTATCTTCTTCTGTTACTGTTTTTTCTACCATTTGTTCTTCTGTTATTGCATAATTTGATTTAGATTCATCATAATCAGAATTTGCAAGAAAATCTTCAACTTTTATAATTAAATAAGTATTCGGCTGTTCTTCATCAAAATGAAGCTGTATCCATTCTGATGAAGAATCAGAAGCAAAAACATTAATTGGTATATTCTCTTTTGTATATCCGACTTTAGTAACCCCTCCTTCTCTTCTTGAATACAAATCAATAGAATTTGTTAGTTCCCAATCTCCACAATAAATTCCCTCAATATCTAAATTATCTAAATTACATGGAATTACTTTATCTGAATCATATATTTCTGCAACATAGAAATATTCAAATTCCTCATATTCTATATTATCTTCTTCATTTGTTTCTTCCTGCTCAACCTCTGCACTAGCTTCCTGTTGTGGTTCTTCCTGTTTTGTATCTCTACCACTTCCACCACATCCAAACAAACTTAAAGATAATGCCAGACTAAGTAATAATGTAACTGTTCTTTTTTTCATTTTGTCACTTTCTCCCTCTGTAGTATTTCCATCCCTGTTTTTAGGTACTGCCACATACCTAGAGCAGTATACCACCCTTTTATAGAAATTTCAACGCAAAAAATTTGTATATTGTGAAACACTTTACAAATTTTACTTAATAATATATTATCTGATTCATTACAAACAGAATGTTTTTTATTCTCTTCTTCAATTTTCTCCTTTTCCTTAAATATTATATTAGTACCTGTTTTCAGGTCTGTACCTGTTTTTATACTCTACGATAGTACCCATTTTAAGGGTATATTATTAGAAAATCAAGTACAAGGGAAGAAAAAGATGATAAAATTTGATAAGCTGTTTAAAATTTTTGAAGAACGAGGAATAACTCAATATCACCTTTACACATATAAAGGAATCAGCCGCTCTCAACTACAGAGACTCAAAACAGGAAATGTCAATGTAAATACTCTTAACAACATTCTAAATATTTTAGGAGATTGCACTTTAGATGATATATGTGAGTTTGTTCCCGATCCGACAAAAGACAAAAAGAAAAAGAGGCTGCCGCACTAATTACTTAGTGCGACAGCCCCGTGCTTTTTCATTGTTCACTTTGCTTCTTATTAATAGTTTACAATCTTACCGAAATCCGCTTTCAGGGACGCGCCGCCCACAAGGCCGCCGTCGATATCAGGCTGTGCGAACAGTTCCGCCGCATTGCTTCCGTTTACGGAGCCGCCGTACTGAATGCGAACCGCCTCTGCCGTAGCTTCATCATAAATTTCAGCGATGCAGTCGCGGATTCCTTTGCAGACTTCCTGAGCCTGTTCCGTTGTAGCTGTCTTACCGGTGCCGATCGCCCAGATCGGCTCGTAAGCGATTACCATTTCCTTCACCTGATCAGCGCTCACGCCAACGAGATCGGATTTGATCTGGAAACGGATCCAGTCCATGGTAACTCCCATCTCTCTCTGCTCCAGAGATTCGCCGCAGCAAAGAATCGGTGTAAGACCTGCTTCAAAAGCCTTTTTGACTTTCTTATTTAACAGCGCGTCGTCCTCTTTGAAGTAATCACGTCTCTCGGAATGGCCGATGATCACATATTTTACACCTGCATCCACCAGCATAGCCGCTGAAATCTCGCCTGTGTAAGCGCCCTTTTCCTCGAAATACATATTCTCTGCGCCCACTGCCACATTTGTGCCTTTTACGGCTTCCACCACCGGAACAATGTCAACTGCCGGTACGCAGTAAACCACGTCCACGCTGTCGGATTTTACCAGATCTTTTAATTCTTCACAAAGAGCCACCGCCTGACTGGGTGTCATGTTCATCTTCCAGTTTCCGGCCACAAT
Source organism: uncultured Lachnospiraceae bacterium (assembly GCA_910577955.1). Lineage (GTDB taxonomy): Bacteria > Bacillota > Clostridia > Lachnospirales > Lachnospiraceae > 1XD8-76. Next base: position 22,404 of record CAJTNC010000025.1, read on the forward strand.
TTTTCTTCTTGCCATTTTCCTTTTTCTCCTTTTCACCGGACTCTCTGCGGAAACACACCGCAGAGATATCCACTATTATCTTCTTTTACCACGCTTACATAAATTCTGCTGATAAGTATTGGGTGCTCCCCTTCGTCGGTTACAACCGCTTAGCGCTGTCCGCCGATCCCCTGCGCCGCATTGCGGGCGTTGATGTCATCAGTCCACTTCTTTTCCTTCTTATTGCTCACAAGCAGCGCAATACCGATAATCAGCATAAGCGCTCCGATTCCGCCGATCACTACGCCGACAACAGTGCCGCCTTTTGTAGCAGTGGAAAGTATGACATCCATGCCTTCCATCATCAGTTCAGGCGCGATGGGAACATAATTCGCGTCGTTAAGCCTGTAAGGATCGTAACATACCTCAACGGTACTGCCAACGCCATAGTTGTCGCTCACTACCATCATACTGAAGTAATAATATGAACCGTCTTCCTCACAGTAAAACTCAATGGTAGCCATACTCTCACTGTCGATATCCGTGATCTCTCCGTAGGTAGATACGCCTGTCTGTCTTGCGTCTTCTATCTGCCGCTCCACTTCCGCCATCGCGTCATCCATAGAGCCGTTCATCAGACCGAAAAGCCCGCCTACCGCCAAACCAATCACCAGACCGATCGTACCAAAAATAATTAAAATAATTCCACCTATCTTTTTTCCTTTACTCATAATTTTTCTCCTCTATCAACCCTCAATTATTTTGTTTGCGCCGGCAAAGCCGGCGCTTTGTTCCATTTATTTATCATCTGCTGCCGCCACGCCGGGAAGCTCCTTGCCCTCTAAGAATTCCAGAGAAGCGCCGCCGCCTGTGGAAATGTGACTCATTTTATCTGCAAAACCAAGCTGGTTCACTGCCGCTGCGGAATCACCGCCGCCGATGATCGTGGTAGCGTCTGTGTCAGCAAGCGCCTGCGCTACGGCCATAGTTCCTTTTGCAAGGATCGGATTCTCAAACACGCCCATAGGACCGTTCCATACAACTGTCTTTGCGGACTTCACAGCGTCAGCGTAAAGTTTTGCTGTCTCCGTACCGATATCCAATCCCATCTTGTCTGCAGGGATCTCGTTGGAAGGCACTACCTCCACAGCGATCTCAGCATCGATCGGGTTCGGGAAATCTGCAGTGATGGTAGTATCTACGGGAAGCAGCAGCTTTTTGCCCTTCTCCTCCGCCTTCGCCATCATCTCTTTACAGTAATCCAGCTTCTCCTCATCTACCAAAGATGTGCCGATCTCATAGCCTTTTGCCTTTAAGAAAGTATAAGCCATACCTCCGCCGATGATCAGCGTATCGCACTTTTCAAGCAGGTTGTTGATTACGTTTAACTTATCCGCAACTTTTGCGCCGCCCAGAATCGCAACGAAAGGTCTCACCGGATTTTCCACAGCGTTGCCTAAGAAATCGATCTCTTTCTGCATCAGATAGCCGACTGCGTTCTCGCCGCCTTTTTCCTTGATGAATTTGGTTACGCCTTCCACGGAAGCATGTGCTCTGTGGGAAGAACCGAAAGCATCACAGACATACAGATCAGCAAGATCAGCAAGCTCTTTGCTGAACTCCTCGCCGTTCTTTGTCTCCTCTTTCCCACGGAAACGGGTATTCTGCAAAAGAACAACATCGCCTTCGTTCATCTCTTCCACTGCTTTCGTCGCAGCTTCGCCCGTCACGTTATAATCAGAAACAAAATTTACTTCCTTGCCCAATTTCTCGGAAAGCCTCTTCGCTACAGGTGCAAGAGATTCGCCTTCGTTGGGGCCGTTTTTCACCTTGCCGAGGTGGGAGCAAAGAACCACCTTGCCGCCGTCGGCGATCAGTTTTTTGATGGTGGGAAGCGCAGCAACAATACGGGTCTCGTCTGTGATCGCGCCGTCTTTTAAAGGCACGTTAAAGTCACATCTTACCAGCACGCGTTTACCCTTTACGTTGATATCGTCTACGGATTTTTTATTCAATCCCATTTTTCTTATTCCTCCTATTTTCAGTTCGGGATTCTGTTTTCCCGCCTATGATAAAAGGTCCGGTCCTCTGTGGACCGGACCTCTTAGTCACTTAAATCGCATTCTTATTCCTATGATCAGCCTAACTCAGCGAAGTACTTGATTGTACGAACCATCTGGCTTGTGTAGGAATTCTCATTGTCATACCAGGATACAACTTCTACCTGTGTCTTGCCATCCGGCAAAGGGCTAACCATTGTCTGGGTAGCATCGAACAGGGAACCGAATCTCATGCCGACAACGTCGGAGGAAACGATCTCGTCTGTATTGTAGCCGAAGGACTCGTTAGCAGCAGCTTTCATAGCAGCGTTTACTTCTTCCTTTGTCACTGCCTTGTCAACAACTGCGAACAGAAGTGTGGAAGAACCTGTCGGGGTCGGAACACGCTGTGCAGCGCCAATCAGTTTGCCGGACAGTTCAGGAATAACAAGGCCGATAGCCTTAGCTGCACCTGTGGAGTTGGGAACGATGTTGATAGCGCCTGCACGGCTTCTTCTCTTATCGCCCTTTCTCTGAGGACCGTCAAGGATCATCTGGTCGCCTGTATAAGCATGGATCGTGCACATAATACCGGACTCAACGGGAGCAAGGTCATTGAGAGCCTTCGCCATAGGAGCCAAGCAGTTTGTTGTACAGGAAGCTGCGGAAATGATTGTATCTTCTTTTGTCAGTGTGTCATGGTTTACATTGAAAACGATAGTAGGAAGGTCGTTTCCTGCAGGAGCAGAAATAACAACTTTCTTAGCGCCGGCATTGATGTGTGCCTGAGCTTTTGCTTTGGAGGTATAGAAACCGGAACACTCTAAAACTACGTCTACGCCAAGCTCTCCCCAAGGACAATTGTTTGCATCGGGCTCTTTGTAGATTTTGATTGTCTGGCCTTTTACTGTGATCGTGCCTGCCTCGTCATCAGCCGTTACCTGATCTTCTTCGCCGACAGCAATGTATCTGCCCTGAGAAGAGTCATACTTTAACAGATGAGCCAACATGGAAGGAGTCGTCAGATCGTTGATCGCTACAACTTCATAACCTTCCGCACCAAACATCTGTCTGAATGCAAGACGACCGATACGGCCAAAACCATTGATTGCTACTTTTACTGCCATTTTTTAGTCCCTCCTAAAAAAATTTATATTTTTTCTGACAGTCTGTCCGTCCCTGCGACGGAGTCTGTCTGTCAAAATTTTGTCAACACTAATATTCTACCCAATCTGGTTTTAAAATTCAAGATGTAAATACCACATTTTTCGCTTTTTAGGAAAATTTTACACCTTTTTATCCGCCACATTTCCGCATCCTTCACCGGAACAGACTAATTTATTGCCCTTTTCCACCATCATCTGCCCGCACCGTTCACAGAGCACGCCGGAAGGACGCTGCCATACCATAAAATCACACTCCGGATTATTGATACAGCCATAGTACCTGCGCCCTTTTCTTGTCTTTTTCATCACGATATCCCCGCCGCACTTCGGACAGTTTACCCCGATCTTCTCAAAATAAGGTTTTGTATTTCTGCACTCCGGAAAGCCGGGGCAGGCAAGGAATCTTCCGTGAGGCCCATATTTGATAACCATCTGGCGGCCGCACAATTCACAGAACTCTTCAGACAGTTCGTCCTTAAGTTCCACTTCCTCCAACTGTTTCTCCGCCTCTTTCACTGCCTCGTCAAGATCCGGATAGAAATTCCTGATGATGGTCTTCCACTCCACCTCCCCTAACTCCACGCCGTCGAGCAGCGCCTCCATAGTTGCGGTAAAGTTCACATCCACGATAGTGGGGAAAGCCTCCCTCATCATCTTATCCACCACCTCGCCGATCTCCGTCACATATATGTTTTTGTCTTCCTTCACAATATACCTTCTGGCTAGCAGCGTCGTCAAAGTGGGAGCGTAGGTACTCGGTCTGCCGATCCCCTGTTCCTCAAGGGCTCTGACCACCGCCGCCTCAGTATAGTGGGCCGGAGGCTGGGTAAAATGCTGTTTATGCACAAGCTCCTGCAAAGAAAGTTTGGTGTCCTTGTCCAGATTTCCGGACAGCACCGCCGTCTCCTCTTTCTCGTCCTCCTGCACATAGACGCTCAAAAAACCGTCAAATTTGAGTTTGCTGGCGGAAACGGTAAAGCGCTCCCCCGCCGCATCTATCTTTACAGAAGTGGTCTTATACACCGCATCGCTCATACGGCTTGCCGTGAAGCGTTTCCAGATCAACTGATATAACCGGAACTGATCTCTGCTCAGTGAATCCTTTATAGCCGCCGGTGTCCTCCCGATATCCGTGGGGCGGATCGCCTCATGAGCATCCTGAATCTTCCCGCCTCCCTTTTTCTCCTGTACCCGTTTTGTCACATATGCATCGCCGTATGTCCCTTCGATATACTGCGCTGCCGCCTGAGATGCTTCCTCCGAAATCCTTGTGGAGTCGGTACGAAGGTAAGTGATAAGACCCACCGTACCGTTTGCCTTGATATCTACGCCCTCATACAACTGCTGTGCAATACGCATTGTCTTCTGGGTGGAAAAATTCAACACTTTGCTGGCTTCCTGCTGCAATGTGGAGGTTGTAAAAGGAAGCGGCGCCTTTTTGATCCTCTCCCCGTTCTTCTTTTCGGTGATCTTCCAGTCCGCGTCTTTTAAGTTTTTTAATATCTCCTGCAGTTGTTCCTCGTTCCTGATAACCGTCTTCTTTTCTCCGCGGCCATAGTACTTAGCCGTCAGCGTTTTCTTCTCTCCGTCAGCATGGAGCACCGCATCGAGAGTCCAGTATTCCTCCGGCACAAAAGCGGCGATCTCCTCCTCCCTCTTGCAGATGATCCTAAGCGCGGCGGACTGTACCCGCCCGGCGGAAAGTCCCCGTTTTACTTTCGCCCAGAGTACCGGGGAAATCCGGTAGCCCACCATGCGGTCGAGAACTCTTCTCACCTGCTGGGCATCCACCAGATCCATATCGATCTCTCTCGGACTTTTCAGCGCCTCTTTCACCGCTGTCTTTGTGATCTCGTTGAACGTGATCCGATATACCTTCTTCCCCTCCAGCTTCAAGGCATGGTAGAGATGCCACGAAATGGCTTCGCCTTCGCGGTCCGGGTCCGTTGCCAGATATACTTTTTCCGCCTTTTTTACTTCTTTTCTGAGGGCGGCAAGAATATCTCCCTTCCCTCTGATCGTAATATATTTTAGTTCAAAATCATTTTCCGGAGAAAACCCGAGCTGACTTTTAGGCAGGTCGCGCACATGCCCGTTGCTGGCCATCACCTCGTAGTTTGCCCCCAAAAATTTCTTAATTGTTTTCACTTTCGCGGGGGACTCCACAATTACCAAATACTTTGCCATCGTTACCTCCGTACAGCTGCATTTATTTCTTTCAAAATCACAATGCATTTTTATGCATCAATCGTCAAACACTATACACTACTTTTTTTTAAGTTGCAAGAACTTTTTGGCAGTACCCCGCCGCAGTCTGCTTAGCAAATCCTTTGATGCACAATTCCACAAGCGCTCCCATGACCTCCTGCACCGTCCCGTTTCTTCCCATCTGCTCATAGATCTCCTCCGGCGTTTTGGAAAAAAGTTCCAACTGCCTGTACACCAGTTTTTCCTTCACGGAAAGAGCTGACAGCTCCCCATTTTCCTTCGACTCAGCTGTTTCTTCTATAATAATATCATCCTTTTTACATCCTCTCATTCCATACAGCGATTCTAAAATGTCCACCGGCGATTCCGCCACTCCCGCCCCCTGTTTAAAAAGCCGGTTGCAGCCCCTGCTCAGAGAATCGGTGATCCTTCCGGGCACAGCAAAAACTTCTCTGCCCTGTTCAAGCGCCATATCCACAGTGATCAACGTTCCGCTCTTCTCCCTCGCTTCTATCACCACAACGGCGTCCGCAAGCGCGCTGATGATCCGGTTCCTCGGCGGAAAAAGACCCGAAGCTGGTTTTGTCCCCGGCGGATATTCGGAGAGGATCCCTCCCTTTATTTTACATGCTTCATAAACGCCGCGGTTGCTCTTCGGGTAACAGATGTCCACACCGCAGCCCAAAACCCCAAAGCTTTTTCCTCCTGCCGCAAGAGCCGCCTCCTGACTGATTCCGTCGATCCCCATAGCCAGTCCACTGATAATCTGTATGCCCGCCCCAGCCAGTTTAGAACCGAATTCACGAGCCGCATAAGCGCCGTACTCGGAACATGTTCTGGAGCCGATCAAGGCTGCCGCCGGTCTTTTATCGTCAGGCAGTTCTCCCTGATAATACAGAGAATAAGGCGGATCCGGTATCTCGAGAAGTCTCCTCGGGTAGTCCGCGTCGCCGTAGCAGGTAAACTCTATTTTCCGCCCACGCAGCTTTTCATATTCTCCCAAAATATCCCAGCTTTCCTTTGCTTCCGCAATCTTTGCCGCAGCTTTCTCTCCGGCCGCCGCCTGCAAATTTTGGGGAGAAGCCCTGTATATCTCTTCTGCGCCTCCAAAGCTTTTTAGCAGTTCAAATCTTCTTTTCCCCAATCTCCTTATATTCATCAGCCAATACTGATACGGTTTATCCTCTTCCTGTATCCTGTTCAACCATTTCTCCTCCAATACTTTCCATCCGTCCTGCGGTAGCAGGCGGCCTCCGCCAGATGGTGCCTTTCGATCCTCTCATTTCCCTCCAGATCCGCTATCGTTCTGGCCACTTTGATGATCTTATGATAAGCTCTGGCGCTGAGATCCATCGTTTTGAAAAGTTCCTCCATCATCCGCCTCTCCCTATCCCCCAGAGGACAGTATTTCCGCACCTGAGCAGGTCCCATATCCGCATTAAAGATAAGGCCTGTCCCCGCAAACCGCTTCCTTTGCATCTCCCTCGCCATTAAGATCCTCTCCAGCATACGAGCGCTTTTTTCTCCGGATCTTGCGTCGGAAAGCTTTGCAATATCCACTTTTTTCGTCTCCGCCACGATATCCATGCGGTCTAATACCGGTCCCGATATCTTGTGCAGATAACGATCTATCTCATACTGGGAGCAGCCGCACCTGTTTTTGTCGGGATAGTAACCGCAGGGACAGGGATTCATCGGTACACCCAAATTGATACAATTCAACGATGCACCCCCAATGCACCCCCTCAAACAGCCCCTAATGAAAGTTTCTTCATAATAAAGGCACACCCTTTCGAGTGTGCCTTTATTATGCTTTAGGTTAATCTGGACTGGAAACATCACTTTTCCCCTCTCTATCATTGGCAAGAGAATTTGCACTTAAAGCAGCTACGAACAGACCGCTTATTATTCCGCCTGCCTTTCCTCCCGTATTCCGCATTTTCAATTTGCATCTTCTACAAAAAGTCTTCTCATCGATTAACAGTTTCCCACAGGATTTACATCGCCGTTCTTTTTCAATCGCATTCATCAACATTATCCTCCGCATCAATATAAAAAATATCCCTATCGCTTTGCCCCAATACAGCTTCACAAGAACCTATTGCTGCAAGCATCTCTTTTGGCTGATTTATCCAAAAGTCCACATTCTCTCCATCATATGGATAATTTTTATGTATCAGCTCTAAGGCTGTGTATTTTCCATCCCCAATTTTTCTTTCTGCCAAAGTTTTCAACTGGTACTTATATTCACCAAGAATGCGATTAGTTTCATCGTTTTTTCCCCTGAAATTGAGGAGGTATACACGCAATCCGACATAACGCGGAATCATCTGCATATCTTCATTTATGTAAGAAAGCAATGTATCAATCGCTTTTATACTGGCAAAAGGACCTTTCTGTTCTGCAAGTTTCTTCACTTGAGCATTGATATCTGAATACAAATCTACTAAACCTTCCATAAGGTATGTGTCAGCAGCTTTTAAGAAATCCTCCCGTTCCTCCGCTCCTGCTGTTGAAGCCGACATGATTTTATCCCTCGCATATATGAACTTATTACTCAGCGTCACGCGACGGGCAAAGTCAATCATTCCTTTTACATCCCTCCCAACATCTTCAATCTGCGCTGATATCCTCTTAAGGGAATTCTGCATCGATAATGCGGAAATATCTGATAGAACTTCTACAGGATTAATAGCTTTCTTTAATGTAAAGAATTTAACAAGCTGTTCGTTCTCATCTAGAATCGCAGGCCGTAGGTTCCCCGCTACTTCCTTTGATTCGCCCACATGGTAGATACCTTCTTTTAAGCCATCAATAATCTCTTGGCTGAAATGAGAATAATCGGCGACAAGCATACCCATTTTTGAGATATCAAATCCTCCCTTTATGGCTGCAGCAATCTGACCGAGCAACCCTCGAATATCCAAATCTACCTCCCACTCTGTTTCGGATTTCATCTCTGCACCTATTTTCCCAATAAATACATTAAAAAAATCCGACATTTTAAGAAGATCAGCACCTTTTCTATCCTCTTCTTCTATAAAAATATCTAAAAGTTCACACTTTCCAGTCTCAACAATTTCATTCTTCTCTGCCATACTAATCAATGCCCTCACTTATATTTCGTATGCTTCACATACGCAAAATTAATCATATCATATTTATCGTCAAATTCCCATAAGAAAACAAGCCGAAGAACACCAAAGTCTCCGGCTTAACAAAAATTTTTCTTCTATAATAAATAGCAAAATTTACACATTCTCGCCTATCCATCAACTTTCACCTCGTTCCCTACCTTGAATGTAAAGCGGATGTCGTCCCTAGCATAGACCGTGGCATAGTCGAGCAGTGCCGTCCAAAGCTCCTCGTCAAACTCAGTGCAGAAGCCGTCCAGCTTTTGCAGCCCGCCAATAAACCGCATATAGGTTTTCCGCTTCCCCTGCCTGTCGGAAATCTCCCCGGATGCCTTTTCGTACCCGTCCCTTGCCGCCTCGTACCTTGCGACCAGTTCGTTCCGCCGTCTCTGGTATTCCTCCTGGTCTGTGGCTGCGGCCTTGTTCTCCGCCACAATCCTCTTGACCATTTCCGCCATCGCCTCCATCTCGGTCAGCAGCCTACTCTGCTCCACCTCCAGCTCCGTGGTGTCGCACAGCGTCCGCATCATCAGCTTGGTGTTCGCTATCAGTTCATCCTTTTCCGGGATGACCGCATTGACGGCTTTCACGAAGGCATCCATTATCTCATCCTCGGTAAGGTGCGGCGTCTGGCATTTCTTATCGTTTTTGAACTTACGGTTGCACTGGAAGATCACCCTGCGGTATTTGTCCTGCGAGTGCCATACCTTGGAGCCGTACCAGTTCCCGCACTCGGAACACTTGATTTTTGAAGAAAATATGCTCGCGCTGCTGTACCTTGCACCCATCTTCCCGCGCCGCTCCATTTCCTCCTGCACCAGCTCCCACGTTTCGGGAGGGATGATTGCCTCGTGGTTCCCCTCCACATAATACTGCGGGATTTCTCCCTGGTTCTTCTTCCGCTTCTTCGTAAGGAAGTCCGCCGTGTACTGCTTCTGCAGGAGCGCGTCCCCTTTGTACTTCTCGTTGGTCAGTATGCTCTTGACCGAACTCTGGTGCCAGATGTCTTTCCCCGCCGGGCTTTTGATGCAAAGCCCCGTCAGCTTCTTGCCGATGGCATACGGGCTCAATCCTTGCAGGAAAAGCTGGTATATCAGCTTTACCGTTTCCGCCTGCTCCGGATTCACTCTCAGGCTGCCGTCCTCCCCTTTCTCATATCCGAGGAAAGTGCTGTAGGCAAGGCTGCCTTTGCCGTCTGCGAACTGCTTCCGCTTGCCCCATGTGGTGTTCTCCGAAATGCTCCTTGATTCCTCCTGTGCAAGGGAACTCATGATGGTGATGAGCAGCTCCCCCTTGGAATCCAGCGTGTAGATGTTCTCCTTCTCAAAATAGACCTCGATGCCCTTCTCCTTCAGCTTCCTCACTGTCGTTAGGGAATCCACCGTGTTCCTTGCGAACCGGCTGACCGATTTTGTGATGATGAGGTCGATTTTCCCATTCAGGGCATCCTCGATCATCTGGTTAAAACCGTCGCGCTTTTTTGTGTTCGTTGCTGAGATGCCTTCGTCCGTATACACCCCGGCAAATTCCCAATCCTCCCGGTCATTTATATACCGGGTGTAATAATCGACCTGCGCCTCATAGCTTGTCGCCTGTTCCTCGGAATCCGTGGAAACCCTCGCATACCCCGCCGTCTTCCGCTTCTTCGCCGCCGCAATCGGCCTTGAGTCAAACCGGTTCAGCGTGGCGGGTATGGTTGTTACTTTCTTTGCCATTCTGCTACCTCCCCATCTGTAAAGTGAAATTCAAACCTGTCCCCGTATGCCGTCACGCCTGCAACCTCCTTCACAAAGCGGGGTTCGCAATCCTCCCGCCCCAGAACTTCCGCCACCGCCTCCCGGAAATCATCATCTAGCAGTCTGCGGAAGGAGCATCCCCGGCACACCCACACCTTATATTTTTTCTTCTGCCCTTTCGGGCCGATTTTCCAGTAATCGCATTCCAGCTTCCTCCCGCAGCACCCGCAGGTAATTTTCTGCGAAAAGGCGCTGCGGCCTCTCTGGTATTCCCGCATGATTTTCCTCACCCTGCCGTTTCTCATGACAAACTCAATGCTGTCCGCATTTATGACAATCCGGCCGACCTCCCTTTTTACGGCATCCCCGTCAAAAGCATCAAGTCCCAGGGCGGCGGCCGCAGCCTGCTCCAGCTCCGATTCATAGACCGACCGGAGCCTACACACGTCTTTCCCTTTGCGCTCCCTGGTATTGCAGTTCCATTTCTTGCCATACTTCGTGGTGCGCCTGCTGACAGAGCAGCCGCATTCCCCGCACCTTACCAGTCCGGAGAAAGCCGTAAGCACGGGGTTTTTATTGGCGGCGCTTTCCGCCCGTTCCTCCCGTATGGCCTGCACTTTTTCAAAATCCGTCTGCGTGATGAGCGGCTCGAACATCCCCTCCACCATGTACATTGGCAACTCCCCCTTATTCCTTTTCCTCGTATGCCCCTCGGAAATGAAATTTTTCTGCAGGAGCATGGAGCCCGTGTAAGACGGATTCGCAAGGATGAACTTGATGGTGGAGTCATCCATCGGCACACCCTTCTGTCCCGTGACGCCCCGTTCCGAAAGCTCCTTTGCAATCCCGTAGGCGGATGCGCCGGAAAGGTATTTTTCAAAAATCTCCTTTATGATTTCTCCCTGCTTCGGTATGGCCCGGTACATTTCCCCGTCCCATTCATACCCATACGGCGCTTTATGCCCGTTCGGGATGCCCTCTTCAAACCGTTTCCGTATGCCCCACTTCACATTTTCTGAGATGCTGCGCGATTCCTCCTGCGCAAAGGATGCGAGCAGGGTAAGGAGCAGTTCGCCTTCATCGGAGAGGGAATGGATATTCTCCCTTTCAAAATAAACATCAATCCCAAGTTCCTTCAGGTGCCTCGTCACCGTCAGCGTGTCCACGGTATCCCTTGCAAAGCGGCTGATGGATTTTACCAGCACCATGTCAATCTTCCCGGCATCGCAGTCCGCAAGCAGCCTGTTGAAGTCGCTGCGATGGCTTGTGTCCCTTCCGCTGATGCCCTCATCCGCATATATGCCTGCAAACTGCCAATCCGGATTTTTTTGTATTAATCCGTTGTAATGGCTGACCTGCGCGGAAAGGGAATGGAGGAGCATTTCCGTCTCCATCGACACCCTCGCATAAGCCGCCACCCTTTTCCTCTTTTTCAGTTCCGGCATGACCGGCCCTATTACGCTGATTCTCGGCATATTATCCCTCCTTGTCAGTGTCACATGATGCCATAGAACCGGCTTTATATCCACTTATTTCTGTCCGTAAACTCACCAAAATCGGGCGGTATTTCTTGCGGAAAATTGTATCAATCTGACCGTACTCCTCTGCCGTCATTGCCCTCTGTTCCATGAGGGATTTCGCTATGTTCATGGTGGCATGGTACATTTTCTCGTTTCGGAACTGCTCCTCACTCATCCGCGCCACCCCCGAACCTGTCAGCCACATAACACGCATGGGAGCAATATTTCCGGCCGGCGTTCCCATAGGCCGTGAACGGCTTTTTGCAGTAGGCGCACACGAATTCATAATTTGCCTTGCGTTCCACCTGGTTCAGGTGGCTGTTCCACCACTTATTACGGCATTTATCGGAACAAAATTTTTTCATTTTCCGCCCTGGATTCTGCACCACCTTTGCCCCACAGCACAGGCAGGTTCCTTTGACGCTGTCAACGGGCGGTCCTTCCATATCTGCCACCGCATTCAGCCCTTCCCTCCTGCAGAATGATTTCACAGTATTCTCCGAAAGGCCAAGCTCCCGTGCAATCTTTATATATCCAAAACCATCCGCTTTCATCTGCCGTATCCTGTCTTTCTGCGTGTCCGTCATATCCGGCACCTCCTCAACATACGGAGATTTGCAGGTGTTTTTGGATACCCATTCACGGGAAAAATCAGGTTGCTAATCCACGGATTCAGAGTTAATATGCACCACTGAGGAAAGGAGGGATACCGCCATGGATAAGGATTCCGTACTGTACCAGTTGATGGACCTGCGGGTAAACACCATCATGAACAGCATCGTAAATACAGATGAGGACTATCAGGAGATACTCCGGAAGTCTGATGTATACTCCGGCCGGCTTGAGGCCATGGAACTTCCAAAAGAAGTCCGGCTGCTCATAGACCGGTACGTCAGTGAGCAGAACGCACTCGGCGCACGCTACGGCGCGCTTGCCTACCTGCTCGGCTTTTCTGACTGCATCGAGCTGTCCCGCAGCCGACTTGACGTCCATGCCTGTGCAGAAGCCGTCCTGAATAAAACATAAGCATCCCTTTCAGCACGGCAAAAAAATAATGCCCGCAGGGGCCGCCATCCGGCATCTCCTACGGGCATTGCCGTATCAGTATGTTTTCAGGCTTTTCCAAAGCCGGACAGGAACCCGCATCCTGCGGCTTCCATGAATTCCTGTTTCTTCAGCACATAGAAATCCTGCATCTCCTTTGGCATGCATCTGAATATCTGTTCATATTCCATTTCCACCATGGGCGTCCCTTCCGCATACTTAAGGAGCTGCGAATCCATCCATTCCTCCCACAGGTCATCAAACAGCGCCCCGGCATCCAGGAACGTAAATACATTGTCAAATCCCCATGGCGGCTTATAATACTGTAATTTCACAAACCCGAACCGCCCTGCGTCAAGCACCACCAGATCCTCCCCTTCAAGCGCCTCTCGGAATGCCTCTGCGACCTTCCTGCACTTTTCCCGTTCTTCATCCGAAATAAAAGTCTCCTGCATCTTCCTCCACCTCCTTCCTGATTCCCGGCGTCTCATATATAAGCATAGGTTTTCCCATATAGCAACTGGTTTTTCCTGTCCCAGCCATTTCCTTCAGATGCCCGTTTTCCAGTTGATAACCGTTTGGTTCAGAGTTAATATGCATCACTACGGAAAGGGGGATTGGTATGGCAGAAAGGTACACGCTTACAACGCTGGACGCCGTCCAGACAGGCCGGAAGATTCACGATGCGATAAAGCAGAGCGGCTACAGCATAAGGGAACTGCAGGAAATGCTGGGTCTGTCCTGCCCGCAGCCCATATACCGGTGGATCAGGGGGCGCACCCTGCCCTCCGTCGACAACCTGTATATGCTCAGCCGGATATTGGAGGTGCCCATGGATGAACTGCTCGTGCCAAACGGTAACGGAAAACGTCCTGGGTGAAAGCATTATGGGTACAAAAAAAAGAATGCCCGCGGAAAGCAGCATGGTCGTCCGCGGGCATTTCCATTATCCTTGTTTCGTTTTACATCCTCACCGTATGGTCAAGCGAAATCCACCCGTCCCGCTTATCCTGGTAGGCTTTCAGCAGCCCCCACTTTGACGCGCCTTTTCCATCAGCCTCCTCAACAATGGTAAAATTTCCGATTCCCGTGTATTTCCCGGTCTTTGCACAGCCCGTCCCCGGCCCCCTGCGGATGTTCAGGTCGGGGATTGCCACCCTCACCATGTAGGGTGCGGAAAGGGTAAGGCTCTCCATGAACTGCACTTTTCCTTCATCCATGACTGCTTTCAGGATGGAAAGGATCTTCTGCCCATACTTCTCCCCTGCCGCCCAGCCTTTCCCCTGCGGGTTCTCCTTCTGCCCAAGCCACTCCACATAGGGCGCACAGCCCCTCGTGACATAACGGAAACGGGGATCGGTCCTTTCATTCATCAGCTTATCCGTGGAGGCATAGGCTTTAAGGTGCTGCACCTGTGCCCGGATACCGAGCTGCGGCGTGCCGAAGGAAAGCCCTGTTTTGCCCCTCTGCGTCACCCCAAGGCCGCAGAAATTGTTCTGCGCCAAAGTGACCGCAGAGCCGGAGAAAGTAAAATTCCCCGTTTCAAGGCAGGACTGTGCAAAAGCGATATCGCCCCTCACTCCTTCTGCTTCCCCTTCCGAAAGGTACAGCGGGATCATATCCAGTACAGATGGTGCCACAGATGGGTTCTTCACCCTGATATAAGATTTCATCTGGTCCACCGTTGCCGCAGCCTTCCCCATGATCTCCGTATATCCGTCCGTGCCGCCCTCATCCATTGCCGCCCTGACTGCCCTGCGGAAAGTGTCCATGGTGTAGCCCATGCCAAGCTGCGTCCAAAGATGCTCCGGGTCTCCGTGGTTGCTGGCAATGCCCCGGCTGTAGCCTTCCCTGTGGCTGATGATGACTCCGTCCGTCAGCGGATTGAGGCTGTATTTCTTACAGAGCATGGCGAACAGCTCCACCGCCGCCCCATAGGTCCTTTCCGCCACCGCCTTCGCCGCCGCCAAGTCAGAACAGGTAAAGTTTGAGCCTGCCGTGTATTTGATACACGCAGACTCGCACATTTCCACCCCGATATGGGTATTGTTGCCGCTCCCCTTGCTGCCGCTTCCACAGTGCCATCCCCGGTGGTTCCAGGGGAGCGTCTGGTACACCGTGCCGTCATTTCCATCAATAAAGCCATGGACACAGGAACTGTCATGCGCCGGGCTGTTCCATGAATTGATGAACACGGACGCCTTCGGCTGTGGGCAGCCAACGGAATGGAGCATCAGCCCCTTGACCGTGATCTTCCGCCCTGCCGTGTAGCAAGGATTCCTCGTCAGAATATTTTCCACCAGTTTCATAGTCACTCGTCCCCCTTATCCGTATTTTCCGCCCTGTCATGCAATTGTGCCAGGATGTCCTTCAGCCTTTCTGGGATGGGAAGCCCAAGATGACCGGCGTTCTCCAAAAGGCTCACGCCCTCGTTGGAGATGTAGAAAAAGATGACCGCCGTCCGCAGGACACTGCCCGTGCCGATGACCTGCACATCAAGGATGTTGGCGATCCCCACAAGCAGGAAGATCAGCACTTTCTTTGCAATGCCCTTGAATCCCACCTCGCTGGACAGCTTCTTATCCGCTGCGGCACACATCACGCCCGTCACATAGTCCACCACGACAAAAGCGATGAGCGCATACAGTAGGCCGTCACAGCCGCCGAGAAACCAGCCGAGCCACCCGCCGACTGCGGTGAAAACCACCTGTACCATGTTCCAAAATTGCTTCATAAGTCATTTACCTCCTTGTTTTTATGCATGAAAAAGGAACAGCCGCCCTGGCTACTCCCTGTCCACCGTTTGTCAGATACACTTTACATAGCGGATATAGGAATATCCGTTTCCTTCATTTTTGCCTGCTTCGCTGACTGCCCGGTAGTAGACCTTATCCAGTGTAAAGGACGGCATACCGCCCACATACCCGGAGCCGCCTGCCCCGGAGTTTCCATCTAAGCCGTAATTTCCCCCAAACCAGCCTCCACCGCCGCCGGAGTAAGTCGAATATGAACTGTTATAGCTTGCACCTTTACCAAAATTGGTATCTTCTGAGGAACCCGTGGAGACCTGCCTGCCGCCCAGCACACCGCTCGCACCGTCCCCGCCCCTGTCGCCTCCGCCGTCTCCGCCGTCATGTGCGCCAATGGTATAGTTTTGGGTGGGATTGGAATTTCCTGTGTATGTTGAGCCGGAAATGCCCCCACCGCCTCCTCCCCCTGCAACGAGCAGGATGTTCTTCCTGTTTGCATAGTTAAGAGACCTGTCTGCATTGGCCCCTGTCTGCGAATACCCAAGTACGTTCGGGCAAAGGGCCACATGGGTGGCTCCGCCTCCGCCTGCGCCATAATGCCTTGTGGAACCGGAACTATAATACGAATAACCACCTCCCCCTCCGTTCGCTCCCCCCGATGAACCATTTCCCCTGCCGCCGTTATAGATGTAGATAAGGTCTCCCCTCTTCATCCTTTTGTAGGCTTTTACATGGCCTCCCCTGCCGCCCTTGGCAGTAAGCTGCTCATTATTTACGGTCGCACTTACATCACCTCCTGCCGCCCCATATAACTCAAACTCATAAATTCCATCCGCGGGGATCGTGAACGGCACATAATTTCCCGTATAAGGGAAATCATAGACCGTATCCACGAACATCGGAAAAAGGTAACTGTCATCGCTGAAGGTTCCTTTCTGTCCGGGAATGTATGTGGGAGCCGAATAGGAGTCCGTATTCCATCCGCAGAAAGTTTTCCCCTCCCATTCATACGGACATTCGGGAATGGTAATGCCCTCGCTCTCGGCATTGCCGTTGTTGTAATAGAGCGTATCGTCAAATTCTTCTGTTTCCCTGCCGTCAATGAGGGCAGCGCCGTTGTCAAGCATCCCGATGGTGATCGGTCTTTTGAACACGGCATAGAGATCGGCTGCCTCCTCGGAGTCAAGTATCTTCTTTGTAAGGACAGCTTTGCCCGGCACATCGTCCCCGCGCCACCCCACAAAGGTGTATCCGTCAAGGACTGCCGGGGGAGCATCTGCCACCAGGTCATCCGACAGGGATGCCGTCTGCTTTACCACCGTATCCGTATCGATGTGGTAACTGACCGTGACCCCTGCCGCAAAGATGGCATTCCCGCCAAAATAGACAGCCCTGATCTGCGCAGGGTTCCCTTCCGCATAACAGTAATACATGGTGGCGGAGTCGTAATCCTCCAATGCGGCATATTCCTCCAGGCCCATCAGCTTGAACACCAGGTCCGCCGTGTCGCTCTTTGACTGTTCGAATTCATCCCTGAGCTGCCCAAGGTCTGCTGCGGTCTTTGTCAGATTCCCCGCCGCCGCATCCAGTTCCCCGAAGATGCTCCGTGCGGTAAAGACACAGGAACCGTCCAGGACCTTGTCGCCCGCCTTCTTTACCTGCGTATATCCGGCAGGCTCTGCCAAAGCTGTGGTTCCTTCCTGTGTACAGACGAGGGAACACCAGCCGGGTGCATTCCCCGTGGATACGATATCCCCAAGGGCATACATCGTATCCCTCTGTATGCCGGTCCCTCCACCGCCGCCGGAGCCCCCGCCTGCCTGTACCGTTGGAAACGTCTGGGTAAGGTCAAGCACCCCGCCTGCATCCACCCTGAAAGCCGCAAGTTCCATGTCATAGGTGCTGTTGTTATAATTCACGTTTGCATCCATCATCAGGGCAGGGAGCGTTTCCCCCGTTTCCGCAATGACCTTGATGGGCTCATCGGCATTCGACAGGTCCATGTGGACATACAGCCGTCCGTCAAGCGTCTGCCCGGTCTCCGCAAGCTGCACGGAAACCTCATTCTCATACATCTCAAAGAACCGCCCTTTTATCATGCCGAATCCCTGGGAGATATGCAGGATGTTCCCCCTTGCGCAGGTAACCCCGCACCCTTTGAATATCCCTGCTCCGGGTATCACCGTCTGGTAGATGATTGCATCATTCTGAGGGGTCACATTGCCGCCCCTGAATGTCTTTAATACGACACTTCCCGCCATGTCATTTCCTCCTTAAAATCTTCGTCAAATCCAGCCGCACCGTGCCGAATACCAGCTTTGTGTTCCTCCCCCGCTCCCTCCCGGTGAGGATGCTGCGGTAACTCTGCCCGTCCGAGATGATGTCCGCCACCTGCCCGAATTCCAGTTCCTCCGGCTTCACCAGCGCGTCACCGTTCATCATGGTAAGTTCGATTAAGTTTGAATAGGATAAATTTGCGAACTTGTTATGGGCGGCGCTGATCGCCGCGCTCTCAAAGCTGCTCCCCTCCTCATGGGAAACCGCCTGCATCTCACATACCACGGGGAAAATGCGGTCACGGTCCTTCGTGTCATAGCCAAGATCAGGATGCAGAAAATACACCCTTTTCTTCTCATAATCAGAACTGTCATAGACCACCAGCTTGTTCACATCGGCGCTGACCTGTTTGATGGTGACGCTCTTTTTGATGATGTTCGGCAGATCACTCTCTATGGTAATGACTCCTGCCGCCGCCCTTCCCACCGTGATCTGTATTTCCCTGCTCTGGATATCCAGCTTTGTCTTTACCAAGATGCTGTACTTCTCCATTGCCGGGATGATAACGGAATCGATCAGGTTCACGATGTTGTAATGGCCGCCCTTGTCGGACGGTGTGATGTGCAGGCTCCAGTCCTTTGTGGCAGTGGCCGCACTGACCGAAAGCCCCTTGATATTCTGCATCCCATCCTCATTGGTGATAAACATTTCCCAGATGCGGTCACAGATGAACTGCTCCATGCTCCCCTGCCCCTGCAAATCCACATCGAAAAGCACATCCGTATTCAGCAGCTCCATGAGCGGTTTATAAGAAATGGTCTGTAGCTTCTTGGATTTATCCGTGCCATAACCGATCTCCGTCACGATTCCGGCATATTCCTCACTGCCCCGGCTGATGCGGATATAGTCCTGCTTTTCCACGCCGGGCAGGGCAAGCACCGTGACCGTGTTCCCATCGGAAGACAGATAGTCCTCTTTGTAGGTAATTTCATTCACATTCGTATTTCCCACCATCTCAAAATCCTGCGTGAATATCTCCACGTTATACGGTCTCATAGCTGATCCTCCCTTCCACCATCACGTTTAAGACATTC
>CAJTNC010000026.1 GCA_910577955.1 uncultured Lachnospiraceae bacterium
CAAATTGATAAAGGATTATCAGGAGATGATATTTATAAAGCAATAATAGAAAGTTCACAGCGTTCAAGAACAAGTGTTAATCAATCATTAGGCTTAGAATAGGAGATGCAAATGAGTATACAAGTAGTAAAACATATTAATAAAGACGAAAACAATAGAATAGAATATTTATTTGTTAATTTCGATTTTCTTGATGGAAATGACCTTGTTGCAAAGATTTTATGTGAGGAATATCAAATGTTATCGGATGAAAAGATAGATGGAATGTATTACAGCATTATAAAGTTGCATAAGGGTTCGACAGAATATGATTTGATATGGCATGAAGATGTTGGAAATTACATATTTAGTTTAAAGCAAGACGAGACATCAACAATTGAATTAGAACAAAGACTTGAGTTCGTAGTTAGCAAATTAAACGATATGATAAAAGTTTAGTTAAAATATAATAATTTATGTAATATTTCTCTTGACGATTTCAAAACACCTATATTACAATGGCACTCACCAGAGAAAATAGGGAAATGTTTCTCCTAAATATCAGGAAAAGAACAGAGTACCGGCGGTATTTTATAAAACTGAAAGGCAATGGAATACCGCAGCTTTTTCTGTCACCTTAAATCTGCCAGCTGTACAAGCGTAAGTGCTGAGTAATAGGGGATTTTATCCGTTCTCAGTATTTTATATAATGATTGCTAGAAAATGCCTACAAACACAGTGCTTAGAAGGAGGTGATGAGAAATGGGATTAGTTCATCAATTTGCTGTTATTTCTAAAGAGAGGGACGAGGATATTATTAGCTCAAATATGGAGTCAGTTTCTATTTCTGATGAGATAATTCGATATATTGGTGATAGTATAAAATGGATCAATACAACTTGGAATGGGAAAAGAATAAGGGAAGGAATTTCTTATCATGGATTTTCATTTATTGAAGGAGACGAAATAATAAAAATTAAAAATATAGTGATACAATGGAAAGAGTTATTTCTCCTTTCACCAGAAAAATTTTACTTGACAGGAGATTTTTTGCCGGATAAAGGAGAATATGATAAAAATTTAATAGTAAAAAATGAAATAATAGAAGCATTAAATTCATTTATTGAACTTTGTGAAAAAGCAATAGTTACAGAAGGTAAAATATTACATAATGGCATATAGCAGCTATCTTATCAGTAGAGACGTTATAGCTATATTATAGAAAAACGCCTGCAGGCAGTATACCCAAATACGTTGTTTTATAGTGATTTCGGCGAGCATGTGTTCAGAAACCCTTCTTCAAACCCTGCATCGCCTTATAACGGGATCGACTTTGAGGCAAGAAATCGGGGAATGAAAGAAGCTTTAGTGGGAAATGCAGTGTTTTTGAAAGCATCAATAAAAAATGGAAGATAAATTTATAAAATTATTTCGAGAGTATAATTGCGGTGGATATTTCGTATTGCAGACTGCAATTAACAACAAGAAACTCCGTGAACTTGGATATCCAACATTCACAGAGTTTTATTTGAAAGTATTTGAAAACTAAGGAACCGCCGCATACGGAACCTCCTACCCGATTACGCAGTGATTACAGTTCCGGCCTTTCCGCGGATTGCATCCTTCACCAGATCCATGGAGGTGATGATCACCTTGCCGTCAGGATTGGATTCCAGATAGGAGATGGCGGCTTCGATCTTGGGGAGCATCGTCGTTTCCTCAAACTCGCCTTTTCGGATATAGGCGTTGGCCTGCTCCACATTCATCGAGGAGACAGGAGCCTGATTTTCACCCTGAAAGTCTGTGTATACGGCGGGCACGCCGGTGAGGATGAGCAGCACGTCTGCTTTTAACTCCGCTGCCAGCTTTCCGGCTATGGCATCCTTCTCAATGACCGCGGAAGCGCCCTTTAAATTATGGTTTTGTTCAATCACGGGAATCCCGCCGCCGCCGCAGGCGATCACTACCTGATCAGCGTTCACAAGAGTTTTTATAGCGTCTATTTCTACAATATCAATAGGGCTCGGTGCGGCAACAACGCGCAGGAATCCCTTTCCGGGTTCTTCCGCTACATAATTTCCCTTTTTGATCTCGATATCCGCATCGTCTCTGGACATATAACGTCCTATTTTCTTGGTAGGCGCATAGAAAGCCTCGTCGTAGGGATCCACCGTAACCTGAGTCAGAATAGTGCTGACAGGTTTTGAGATTCCTCTGCTTAAAAGTTCCGAGCAGAGGGCGTTCTGGATATCATAACCCACATATCCCTGACTCATGGCGGAACAGACGCTCATAGGAGCCGGCGTATAGTCGATATATACCCGCCGCAGTTCGGTCATGGCTTTGTGGATCATGCTGACCTGTGGACCGTTGCTGTGGGTGATGGTAAGCTGGCAGTCGGCTTCGATCAGATCCGCCAGCGCTTTGGCTGTCACTTTTACGGCGTCAAGCTGTTCTAACGTTGTGCCGCCGAGGGCTTTGTGTCCGAGAGAAACAACAACTTTTTTTCTGTTCATAAAAATACCCCGTTTCAAAATAATATCGAAATCTGTATTGATAAAGTTCAGTATAGCAAATTTAAAGTATTTTGTATAGACTGAACTGTGGAAACTGTTACAAAAGACGGTATTTTCGGCACGTCGCACCTTGAATTTTTCGGAAAGGTAGAGTAGAATAAATTCGGATTATAAAATTTTTATGAAGTATTACAATCAGAGAAAAAGGAAAGGATGTTTAAGACAATGAAAAAGAATCAAAACAAATGGGTGAGCGCGGCGATCCCGGCTCTTTTGCTGCATTGCAGTATCGGTACGGTTTACTGCTGGTCTATTTTCAGTCAGGAGATCGCGGATTATATCGGTTTTTCCAAAGGGGCGACGGAGTGGGCTTTCAGTTTTGCTATTTTCTTCCTCGGTATGTCGGCGGCATTTCTCGGGAATGTTGTGGAAAAGGATATTCATAAATCTTCCCTTATCGCTGCGATCTGTTTCGCGGCAGGTATGGCGGGCACTGGATTTTTTATCTGGTACGGCGGAAAGCATCAGGGAAGCGTGTTAGTGTTGATCGGTATCTATATTTGTTACGGTTTTATCATGGGAATCGGCCTCGGAACGGGGTATCTGTCGCCGGTGAAGACGCTGATGCTCTGGTTTGAGGACAGAAAAGGCCTTGCAACCGGTCTGGCTGTCGCAGGGTTCGGCGCGGCGAAGGCTATCGCAAGCCCGATCATGCAGGCGATGCTTGACAATCTGGGCGAGGGCGGCATCTACAAGATGTTCCTGATCTTGGCTTGCGTCTACTTTGTCATGATGTTTGCGGGTCATTTGCTTCTGAAAAAGCCGGAAGGCTGGCATGAGCCTCAGAAGAAGGAAAAGGGGCAGGGAATCCTTGCGGTTATCAAGACAAGGCCTGTTGCCAACTACATCGGTATCTGGTTGATGTTCTATATCAATATCACCTGCGGTCTTGCGCTGATCTCACAGGAGAAGATGATCGTGAAATGTATCGGCCTTGCAGGCGTGGTGGGCGTGATCTCTACGGTGTCTGCCATCTTTAATGCGGGCGGCCGTCTGGGATTCTCCGCTTGGGCAGATCATATGAAAGACAGAAATACGGTTTACAAGCTGATCTTTGTGCTTTCCATCGTGTTTACAGGTCTTGTGATGGTGACCGGCGGCATTAAGAACGGGCAGGGCAATATGCTGCTTATCGTGCTTGTGCTGGGTCTGATCTTTGTCGTCAACGCGGGTTACGGCGGCGGCTTCTCTAATGTGCCTACGCTTTTGTCCGACCACTACGGCATGGGCAGCATCAGCGCCCTCCACGGCATCACCTTATCCGCATGGGGATTTGCGGGACTGACGGGCAATCAGATCGCGAATCTGATCGTGAACAGCACCGGAGAATTTATGTTGGATTCCCACGGCAACAGCATCAACCCGGTGGGGTATCAGAACGTGCTCTACTTTACGCTGATACTCTATATCGTCGCACTGCTTCTCAGCATTTTCCTTGTGCGGCCGATGGGTAAGGATGCGAAATAATAAAGCAAAGAAACGGGGAAAAAATGTACGAAGAAGTTATGATTTCAGTGAAAGATGTGAGCAAGACGTTCACCACCGGTGAAGGGGTGGTGAATGCTCTTGACCATGTCGATCTGGAGATACACCGGGGAGAAATATACGGCATCATCGGCATGAGCGGCGCAGGAAAAAGTACGCTGGTGCGGTGCCTGAACTTTCTGGAGCGGCCGACCACTGGGACGGTCTGCATTGAACAGCACGACCTGTCTGAGATGAGCGGGAAGGAACTGCGGAAGCTGCGGACAAAGATTGCCATGATCTTTCAGCATTTCAATCTGCTGATGCAGCGGACGGTGCTTGACAATATCTGTTTTCCCTTAGAAATCGTGGGGATGTCGAAGAAAGAAGCGAGGGAGAAGGCAGCGGGACTGTTAAAGATCGTGGATTTGGAGGAGAAGGCAAAAGCCTATCCGTCGCAGCTTTCCGGAGGTCAGAAGCAGCGAGTGGCTATCGCCAGAGCTCTGGCGATGGAACCGAAGATCCTCTTGTGTGACGAAGCTACCAGCGCGCTGGATCCGACCACCACGAAATCTATTCTGGCGCTGCTTAAAGATATCAATCAGAAGACGGGGATCACGATGGTCATCATCACCCATGAGATGGCGGTGGTGCAGGAGATATGTACCCATGTAGCCATTATCGATCAGGGTGCGTTGGCGGAAGCCGGTACGGTGGAAGAAGTATTTTCCCATCCGAAGACGAAGGCGGCCAAAAAGCTGATCTATCAAAGCGGCGGCAAAGATTACAGCCTGATGCACGGCAGGAAGTGTATCCGTATCGTCTTTTCGGAAAATTCTTCCTTTGAGCCGGTGATCGGCAATATGATTTTAGAGTGTAAAGCGCCGGCAAATATCCTGTTGGCGGATACGAAAGATATCGGAGGCATTGCCCACGGGCAGATGATACTGCAGCTTCCGGAGGACGAGATAGTGGCGAACAGGATGATCGCCTATCTGCGGGAGAGGAGACTGGAAGTGGAGGTGTTGGAAGATTATGTTGGATAGTCAGATCATTTCTATGTTGGCAAAAGAGACATGGATCACAATTTATATGACGCTTTCCTCTACGGCTCTAGCCTATCTGATCGGACTGCCCATGGGGATCGCGCTGGTACTGACGGCGAAAGACGGGTTAAAACCCCACCCTTTCATTTATAAAGTGCTTGATTTTGTGGCAAATATTGTCAGAAGCGTGCCGTTCATCATCCTGCTGATCATGCTGATACCCTTCACAAAACTGATCGTGGGAAAGAGCTACGGTCCTACGGCGACCATCGTGCCCCTCACGATAGCGGCGGCTCCTTTTATCGCCAGACTTGTGGAGTCTTCCCTGCTGGAGGTGGATAAAGGGGTGATCGAAGCTGCCCAGAGTATGGGGGCAGGCACTTGGCATATTGTGTGGAAGGTGCTGATTGCGGAGGCCAGAGTATCCCTCATTGTCAACGCGACCATCGCACTGGCGACGATCCTCGGTTATTCCGCTATGTCAGGCGCAGTTGGCGGCGGCGGACTGGGAGATGTGGCGATCCGCTACGGCTATCACAGATATCAGGTGGACATGATGATGATCACGGTGGTACTGCTGGTACTGCTTGTGCAGATCATGCAGTTTGCCGGGACGACGATATCGAAAGTGGTTGACAAGAGGAACAGATAGAAACGGAAGAGAGAATAAAAATAAAACACCCCAGCTCACTCGCCGGGGTGTTTTATTTTACTTTTAAAACAAGGGGGAGATATGAAAAGTGTAATAGATGCAGGAACCGTTCCGGAAATTTCATTTAAGAAAGTGGGGTAGTCCGGGAGGCTTATCTCCTGCTCTATGTTTTTATAATAAGAGAAAAATGTGTCAAAAGTGTGGCGGGATTCTAAAAGAAAATTTTATTTTCTTAAGAAAATATAAACGAAAACAAAAGAATCTCAAAAAATCCTGTCAAGCTGTCAGTTTAGGGCAAAAAAGGCCTCATACAGAGGTTTAAGAACCTGATAACTATTCTCAAACAGTTTCCGAAGAGGAGCATAGACAGTTTCGGTTTCCTTCCGTGGATAAATCGTGTCCTGTATAGTTAAGTATTTTTCCACCGCGGAGAAGTCCTGATAGACGCCGGTGCCTACGCCGGCGATCACTGCCGCCGCTATGGATGTAGCTTCCTCCACATGATCCGGACGGATCAGCTCCGCCTGCAGGACATCGGCGATGATCCGGGCAACGATAGTTCCCTTTGCCCCGCCCCCCGTAAAGATAAGCTTTTGCGCCGGAAGCGTTCTGCGGTATACGGAGAGGATGATTTCCAGATTCATGGCGATTCCTTCCACAACTGCGCGGACATAGTCGGCTTTCACATGGCACGGTCTGATGCCGAGAAAACTGCCGGAGGTGTTTGGATTCCATCTGGGACACCGTTCCCCCAGCAGATAGGGCAGGAAAATCAGGTTTTTAGCTCCGGCCGGGGAGGAGGCGATCAGTTCGTTCATCGCTTCGTAGGGATCGTTGCCGATGGCTTTGGCAGCATCCGTCTCCTCTTTACAGAGAGCTTCTTTGATGTAGGAATAGGAACTGCCCGCCGCCTGCATGGTGCCGCAGGGCATGTATTTTCCGGGAATCACATGGGCAAAGCAGGGGATGACTTTATCGTCGGTGGTAAATACGGTATCCGTAGTGCCGCCGATCCAAGCGGATGTTCCGAAGGTCAAGAAAAGTTCTTCCGGGTGGATGCAGCCGGCTCCCAGCGCAGAGCAGGGGCCGTCTCCGCCGCCTATGACGACTTTTGTCTCGGCAGTCAGCCCTAAGAGCGAAGCGGCCTTCCGGGTAAGCGTTCCCGCCACATCGGTGGAGGGATGCAGCGGCGGCAGTTTTTCCGGGGCTATCCCGGCTGCTTCAAGAATTTCCTCAGACCAGCAGAGGTTCTTCAGGTCCATGGCGTTGGTGCCGGAGCCGTCGGAATAATCGGTGACATAGGCGCCTGTGAGGAGATAGATCATATAGTCTTTTGCCTGAAGCATATATTTTGTCCGGGCGTAGAGCTCCGGTTCGTGTTTTTTGATCCACATTAACTTCGCCAGAGAATAGCTGGCGCTTACTCTGTGGCCGGTGATCTCATACATGCGGTCAAAGCCGATTTTTTCTTCGAGAAGATTTTTTTCCTCCTCCGCGCGCTGATCCGCCCAGATGATGGCGGGTCGGAGAGGGGTTCCGTTATCATCTACGATAAGGCAGCACTGCATCTGGGCGGAAAAGGACATGGCGAGGACATCCTGCGGAGGAATATTCCCGGTGATTTTTCTGGTGGAAGCGATGACGGCCTGCCACCAGTCTTCAGGATTTTGTTCGGCGCGGTTTCCGTCGAAAAAGTGAACGTCATAGGGGGCGGTATGGCTGCATACCAGTCTCCCTTCTGTGGTAAAAAGGGAGGCTTTATTGCCGGAGGTGCCCAGATCGTGGGCGATAAAATATTTGCACATGACAAAGGATCCTTTCTGAGTATTCTTACCATATATAATAAGATATTTTGGGCGGGGAAACAATGTCCGGAAAGAAAATATCAGGAAAATAAATTACACAGGAGACGGAAACTGTGCTATACTGACGGAAAGAGAAGGGCAGGAGGAACAAACGTTATGAAACTGTTGATTGATGATGCACATATCGATATCATTAAAAAATTATATGAATTTTATCCTATTGACGGTGTGACTACAAATCCGTCGATTCTTGCAAAGAGCGGCAGACCGCCCTACGAGGTACTAAAGGAGATCAGAGCGTTTATCGGGAAAGATGCCGACCTCCATGTGCAGGCGTTGGCGATGGACGCGGAAGGGATGGTGAGAGACGCCCACAGGATCGTAAAAGAACTGGGGGAGGCTACTCTTGTTAAGATCCCCTGTATCCCGGAGGGATTTAAAGCCATGAAGCAGTTGGCAAAAGAGGGGATCCGCACCACCGGTACGGCGATCTACACCGCGATGCAGGCTTATCTGGCGGCAAAAAGCGGCGCGGAATATACAGCGCCGTACATCAATCGGATCGACAACATGGGATTTAACGGCATTCAGGTGACGAAGGAGATTCAGGATATTTTTGAAAACAATGGTTTTAAAACCAGCATGCTGGCGGCGAGTTTTAAAAATTCCCAGCAGGTTCTGGAACTTTGCCAGTATGGTATCGGGGCTGCGACGGTTGCGCCGGATGTGATCGAGAGCTTTGTGAAAAATCAGGCAATCACGGCAGCGGTAAAAGATTTTGTGAAGGATTTTGAGGGGCTTACCGGCAGCGGCAAAACGATGAGCGACTGCTAAAGAGAAATATCCTTACGGATGCTGTTTTACCGGGACACCGTAAGGATATTTTTTATGTTCGGACGCCTGTGATGCAAAAGACGGTATATACAGGGAACGACAGGTTATAATTTCTGACATACCTCTATAATTTCTCTGCTTGGACCGACAATGGAAAAATAGCGTATGCCGTTTGTCCAAAAGGGAAGGAAAGTGATATCTTCAAAGAAAGTAAGGCCAAGTTCTTTGCAGGCCGCATAGGAGGTCTCGATATCCGTACTGTCTAAAGAGATATGGTCGATGGCGCCGGAACAGCCTTTGATAGGGCGATTACCGTAGAGCTCAATGACGAGGCCGCCCAGTTCCATGAAAGCTACGTTCTCTTCACCGTTAGGGGTCTCATAAATTTTGGTGAATCCTAATGATTCATAGAAAGCTGCAGATTTCTGCAGATCTTCCGAAGGGATGCCGACGTGTTGAAGTCCGTTGACGGAATCTGATAATTTCATGTGAAAACTCCTTTCGTGTATGAATGGGCAGTGAGGTATGACCTCTTATGACACCCGGAATAAATGGTTAAAAAAATCATATCATATTTTGAACGGAATGAAAACGGGGAGAAGCGGTTTGGAGAAAAAACAGTGAGAATAATCAGTTTGAGAGACAGGATGAGAGGAAGAAAGCGATGAAAAAGATATGGCTGAAAATACTATGTGCACTATGTGCGTTCTGCGCGGCGGGTATGCTTGCTGCCTGCGGCAGTGAGGAAGAAATGCAGATCGTGGAGAAGGAAAATATTGCGCCCGCTGCTCCGGCCCAGAGCGAGGAAGAAACGCGGGAGGATACGGAAATGTCCGGAGAGGAAACGGCGGCGCCCGAGGAAGCGGAGGAAACGACAGAAGATGAAAAGACAGAAGATGAAAAGACAGAAGACGGATTCGGGCAGACGGAGGCGGCAAAACCGGCGGTGGTATCGATAGAGACGGATAGACAGGAGTATAAAGACGGAGAAAGGACCATTTTAGTCACCAACTATGACGATGTGACGGTTTCCATAGAGGGAAATGAAGGGGCCGAGCAGGCAGTGATGGCTGAGTTCGCAAAACGAAAAAAAGATTTTGAGGCGGGCTTAATGCTGGAAGAGACGTTGGAGCTGGCTAAAGAAAATCCGGCTGTGGACGGCAATGTTTATTACAGCGAAGAGAAGTGGTATGCGGTAGCGCGCAATGACGGCAGGGTATTGTCCTTTTCTACGATGTGGGACACCTATGAGGGCGGCGCCCACGGACAGTATATGATATACGGCTTGAACTTTGACGGTGGGACCGGAAAACTTTTGGCGATAGCTGATATCGCTCGGGACAAAGGGGCCTTTCAGGAGATCTGTGTGCAGGAGATGTTGCGGCAGTGTGAGAATCTGAAGGCGCAGGGAGCCCTGTATGAGGAGGAAATGGTGATGCCGGGGCTTAGGGAGATACTGGAAGGCAAGATGGAGGGAGCCGAGTGGTATTTTACGGAAAATGGTATTCGGTTTATCTCCAATATTTATGAGATCGCGCCCTATGCAGCCGGGAATATTGATTTTGATATTCCCTATGAGATGATCAATGAGGTGTTAAAAGAGGAGTACAGAGGGTGAGGAACGATAGGAATTCGATAGGAGAAAGCGGGCAGCCGAAAGCGCTGATCGCCATGAGCGGCGGTGTGGACTCTTCGGTGGCGGCGGCGCTGATGCAGGAGGAGGGGTATCCCTGTATCGGGGCGATGATGCAATTATATGAAAAGAAGACCTTGCGGGGAGAAGAGGATGAGAGAGACTTAGGCAGGGACGATGCAAAAGATGCGGCGAAGGTGGCGGAGAAGTTGGGGATGCCCTTTCATTTGTTTCGATTTACGGAGGAGTTTCGCTGTCAGGTGATGGAGCGGTTTGTGGGCAGTTATTTGAACGGGGAGACTCCGAATCCCTGTATTGACTGCAATCGCTATATGAAGTTTGAAAAGCTGCTCGAAAAGGCAAAGCTTCTTGGCTGCGAAAAGATCGCCACAGGCCACTACGCGAGAATTGACTACGATGAGGCAAGCGGCAGGTGGCAGATGAGGAAGGCCCTCGATCAGTCAAAGGATCAGAGTTATGTGCTGTATTTGCTGACACAGGAGCAGCTTTCCTGCGTCTGCCTGCCGTTGGGGGAACTGACGAAAGATGAAGTGCGAATTCTTGCACAGAAATACGGTTTTCTTAATGCGGATAAACGGGACAGTCAGGATATCTGTTTTGTGCCCGACGGTCATTATGAAAAGTTTATCGAGGAGTACAGGAAAGAAGCAGTGCCGGAAGGGAATTTTGTGACGGAGGACGGAGAGATCCTCGGACGCCACAAAGGAATCATCCATTATACGGTGGGACAGCGCAAAGGTCTCGGTATTGCGGCGGCGTTTCCCTATTATGTGAAGGAGATCAGACCGGACAGCAATGAAGTAGTATTGTGCGCTCACGAAGAGCTCTTTCGGAGAACGCTTTTGGCGAAGGAAGTCAACTGGGTTTCGATTTCCGCACCTAAGGGGGAGATCAGGGGACAGGCAAAGATACGCTACAGGCACAGTCCCCAGCCCGCGACGGCGAAAGTGCTGGAAGACGGAATACTTCAGGTGACCTTTGACGAACCCCAGCGGGCAATCACAAAAGGGCAGTCGGTGGTGCTCTATGATGGAGAGCTGGTGCTCGGCGGCGGTAAGATATGCGGTGTTATGTAAACTGGATTGAGCTTTCTGCCGGTCCGGAAGGAGCGGATGAAATGAGGAGGAAAATTTTATGATGTCTGTATACAAAAATGTGACGGAACTTGTGGGAAGGACGCCTCTGTTGGAGGCTGGAAATTTTGGAAAAAAATTTGCGCCGGCGGCGACGATCCTTGCAAAGTTGGAGTATTTTAATCCGGCGGGCAGTGTGAAAGACAGGGTGGCGAAGGCGATCATTTTTGATGCGTTGGAGACCGGAAGGCTGAAAAAGGATTCGGTGATCATCGAACCCACCAGCGGGAACACAGGCATCGGTCTTTCCGCCATTGCGGCGTCTCTGGGGATCCGCATCATTATCACTATGCCGGAGACTATGAGCGTAGAACGCCGGAATCTGATGAAGGCCTACGGTGCGGAGGTGGTGCTGACGGAAGGGGCAAAGGGCATGGCCGGCGCTATTGAGAAGGCGGAGGAACTGGCGGCAGAGATTCCTGAAAGTATCATTGCGGGGCAGTTTGTGAATCCGGTGAATCCGAGGGTCCACAGAGAGACGACGGGGCCGGAGATCTGGGAGGATACGGATGGCAGCGTGGATATTTTTGTGGCAGGTGTGGGCACCGGCGGTACGATCAGCGGCGTGGGAGAATACCTGAAAGAAAAAAATAAGAAAGTAAAGATCGTCGCGGTGGAGCCTGCAGATTCGCCGATACTCTCGGAGGGCAGATCCGGCGCGCACGGAATTCAGGGGATCGGCGCCGGTTTTGTGCCGGAGATTTTGAATACGGAAGTGTATGATGAGGTCATCAAAGTACAGACGGAAGACGCTTTTGAGATGGGCAGGGAGTTTGCGAGATCGGAAGGCATTCTGGTGGGTATTTCCTCAGGGGCGGCGCTTTTTGCGGCGGTGCAGCTGGCGAAAAGGCCGGAAAATGCAGGAAAGGTCATCGTGGCGCTGTTGCCCGATACCGGAGACAGATACCTGTCTACGGAGATGTTCGGGGGGGAAGGAATAGACAGGAGGAGAGGACGGGGACCTGACGGCAAATTTTTAGCTCCTTTTAGCTGCGAAAAAATTTTGAATCCTTGCGAAAAACAGATGCACACCGTATCCGGCGTGGGGGAAGATGAATATCGCGTAGGGCAGAATATATCTTCCGCTGGTTTCCCACGCGAGGAAAAGGATGGCGCCGCCGAAAGCTGTTAACGGAAACAGATAAGAAAAAGCATCGTCGTCCTTTTTCCTATAGAAGAGTCCCCAGAGCCCGAGAGCAGCCATCAGATAGAGAATGGTTCGATGATGGTTTACATAAAATTTGAGCAGCTCATAGAGAGCGCCGGAAAACAGGCTTTCAGCGAGAGGAAGCCTTTCGCCATAGGAGTTGTAGGTGGCGGGAAAGACTGCCCAGCCGGTATCGATCCATTCCGCGCAGAATTTTCTGAAGAAAAACTGCAGGCTGAAGACAGGGTTATCCATGAAGTATGTAAGCCGTTCACGATAGGACGCCCATGCGATCTTCGCGGCGGCATCTGTATCATAGTCGGCGTCTTCTGTGAAAGTTTTAAAATTGGAGCCGTCATAAAATCCGGGACCGACTTCGGTTTCTGACAGTCCCATAGCAAGATAGCTGGCGGCGGGAACACCGGAGTTGACAGGTTCGCCGGTAATCGCAGCATAACGGTTTTGCACCAACGGAAGGATACTTAAGGAAAGGGAGAACAGGAGGATAAAGCTTACGGCATGAAGAGCCAGTTTTTTTGCGGAAATCGTATGCCTGTTATACATCAGCCATAAAAGGGCGGTGATGCCCAAGGCGATGATAAAAATAAGAGAGTTTTTCCGCACCAACACGCTGGCGGAGATGGAAAAAAGCGCCAGAATGCCGCAAAGCGCTCTGAGTACGGCCGATTTTTCGGTCGATTTTTTTGCAAGGCTATTCGACTGGTCGGAAACTTGACAGGGGCTATCCAGAAACGCAAGAAGCATCCATGCTCCGAAAAGTGAAAAAGTGATGGAAGGAATTTCACCGTAGATAAAGGAACTGTACATAAGAAAAGGCGCGCAGGAGCCGGTAAGCAGCAGGGTGTATATCTGCGCTTTTTTTTCGCGGAAAAAGCGTCCGCAAAGATGATACTGCGAAAGGGCGCAAAGGACAAGGAATAGAGCGTTTATACCCTGCAGAATATGGAAATTGTCGTTTCCGACGAGGCGAAAAATCATCTCGTAAAAAAAAGCCAGCCCATACTGAAAAGGATATACGGAAAAGTAGGATCCCTTGTAGGAGACGGCGCTGTAATCACCTCCTGCAAACTGCTTTGCGGCATAATAGACAGAGGCGCCGTCGGCGATGGGGCCGTTTTTGGAAAAATAGATCCAAAGGAGGGATACACCGAAAATCCAAAGGCAGGTAAAACCGAGGCAGAGCAGGTTTCCCCGCTTCCTGCGCGCAAAAAAGTTTCCAATCATAAACAATATTCCGAGATAACAGATGAAAAACAGGAGATTCATCAGAGGATTTTCAAACTTTAAGCGAATCACATAAGTATAGGGCTCTTCGATGGAGGCAGTCCACAAAAAAGAAATTACCGCCAAAATACCGAACAGGATGAGGGATGAAATTTGCAGAAAGCGGATGCAGAAGGTATAAAATTTTTGCATAGCGCGGAACTCCTTTTACTTTATATATCTGTAAGCAGGCAAAAGGCCTTTCTGCACATTTTATCACAGATGGGAGGGGAGTGCAGTATTTTTTTGCCAAAAACAATAAAAAGGGGTTATGTTTCAAAAAAACAAGCCGATATATTTTATGAAATACCGTCGTGCCGGAAGACGACGGAGTAAACGGACTTACAAAAAGAGCTATGGAGGGCGAAATAATGAATAGAGTAGGATTGTACGATAGTTATGTAAACAATTACCGCTCCTATGAAACGGTTTCCCAGTCTGGAACGCAGAGAGCGGCATCGACGAGAGAAGCGGCAAATACGAAGCCGGTGGAACTGAGCAGAGAGGCTAAGAATCTGTTAAAAGAATTACAGCAGAAATATGGCAACATGGATTTCATTGTAGGAGACTTTGAGTCGGAGGAAGAGGCGGCATCTTATCTTGATCGGGGGACGAAGGATTACAGCGTGCTCATGAGCGTGGAAGAGCTGGAGGAGATGGCGAAGGATTCCTCTTCTAAGAAAGAAGGCATGAATAAGATTGAAAGTGCCAGAAACCAGCTTGCGTATCTGCAGACACAGTTAGATGAGTCCGGCGAGAATGTAAAGAAGCTGGGCGTCGTTTTTGAGAAGGACGGCACAACGACATTGTTTGCTTCCATGGAAAAGGTGAGCGAGCAGCAGAGAGAGCGTCAGGAAGAGGCAAAGAGAGCGGAAAAGAGTACGGCAGATTCCACATACAAAAGAGCAAAGAGGACTACTGTAAAAGCGGCGACAACAGAAGAGCTGCTCAAGAAGATCCGCAGCGTGGATTGGAACAGTGTGGAAGAAAAATTAGTGCCCTCATCCGGCAGCAAATTTGATTATTTCGGCTAAAGGTTTACATAATTTTGTGATATGGAGTTAAAAGCCATACCGGCACGGCGGGCGCGAGAATGCGTTGGCGGAATGTCTGGTATGGCTTTTTCATATACTGTAAAAATGAAAATCGCCGGGAGGACCCCATGAAAAGAAAGGGGAGGGTAAAAAAAGATCTGTATGGTCTTTTGATGCGGGCGGGGGTAGCGTTGGAGATTGCGGCGCTTATCTGCCTGTTTTGTATAGGGCTCACATCCGAGAAGAGAAAGACAGAAGTTGACATAAAGCAGACCAACGCGGAAGGGATTTGGGAAATACTGGAGAAACATCAACAGGGAGAGCTTATGGAGAGCGAATCCGGTGAGTACATCAAGTGGGTGGATTTTACTGTGCCCGCGGAGGCTATGAATAAAGCTTATCAGCTCGATGTAGACAGTTACGGGAAGGACCCCCATCTGAATTGGATAGAGTTGTTGGCTTATGCGGCGGCGAAACAAGGCGGTAATTTCGGCAAAGCGGCGCTAAAAAATATAGACGAATGCGCGGCAAAACTGAAAGAAGGAGAAACCATAGAAGAGCTGACGGAGAAGTTAAAGTATTATCCTTATTATTTGGAAGCCTACACGGCGGTACTCGGCGGGTTTGTGGGGGAATACGAGATGGAGGGGGAAAAGCGGTATGGATTGAAGGCCTTTTCTCCGATTGCCGCAGGCTTTTATTACACGGATTACGATGACTTCGGGGCGTCGAGAAGCTATGGTTATGCGAGGCCGCATCTGGGGCACGATATGATGGGGCAGATCGGTACGCCGATCATCGCTGTAGAGTCCGGCTATGTGGAGGCCATCGGCTGGAACCAGTACGGCGGCTGGCGGATCGGCATCCGCAGCTTCGACAAGAAACGTTACTATTACTATGCCCACTTGCGGCAGAACTATCCTTATGCGGAAGATCTGAAGGAGGGGGATATCGTTGCGGCGGGGGATGTGATCGGCTATATGGGACACACCGGCTACAGCGCAAAAGAGAATGTCAATAATATTGAGACCGTGCATCTGCATTTCGGGCTGGAGCTGGTGTTTGACGAGTCCCAGAAAGAGAGCAACAATGAGATTTGGATCAACTGCTATGAATTGACAAAGTTTCTGTCCAAAAACCGCAGCGAGGTTTACAAAGTGGAGGGGACAAAAGAGTGGAAGCGGGTGCAGCCCATTAAATTGCCGGAGGTCGAAAACGCGGAGAAAAATAATAAAACATGATCTCTTGACATAACAGAGACGCCGGTGTATTTTATAAAGAATCACTTATTCGGAAAGGGTACGTTGGGAAATGAAACAGGAACAAGATCTTGCCTATAAAGTATCGGCAGTCAGTATCGCCGTAAATCTGGCGCTGTCCGCTTTTAAGCTGGCGGCAGGCATTCTGGCGTCCTCGGGGGCCATGATCTCCGACGCGGTACATTCGGCGTCGGACGTATTCAGCACGTTCATTGTGATCGTGGGTGTGGCCATGTCCCGGAAAAAATCGGATGAGGATCATCAATACGGCCATGAGCGCATGGAGTGCATAGCGTCCCTTCTGTTGGCCACAGTGCTTGCGCTGACCGGCGGAGGCATCGGATTAAGCGGTTTAAAAAAGATTGCGGGCGGAAATTATGAGGCGTTAGCGGTGCCCGGAGTGCTTGCGCTATTGGCGGCAGTGGTTTCCATAACTGTAAAGGAATGGATGTATTGGTACACAAGAGGGGCGGCGAAAAAGATCAACTCCGGCGCGCTGATGGCGGACGCATGGCATCACCGTTCCGATGCACTCTCCTCGGTGGGGGCCCTTGTGGGTATTTTGGGGGCGAGACTGGGGTATCCGGTGTTGGATGCGGTGGCCAGCGTGACGATCTGTCTGTTTATTGAGAAGGCGGCCTTCGACATTTTCCGTGACGCGATGGATAAGATGGTGGATAAGTCCTGTCCGGACGAAACGGTTAAAATGATGAGGGCGGTTGTGAAAGGAGAAGAGGGAGTCATTGATATCGATGATATCAAGACAAGGCTTTTCGGCGATAAAATCTATGTGGATGTGGAGATTTCCGCTAACGGCGGCAAGTCTTTAGAGGAGAGTCACGCGATTGCGGAACATGTGCACGAAGCCATTGAGCGGGAATTTCCGATGGTGAAGCATTGCATGGTACATGTCAATCCATACCATGGAGATGAGATGAACGGATGAAAGAAAGGCTGATTGTGATCGGAAATAGAATAGGAACAGATATCAGGCGGTATGGGCGGGGGCTTATAGCGGCAGTCATACTGTATTTTATAATGCACAGACTGTTTGATGCTTTCTGCCCCTCCATATTGATTGCGGGTTTTCCCTGTCCCGGCTGCGGTACGACAAGGGCGATGCTCTGTCTTTTGAGGGGACAGGCCGCGAGGGCTTGGGCGCTCAATCCGGCGGCTGTTTTCTGGATGGTATGGGCGGTGTGGTTTGCTGTCGAGCGGTATGTGATGGGGAGGAGGCCAAAAGCTCTTATGTGGACGGCCTGCGGTATACTGATATTCATGATTTTGGTTTACATAATGCGGATGAGATTGTACTTTCCGGACAGACCGCCCTATACTTACACGGGAAATAATCTTTTTTCAAAGTTACTGCCCGGATACAACAAAGTTATTCGGTTTCTGATAGCCGGATGATTGACGAATGTATAAATTATAAGTTATACTGATAACATATATATTCTAAAACTAAAGGAGATAGAAATGGATAATTGGAACAACGAGCAGAGACCGGATATGTCCGGGGAAGGACAGTTCAGCGGAAATCCTTATCAGGATCAAAACCAGAACTCTTATCAGGAACAGAATCAAAACCACATTCAGAACCAGAACCAGAACATATATAATCAGCCGTCAAACGGAGCGGGCGCATATAACAACCAGCAGGGAGGAAATGCCGGTTATGGACAGAATCAGAACAATTATGCGAACGGTTACGGACAGCCCTACGCAAACTACAATCAGCCGCCTTTCGGCGCACCGAACTATAAACCGGCGGATATGGAAGAGCCGGTGGGTGTGGGAGAGTGGACCGGACTTCTGGCCATCGCAACGTTTATTCCCTGTATCGGCCTTATTCTGATGCTGGTGTGGGCCTTTGGAGGATCAGATAAACGGAGCAAATCGAATTTCTGCAAGGCCTATCTGATCATTACACTGATTAAACTTGCGGTGTATATACTGCTATTCATTGTATGGGGAGCATCTGCGGCCTCAATGATCGACAATTTTTGATGTCCATCTTCCGGAAGCTCCGCAGGGCAGGATCAGAGAGCTTGCCTTCACGGGAAGACCGATCTCATCGGCTTCCACATGGCCGCCGAACCGGGAAGTAAATACGGTGTTCATCATATAAGAGAGTACAGCGGGCTGTAAGCCTGTGGTATAAGAATTTAACAGGACAAACAGGGGGGCGTCTGACAAAAGTTCTGACACGCGTGTCAGAAAAGGGAAGATGCTCTCTTCTATTTTCCATATTTCACCGTTTGGACCTCTTCCGTAGGAGGGAGGATCCATGATAACGGCATCGTAGTGGTTTCCCCGACGGATCTCACGCTCCACAAACTTTGTACAGTCGTCCACGAGCCATCTGATGGGCGCGCCTGCAAGGCCGGAGGAAGAGGCGTTTTCTTTTGCCCAGTTTACCATACCTTTGGAGGCGTCCACGTGGGTCACGCTCGCTCCTGCTGCTGCGGCTGAAATTGTGGCGCCGCCGGTGTAGGCGAAGAGATTTAACACTTTCACAGGCCGTCCGGCATGTCGGATCAGTTTGGAGAACCAGTCCCAGTTGACAGCCTGTTCGGGGAAAAGTCCGGTATGTTTAAAACTGAAAGGTTTCAGATGAAAAGTCAGATCTTCGTAGTTGATAGTCCATTCTTCGGGCAGATGAAAAAATTCCCACTCGCCGCCGCCCTTGCTGCTTCTGTGGTAATGGCCGTTTTTCTTTTTCCAGCCGCTATGATTTTTCGGCGTATTCCAGATAACCTGCGGATCCGGCCGCAGGAGCAGATATTTCCCCCAGCGCTCCAGTTTTTCTCCGGAGGAGGTGTCAAGGACTTCGTAATCTTTCCAGTTTTCAGCAATCCACATGGGAGGGACTCCTTTCGTATCCGTTACTTGCGGCGAAGCCGCTTTTTCTATTATAACAACAGGCCGGGCACTCTGGCAATCCCCTCAGGAAGGAGTCATAAAAAATACTGGTATTTTGGAAAAAACTATGCTATAATCTCAAAATAGCTGTGCACATGGCGAAACAGCAAGAATGAGGAGAGTAGGAGAACAGGAAAATGAGCTTACAGGTAGAGAAACTGGAAAAGGGTATGGCAAAGCTGACCATCGAAGTATCGGCGGAAGAGTTTGAAAAAGCTGTGAACACAGTTTATCAGAAGCAGAGAAATAGAATTCAGATTCCGGGTTTCAGAAAAGGAAAAGCACCCCGGAAGATGATTGAAAATATGTACGGGAAAGAGATCTTCTACGAAGATGCGGCGAACGAGATCATTCCGGACGCTTACGAGAAAGCTTACGACGAGTGCGAGGAGGAGATTACATCGAGCCCGGAGATCGACGTGGTGCAGATCGAGGCAGGGAAGCCGTTTATCTTTACGGCGGTAGTGGCATTAAAGCCGGAAGTGAAGCTTGGCAAATATAAAGGCGTTACCGTGAAAAAGTTCTCCGCGGAAGTGACGGAGGAAGAAGTTAACGCAGAGATCGACAAAGAGAGAAACAACAGTGCGAGAATGGTTTCCGTGGAAGACAGACCGGTACAGGACGGCGATATGACGGAACTGGACTTTGAAGGATTTGTGGACGGCGTAGCTTTCGAGGGCGGAAAGGGAGAGAACTATCCGTTGACGATCGGTTCCGGTTCATTTATTCCGGGGTTTGAGGAGCAGCTGATCGGTGCAGAGTTAAATAAGGAAGTGGAAGTGAAAGTTACCTTCCCGGAGAATTACAATGCGGATCACCTTGCAGGCAAGGATGCTGTATTTAAATGTACCGTGAAAGAGATCAAGATGAAAGAACTTCCCGAGCTGGACGATGAGTTCGCCTCCGAAGTTTCTGAATATGATACGTTGGAGGAGTACAAGGAGAACGTCAGAAAAGGTCTGGAAGAGCGGAAAGCGAAACAGATGAAGGACGAGAAGGAAGACGCGGCGATGGCGGCTGTGGTGGAAAATGCCCAAATGGAGATTCCGGAGGCAATGCTCGCTACGGAACAGCGTCAGATGCTCGACCAGTTTGCACAGCGGATCACGATGCAGGGAATCCAGTTAGAGCAGTATATGCAGATGACCGGAACAAACAGGGAGACGCTGCTTGAGCAGTTAAAGCCGCAGGCTGAAACGAAGATCAAATCCAGACTCTGCATGGAAGCTGTCGCAAAGGCTGAAAACATCACGGCTTCCGAGGAGGACTTCGAGGAAGAAATGAAAGTGATGGCGGAAGCTTACCAGATCGAAGTGGACAAGGTAAAAGAAATGATGGGCGAGAAGGAAAAAGAGTCCGTCAAGGCGGATCTGGCAGTGAGAAAAGCCATTGAATTCGTAGCGGCAAACGCAGTAGAAAAAGCGGAGAGAGCGAAGCGGAAAACAAAGGCAAAAGCTGAAGAAGTAAAAGAAGAAACAAAAACAGAAGAATAAAAGACAACGCAATGCTATAAAATTGGAAAGACCGGATTTTATAGCATTGGTTTTATAAAGAGAAATATGAAAAAAGCCTGAAGTTATTATAAAAAAAGTAGAAAGAAAGGAAATGGACGATGATTAAAAATTATTTGACTCCATATGTTATTGAGCAGACAAATCAGGGTGAGCGTTCCTATGATATCTATTCCAGACTTTTGTCGGAGCGCATCATCTTTCTGGTAGGCGAGGTGGACGATTCCATGGCGGCATCCATCACGGCGCAGCTTTTATATCTGGAGGCGATGGATACGGAAAAGGATATCCAGATCTATATCAACAGCCCCGGCGGTTCCGTGTCCGCAGGGCTTGCC
Source organism: uncultured Lachnospiraceae bacterium (assembly GCA_910577955.1). GTDB lineage: Bacteria > Bacillota > Clostridia > Lachnospirales > Lachnospiraceae > 1XD8-76. The sequence goes on from CAJTNC010000026.1 coordinate 20,642, forward strand.
ATCTATGATACCATGCAGTATATCAAGTGCGACGTATCCACAAACTGCATCGGTCTTGCGGCGAGCATGGGTTCCTTCCTGTTGGCCGGCGGCACAAAAGGAAAACGGTTTGCACTGCCAAACGCGGAAGTTATGATCCATCAGGTGTTAGGCGGCGCACAGGGACAGGCGACGGATGTGGAGATCACCACAAAGCACCTGTTAAATACAAAGCAAAAATTGAACCGCATGTTGGCGGAAAATACCGGCAAGGATTACGAAGTCATCTGCGCCGCGACAGAGCGCGACAACTGGATGAGCGCTGCCGAGGCGATGGAGTTTGGCATTATCGACAAAGTGATGACAAGCCGTGAAACGGATGAGGACAAAAAAGAGTAAGGCCGACTGAGGAAAGGAAGCATTGTTAAATGGCAACGAAAATGAACGAGAATAGAGTGCGGTGCTCTTTTTGCGGCAAGACGCAGGATCAGGTGAGAAAACTTATTGCGGGGCCCAACGGTATTTATATCTGCGACGAGTGTGTTGACATCTGCGCGGATATCATCGAGGAGGAATACGAGGAGGCTGAACCGGAACAGGAGGCGATGGAGATCAATCTCCTAAAGCCGGTGGAGATCAAGGAGTTTCTGGATGATTATGTGATCGGGCAGGAGGAAGCAAAAAAGGTGTTGGCCGTCTCGGTTTATAATCACTATAAGCGGGTGTTGGCGGAACAGGGGCCGGAGGACGTGGAACTGCAGAAGAGCAATATCATCATTGTAGGACCTACAGGTTCCGGTAAAACCTACCTTGCACAGACGTTGGCAAAGATCATCAATGTGCCCTTTGCCATCGCTGATGCGACAACGCTGACGGAGGCCGGTTATGTGGGCGAGGACGTGGAAAATATCCTGCTCAAGTTGATACAGGCGGCTGACTACGACGTGGAGCGGGCGCAGTACGGGATCATCTATATCGACGAGATCGATAAGATAACCAAAAAGGGTGAGAATGTCTCAATCACGCGGGACGTTTCCGGCGAAGGTGTACAGCAGGCGCTGTTAAAAATCATCGAGGGAACGGAAGCCAGCGTGCCGCCGCAGGGTGGCAGAAAGCATCCTCATCAGGAACTGATCCAGATAGACACGACGAACATCCTGTTTATCTGCGGCGGGGCTTTCGACGGGTTAGAGAAGATCATAGAGACGAGACTGGACAGAAAGTCCATCGGTTTTGGCGCGGAAGTTTCCGGCAGGAAAAATATATACGGAAAGGATTCACTGCTCAAGGAAGCTTCACCGCAGGATCTGGTGAAATTCGGCCTGATTCCGGAATTTGTGGGGCGTATGCCTATCAATGTATCGTTAGAAGGGCTGGATGAGGAAGCGCTGAAGCGGATCTTGAAAGAACCGAAAAACGCGTTGATCAAGCAGTATAAGAGACTCTTTGATTTGGACGGTGTAAAGCTGGGCTTTGAAGAAGAGGCGATAGATACGATCGCAAAGATGGCGATGGAGAGAAAAACCGGTGCAAGGGGACTTCGCTCCATCATGGAGAAAGCGATGATGGATGTCATGTATCAGATCCCTTCCGACGAGACGATCGAGGAGTGTATCATCACAAAGAGTGCAGTGGAAGGAAAAGGCGGTCCGTTGGTGATCCATACAGGAGAAAGACTTCGGGAAGCAAAATAGGGTTGAGAGGGGGCGGCCGGATCGGTACGCCCCTTTTTACCGGCGGCTGACATGGTTGGCAGCGCTGTCCGGATAAGGAGAAAATATGGTTATTAAAAAAGTGGAACTGGAGACGGTCTGCGGCATTACCAGTACATTTCCGAAAAATACAAAGATGGAAGTGGCCTTCGCAGGTAAGAGCAACGTGGGAAAATCCTCTTTGATCAATGCGATTATGAACAGAAAATCCCTTGCGCGCACGAGCTCACAGCCGGGAAAGACCCAGACCATCAATTACTACAATGTCAATGACGAGTTTTATCTGGTGGATCTGCCGGGTTACGGATACGCCAACGCAAGTGTTTCGGTAAAAGAAAAATGGGGAAAGATGATAGATAAGTATCTCCATACCTCGGAGATGCTGTACGCGGTATTTCTGCTTATCGATATCCGGCATGAGCCCGGAAAAAATGATAAACAGATGTATGAGTGGATGACGGCGCAGGGGTATTTTCCTATCATTGTCGCAACGAAATCGGACAAGTTGAATCGGAGTCAGATCCAAAAGCATGTGAAGATGGTGCGGGAGGGGTTGAACGCGCCGAAGGAGACGATTGTGATTCCCTTTTCTTCCGTGACAAAGCAGGGACGTGAAGAAATTTATGCGCTGTTGGACGATATGCTGGCGTCATTTGAAGATTGAGAGGTTTTTAGATGAAACAGGAAACAAAAGCTTACTGGAAAGCATTGACAAATATCATACTGGCATTGATCGGCGTAATCATACTGGTTATGCTGGTGCCGAAAATGCTGTCATTTTTCATGCCCTTTGTGGTGGCGTGGATCATCGCGCTGTTAGCCAGCCCGATGGTGAAATTTTTGGAGGAAAAATTGAAGATCAAGAGAAAGGCTGGGACCGCCTGTGTGATCATAGCGGTCATTGCGCTGATCATTCTGATAGGTTACGGGATAACGGCTTTTTTGGTCGACCAGATTCAGGGACTATTGACAGACCTGCCGGAGATGTGGGAGGCATTGCAGCGGCAGATCAGGGAGATCGGACACAGTTTTTCAAAGCTGTTTGCCTCGCTGCCGGAGGACGTTCAGGACGGGTGGATGTACTTTTTTGAAAATGTGGAACTGTTTCTCGGGGAATCCGTCGCAAATCTCGGCAGCCCTTCCATGTCGTGGTTAGGGAACATGGCGAGACAGCTCCCGAACCTGTTCGTTGCGGTCATCATGTGCCTTGTGGCAGCTTTTGCCTTCACGGCGGAGCGTACGAATATGCGTAACTTTGTGCAGGACTACATGCCGGAAGGAATCAAAAAATACTGGGACATGATTCAGGTGAGTCTTTCCGACGCGGTGGGAGGATACCTGAAAGCGCAGTTAAAAATAGAGATCTGGATATATCTGATCGTGACGGCAGGGCTTTTCATCCTGCGCATCAACTATGCGCCGGTGCTGTCGATCTTTATTGCGGTGTTGGATTTTCTGCCTGTCTTCGGTACCGGGACGATACTCTGGCCGTGGATCGTATTTGAAATATTGAACGGAGATTACAAGCTTGCCGTCGGTCTCGGGGTCATCTGGGGCATCTCACAGATCGTGCGGCAAGTGATACAGCCCAAGATCATGGGAGATTCCATGGGGCTTCACACGCTGCCCACCGTATTTTTGCTTTATGTCGGCTATAAAGTGTCGGGGATTCTCGGCATGATCGTGGCAGTGCCTATCGGGATCATTTTTATGAACATGTATCAGGCCGGCGTGTTCGACACCATCGTCAACAGTTTCAGGATCCTTGCCGCAGGGCTGCGGAGGTTCAGGCATCTGACGAAAGAGGACATCAGGATAGCGTACCGGGAAACGGACGCGGAGGAATAAGAAATTTTGCGGGGAGGACAAAGTGATTGTGCAATTTCACTAAAAATGTCCTCTCCTTTTTTTGCATATTCCCGAAATTAAAATATGTGCAGAAAAATCCCTTGCATATTTTACCATGTCGGGTTATGATATACATACATTGGAAACGTTACCAGAAACGATTCCGGAAGCGTTTTCAGTGAATCATATTTATCACTATTATAGTAGGAGGATACTAAAATGAAAAAGAACAAAAAGTTATTAGCTCTGCTTCTTGGCACAGTTCTTTCCCTGTCTACTCTGGCGGGCTGCGGCAACAGCACAGATGCTCCCGCAGAAGGCACAACGACGGAAACTCCGGCTGAAGAGGGAACGACGGAAACTCCGGCTGAAGAGGGAACAACGGAAGCTCCGGCAGCAGAGGCAAGCGGCTCCGGTTCTGTATACTGGCTGAACTTTAAGCCTGAGTCCGACGAAGTATTGCAGGAAATCGCAAAGACTTATACGGAGCAGAAAGGTGTAGAAGTGAAAGTGGTTACCGCGGCTTCCGGCACATATTCCCAGACTCTGATCTCAGAGATGGATAAATCTGCCCCCCCGACACTGTTTGTCATCGGCAATCAGGCGGGCGTAAAGGATTGGACAGATTATGCGCTTGATCTGACAGGCACACCTATCGCCAACGAATTAAACACAGACGCTTACAATCTCTATGATGAGAACGGCAAGTTAGTTTCCATCGGATACTGCTACGAGTGCTACGGCATCATCGTAAATCCTGATCTGATTGAAAAAGCAGGCCACAGCATGGATGAGATCAAGAACTTTGAAGGTCTGAAGACAGTTGCAGAGGATATCCACGCTCGTGCAGACGAACTCGGCTTCGACGCATTCTCTTCTTCTGACATGGACGGCAGTTCCTCTTGGCGTTTCACAGGCCACATGGCTAACCTTGAGTACTACTATGAGCAGGAAGGTACGCCTTGGACAGAGTGCCCGGCTACGATCTCCGGCAAGTACATGGATAACTTCAAAAACCTGTATGACCTTTGCATCAACAACAGCCTGACAGATCCGAAGGAACTGGCAACAGGCGGACATGACGCAGAGAACGAGTTCAAGACAGGTAAAGCAGCATTCTTTGTAAACGGTTCCTGGGAATATGAAGCAGTGAAGAACGAAGTTCCGAATGCTACAATGATCCCTTACTACTGCGGTGTTGAAGGCGAAGAGAAAGCAGGCCTTAACTGTGGTACAGAGAACTGCTGGGCAATCAACAGCAAGGCTTCCGCAGAGGATCAGCAGGCAACCATGGACTTCATGGTATGGTGTGTAACAGATCCCGATGCTTCCCGTAAGTTAGTTGACACCTTCGGTGTTATGCCTTACAAGCAGGCGGCAGAGTCCACAAACGGCTTCCTTGCAGCGGCTGATGCATACACTGCTGACGGATGCTATGTAATGAACTGGGCAACCAACTTCCAGCCTAACGTAGACGACTATCGTGCAGCTTTGGTAAGCGCTCTGAACCAGTACAATGCAGATCAGTCCGACGCGAACTGGGAATCCGTAACCAACGCTTTCGTAGGCGGTTGGGCAACACAGTACAACGCAATTAACCAGTAAACAACGAGTAAGTAATTTACAGGAAACGTAAGGCGGGACGGACATTTATCCGCCCCGCCTTTTTTGAAAACTGTTCGGGGGTTGATACTATGAAAAACAAGAAAATCACCAATGGTAATTCCATTACGAAGGCCACAAAACGCTGGGGATTTCTATTTTTAGGCCCTGTGCTGATTGCGTTTACCATAGGTTTTATTTGGCCTTTTATTCAGGGCATCTGGCTCTCCATGTGCCAGTTCCGCCTGATCTCCGATGCAAAATTCATCGGTTTTGGCAACTATGTGAAGGTCTTTCAGGACGCTTCCTTCCGCCATGCATTCTGGTATACAGCTATGTTTGCCATTGTATCGTTAGTCATTATCAATGTTTTAGCATTTATGGTGGCATATTTCCTGACGCTTGGAATCAAGGGCAGCAACCTCTTCCGTACGGTATTTTTTATGCCGAACCTGATCGGCGGTATCGTGCTGGGCTACATCTGGTCGATGATCTTCGACGGTATTCTCGGACGATATCAGACTTCTATCCTTTTAGAGAGCAAGTACGGCTTCTGGGGACTGATCATCTTAATGTGCTGGCAGCAGATCGGTTACATGATGATCATCTATATCGCAGGACTGCAGAATGTGCCCGGAGATATTCTGGAGGCGGCCCGCATCGACGGCGCGACGTCTATTCAGACTCTGTTCAAGGTGACGATTCCCAACGTGATGAGTTCCTTTACGATTTGTATTTTCCTTTCTCTGACAAACGGTTTCAAGCTCTTTGACCAGAACTTGGCGCTCACCGGAGGACAGCCTTTTATCATTCAGGCGGACGGTACGACCATCAAGCAGACAGAAATGCTGGCGCTCAATATTTACAATACGTTTTACGGTTCCAACACCGCTGCTCAGGGCGTAGCTCAGGCAAAGGCAGTGATATTCTTTATTCTGGTGGCGGGACTGGGACTGCTCCAGCTTAGCTATACGCGTAAAAAGGAGGTGCAGCAGTAATGAGTAAGAATACAGCTTCAGCCGCAAACGGGCGAAAAACAATCCTTTCCGTGATACTGGCTGTGATCAGCATCATTTATGTACTGCCTGTGTTAGCGGTAGTGATGAACTCTTTTAAACAAAATACTTATGTAAAAACCGATACCTTTGCGCTTCCGACAGGGGAGATGAGCGCCGGTCTTGACAACTTTATCAAGGGCATGACCTTTGGTAACTACCCTTTTGCAAAGAGTGTGCTGTACAGCGTTATGATCACGCTGCTCTCCACTTTTTTGATCTTGCTGTGTACTTCCATGGCAGCATGGTATATTGCAAGGGTTGATTCGGTCTTCTGCCGGGCAATCTACTTCCTGTGCGTATTCTCTATGGTCGTGCCGTTCCAGATGGTGATGTTTACTCTGTCCAAAACGGCGGATAAACTGCATTTAAATACGCCCTGGACGATTCCCGTCGTCTATCTGGGCTTTGGAGCGGGGCTTGCGATCTTTATGTTTGTGGGCTTTGTGAAAGCGATCCCGTTGGAGATCGAGGAGGCGGCTTCCATTGACGGCTGCGGACCGGTGCGGACATTCTTCACGGTGGTTGTGCCGATGTTAAAGCCGACCATGATTTCCGTGGGTATTCTGGAAATCATGTGGGTGTGGAACGACTATCTGCTGCCGGTGCTGGTGCTTGATATCAACGAATATCGGACGATTCCCATCCATATCCAGTATCTGAAGGGGAGTTACGGAACGGTAGACCTCGGAGCTACGATGGCGCTGATTCTGATGAGTATTATTCCGGTCATCATCTTCTATCTTGCCTGCCAGAAACACATTATCAAAGGTGTGGCAGCAGGTGCGGTGAAAGGCTGATGATTGGCAGTAAGTATATACCCATCTTCCGGGGAAGTCCGGAAGATGGGAGATGAAAGGGGCAGAAATGACCATCAAGGATATTGCAAGACTTTCCGGATGCGGCGTGACGACGGTATCGCGGGTTTTGAATAACCGTCCGGACGTCAGCGAGGAAACGCGCAGGAAAGTGATGGCTGTCGTAGAACAGTATGGGTTTATGCCCAATACCAATGCAAAACATTTAAAACAGCAGGCGGACAGCAGTGTCGCGGTGATCGTCAAGGGAACGCAGAATTTGTTGTTTGCCGATCTGGTGGAAGAAATACAGACGCTTTTGCGGGAGGCGGATCAGGATACGGCGGTTTATTATCTTGATGAGGACGCCAATGAGGTGGCTTATGCGCTGAGGCTTGCCAGAGAGCGCAACCCTCGGGGATTTCTATTTCTGGGGGGCGATCTGGAGCAGTTCGAGGAAGGATTTGCGCCGATCACCGTCCCCAGCGTACTGTTGACAAACAGCGCGGAGGGACTGGAGTTCGATAATCTTTCCTCCTTTACAACGGACGATGAAAAGGCGGCGGAACAGGTGATCGAACTGTTGGTGGGTCTGGGGCATCGAAATATCGGTGTGCTGGGCGGAAATTTATCCAGTTCTCAGGTCAGCTACAGACGACTTAAAGGCTGCAGGGAGGCCTGCGACAGACTACACATTCCGATGGATCCGGAACAGCAGTGTGAACATTGTCGTTATTCCATGCCGGATGCCTATGCGGCAGCCGAAAGACTGTTGTCACGCAGGCCGGATCTGACGGCGGTTTTCGCCCTGAGCGATGTGATGGCGCTTGGAGCGATCAGAGCTTTCAGTGATATGGGCAAGCGGGTTCCGGAGGATATTTCGGTTGTGGGATATGACGGTATTGTCACCGGACAGTATTCCATGCCGAGGCTGACGACGATCAGGCAGGATACAAAGCGGCTTGCGGAACAGAGTGTGGATTCGCTGCTTCGCGGATTTGTGAGAAGCGGTCATCCGGTTCACGGAGTTGTGCCGTTTCAGATGGTATCCGGTGAGAGTGTGGCGAGGATAGGCTGAGAGAAGAAGGGGGAAAGACATTGGAAAATGTTTCTCCCTCTATTTTTTTGAGGGAGGATGTTATAAAATAATTAAGAAAAACCGAAACATTTTTTGAGGAAGATGACACAACTATGATGCAAGCATGGTTTAAAATAATTTTATAATAGGAAAGAACTGTTGGTAAACGGGAACTTGCGGGTGGTAAAAAAGCGGAAAGAGCGGGGCATGATTTGAATAAGATACTGATTGTGGAAGACGAGGAAGCGATTGCAAATTTAATCAGGATGAACTTACAGCATGCGGGATATAGCTGTGAGGTGGCAAACGACGGGAATGCGGGGGCGGATATGATGGCGGAAAACAATTATGATCTGTGCCTGTTTGACATCATGCTGCCGGGGATCAACGGCTATGAACTGTTGGAGTACGCAAAGAGCCTGCACATGCCGGTGATTTTTTTGACGGCAAAGGGGGAGACGTTAGATAAGGTAAAGGGACTTAAAATGGGGGCGGACGATTATATCACGAAGCCCTTTGAGATCATAGAACTGTTGGCCAGAGTGGAGAATGTACTGCGGAGGTTTCACAAGGTGGAACAGGACATCCGCATCGGTGATTTAGAGATCAACATGGTGGCGCGGACCGTGAAAAAAGGCGGGAAGGATATCAGCCTGACGATCAAGGAATTCGAACTGTTATTGTTGTTTATGAGAAATCCGGACAGGGCGCTCTATCGCGAGATGATCTATGAGCAGGTGTGGGACAGTCCCTACATGGGAGATTCCCGCACGGTGGATCTGCATGTGCAGAGACTTCGCAAAAAGGCGGGGTTAGAGCAGCAGATCGAGTCGGTGTATAAGGTGGGCTATCGGTTCAGGAGCAGTGTATCATGAAATTATTCTGGAAGCAGTTTACGGTCATCGCATGTCTGATGGTGACTTTGTTTGCGGTATTCGGCAGTATACTTTTACAGACGGCTTTTCAGAGTATGCTGGAGAGAGAAGAAGAGCGGGGACTGGAAGAATGGAAAATGTTTCAGTTCGCGCTTTTAGCGTCTATGGAAGCGCTGCCGGAGGGATACACAATCGAAAACGTTACGATGTCGGAGATGTCAAAGGCCATTGAGGAGAGTACCGGCACGCAGGAGAACGGGATAGCGCTCTATAATGAGGATTGTCAGTTAGTCTATAAAAACGGTATGTACTACGGCGCGCTGATGGCGGAAAACATCGGAACGCAGCGGGCGATGTGGCGGCTTACCAAAACGGAGGACGGTCATTTTCTGGAGGCTCTCTCGAGACTGACATGTAAAAACGGTACATATTATCTCGCTTTTGGGAGAAATATCCAGTATGTGTACGACGTGAGGGACAGGCTTTACGAGCAATATTGCAACATGGTGCTGTTTGTGATCGTGCTGTCCGTCTCCGTTTCATGGCTTTTGGCCTACCATTTTACAAAGCCGATCAGGAAGCTGGTAAAAGCCACAAGAGATTTTGCAAGGGGTAATTACCAGAGCAGGGTGGAAGTGAAAGGGGAGGACGAACTGACGGATCTGATGTTGGAGTTCAACCGCATGGCAAGACGGCTGGAGAAGAGCATCTGGGAACTGGAGGATGCGGCCAGAAGGCAGGAGGAGTTTACCGGGGCCTTTGCCCATGAGCTGAAGACCCCGCTTACATCCATCATCGGCTACGGGGATATGCTGCGGAGTATGAGCCTGACAGAGGAGGAAAAACGCAGTTCTTCCGATTACATTTATCAGCAGGGGAAGCGGCTTGAACGTTTGTCCTATAAAATGATGGAGTTAGTGAGGGTCCGCACGCAGGGAGTCGCTTTAAAACCTTTGAAAACAAGAGAACTCGCCTATGAGATCGAACTTTTCACAAAACGGCTTTTGTGGGAAAAAAATGTGATACTGGAGAAAAATATCGCGGCGGGCATCGTATTCGGTGATCTGGATCTGCTATGTTCCCTGTTCGGCAATCTGATCGACAATGCGGCGAAAGCCTGCGCCAGAAAGAATTACACGGGGGATGAGCGGGGGAGGATCCTGTTTGTCGGCAGGCAGGAGAAGAAAGGTTACAGTTTTACGGTGATGGATAACGGCTGCGGGATCCCTGCCGATGAGGTGGGAAAGATCACCGAAGCTTTCTATATGGTAGATAAATCGAGAGCCAGAAAGGAAGGGGGCGCCGGCATCGGCATGACGCTTTGCAGCAGGATCGTGAAACTGCATCATGCCCGCTGGGAGATCGCAAGCAACGAGAACACGGGGACAAACGTCTGTGTTTTCTTCCCGGAAGAGGAGGAAGAAGATGAGTAAAAAGAGTGCACGCAGGTGGTTTTCGCTGGACAGCCTGATGGGAAAAGCGCTGTGCGTCCTGTTGGTGGTCATCTTGACTGTGGGGGCTTTTCTGGCTCCGAAGATCATCAATAATCTCTATGATGCGGGAACCCTTATGCAAATCACCTACATGGATATGGATATAAGTCCTTACGCCGTCCCCTACACGACTTTTCAGGATAAGATAGAGGCGATGGCGAGGGTACGGACCGCGGGAAAGAGGTTGACTGCCCTGCCGGTGGAGGAGACGGCGGACAGGATCAGCGACGAGGAACTGGTGAAGATCGTCAATGAGGAGATGGAGGCGGCCGTAAACGCTATGAATCCTCTGTTCATAGAAGATTGGTGGGACGCGCAGACTGTAGATAATCTTGTCTCTCGAGAGAAGCATACGGTCTATATGCGAACTCCTGCCGGACAGGGGGAATCAGCACAGGAGGACTCAGCACAGGAGATGACGCCCTTTCAGGTCTGGACGCTGACTTTTGAGCTGACGGAGAAACAGGATGAACTGGTGATATATAACGGAAAGGAAAGAAAAGCTTTATCACTGTTTGCTACGGACAGATTGATCGTCTGCATGGATGCGGATTTTTACAAGATCGTTGCAGTTGCTCTGCGGGGAGCAAAGGATAAGTCGGAGAAGATGTACGGCTGGGATATGATCTACGCTTTCGGAGCGGATCCGGAAGCTCCGTCAGATGTACGGAAAGCGGCGGCTTTATATAGTAATGACGTGTATGAGTACGAGACGCAGATATATTTGGCCAGTGAGATATGGGCTCCATGGGTGGACTACTGGGATCTCACGCTTAAAGATCATCTTTTACAGGTAGATGACGAAGGAACATTGGGGGCGTATCTGATTTTTGAACATGATATGCCCGTTTCGGATGCAGGAAAGTATACCGACTTGATGGACAACGCAGCGACAGGGATCTATGATTCGGATGGAACAGGTTTTCCGGAAGGGGATATCTGGACGATGGAAGAAGTTATCCGGTCGATGGAAGGAGGAGGGACGTTTTTGGAAGTCGGCAGCAGGATCGAATGGGAAGGGAGTGAAGATAATATATGGATCCTGAAAACGGGATGTATGGAATTTTTTGAAATGATGCAGTTTTGATACAGAATTGTTTAAAATCTGATGCATGGCAAAGATATACTGTCCTTAACAGTTGAGATGTTATATTAGGTAATTGCGAAACTCATTGATTCTACCGTTTTGCCGTGCAAAACATACGATCAAGGCGCAGGCACGTTTTCACTGCGGCTCGACCGCAGCGGACACGTAAGGCACCAAAATACGGCGCCTAAGTGCCGACGGTCTCACAGCGCCTGCTTATTGATGCGTAAATTTTGCACAAGCAATACTTGTAGAAAGCGGAGATTCGCAAATGCCCAAATGTTTTCAGTATGAGAAGCTGACTGTGAGAGGGAGGACAGAGATATGGAAAGAACATTGCAGGCAGGCGGAAGAAGGGAAGTGCAGAGAGGTCCGGTGGCGTGGAAGGAACCGATGTACGATGGAAGAAGTGCAAGGAGGAGCAACACCGTACAGCGAGAAGTGCGGAGGAGTTCCGAAAACAGCCAAAAAAGCATTTCCAAAAAGAAAAAAAGGAAGATAAAGAAAATGCAGTACAAGATCCTGCGGGGGATTTTGATTTATTTTATCTTGGCAGGCATCGCCGCCACCTGTTTTATGATCTTCAATATTCTTACAGCCGGAAAAGTGCATGCACAGGAGTTGATGGGAAACGGCGGGGCAGCAGTGGAGAATGCGCTGCGCGGACTGTTTTCGATGGATGGGGAGTCGGGCGATGATATTCTCGGTGAGCCGGACGGATCCTTGTACGGAGAAGAGATGGCAAACGCAATAGCCGGTGTAACGCCTCAAATACGACAGAAGTGTCAGGAATTGTATGCGGGGAATAGGGAGCTCCTCGTGCTGGTGAACAAAGAGAATGAACTTGCGGCTTTTTATGAAGCGGGGCTTAGGAGTATTTGTGAGGGCAGACTGCAGGCAGCTGATATTCTTTATGAAGACCTTTGCGCCATGTTGAGAGACGCAGGAGAGGACGGTTTTCAATACTGGATCGCCTCCGCCTATCGCGACAGGGATTATCAGCAGGGACTGGTGGATGAGGACGTGGAGAAGTATTTGGCCAAGGGATATACCTATGAGACAGCCCTTGAAAAGACTTATGAATACACGATGCCTGCCGGGCATTCCGAACACGAGACGGGATTGGCCCTTGATATTCTCTGTTCAACCAATACGATGATGGATGAGAGTCAGGCCTATGAGTCCGGCAATCAATGGCTTGTGGCACACTGCCATGAGTATGGTTTTATTCTGAGATACCCTTCGGACAAGGAAGAAATCACCGGTATCAAATATGAGCCGTGGCATTTCAGATATGTGGGAAGAGAGACGGCTGCCCGCCTGAAGGAGATGGGGTGGACGTTGGAAGAGTTTTATGACGTGGTAAACGGTACGGTTTAGTGCACAGCGCATTCCACTGACAATCTCCGCAGATCTCTTCCCGCTTCCCGGGGAGGAGAATGTGTTCCTGCACGGATGCGGCAAAGTCCTTCCAACGCATCCGCGCACCTTCCGAGAGACCGCAGCGGGCGAGAACCTGACGGTCGTAGCGCTCCGCCTTGTCCGAGGGCAGTCCGGTATTTGTTTCGGTGCATCTGCCGGACAGGCATCCCGGGCAGCAGGCGCACACGTCGTCCGCTCCGCAAAGCAGGATCACCTCAGGATCTTTCTCCAGTTTTTCTTTCATGATCTGCATATTTTCCGTAAATGCACTGCTGTAGCCTTTTCCTTGAAAAAAGGAAAAGCACATGCCGTGATGAGGCCTGATCTTGTATGTCATGTCGGCTCCTTATCTGTTTGTTCTTTTTCCGGTATCAGAGGTTTCCCATAATTTTTCCGAGAGGTTTTCGGAGTTTTCTGCCAAGCATGAGCGCCAAGGCGATCTTAGCGACGTCCGGAATGATAAAAGGAATCACGCACCATCCCAGTACGGTCGTAAGGCCGATAGGACCTGCGTCTTTCATATACACAAACATAAACCATGCGGTGCCCGCGGCATAGCAGGCAAGCAATCCGAACACCATGGAGACGGCCTGAATGACAAGGGTATATTTTGCAGGAAGCTTTTTTATAAAGAGGCTTTCCATCAGCCACATGACGAGGGCTGAGAAAATGAAACCGATAATATATCCTCCGGTGTTCCGCAGTATAACTCCGAGGCCGCCGGTAAATTCCGAGAACACCGGAAGGCCGATGGCGCCTAAGAGGACATAGAGCGTTACGGCCATTGTGCCGCGCTTTCCGCCTAGAACAGTTACTGCTAAAAACACGGCGAAGGTCTGAAGGGTGAAGGGAACTACAGCGGGGATGGATATCCATGAGCAGATGGCGATCAACACCGTGAAGGCGGCAATATACGCCATGTCGTAGGTCTTTCCCTTTCTGTCGGTTCCGGGTTTTGGGTTTTGTGGTTTTGCAGATGTCTTTGTGTTCATAGTTCCCTCCGTTCAGAAATAAAAATGCGATAAGTTGTCATGTGTTCGCACAAAATACTGATTTCATGAGCTATACTAGCACAGTGAAAATGAAATGTCAACTAAAATAAAAAAAGGTTGACATTTGGGAGTGGCTGAGAAAATTTTAAATATACCGATTATTGCAAAGCCGCAGAGGGAAGAGTGCGGCTTTTTTGAGAGGAACTGTTACCGCCGAAACACAAAAATTTCATTGTAAATTCCCCCGGAAACAGGTATGATAATAGATAAGAAGATCTATTTCATCGGGGGAACATATTATGACTATGGAAACGAGGAGAAGACTGGAGAAGAGAGTTCTTCTGGCAGTCAAGATCGCGGTGGGCAGCGCTCTGGCGATCTACATAGCGGAAGCCATGCATCTGGAGTTTGCGGTTTCGGCAGGTACGGTAACGCTTTTGTCACTGCTTGGGACAAAGTGGGATACGGTGAGGATCTCCGTGATCCGTATCGGTACGTTTTTTCTCACCTCTCTGTTGGCGATGCTGCTCATCCCGTGGATGCACAGCGAATGGATTGCTTTCGGCGTTGTCATTTTTATCGTGGCGCTTTTGTCGGCGATCATGGGATGGCAGGCTTCGCTGTCCGTCAACGGCGTTATTGCGGCTCATTATATGATGAAAATGGACTTTAGCATTCCGTTTATCTATAATGAATTTATGCTGGTGCTGATCGGGGTCATGATTGCGCTTGTGTTAAATCTGTTTCATCTGAATAAGAACAGAAAAAAGGACATTGTCGAGGATATGCGCTACACGGAGAGACAGCTGCAGGCTATTCTGCGGGAGATGTCCGCGTATCTGCGGGGGGAACAGCAAAAACCGCTGAGCGTCAGCGTGTGGGAGGAGATTCGTGCGCTGGAGAAAAAGCTGAAGGAGTATATGGAAGAGGCCAGAGAATTTCAGAACAATAATTTTGCGGCTCACCACAGCTACTATTTGGACTATTTTGAGATGCGTCTGGAACAGTGCCGTATGCTTGACAGTTTGCATTATGAGATGAAAAGGATAAGGACCGTCCCTAAGGAGGCGAAGGTGACGGCGGATTATATGTGTTATCTGGCGGATCATGTCAGGGAAAAGAATATTCCGGAAGAGCAGCTGGAAAGGCTGCAGGAAATTTTCAAGGAGATGAAAAAGGAAAATGTGCCCCGGGACAGAGAGGAGTTTGAAAATCAGGCGATGCTGTATCATATTATGATGGACATCGAGGAATTTTTAAAATATAAAATAGAATTTATAGAAAATTTGGATGACCGTCAGCGGAAAGAATACTGGGATTAAAAATATGAAAAACAGTATTGTCAAACGAAAAATAGTTTGATAAAGTTTATTTTAGGAAAAAATGAAAACGTTACCGGGAACGGTGCCGACGGAAGGAGAAATGATGATGAAGAGGAACGTTATGGGAAAGCGGATATGCGGCGTTTTGATGCCGGTGTTTTGTCTTCCGTCGCCGTACGGGATCGGCGCGTTCTCCAAAGAAGCCTATGAGTTCGTGGATTTTCTGGAACAGGCGGGACAGAGGCTGTGGCAGATACTGCCCCTTGGGCCTACCGGTTACGGAGATTCTCCCTACCAGTCCTTTTCCACATATGCGGGGAATCCTTATTTTATCGATCTGGAGGCGTTGATCAAGAAGGGGTGGCTTACTAAAGAAGAATGCATGGCCTGTGATTTCGGGGAAACGCCCGACTGCATCGACTACGATAAAATATATCAGATGCGGTTCGCGCTTCTGCGGAAAGCCTATGATAACAGCGGTATTGAAAGCGACGGCGGATTTGTAGAGTTCTGCAAAAAAAATGCATGGTGGCTGGAGGATTACGCGCTGTACATGGCTGTGAAAAGATCCTTCGGCGGCGCAAGCTGGTTTTTTTGGGATGAGGATATTAAACTGAGGAAGCCCGAGGCTCTTGCCGCCTACAGGGAAAAATGTCTGGAGGAGATCGGGTTTTATCGGTTCGAGCAGTATCTGTTCCAGAGCCAGTGGTTTGAGCTGAAGGCCTACGCCAATCAGAAAAAGATCCGCATTGTCGGGGATATACCGATCTATGTGGCAGCGGACAGCGCGGACGTCTGGGCGGGGCGGGAACTTTTTCAGTTAGCGGAGGACGGCACCCCTAAGGCGCTGGCGGGATGCCCGCCGGACTTTTTCTCGGCTACGGGACAGCTTTGGGGAAATCCGCTTTATGATTGGGATTACCATAAAAAGACGGATTACGATTGGTGGATGAAGCGCATCGGCTACTGTTATGCACTCTATGATATTTTGCGGATCGACCATTTCAGAGGCTTTGACGAGTATTATTCGATTCCCTACGGCGATTTGACGGCGGAAGGCGGTCACTGGGAAAAGGGACCGGGTATCGATATTTTTGAGACGATGAAAAGAAGGCTTGGGAATAAGGAAGTCATTGCCGAGGATCTGGGATTTTTAACTGATTCGGTCATTGAACTGGTTAAGAATTCCGGATTTCCGGGGATGAAGGTGCTGCAGTTTGCCTTTGACTCCAGAGAGGCGGGGAATTATATGCCCTACTATTATCCGGAGAACAGCGTAGTGTATACAGGTACTCATGACAACGACACGATCATGGGGTGGTATAACAGCCTGAAAGAGGAAGATAAAGTTCTGGCCAAAGAGTATCTGGATATCCGTTCGAATGAGGATATTCATCTTGTGTTCATCAGGGAGGCGCTTAAAAGCGTGGCGGCTACTGCGGTCATTCCGATGCAGGATTATTTGGCTCTCGGAAGCGGGGCGAGGATCAACACGCCCTCCACACTGGGCGGCAACTGGGTGTGGAGAGCGGGGAAGGATATGTTTACAGAAGAATTGGCGGGACAGATGCGGGCGTTAGGAAAATTGTACGGCAGAAGCGGAGACTGAGGCGCCTACGGCAGAAGTACCGTGAACGTGCTGCCGCCGCCGGATGTATCTTGTACATAGATTTTACCGTGATGTGCCCGGACGATCTCCGCGGCGATACAGAGTCCCAAACCGAAATGCCCTTTTTCGGTGCGGGACTTTTCTGTGCGGTAAAACCTATCAAAGATATGTTCTTTTTCCGGATCGGGGATGCCGGGACCGTTGTCCGCCACGGAAAAGAAGGTGTTTTTCCCGCTTACGAAAAGAGAGAGTGCTATTTTCCCGCCCGCAGGCGTGTAGCTGACGGCGTTGTGCAGCAAGACAGCCAGTACCTGCGTGATGCGTTCTCTGTCGCAGGAGACGGGAGGGATGGCGCTTTCCGGCAGCGAGACAAAGAGGGCAATATTTTTTTCGGCGGCAACGGCTTCAAAAGCCTCAAAGACATTGAGGATCAGCGTGTCGAGCTCTACGGGGACGGGATGGATACTCCAGCTTCCGGTGTCCGCAGTGGTTAAAAGCAGCATATCGTCGATCAGTTTAGACATGCGTATTCCCTCGGACTGAATGGCGTCTAAAAAGCGGTCTTTCTCCGGACCCTGTGCTTTTTCAGCGGCGGAAGCGCAGGATAAGATTACCGCAAGAGGCGTGCGGAGTTCGTGGGAGGCGGAAGCGATAAAACGGGTCTGTCTCTCCTGATTTTCTTTTAAGGGTTTTAAGATCCGTCTGGTAAAATGCCACGAAAAGAGGGACAACAGTGCGATGGCAAGAATATCCAACAGGAGAAAGAGAAAGCGCTGATTCTTGATCTGTGCCTGCAGGGTGTCAAGAGGAGATAGAATGATAATCTCCAGCGTGCCGCTGTTTCTCGTGGACACGGCGGTGCAGGCGCAGTAAGATCTTGTTTTTCCGGAGGGTTCCGGCGTGTAGAAAAATTCCATATGCCGGATGTCGGAGTATTCGCTTCCTTCTGCCTGAGTCTGCCTGTTCTCATAAATACGCCACACATCTTCAAATAGCTGTTTTCGCTCATCTGTTTCGCGCTCATTGTACAAAAAGGGGATGCCGTTATCCGTGATGTGGATCAGGTATCTTCCGTTTCCTTCCATTTTCGTCAGCCATTCGTGTGTGATCACGCTTTGATGTTCCAGATCGGCGAGCAGTGTGTTCATGTTGTTCTGAAAGGCAGAAAAAGCGTTGTTTTTCAGACTCTGCTCCGAGATATAAAGATAACCGAATGACATGGCAAGAAGAATAATGGTCGTTATGCTTCCGCAGAGGATAGTCAGACGGAGGTATACTTTTTTAAACATGGCGGGGTTCTCCTGAGGTTATGCCGGCAATAGCCGGGGAGCGGTGTTTTTAGGTTTCTATCTGATAGCCGACGCCCCGAATCGTGCGGATCGAGACACTGCTGCCTACGGCTTTTAAACGTCTTCGGAGAAAGTGAATGTAATTATCCAGATTGCCTTCCTCCACATCGCTGTCAAGGCCCCATACTTTTGTCAGCAGCAATGTGCGGGACAGGGGTTTGGCGGGATTACGGAGGAAAGCTTCCAGCAGATCACCTTCCCGTTTGGAAATGCTGCAGGAGCCGGATGCGCCGGTCAACGTATTTTCTTCCGGTCGGTATGTGATGTCCCCGAAGGCGAGCACATCCGTGTATACGATGTTCCGAGGACGGCGGGCGACACAGCGGATCCTCGCCATCAGTTCTTTGAATGCGAAGGGCTTTACGAGGTAGTCGTCGGCGCCGAGATCAAGGCCGGTGACCTTGTCGTCCAGAGTGCCGAGGGCCGTGATCAGAATGACGGGCGTTTGGTTATGCGCTTTTCGCATTTGTAAGAGAAGGTCTGTGCCGCTTATGCAGGGCATCATGCGGTCGAGCAGGATCAGGTCGTGGATGTTCTGCTCGATATAGTAAAGCGCTTCCTCGCCGTCGGAACAGGTGTCGACTGAAAAGCCTTCTTTTTCTAATTGGAAGGCGAGGGAAGTTTTCAGTTTTTCATCATCTTCTGCCAGTAAAATTCTCATGGTCGTTTCTTTCTCCTGTAGATGGTATCTGTACAGCCGTGCGGTGCGTATCTGATGTGCAGTGCATATCTGCCCAGCAGCCGTGCAGTGCGTACTTGGAAAACCTGCGGTTTTCCTCGTTCGCGGGCTTCGCCCTATTCCGGCAGATTAACAGAAGTTTTCTTACATGCAAGCATGACGAAAGCTTCTGTTAATCTGCCGGCGCACTGCTCATTGCTTTCGCGTATAGTATAACAGAAAAATCTTTAAAAAATCTCTAAAAATTGAAATAAATTAAGGAAAGGATTCCTTTGTCCGGCTGCGGGAATGTCCGAAGTGCAAATCATTTAGAGAAACTTTAGAGGAACATCTGTTATACTGACCTAAACCGGTTGATATGGGGAGAATGGAAATGAATGCGGAGACAGTGATGAAGAGGAGAAAGCAATGTACAATAAGAGAAGACGGATGTTTATAACAATGACTATGGTATTGGCGCTGTCAGGGTTGACAGGCTGTGGAAAAGGGACGGAAGATACAGATCGGCCGGTAAGTTTCGGTGTGGAGGCGGAGGAACTGCCGGTACCGGAAGAGATGGAGAGTGGAGAGGAGCCGAAAACACAAGAACCACAGGAACTTTCCGGAACAGAGGAGGAAGATTTCTGCGGTGATATAGTAGAAATCGGAGAGGGACAGTTTACAGTGATCGAGATCTATCTTGAGGAGCTGGAGGACGGCGGCGAGATCATGGTGGCGTTTGCGGAAGGATCGGACGAGGAGAAAGAAGCTCCGAGGATCACAGTGACCTATGATGAAAACACAAAATTCATTAAGCAAAAGATCTGGGATGCGGGAGCAGGTCATGAGGAGACGGAAGGCACGGCCGACAATCTGAAAACAGGGCTTACGGCGCATATGAACGGAAGGTTTGAAGGAGAAGTCTTCCATGCGGCGGAGGTTATGGTCGTGGAGGTTATTCAGGATTAGGGAATTAGAGATGAGCAAAACACATTGATTTAAATATAGGATTTGGCAGTTAGTGTCTGTAAATTGAAAAGATTGAGAATTTATGGCATAGCAAAGCTAACGTAAGTCCAAAACCTACGCAAATAAGGGGGTATGAATTGCTCTTTATTATGCGATTCGTTTTACAGCTTTGAGCTTACGGTAGGATTGCCCGGTGCCACTGGTAATTGTAGCAACGGCAACCGCTAACAGACTGATATGGGCAAGTGTATTCAAGTTTGTAACAGATGATTTATTTCTTACCCACATACGTTCCTGCCCGGTATTTTTGAAACGGGAATTGTATCGCTCACATTCTGTACGAAGAGAGTAATTATTTTTGAAATATTTGCTGTCTCTGTCAATGGAGAGTCTTAAATCATCGGGAATAGTGATGTACTTTGTACAGCC
>CAJTNC010000027.1 GCA_910577955.1 uncultured Lachnospiraceae bacterium
ACAGACACTAACTGCCAAATCCTATATTTAAATCAATGTGTTTTGCTCATCTCTACTTTATATCACATTAATTTATAATTCGTTACAAAAATTATGGTTTTTCTAAATGTAAATTAATAAAGTACAATACTCAATCGCATAGATTGACTTATCATATCTCATTCTTTCTATGGCTATGTTAGTATCTTTATTTGCTCGGCAAGGCGATCGTATCTGTTTCTGTACCGTCATTATGCGCAATGGTTACATCCAGCTTTGCGTAATTATCACAAAACGCCAAACCATAAATGTGCGAATCTTCCGCAAGGTCATATGTTTTGATGACGTTCCCGTCATAGGTATGGATTTCCGACCAGAATGAATACACTGCGGTAGTTATATCATCGCTGTGCCATATCAGATTGTTTCCTATGATATCCTCATCAAAGGACTCGCTTTCCGTATCAAAAATACAATAAACGCCATTCTTCGGTCCGACATGGCACTCAATAACGATTTTTTGCCCTACAGGAATTGCAGATAAAATGCTATTTATTGATTGATTCCGAGAGGAAACATCGTAATCATAAGTCCCATAATGGAATATAGATCCCTCAAAAGAAAAACTTGCCTGTTCTAAAGTTTGCTGGCTGCCGCTCTGTGCGTTCGGAGATATTCCCTCCCGCAAATTCTGTCCCTGTCCGCACGAAGAAAGCCATAATACACACATGAGCAATACTACTGGAAATAAATATTTTCTTTTCATACCAGATACCTCCACAAATGCCGTTTATTGTTTTGTTCTTTGATTGTTCCGATATTGCCTTTCTCAACCTCTGCAAGCATGGCTTGCAATCCCTCACGCTCAAAGATCGTGCCGGAAATCCCGTCATTAGTAAAGCGGCGTATGCCCGTAAATCCGTTCTTTTCCGCATAATCCTCAAGCATTGCTTTTTGGTTGGATATGCTGTTGCTCTCGCCCTGTAAACTCGTCATCTGACGACCAGACGAATAGACGTAGAGGAAAACGCCGAGAAAAACAGGGAAAATGCCCGCTATGCGGGTGCGCGACGATTGTTATACAAAAATCACCTTTCCATTATAATAGGGGTGTTCAGGCCACTATTAGAGAAAGGAAAGGTGATTTTATGGCAAAGCAAACAAATTCGCTCGCACATACGAAGTGGATGTGTAAATATTACATCATCTTCACCCCAAAGTATAGACGAAAAAATGTCTATAATCAATATAAAACAGATTTGCGTGATATTTTAAAGCAGCTGTGCAGTTACAAGGGAGTGGAGATCATAGAAGGGCATCTTATGCCTGACCATGTGCATATGCTTGTAAGTATACCGCCGAAGATAAGCGTTTCATCATTTATGGGATATCTGAAGGGAAAAAGCGCCCTGATGATGTTTGACAGGCATGCAAACCTGAAGTATAAGTTTGGAAACCGTCACTTTTGGTCAGAAGGGTATTATGTTAGTACCGTAGAATTGAATGAAGCCACGATAAAGAAGTATATTCAGGATCAGGAGAGAGCGGATAACATGCAGGATAAGCTCAGCGTGAAAGAATATGAAGACCCTTTTAAGGGTCAGGGCAGTCGTCCTCCACCAGAAATATCTGTTTCATTTTGCCGCCTTTCCGCACATTTTTTCCCTGCTGAATGATCGCCGCCTCCTTTTACAGATATGACGATTTTCCCATGTTCTAGTTTTACTATAAGGCAGACAAAGCGGCAATACCTTTTTAATCGGAGAAACCCGATGACTTTTTACACAAAAAATGTTACAATAGCCACAGATTTTTTTAAGGAGGAGCGCTATGATCACTCTTGCCGTAGCTGCAGATCTGCCGGATATACTGAATATTTACGAATACGCCAGAAACTTTATGATCAAAAACGGCAACCCCACTCAATGGACAAAAGACTATCCGGGGGTGGAACTTCTCCTTAAAGATATAGCAAAAAAGCATCTCTATCTGTGCAGAGATGCCCTTTCGGTTTACGGCGTTTTCGCCTTTATCATCGGCGAAGATCCCACCTATCGGCTGATTGAAAACGGCGCATGGCTCTCCGATTCGCCCTATGGCACGATCCACAGAATTGCGGGAAACGGCACAAGAAAGGGGGTGCTCGCGGAAGCTCTCGCCTTCTGCGGACACCAAATCTCCCATCTGCGCATCGATACCCATCGCGACAATCTGATCATGCAGCATATCCTGCCGGCAGCCGGCTTTCAGAAATGCGGCATGATCTATCTCACCGACGGCAGCCTCAGGATCGCGTACGAAAGGCTGTAAAAATTTTGCGAACGCCTTCCCTTATGTCCCCGGCTCCGATAACCTTGATACCGCCACATAGACGGCCGAGATCTTATACCATGTCGGATAGTCCACAATGCCCGAAACCGGCAGCCCGAAAATCCGCTGAAAACTTCTGACCGCCTCCGCCGTCCGCTGTCCGAAAATACCGTCCACCGACACCGTCGGAATAGCCGGATAGTTCTGGGCTATGCGGTTGAGCTGCATCTGTATCTGCCGCACCTTATCCCCGCTTGATCCGACTGTCAAATTATAACCGGGCCACGAGGATGGCACACCGGACACACCCACCGCAGTATTGATATACATGTTGCTTCCATAATAATACCGTATGATCTCTATGGCGGAGTATCCCTGATCCCCCAGATACTTGGAACCCCACTGGGACAGTCCGTTGCAAGTGACCGTTGTCCCGTTACAGTAGGATGTAAAGATCGGCTGTCGTATGCCCGGTCTGGAGAGATAATTTGCAAAGACTGTATCCACCAGATAACTGATGTTGCTGTAGATGTTTCTTCCTCTCATCCATTTCTGATCGTAAGCCGTGGAGGATGTGATCGTAAAGTTTTTCCCCTGATTTCTATACCATTCCGTATAAACTCTGTTCAACGTAAAAGACATGATAGCCAGCACATTTGCGTAGATCGTCTGTTCCGGCCACGTCGCATAGATCTCTGAGGAGGCTACATTTTTAATATAATCTCTGTAGGGAACATAGTAGTTGGGAGCCGACGCATCGTTTGGCAATCCGTCATGCACCACGATAGTTTCCGGTACGACGACTCTGCTCAAAACGATCTCCCCGTCATCATCCATCGGTTTAACCTCATCCTCCTCTATCTTCGGCGGATAATCATAAAACAACGTGTGCGGCGGTATCAAAATGTCCTCCTCCGGCGCAGTCTCCACCTCTCTCGGTATCATGCTGACCGGCTGAACAGATTCCACCTCCGGCAGCACTTGTACTCCCTCCACCACAACCGGCTCATAGCCCGGCGCAGTCACGGTGACATTGTAATCCGCATAGGGCTGTTCTTCCCCCGGCTCTAAAGAGAAATCAAGCGGCGGCGCCGGCAATTCCACTTCCACCGTCTGTCCCGACTGGTTCGTTTCAAGTTCCTCTATAACCGTATCCGGCTCCCCCGAAAGCGTAACAGTAACTTTTGCATCCGTCACAGGGAAAAATCCCAGTGTGGAAGTCACGTTGATCTGTAATGTACCTTTGTCTGTATAATCATTCTGTGCGGTATGCACCCTGTTTTGTGACATAAAAAATCCCCGCATATATTCTCTTACAAATAATATATGCGGGGCGGACTGTTTTGTGCATACCGGTCTGTCCGGACATGAAAATCACTTTGTGCCTAAGCTGTCATTCCCTGTATATTCCAGCCATATCTTCTCTATCCGCATCCCGCTCTCCGCAAAATACAGCCGCAGATAATTGTTCACGCTGAAAAAAGGCTCCATAAGCTGCTCTAATTCCACATACTCTCCGCCTGTTCCATTTAACGTAAAAGTTCTCTGCAGAATACCGTTGGTAAAAACGGACAGCGATACCTGCGCCAGTTCCAATGCGTCTACTTTCAGCCGGATGCGGATCTTGTAGCGGTTCATTACTTCCGCCTGCAGACCGCAGACATAGGAATTCCCCCTCCTTGTATCAATTTGCGTACCGTCCAGTTCCAGCGTCTTATCTAACGCATACCATTCTATATCCGGAACCGCGCCGTCCTCTTTACTCACAACGGCAAAAGCTTCTTCCTCCTCTCTGCTCAGCCGCTTAAGACTCCTGTCCATCACTGGCAGGCGCATCAGCACGCGCAGGATATTCGCGGCGCATCTCTGCAGATCTCCCCTCGTCAGCGTTCCGTTTTTCAGAGACTCTTCCAAATCATCCTTATTGGAATTTTTCTCCGCATCCTGCGCCACCATATAAATATCGTTCTGGCTCTTCACCATAGCCGACACATTGCGAACGCTTGCCGGCTCCCCTTCCTCATTGATGCTCGCCCACCAGTCTGTCATTACCAGTCCGTCAAACTTCCACTCCTCCCGCAAAATCGTAGTGACCAGATCGTAGTTTCCGGCGCTCCAAAGACCGTTCAGACTACCGTAAGTAGTCATAATCGCGCAGGCGTCCGTTTCCTTTACCGCGATCTCAAATCCCTTCAGATAGATTTCCCGCAGCGCGCGCTCAGAGACTGCGGAATTGTAGGTTCTGCGATTTGTCTCCTGATTGTTGGCGGCAAAATGCTTCAAGGCGCCTGTTACATGATATTTCCCCATACCCCGCAACTGCGCGGCCGCTATTTTCCCGGTGAGCAACGGATCCTCCGAAAAATACTCAAAATTTCTCCCGTTCAACGGATGCCTGTGAATATTCATACCCGGGCCCAGCAGGATGTCAATGCGGTTTTTCCGCAGTTCCGCGCCCTCCAGTTCATAGAGTTCTTCCACCAGCTTCTCATTGAACGTACTGGCCAGACATGTTCCGTTCGGCAGGCAGAAACCGTACGTCCCGCAATCCATCCGGATACCAGAGGGGCCGTCCGCACAGCACCCGCAGGGAATCCCATAGCCGGCCAGAGAATCCGTGATCCCTCCGAACGCCGCCGCCGTTCCCGGTGTCACTTTCGGCGAACACATGCCCTCTCCCCGGACGATGCAGCACAGATCCTGATCGCTCAACTGCCCGATAAACTGTTCTAATGTGACACATCCGTCATAGACATCCTCCAGCCGGTATCCGAGATTGCCCGAACAGAGTATTTCCCGCTTTTTCTCCCTGCCTCTTCTCTCTTTCATGCTATAAGTCCGCGTGGGCGCCTTTTCTCTCAAAATGACAAATCTGTCATTTTTGTCACGCACCGGTTTTATCCGTTCAAATTCTTCCACCGGGGCTAACGCTTCCCTGCACATCCGCGTGACTTCTATCGCTTTTACTTCCATAGCGCCCACCGACTCCGCGCTGCGTACGTCTGTCCCCACATAAAACCGATAAATGCCCTCTTCTAACACATAGCAGGACTTATATCCCGTAACGCCGCTGTCATCGTAGGATGCAAGATCGTCTTTTTTTACCTCTAAGTACAGGTCTTCTACCTCCCCCGGTCTCAGACACCTTGTTTTTGCAAATGCCGCCAGCTCCCTGACCGGTTTTCCCAGCTTTCCCTGAGGCGCACATACATAGACCTGCAGCACTTCTTTTCCCGCCGTATGGCCTGTATTTTTTACACTGATTTCAATAATACAGCGCTCCTTTTCCACCGTCATGCTGCTCTTAAACACAAAAGAAGTATAGGACAGCCCGAATCCGAAAGGATAGAGTACCTTATCTCGCGCAAACGTCTCAAAATAGCGGTAACCCACATAGATATCCTCCCGGTAGCAGTTGCCTGAAAGGCCGCCGAAATCGGGATCGGACGGATAATCCTCCAGAGAACGCGCGATGGTATCGGTCAGTTTGCCACAGGGATTTACCCTTCCCATCAATACCTCTGTCACGCCATGACCGCCCTCCATCCCCCCCTGCCACACATAAAGCAAAGCCTGAGGGTCATAGGTTTTTACCCAACTCATATCGATAATGCTTCCCACATTGAGCAAAACGATAACTCTTTCAAAAGCCGCGCAGACTTTCTTAAGCATCTCCTCCTCTGTCTTGGTCAACAGATAACCTCCTGCCTCCCGTTTAATGTCCCGGTCTTCCCCCGCTGTGCGCCCGATGACAACAATGGCTACATCGCTTATGGCAGCCGCCCGCTCCACCGTCCCGCGCGTAAGCGGCATCTCCTGCTGACACCATGGTTCCATGGCCCAGCCGCTTCCGAAATCATAGGGGTGTTCTTTGATCCAGTCCAGATAGACCTGCTCTAATTCCCGGTTCAATATCAGCTTTTCTTCTTTCAGAGCATCCAAAATTCCCACCACATATCTGGTGTTGATCATACCGCCGGAACCTGTTCCGCTCTTATAATAATCAAACTGTATCCTGCCGAATACTGAAATCCGCTCTCCCTCCCGCAGCGGCAAGGCATTTTTATCATTCTTCAAAAGAACAGCGCCCTCAGCCGCTGCCCTTATCGCCGTTTTTGCATATGCATCCCAATCTATTTCATACCAGTTTTTCATTTTTTCGTTCTCCTGCTGCCGATGATGGATTACTCTTTCACACCCCCGAGCGTCACGCCCGCAATGATATACTTTGAGAGCAGCAGGTACACAATGATAATGGGAACAATAGCCACCGTGATCATCATGTAGATTTTTCCCATATCAAAGTTCATAAAATCTGCGCCCCTGAGCGTTGCGATCAGGATTGGCACCGTCATCTTGTCTTTCGACTGAATTACCAGAGCCGGAACAAAATAGTTATTCCAGGACCCCACAAAGCTGAAGATTGCCTGCACCGCGATCGCCGGCTTCATGATCGGAAGTACGATTTGATTAAATGTCCGAAATTCCCCCGATCCGTCGATCCTCGCCGCCTCCACTAAAGAGATCGGCAGAGAGGACTTTAAGTAACTATACATAAAGTAAAAAACCGCGGGCGAAGCGATGGACGGTATGATGAGCGGAAGCAGAGAATCATACATTCCCATCTTTGTGATCAACCGCAGAAAGCCCATTGCCGTCACCTGAGTCGGCATTACCAGAATCGCCATGATAAACGTAAAAGCGGCTTTCTTCATCTTGAAGTCATAAACATACAAACCGTAGGCCGTCAAAGAAGAAAAGTATGTACAGATTGCTGCTGAGGATGCCGAAACGATCAGACTGTTCAGAATCCCCCGGAACATCGGGAATGTCCCGTCATTTGCAATGCTCTTTAAGTTTTTCAAAAAAGCGTTGCCGGGCAGCGCCGAAAACCCTTTCTGCAGATCCGCATGGGAGCGGGTCGCATTGATAATCAAAATATAGAAAAAGAACAGGCACATAAAGGACAAAATAATCAGTACGATATGCGCTATCACGTTCCGAAGATGAGCTGGTT
This sequence comes from uncultured Lachnospiraceae bacterium, assembly GCA_910577955.1. Lineage (GTDB taxonomy): Bacteria > Bacillota > Clostridia > Lachnospirales > Lachnospiraceae > 1XD8-76. The sequence goes on from CAJTNC010000027.1 coordinate 7,307, forward strand.
TTTCCTGTTTCATATCCTACCTCCTTCTCCTTTCTTCTTTCGCTTTTCTCTTTGCCGCAGCTTTAGACCCATCCGGATCGTCGTCGATCGTCATTTTATACACGATGAAACACAGGATGCCGCTGACGATAAACAGATAGACAGACAGTGCGCCTGCCATACCGTAGTTTCTGCTCTTTAAGTGATTGTTTAAGAACATGATGAGCGTCATGGATGTACGGTCCGGGCTTCCCTGACCGTTTGTCAAAATCTGGGGCACATCAAACATCTGCAGGCCGCCAATCACAGAAGTGATTAGAGTATAGGCCAAAATCGGCCTGATCTGCGGGAGCGTTATGTAGAAAAATCTCTGTATGCCGGTACAGCCGTCTAAATCGGATGCCTCAAAGATGTCCACACTGATCCCCATGATCGCCGCCATCAGCATGATCGTCGTATTGCCAAACCACATCAAAAAATTCATCAGGCCAACTAAAGACCTTGTACCGCCTACAGTTCCCATAAAGTCAATCGCATCCTTCGTGATGCCCATAGACAGTATGATCGAGTTCACGGGGCCGTTTGTCGAAAACATCGTGAAGAACAACATAGCAAAAGCCGATGCCATAATCAGATTCGGCAGATAAATAACTACCTTGAAAAACTGTTTTGCATGAATCTTCATACGGATATCGGTAAACCATACCGCAAGCAGAAGAGCCACAAGAATCTGAGGGATAAAACCGATAATCCACAAAATCAGCGTGTTGCCCCCGTATTTTAGCATATCCGACTTTAACAGTTCACCGTAATTTGTCATCCCGATAAAATTCGGGCCAATCTCCTTGATCCCCGAGCGATAATATTCAAAGAAACTGTAGCGTATTGTATCCACCAGCGGGATCAAAGAAAAGATGAAAAAACTTACAAAAAACGGGAGAATAAAAATATATCCCCATTTTGAGTAGTCGATGCTTTTATTTTTTTTCTTCATAAAACATCACTCCTTTCCTCCGGATCACTGCGGGGCAGACGCCCCGCAGTTCAGTATCTGCAATGACAGTTTAGGGCCACACAACTTCCGTGACATCCGGATAGCGCTCCTTGATTGCCGTCTCAAAGTTTACCTTAGCTTTGTCATAGTCCACTTTACCCTGATAGTAATCGCTGAAAGCGTTCTGGATCAGTTCCACACAGCCCTGATCATAGGAAGAAAGCGGTGCAATCTTGATATTCTCGGCAACCGGCGCAAAATAGCTGAAGGGATTCTGCCCCCCCAGAAAGTCGGAAGAAAAATTTTCGTCGGACGCCGCCTGCTGCATGCCGCTCTTTGTGTTGGTAAAATCCGCATACTCCTTGGATATCTTTAACAGGTTATCCTTATTTGCCGTCATGGCGAGAATAATGTCTTTTACATGTTCCGGATTATCCGTGCCGGTGCATGCATGAACATATGAGCCTCCCCAGTTGTATTCCTGCGGCGGCGTGGTCACCGCCCATGCACCCGCTTCGCCGTCCCAGTTGGGCTTTAGCGTAAAGTCGATACCCCATGCCGGGAACAGGAACGCGAATACCTTGGACTGGGAGCCCATCGCCTTGTTCCAGTCGTCATTCCACTGTCCCTTGACAGTCTTATTGAGGTAACCGGCATCCAGCCATTCTTTTGAATCATTGATCCAGTTCGTGACCATCGGATCTACTTTCACTGACGTCTCACCGGACGCAACCCACGACTCCGCAATATTATTGCCGTAGAGACGGAATGTGTCGGCATAGGAGGCAAACGTGTAATATCCCTTCGCTTTCAACTCCTCCGCCGTGGCTTTCAAAGTCGCCCAGTCTTTGGTCTTTTCCGCTATCACTTCCGGATCGTCGGTACCGAATACATCTTTCGCGATATCCCTGCGGTATACCAGAAGTCCCGGACAGCACTGCCAGGTGGAGCCTCTCTGCACGCCGTTTACATCGGAAGCAGTCGTCTTTGTGAAATCATACTGATCCGCAAGGTCCGTCGCCGGATCGATCCCAAGATCGGTGAGCGGCATTGCCACGTCGGCTTCCGCATCTGTGTACTTATTGACATAGTCCGTCTCCGACAGGAAGATGTCCACTTTTTCATCCGCCGGCGCGTCCGCCTGTTTCAATAATGCTTCATCCAGCTTCTGCTGGTAGACGCCGTCCTGATTGGGATTTACAATCCAGTGGATCTCCGTGCCGTCCTTCAATGTTGTCACCGTGCCGTCATCCGAAGTTTTTTCTACTTCCGGATAAATAGCTTCCACACGTTCCCGAAACTCGTTATTCCACACATAGATATTGATGACCTTTCCTTCTCCGGCGGATGCTCCATCCGACGAAGAACTGCCGCATCCTGTCAATGTGCCGGCAGCTACCGCCACTGCCAATAACATAGCAATCCATTTCCTTTTCATTTGAAAACCTCCTGTGTTTATTTGGTAGTTTTATGTATCATGATGGTCCGATTATATCCTGTTTTTTTCTTCCGATATATTATAAATCTTTCCAAAATATCAGATTCATGACCCTTTTCAAAATACCACAGTTACGCTGTTTTGTGCCCTCTTTTTCGGATAAATTCCATATTCATGTCATGATTCTGATATTTTTCCCGTTTTTCTTATAGGAAACATATATCCTTTCTTATTATAATTCTTTCAGTTAATTGCTTAACTCCATTTTCTACAGCGTATTCTTATCATTCAGACAACACATGACAACGGAAAGGAGGAGTCTCTTTTGAAACACATCATTTTTACGGATGATCAGGGAAGCTTCCGAATAGAACAGCCGGAAAATATAAGCTATCTGTATTTTCCTCTTGCATCGGAAGCCGGATTAAAAAGTTCCGTTACACCCACGCTCGGCGGCGACGCCAAAACGGATCAAAGAACCTTTTTGTTAGAGCCGGTCAGCTCCGAAAATCTTCATAATAACCGTTCCACCAGAAATTTCTGGTGCGATATAGAAGGCTTCGGCATCCGTTCGCTGACGGGAGCTGACGCCGGACAGGAGGCCGTACAATTTACCGAAAAACAGGAAGAGAGCGAGTTAAACGCCGGATTTATGTACCACACTCTGAAGCGTCGCTTTAAAGAATGTGGGCTGGAAGCCTCGATCACTTCCTTTATTCCATGGAATGACACGATGGAGATTATGCATGTGTCCATTCAGAACCGGTCTGAAAAACAATGGAACCTGACAGCCTATGCCGCCGTTCCTCTCTACGGACGAAGCGCGGACAATATCAGGGATCACAGAAACGTCACTTCCATGTTGCATCGCACATGGACGGAAGAAAACGGCGTTTTTCTCCGCCCCGCTATGTCCTTTGACGAACGGGGCCACCTGCCGAACCATGATACCTATTATGTGACCGGGTGCACAGGCGAAGGCAAGCTGCCCGCCGCCTTTTATCCTACCGTAGAATCCTTTATCGGAGAAGGCGGAAGCTTCATTCATCCGCTGGCCGTCTACAAACGGTATCCGGGTGTTCCGGCCGGTGAGTCCGCTGACGGCAGAGAAACCATGGGCGCTTTCCGGTTTGAGAAAGTATCTCTTCCGCCCGGTTCCAAAAAAGACTACATAGTCCTGTTAGGCGTAGAAAAAGACACTGAAAAAGCATGCGTCTGTTTTGAGAAATATAATACCACAGAAAAAGTATTAAACGCCCTCGCAGAGACCAAATCGTACTGGCAGGAAAAGGTAAACGTCAGTTTCCGCACAGGCGACCCGGACTTTGATTCTTTCATGAAATGGGTCAGTTTTCAGCCCTTTCTCAGGAGGCTGTTCGGCTGTTCTTTTCTGCCTCATCACGACTACGGCCGGGGAGGCAGAGGCTGGCGGGATCTTTGGCAGGACTGCCTGTCTTTACTGTTGATGGATCCCGGTAATGTCGGGGAAATGATCCTCCAAAACTTCGGCGGCGTCCGCATGGACGGAACCAATGCCACTATCATTGGAGACGGAAACGGCAGTTTTCTCGCGGATCGCAACGGCATCTCCAGAGTCTGGATGGATCATGCTATCTGGCCCCTGATGACTACAAAACTCTATATCGACCAGACCGGCGACGTGGAAATCCTGACCAGAGAAGCCCCCTATTTTAAAGACGCTCAGATTAAGCGTGGGGAAGCGACGGATCCCCAGTGGAACAAAGTTTACGGAAACAGGCAGAAAACGAGGGAGGGCGTCGTATACAGCGGCAGTATTCTGGAACATCTCCTGATTGAACAACTCACTGCGTTCTACGATTCCGGAGAACACAATATCTACAGGCTGCGGGACGCTGACTGGAACGACGCACTGGATATGGCTGCGGAGCGCGGAGAGAGCGTAGCATTCACCTGCGCCTATGCCGGCAATCTCCTCTCTCTCTCCTCTATGATAAAACTTCTGGAGACATCCTGCGGTCAGGAGGACACAGCGCTATGCAAAGAGATCCGTATCCTTCTTGGAAAAAAAACGGACAGTTACGACAATATCTCTGACAAGAGAGAAATCCTGTCCCGTTATACCGACGCATGCAGACACAACATTGACGGAGAGCGTTCCCTATTTAAGCTGCGGGAACTGGCCGATGATCTGACCGAAAAAGCGGCGTGGCTTATCTCCTGGCTCCGGACCCATGAATGGATTGCCGTAGAAGGCGGGGAAGGCTGGTTTAACAGTTACTATGACAATCATGGACAGCCGGTAGAAGGCTTTCATCACGGACATGTACGCATGATGCTCACCGGACAGGTCTTTGCTATCATGGGCGGCGTGGCCGACAACGATCAGATCTGTCAGATTGTCAAAAGCGCAGACCGTTATCTCTACCGGGAAGAGATCGGAGGCTACCGCCTAAATACGAACTTTCATGAACTGAAACTGGATATGGGCCGTATGTTTGGATTTGCCTACGGTGAAAAAGAAAACGGCGCAGTGTTCTCCCATATGACTGTGATGTACGCCAACGCCCTGTACCGCCGCGGCTTTGTGAGAGAAGGTTATAAAACGCTGCAGACTCTGGCGAATGCCGCGCTGCGCTTTGAGAACAGCCGCATCTACCCCGGAATCCCGGAATACTTTAATGCGGACGGCAGGGGCATGTACCACTATCTCACTGGCGCTGCAAGCTGGTTTATGATGACCATGATCACGGAAGTGTTCGGCGTCCGCGGCCAGACCGGAAATCTACTTCTTGCCCCCAGACTTTTGGCCGGGCAGTTTGATGCGAAAGGATGCGCCGGCATCAGTCTCACTTTTGCCGGAAAACGGTTTGAAGTGCTCTACAAAAATGAAACGCGCAAAGATTACGGCGCTTACAGGATTACAGAAGCCTCCTGCGACGACATGGAACTCCCTATATCGGACAAAGACTCGATTACCCTGCCCCGTAAAATGGTCAATGCACTTTCCCATAAAATACACCGGATTACGGTAAGGCTGGATTAGCCGTATGTTTCGGCCATCTCAGATGAAAATAAATAAATAAAGAAAGGACAGACAAATAAATGAACTACGGATATTTTGATGACGACAATCGGGAATATGTGATTACCCGTCCCGATACGCCCGCTCCCTGGGTGAACTATCTCGGTTCTCCGGACTACGGCGCAATTATCTCCAACAACGCCGGCGGTTACAGCTTTGCCACATCCGGCGCGGACGGCCGGATCCTGCGCTATGTATTCAATCAATTTGATCAGCCCGGCAGATATCTCTATATCAGGGATAATGATTCCGGCGATTTCTGGTCCGCCTCATGGCAGCCGGTCGGTAAAGATACAACACAGTACCGGAGCGAATGCCGCCACGGACTGGGTTATACAAAGATGACCGCAGACTATGACGGCATCCGCTCGGAAGCGCTCTATTATGTCCCTCTGGATGCCGCCCATGAAGTATGGGCGCTTACGCTGACCAACTGCTCACCGCGGAAGCGAAATCTCACCCTGACGGGTTATGCCGAATTTACGAACCACAGCAATTACGAGCAGGATCAGGTGAACCTGCAGTATTCTCTGTTTATTACCAAAACCTGTTTTCAGGAGAACCGTATCATGCAGCAGATCCACGGAAATCTGGACGCGCTCTCCGCAAACGAACAGGTGGACAGCAAAAAAGTAACAGAGCGTTTCTTCGGCCTTGCGGGCATGGATGTCTCCTCTTATTGCGGTGACAAAGCCCGTTTTCTCGGCTCCTATCGCGGATATGGAAATCCGCAGGGCGTTTCTGAAGGTTTTCTCGGAAATGCGGACGGCTATAATGAAAACACCTGCGGCGCTCTCTCTTTCCTCCTGACCCTGCAGCCGGAGGAAACAAAAACAGTCGTTTTTGTGCTGGGTATGAAATCTTCCGCAGAAGCTGCCGCTCTCTTGGATTCCTATCAGACCCCTGCCGAAAAGATCAGACGGGAACTGGATATTCTGCGGGCGGACTGGGCGGAAAAACTGGGGCACTTCAAAGTCAATAGCCCAAACCCCGCCTTCAACACCATGCTCAATATCTGGAACGCTTATAATTGTTTTATGACCTTTTTGTGGTCGAGAGCCGCTTCCTTTATCTACTGCGGGCTGCGCAACGGCTACGGCTATCGAGATACCGTGCAGGATATTCAAGGAATCATACACTTAAAACCGGAGATGGCGGCCAGAAAACTACGTTTTATGCTCTCCGCCCAGACAAAAAACGGCGGCGGCCTGCCCCTCGTAAAATTCACCCACAATCCGGGGCATGAGGACACGCCGGAGGACACCTCGTACGTGCAGGCCACCGGGCATCCGGCCTACCGGGCGGACGATGCGCTGTGGCTGTTCCCCACCGTCTACAAATACATCGCAGAAACTGGAAACACTGCGTTCCTCGACGAGATCATCCCTTTTGCAGACGCGGAGGAAGGCACTGTCTACGAACACTTAAAACGGGCCGTGACGTTTTCTTTGAAACATCTGGGTCCGCACGGCATGCCCGCCGGCCTCTACGCCGACTGGAACGACTGTCTGCGTCTCGGCGCAGCCGGAGAATCCTCTTTTGTGGCGCTGCAATTCTATTACGCCATGACAATCCTGCGGGAGTTTGCGGCCCATAGACAGGATACAGCCTATCTGCAATATCTGGATCAAAAACAGGGAGAGTTCGGCGAACTGGTCAAACGGCTGTGCTGGGATCAGGACCGTTTTATCAGAGGATATACTGAAAACGGACAGCGTATCGGTGCGGCGGCGGATCCCGAGGCGAATCTGTGGTTGAACCCTCAGAGCTGGGCGATCATCAGCGGACTTGCCACGAAAGAGCAGGCGGATACCGTTCTGAACAATGTTTTTGAAAGGTTAAATACTCCTTTCGGTGCCATTTTGATGGATCCGCCCTATCACGGGCACTCCTTCGAGGGAGCGTTAGCCGTGATCTACAATCAGGGTGCCAAAGAAAACGCGGGGATCTTCTCCCAGTCTCAGGGATGGCTGATCCTCGCGGAAGCTCTGGCCGGGCACGGCGATAGGGCGTTCACCTATTTTATGGAAAATGCACCGGCCGCACAGAATGATAAAGCGGAGATCCGCAGACTGGAACCCTATTGCTACGGACAGTTTACGGAGGGAAGGGCAAGCAGGCACTTTGGCCGCTCCCATGTGCACTGGCTTACCGGAACCGCTTCCACTGTCATGGTCGGCTGCGTCGAGGGCATCCTCGGTCTGCGCCCCGACTTAAACGGTATCCGGATCGCACCCTCCATCCCAAGAGATTGGAAATTTCTGGAGATAGAAAAGGACTTCCGTGGAGCCCATCTGCAGATCCTTGTGTCAAATCCGGACGGAAAGGAATCCGGCTGCAGGAAGCTGATATGCAATGGAAAGGAGCTGCCCGATAATTATATTCCGGCGCATCTGCTCCAGAAAGAAAATAAGATCCTGTTGACTTTATAGGCAACATAGAACTACGAAAGACCCGCGCGCTGTCTTTGCGGCGCACGGGTCTCTTTTACATCTCCTTTTTTACGTCCCACTGGATCATATAATAAGTATCCCTGTATTTTTTTGGCGTCATTCCCATCACTTCCTTGAACTGCTGGGTAAAATGGCTTTGGGAGGAAAAAGCCAGACGGTTGGCAATGTCTATCATCGAATACTCGCTGTAACGTAACAGGTTTTTCGCCATCTCTATCTTCTGTTCCCGTATGTAGGTACTGATGACCATGCCTGTTTCTTTCTTAAACAGACGGGAAAGATAGCTGGCTGATACTCCCAGCTCATCCGCTAGATCTTCTATCGTGATGCGCTCCTTGATATGCGCATAAATGTACTCCTTACAGATGTTGATATGCCGGGAGTTGGTATCGCTGCGCAGATACTTTCTCATCTTCTCCGCATAGTCGATAACCATCTCGTCATGCAGATGCCTGACTCCTTCCACAGTATGGATCCGATCCAGTTTTCTGATATAAAAATCGCTCAGTCTGAAAGCCTGTTCCAGCTCCATACCGCTCTGTTGGCAAATCCGTGCGATCATCGCCGTCGTAATTACAAAATGATATTTCAGATTTATGACAGGATTTTTAGAGAGGGTGCCCACGCCCTCGCTCTCGATGAAGCGCCCCTGCTCGCAGTTTGCTTTCACCGCTTCCACATTCCCCTCCGCTACCGCCCGGTAAAACAGATATTCTTCTGTGGGCGGTCTGTGTTCCATCTCATCCGACTCGTCTTCCGCTTCCAGCAAGGCCCACTCACTCCGATAGTCTTTCATGCCGTCTCCTCCACGCCTTTCTCTGCATCCTGTCCCTACCGCTCCACCGATGCCGCCATCCTGTGGTACGTGTGGCGTATGCCGCGGATTGCCGTGGAATAGGCGAAGATATTCTCCGGCAGGGACATGCCGCCGTATCCGGCGTCCCCCAGATGATGAATATCCGTCCCGGTCATCTTGCACATCAAAGCCAACTGCTTTATCGTATCCGTATCCGCTCCCTCCTGAGAAGTACCGATTGCGGTGATCGTCATAGCGCCCAAACGGTGGGCATGTGCCACGATCTCCCTCGCGTACTCCAACGTGATGCCCGGCACCGTCCCCGGAGCAGGCAGCAAAATAATATCAGCCCCTGCCTCCACAAAACTTTCCACGTCGGCCTTTGTCATAATATTCTCAGCCGCCTCGGACAGGATCCCCGCAGCGTGCATCTTTCCCGCCGCAAGCACCACCTGATCTCCCACCGCTTCACGGAATCGTTTTAACGTCTCGATGATAGCGGAGTTTTTGACGCCCATACCCGGATTACCGGTCAGCAGGATCATATCTACGCCCATTTCGGCCGCCCGCTTCGCATTCTCCACAGTGGCCAGACGTCCAGGCGTCATCTTCCACATCGGCTCTGTCTCCCCTTCTTCTCCCTCTTCCACCGGTTCCAGATTGATGCCGATCGGTCTCCCTGTAAGTTTTTTGAGAAGAGCCACCGTATTTTCCGGCTCGGTTTCCGGCAGTCCGTTGACCACCGGTTTCATCACGTCAAACATATTGAGCAGAATAATATCCGCCCCCATAGCCGCTGCAAACTCTGCGTTCGTCAAATTCCCCAGCATGGGCTGCAGCGTTCCGATAGTCTCGCAGGCCAGAATCCTGCCTTCACTCTTCAAAATGGACTCTAACAGATCCTTCTTTGTAAACTTCCGGAAATCGGAAGCATAACAATCCAACATTCTCTTTGCCATAAAATCCCCTCCATCTATTTCGCCTCCCGAAGGCTCCTAAAATTCCAGAGACAACTGCTCCCCCCCGTCAGATACGATCACGCCGAGTTCCATAAATACCGGATACAGATAACTGGCGCCGAAGGTTTTCAGTTTCTTCGGCCCGCTGACCGGAAGCCCGGCTCTTTGCAGTTCCATCGCGTTCCAGAGCGAAAGGTTCACCGTGGAACGGGTGATCGATTTATCTTTCCTGCTGACAAATATTTCATACCCTTTGATGGAATAACTGTAACGCAAATGTTTCGTCGTCTCAAAACTTTTTCCTGCAAAGAGTACCAACGCGTCCCAAAGGGCATCCTCCAAAACATCCGGACCTGCCCCTGCGCCGCTTATCTCTCTCTGCACAAGTTCCTTTAATTCAAGGAGCTTTTCTGTCCTTTTTTCTTCTGTACCCATGTTTCATATGCCTTTCCCATCAGCAGGCACACTGCACACATCAACAGTACACCGCAGATAAAACCTGCCATGTCAATACAGACGTCCCAAAACCCCGGCGCTCTTCCGGCCGAAAAAAACTGCAGCAGTTCATCGGTTATCGCAGTGACCAGACCGGTCAACATCATCTTCCACAAAAACTTTCCCGGAGTGAAACGATATGCCAAAAACACAAGCACCGTCAACACAGCTTCCAATCCATACTCCGAAAAATGAGCGAATTTACGCACAAAATGCTCTGTCACCGGCTCCTGTCCCAGAGAGGCAAACACTCCATTCACCATTTCCGTCACCTTTCCGCTGCGTCCGGCGGAGACCTCCGCGCTCTCCAAAGAGTTGTGCCAGATAAACAGCACGCAGGCCCAAAAGGCTGCCGTGACTACGCTGCGCAGCAGGATCCGCCGTCTCCGGCCTGCCGCCCGCTCTTTCGCACCGTCGTAGATCTCTTTTTCCAAGCCTTAATCCTTTCTCTCATCTCCCCAGAAAAACAGTGCCACCGTGCCTGGCCCCGTGTGGCTGCCAATTGTGGTTCCGATATCGTTGATAACCACCTTTCCGCACAGTTTCGGGAATGCCTCCTCCACAAGATCTGCCACTTTTCTCGCATCCTCATAGCAGGCCGATTGTGAAATATAGCATTTACCGCTATAGTCTTCCCCATCCTGCGCATGTTCTTTCATCTTATTCGCAATTTCCTGAATGACCTTTTTCTTTGTTCTGATCTTCTGTCTTGGAATCAGCCTGCCTTCGTTATCCATATTCAAAAGCGGACAGATATTAAGCACCATGCCTACGGTACCCGCCGTTTTGGATATCCTGCCGCCTCTGATATAAAAAGTCAGATCCGTAGAGAAAAACCAATGATGCAGTTTCAGCTTATTTTCTTCCAGCCACAGGCATGCCTCGTCAAAGGTTTTTCCTTCATCACGCAGATCGGCCATCTTATCCATCATCAGTCCATAGCCTGAAGATGCTCCCAGAGAATCCACCACACAGATCTTTCTCTCCGGATACTGCTCCATCAGCTCGCCGGCCGCCAATTTTGCGGAATTGAAAACGCCGGAAATACCTGAGGAAAGAGTCACATGAAGAATATCCTTTCCCTCCTTCAAAAAGGGTTCGAAATACTCCCGAAACTCCTCCATATTGATCTGGGATGTCTTTGTGGACGCCCCCTCCTGCATTCTCCGGTAAAATTCATCAAACGGAATGGACTGTCCCAGATCATCCGTATATTGTTCTCCGTCCAGCTCAAAATGGAAGCAAATATAATGAATATCACGTTCTTCAAAATGTTCTTTCGTTAAATCCGCTGTAGAACAACAGCTTATAATATAATCACCCATCTTTTCTCCTCACCTGAAATTTGCATAGGCAGAGACCGAAACGACCTCTGCCCAAGCATCTTTTTCATTCCATATGAATAATATATCTTATTTGTTTGTAAGAAGCAACATAATTTCATTGCTCCGGCTGATAAACTTCGCCATCTCCTCCGCCGGAAGCGGTGCATTCTGGATCTTCGCCAGATCATAGAGCTGTTCGCAAATCATCTTTGAGTCTTTCTCCTCTTTGTTCTCCATAACATACTGCACCAGAGGATGATTTGCATTTAAAACAAGCGTCTCGCCTTCTTCCCCGAACATTCCCATGTCCATGCCGTTCACCGCATACATCTTCATCATATCCTGCATTCTGCGGCTCTCCTCGGAGATCGTCAGCATGGAAGATATCTTTTTGTTTTTCAATTTCTCAAGCTTCACGGTCAGTTTTTCTTTTTTCAGCGCTTTCTTCACTAACTTACCGATAGCTTCCGCGCTCTCCTCCAGCTCCTTCTCGGCCTTTTTGGAGGTCTTCGCCTTGAAGTTTTCTGTCAGATCCGCATCGATACGCATGAATTTTACGCCTTCATTTTTGGATTCCAGCTGCTGCACGAAGGGCTGATCGATATTGTGGGTCAGGATCACGGCGTCCATCTTCGCAGCCTTGAACATATTGATATACTGTCCCTGCTGCCGCTCGTCGGTCACATAGTAGATGATCTTTTCTTTCTTTTCCTCTTCGCCATCCTGTTCCTCTTTGTCCGGCTCCTCGGTCACAACTTCGGCCTCCACCTTTTCACCGTTCTCATCCACGGCATTTTCTTCCTCCGCCTCATCCGGATCGCTCTTTGCCACTTCCAGACATTCCGGCAGCGTCAGATACTTGCCGTCCAAATTCTTAAACAGGATATAATCGGTCATCTTCTCGCAGAACTTGTCGTCCTTCAGGCAGCCAAACTTGATGAAAGGACTGATATCATCCCAGTATTTATCGTATTCCTCCTTGTCCGTCTTACACATGCCGGACAGCTTATCCGCCACTTTCTTTGTGATATAATCGGATATCTTCTTCACAAACCCATCGTTCTGCAGCGCGCTTCTCGAAACGTTAAGAGGCAGATCCGGGCAGTCGATCACGCCTTTTAACAGAAGCAGAAACTCCGGTATGACCTCCTTGATATTATCTGCAATAAACACCTGATTATTATACAGTTTGATCTTTCCCTCGATAGACTCATACTCCAGATTGATCTTCGGGAAATACAGGATGCCCTTCAGATTAAACGGATAATCCATGTTCAGATGGATCCAGAACAAGGGTTCCTTGTAATCCTGAAATACCTTGCGGTAAAATTCCAGATATTCTTCCTTTGTACACTCATTCGGATGCTTGCCCCAGAGCGGATGGATCTCATTTAAAAGCTGAGGTCTCTTTTTGATCTTCAGCCTCTGCTTATCCTCCTCCTTCTCTTTCGGCAGTTCCTCCACCACGACATCGTTTTCTAACTTTTCTTCCGCATCGATGGTCTGTGTATCATCGCTCTCTTCCTTGGAGAGATAAATCTCCGTAGGCATAAAAGAACAATATTTCTGGAGCACGCTTCTCGCCTCGTACTCGTTGCAGTATTTCAGGCACTCTTCGTTTAAAAACAGCGTGACCGTGGTGCCGACCTGCGTGCGCTCGCCCTTTTGCATAGAGAACTCCGTGCCGCCGTCACATTCCCAGTGTATCGGCTCCGCCCCCTCTTTCCAAGAGAGAGAATCAATATGCACTTCATCCGCCACCATAAACGCTGAATAAAATCCCAGTCCGAAATGTCCGATGATCTGATCCTCGTTGGTCTTATCTTTGTACTGGGCAAGAAAATCCGTTGCGCCGGAAAAAGCGATCTGATTGATATACTCCTCCACCTCATCCGCCGTCATTCCGATACCGTTATCTGTGATCTTAATAGTCTTTTTCTCCGGATGGATCTGCACATCTATTCTCGCTTTATAGTCCTCCGGAAGACTATACTCGCCCATCATGTCCAGTTTTTTTAACTTTGTGATCGCATCACAGCCGTTGGAGATCAGTTCTCTGTAAAAAATATCCTGATCGTTGTACAGCCACTTTTTAATAATGGGAAAAATATTATCGCTGTTGATTGACAGATTTCCGCTTCTTGCTTCCATTGTTCATCCACTCCTTTTTCATTCTCGTTGATTAAAATAATTAATACTTTTTAAAATTTCTTCTAACCGTTATACACAAGTGTATCCTTCTTCTTAAAACAAGTCAAGAGAAAATTAGCACTCAATTACAATGAGTGCTAACAGTCGTTTGAAATCCCTTGATTCTGCTGGGCTTTTGCTATTTCTTAAATTTTTCTAAACAGGTTTTGTTTCCGTCACTTTCCGTAATACTCCGCAAAAACCTCAAAAAAATCGGAGGTGGTGATATTGCTGTCATGCAACAGCGTGATCTCCTTCCACAACCCTTCATTCACATGGCGGGTCAGCGTCTGCACAAAGGAATCGTATTCCCTGCTGAATGCCTCCTTCTTTCGCGCTTCCACGATCTTTACCTTGTTTAACTCGGTTTCCTCCCGGTTCAGGGTGCTGACGCACTTTAAAATATAATATCCCTCAGGCGTCTCGATGATATCGCTGATCTCTTCACCGCCAAGCCCGAAAGCCGCCTCCTCGCAGGCGGCATCCATATCTCCTTTTCTGATCGATATGGTGCTCTCCTCCGCCTCGTTGTACCTTGTGGCCACCACGTCGAAGTCTTCTCCGGCCTCTATTCTTTTTAACGCTTCCTTTGCTCTGGCAAGAGCATAACTTTTCTGCTGGTCGGAAATATCTGCTTCTTCCGCGCTGCCCTGTCCGCTAAACCGGATCAAAATCTGCTGCACCACTACCGTTCTGGCTTCATCATCGCTGATCTCCGGATTTACGTCCTTTATCATGTAGTCGTATACTTTATCCGCAATGGCATATTCCCGATATAACTGCCTGATCGTATCAAGAGTCACGCCGAGGGCATCCTTCTCCTCACCTGTCAGTGAATCGAAATAAACATTCGCCGCTTCATTTATAGCATCCTGTTCCGCCTCATCCAGAGAAATATTATATTTTTCCGCCATCAGATTCATAGTCTTGATCTGGGCAAGCTCCGCCAGCACAGATTCTTTTATACTTTGCTCGAAAGTCACGCCGGCCTGCTCTTTACCCCATATCTCCGTACCGTAGACCTGTTCGTAGCGGTTCTGCAGGTTCGTCAGATAAACCATCACCTCTTTTTTGTAGCAGGAGGCTGTCTCGATCCGGAAAACCTCGTCCTTTGTAAAACCTGTCGTCAGCACGATCTTTGTATCTCTGTTGATCTTGCTGCAGCCGGTCAGAAGAAGCGATGTGAAAAGAAGCGCCGCCAGTATGATCTTCCTTTTTCTCTTTCTGTTTTTCTCCATGTCCACCCGCCTGTTATCTTCCGGAAGACTTTCTCTCATACTTCACAAAACGATAAGTAATATCAAAATAAACCTGCTCCTCGCTGTCTGCCGTGATCTCCCAGTCCTCATCCTCATCCAGATTCGGACACCATGCATCCGCCGCGTAGGCCATATCGATCTTTGTCACATGAGCGGTATCACAATATGGAAGGAACTGCCTGTAAACGCTCTCCCCTCCGATCACATAAATATCCTCCGTGTCATACTTCCCGCACTCTTTCAGCGCCTCTTCCACGCTTCTGACTACGGTTGCACCTTTCACCTGATAATCAGATCTTCCTGACAGAATGATATTTGTCCGATTTTTTAACGGCTGTTTTCCCGGAAAAGTCTCCATCGTCTTCCTGCCCAATATCACCACCTTGCCGGTAGTCTCCTGCTGAAACATCTTATGGTCGTTGGGTATCCGCACAAGAAGGTTCTCCTTGCTGCCAATAGCCCAGTTCTCATCTACTGCAACGATCAAATGCATATTATATATCCTTTCCTGTATCCGGCCGTCTGCGAATGCCGCGTATTTTGTCTCATTCAGACCGCCACCGGTATATTCTCGATCTGAGGTCCGGTCACATAACCGTCCACCCGCACGTCGTTCCTCGTAAACCCGTAGAAGTCACGGACCTCAGGATTAAGCCAGAACGTCGGCGCTTCATAGGGCGTACGTCCGATGAGTTCCTCTATCAGCGGCACATGTCTGTCATAAATATGAGCGTCCGCTATCACATGCACCAGCTCCCCGGCCTGCATGCCGCACACCTGCGCCAGCATATGCATCAAAACGGAATACTGCACCACGTTCCAGTTGTTGGCGGCCAGCACATCCTGAGAACGCTGATTTAAAACGGCGTTTAAGGTCAGCTTGTCCTCCCCCTTTTTCTGCGTTACGTTAAAGGTCATGGAGTAGGCGCAGGGATAAAGGTTCATCTCATGGAGATCCTGATGGACATAGAGGTTTGTCATGATCCGGCGGCTGAAAGGGTTATTTTTCAGATCGTATATCACCCGGTCGATCTGATCCATCATCCCCTCTTTATACTGATGCTTTACACCCATCTGATAGCCGTAGGCCTTTCCGATGGAACCGTCCTCATCCGCCCATGCATCCCATATATGGCTGTGCAGATCGTTAATATTGTTGGATTTCTTCTGCCAGATCCAAAGCATTTCGTCCGTCGCGCTTTTAAGCGCCGTGCGGCGAAGCGTCAGGATCGGAAACTCCTTCGACAGGTCGTAGCGGTTTACCACACCAAACTTTTTGATCGTATAGGCCGGCGTACCGTCCTCCCAGCGCGGTCTTACTTTCTCGCCCTCCGTGCTGGTTCCGTTCTCCAGAATATCTCTGCACATGTTTATAAATATGTTGTCCGCTAAACTCATTCTTTCTCCTATCTGTCGTATTTGTCGCAAAGCGAATTGATCTGATCCGCAAATTTCGACAGCTCCTTGTTTGTGCCGCCGTGATTCTTTTCGATGATCGCCATGAGACGTTTTCCTGCCGCCACAAGACGGTTGTAAACATCGGATACGATAAAGATTTTCTTCTTCACCGGCACAGGCGAAGCTTCAAAGAGCAGTCTGTCGGTCGCAAGGTCAAACTCCGTACCACTGTAAGGCGCGTATGTCCGATGCCCGTACTCCACTTTCAGGCACTCCGCAAACTCCTTACAGACGGAATCCTCTCCGTGGACGATAAATACTCTTCTGGGTTTTTCTTTAAACCCTTCCAGCCATGCGATCAGACCGTTTTTGTCCGCATGCCCCGACATGCCCACAAGCGTTTTGATCTGCGCCCGTATCGTGACCGGCTCCCCAAACAGCTTCACATGCTCTGCTCCCTCTACAATGGCACGCCCCAGCGTCCCCACCGCCTGATAGCCCACAAAAAGTATCGTACACTCCGGACGCCACAGGTTATGCTTCAAATGGTGGCGAATCCTTCCCGCCTCACACATGCCGGATGCGGAAATGATCACCTTCGGCTCACTGTCAAAGTTGATCATCTTCGATTCATCGCTGGTGATAGAGCGCTTGAGCCCCGGAAAAGAGATCGGGTTGATGCCCTGATGCACCAACTCCATGGCTTCCTCATCAAAGCAGGATTCGATGTTCCTGTTAAATATCTCTGTCGCATCCACAGCCAGCGGACTGTCCACATACACAGAGAAATTAGGATGTCCTTTTATCAGATCATCCGCTTTGATCTGGCGCAGGAAGTAAAGCAGCTCCTGTGTCCTGCCAACCGCAAAGGAGGGAATCACCACATTTCCGCCTTTGTCGAAAGTCTCCTGAATGATCTCTGCAAATTCGTTCACATAGTCCGGTTTGGTATCCGAGTGAAGTCTGTTGCCGTAGGTGGACTCCATCACCACATAGTCAGCCTCTTCCGTGTAAGCCGGATCGCAAATCAGAGGCTGATCCAGATTGCCGATGTCCCCCGAAAATACGATCTTTTTCTCCGTATTCCCCTCCTTTATCCACACTTCGATGCTGGCAGATCCCAACAGATGGCCGATATCCGTAAACCGGATCTCTATGCCCTCGCACAATTCTATTTTCTGCCCGTAAGCGCAGGGAACAAGCGCCCTGATCGCGCCGTCCGCGTCCTCCATCGTATAGATCGGCTCCATGCCCTCCACATGGGCGCTCCTCTTGGCTTTTCTGTTTTTCCACTCCGCTTCCTGCTGCTGGATATGTGCGCAGTCTCTAAGCATGATGCCGCACAGATCCGCCGTTGCCTCGGTGGCAAAGATCCGCCCCCTGAATCCCTTTGCGTACAACGCCGGCAGCATACCCGAGTGATCGATGTGAGCATGCGTCAACAGCACATAATCGATCAGAGACTCCTGCACCGGCAGTTCCACATTCTCAAAGACATTGACCCCCTGCTCCATACCGTAGTCGATGAGAATCCTTTTTTCACAGGCTTCCAGATAGTGACAGCTTCCGGTCACTTCATGGTCCGCCCCGATAAACATTAGTTTCATGCCTTTTCCCTCCCATACCTTACTTTGCTGTACCCCTGCTGCAAATAAATTATTTACTCTTCCATCATAACACTATTTTCCCTAAAAGGCCACCCTGAGAAGTCCTAAAATGAGCAAATGCACCGGATAAAACAGATAGAAAAAATACTGAAAGCCCCTCCCCCTCTTTTTTCTTGTTCCGTCATAAAAAAGCAGAAGCGCAAAACCGACAATGCACTGCGGTTCCCACAAAAACAGGAGATAACCGACAAAACAGGTCAATATCCGGGAAATTCCGACAAATTCCCCGAAATAGAATAATGCGATCAGAAATACCCCGTACATATCATAATCGGTCCCCAGCGCTTCGGCCGCATAACATCCTATGGCGACAATCAGGCCCGATGACAGGACGGCTGCAGCACCGCCTCCGATCCGATCGACGATCGCTCTCATGCCCCATATGACCAAAAATCCTATCAACAGCGTCCAAAATACATTCTGACTGCCTGTATAAATGAGTTTACCGTGGAAAGCCAAATCAAAGGGTATTTCAGAGAGCAGTGCAAAAAGAGTAAGACGCCCAAAATAGCGGCCTCTGTTTCGTGTGTGGAGAAATCCCTGCACCAACAAAAAAGCAAAGATCGGAAATGCCGTCCGGCCTATCCCGCGAAGCACGTAATCAACCTCATACCAGTAATAGGAAGCCCCTGCGCTGCCCTGCAGGATCACTCCTTCAATCAACGCCGCCCCTATATGATCGATCAACATCGTCACTACCGCTATGATTTTTAAGCCGTCGCTGTCCAGAAATTTCCATTTGGTTTTCAATCCGCTTCTCCCTTCGCCGGATTCCGTGATAAGCCCCCACGGATACCGGCATATCTGTATTTTTAATATTATACTCTACTTTTGTTTTATGTTCAACAAGCCGGATCATTGGTGGGAATGATATAAACCGATAAATTTATTATATATAAAATTGAAAAATTGTGGTAAAAAAATATCAAAAAAAGTGTTGACAAAAACTTTGGCCTTTGATATTATAAATCTTGCGTTAAGGAAATACAAAAACAAAACGCACATGCGCGAGTGGCTCAGTTGGTGGAGCACGACCTTGCCAAGGTCGGGGTCGCGGGTTCGAGTCCCGTCTCGCGCTCTTGTAAAAAGCGGAAATGTTAATAATACAGCATTTCCGTTATTTTTATATTTTAAGTATAGGCACTCAGCCTTGTAACACTTGACGGAGAAATCTCTTTCTCGTTATTTCCACAAAATTTTTACTATTCCCGAAGCTTCCGAACAATTTGGATTGAACATCCAAAAACTTTATGATAATATAGGTGTGACGTCATAAGTTTCTTTTTTATGGCGTTTTCTGCGTCAATTTTTACTGCGGATGGACGCAGGATCTAAAATTACATATTTATATTATGGAGAAGAGATTGAAAAAAATCTGAAGGTTTGCTTCTTCTGTCAGACACAAAACGGGACGAAAGGAAAGAAAAACATGAAGTCGATCAAATCAAAAATCCAAATTAGTATGTTATCAGTAGTATTGGTCAGCGCCGTGCTGATCGGAGTGATTACAGCTCTTTTAAACGCCAGTGGGATCGATGCTGTAATGACAAAAACATTAGGACCCGCCACCCAGATGGCGGCGGACGCGGTGGAATGGCGTATGGATAAATACTGGACAGCGCTGCAGGAAGCAGCCGCTTCCGATATTTTCATAGAGTCTGATCCTATGGATCCTGAACTGATTCCTGTCCGGGACGATATTGCACAAAGAAACGGTTTTCTCTATGTCGGTAAAATAGATGCCGACGGTCTCTCCTCCACCGGAGATAATTATGCCGAAGAGGATTATTTTCAGGAATGTAAGCAGGCCAAGAAGCCCTACATTTCCGATATCATGAACGACGGCCAACGGATGATCTTCCTGTTGGAAGCTCCCATTATTGTAGACGGTCAGTTCGAAGGTACAGTCTACGGCGGAATCAGCGCTGATTTCCTGTCGGATATCGTAGTCAATCTGGCTATGGGAAACGACGGCGTGGCCTATGTGCTGGACAACAACGGCAATGTCATCGCTCACAGGGACAGTGCCGTCGTGGAGGCAGGTTCCAACATGATCCTTGCCGCCAAAGAAGATCCAAGCTTAGAGGACGTCGCCGAAGTGAACCGACGTATGATCCAGAAGGAAACCGGCTTCGGCGCCTATAATATGTACGGCGATAATAAGTTGGTAGGGTTTGCCCCCGTCGGCGGCAATCAGGAATGGAGCATCGCAATCGAAGCCAGCCAGAAGGAATTCAAATCCACCCTTGACCGCAGCATTATGCTCACGATTTTGGTCGTAATAGCCGTAATCATCGCCACTTTCCCTGTTGCTGTAAAAGTAGGCTGCTCCATCTCCACCCCTATCCGTGACTGTGTCATCCGGTTGGAAAAACTGGCAGAAGGCGATTTGCAGACTCCTACCCCCGTGGTAAAATCTCAGGATGAGACAGCGGAACTTACCGGAGCTTTAGATACTACTATCCACCGCCTAAACGACGTGGTACAGGACGCTTCCTACCATCTGGTCAAAATGGGCGACGGCGATTTCCGGGAAAATATCACCCGTACATACTGGGGCGATTTTGTGGCGATCGAGCAGGCGATCAAAGCAATCCACAGTTCCTTGAAGGATATGCTTCTTCAGATCAGCCAGTCAGCCGCAAACGTGGCCGCCAGCGCAGATCAGGTATCTGACGGAGCGCAGTCTTTAAGTCAGGGCGCAGCGGATCAGGCCAGCGCCGTCCACGAACTCTCCGCCACCATCAACGATATTGCGGAGAATGCCCGACAGACCACGGCCGCAGCGGAGGAGGCCGGAGGTTTTGTAAATCAGGTAGGCACGCAGCTCAATATCAACGTGGATAATGTAAAAGAATTAAATACCGCCATGGGCAAAATTTCCAACTCTTCCGCCGAGATCCACAAGATCATCAACACGATCGAGGACATTGCATTCCAGACCAACATCCTTGCCTTGAACGCCGCTGTGGAAGCTTCCAGAGCCGGAACTGCAGGCGCCGGATTTGCTGTGGTGGCCGAGGAAATACGCAGTCTGGCGGCAAAATCCGACGAGGCCACCAAAGCCACCAAAGAACTTATCGAAAGTTCCATCGCCGCTGTGAAGGAAGGCGGTCAGGTAGTGAACAAAGTGACGGACTCGTTAGATAAGACCAATTCCATCGCCGGAAACGTCACATCAAGAATGAACATGGTTGTGGAAGCCATCGAAAACCAAACTGCTGCCATCGCGCAGGTGACAGAGGGAATCGACCAGATTTCCACCGTAGTACAGAGCACTTCCGAAACTTCTGAGGAGAGCGCTGCCACTGCTCAGGATCTGTCAGAGCAATCCCGTCTGATGAATAATCTGACGCGCAGATTCCAGTTGGATTAAAGGAATATATGAAAATCATCAATAAAATTAGCAGATAATCCAGAAAGGTCTTACCGGACGAATATCCACTCATCCGGTAAGACCTTTCTTTCTATCTTTGTGCAATCATAGCTTACCTGTGGTAATCTTACTATAAACTATGACGCAGCGTCAGAGTCAATGGTTTTTGTGAGTTTTTTGAAATTTATTAGTTCTGCCGCCCATTTCCATGTAACCCATGTCGGACACTACAAGTCCGGAGGCATCCGCATAACTCATATCGTTAACTGTTTCTCCGTTTGCAAGCTGCATGGATATGCTCTCTGAGCGGAGGTCACAGAACTGCCGCAGGGTCTCAACGCCTGTCTCAAATTCTTCATAGGTGTAAAAAGACGTAGGATCTTTTTCAACATATGTTTTGATCAGATCGTATGCATCGTCAATGATGCCGCCGATATCCACCGTATTCAAGAATTCCGCAAAATATTGATGATACAGCCCGGTATAGCTTTCATCAGATAATATCCAGTTCCACATAGGCCGATCTTCACCGGTACCGCCGGATACGGGCGCGTCAATCGGTGTGTTGACCGTGTTCTGCCCGCTGCCGCTCTCGAAAGTGCCAAATGCCAGATTGTAGTCCCACGGTATCATTGCCATCTGTCCGTTTTCTTCGTACAGGTAATAGTTGTGCACCATGGTACCGGTGTAGCTGTCTCCGTTGCACACAAAGTTGTGAACGACAAAATATCGAATGACCTGTTCCATATCCACGACAGATTCGATCTGTTCACCCTTTGACAACTTTTCCAGAGATTGAATAAGCCGTCTCTGATCAGCTGCGGTAATGTCCGTTTTGGCATTGTTCCAGATGCCGGAGTAACTATCAACATTATCGTCGACATACTGCAGCTTGACATCTGAAGCTCCCCTTCCGCCCTCCATCTGAAAGGGCTCAAAATTACCCTTTTCCGGCATCCGCGGCATCTCTGCACTCTGTTCGAATCCACTATGATCGCCGGCCCCCTTCTCTCGATTCATGAAATCGTCCATATTAAAGTCTTTGCCGTTGCCGCGTCCGCCGCCGAAGCTCATACTGTCCGGCTTGTATAGTTCTCCGTAGTCAGAACCGTAATTGCGTTCAAGGAAACTCTCCTCCACGCCTTCCACAGCTAAATACAATCCCCACTCTTCGCCGTTGACGGTAATATACACGAAACTGCAAAGTGAAGACACTGCGTTAAACTCATTCATCAAAGTATAAGTCAGATAATCCTTCATCATGGTTGCATCCTGAATCAGATTATTCAGACTGAGTTTATCCAGTCCATGATACGTGATAGAGTCGTCGTAGTGGTCAAACTCCACCTTGAAGCTGTAGCGGTCACTATCCATAGCGGAAACCATGGAAAGAGATGTATTGCCCTTGCCGCGAATTCCTACATTTTTAAAAGCTTCGCCGTCTATCACCACAGTGGCAGTATAGTATTCCTCGCTTGCAGCGTTATCAATAAACTCCTTCCAATCGTCCATCACAATATCAATGCTATGCACCCATGTATTGTCAAACAAACGATCTTCATATCCCATGGTATGCATCTTCTCCTCCAGCCCAAATCTCCCGCCGTTCATAAACAGAATCGTAATAACCAGCATCAAGGCTGTTGCCGTCCATGCTATTTTATTGAAATATTTGCTTCCGGACATACCCTCACCCCATGTAATCGCCGTTGTAGGAGACGATTACCGCACTGTTCACACCGGGCATTTCGGAGAGGATATTGATAAAATCAGTATCGTCTTTCTTCAGACGGACTTCCATGTTCATTTCAATGGCACCCTTGACAGCAGATTTGCTCTTGACCGTGGTGCGGGTTACATTCTTTGCGAGGAACTCTCTGGCTTTTGTTTCAGCATCATGATTTACGCAATTTAATACTACCATATAGGGATGAGTATGATGTTTCTGACTGACAAACACCATCAGGATCAAACCAATACACACGCTGCCGATGACGGCAAGCGGAATCATGCCAGCCGCAAGGATAATACCGGCGCCGATCGCCCAAAACAGGAATGCAATATCCAGAGGATCTTTAATCGCGGTGCGAAAACGGACGATAGAGAGCGCACCGACCATCCCGAGAGATAAAACGACGTTGGAAGTCACGGCGAGAATCACTATGGACGTAATCATAGTCAGCGCAATCAGCGTTGTGCCGAAACCTGCGGAATACATCACACCGCGATAAGTTTTCTTGTAGACGAGAAAGATAAAAAGGCCGATGCCAAAAGAAAGCACAATGGTCAGCAATATATCAAGTATGCTGACAGAGGACACGTTTTCCAGAAAGCCGGTTTTAAAAATATCGTTAAAAGTCATAATTTGATTGCTCCTTTGATTTATTTGATGTTATTTAATCGTACATGCGGCTGACAGCGTATTTTGAAAAAGCCGAACTGTTTCTGCTGTCAAGCTGTACTGCGTCCCGAATCACATCAGGAAAATAGTTGTCCCATTTTACTTCAAAAATACATGGGGAATCCTTGACAGGAATTGTCACGCAATCGGGATTCAGAAAATCCGTACAGCTTAAACTTGTTCGAATACTATGATCCAGCGTGACGCGGACATTGCCGGGGGCGAATACAAACGGCTCCCGAATGTAGTCCACAATAACTTTGGCTTTCAATCCTTCGGTTCGTATGCGGGTATAAAAGCCGAGGATCACTTGATCGGTACTGAGAGACATCCACCCCACATCACCGTCCGCAATCGCCTGTGCCTGCTCAGGCGTCAGATCGGCAAAGGTTTTGCATCCAAGTCCCCCGTGTTTAAATTTCCGTTCCAGATGAATAACGGAAGGGTCATTGTTGTACAGACGGATGCGGTACTTTTCACGGATATTTGCGCCGTCCAACTTCTCTCTCAGGACTTTATCGTCGAGGTTGTCAAAATACAAACTTCGTATTTTGTACTGTCCGTTTATGACATACCTATCCGGTTTCATCACCATGCGCAGCCTTTGCCGCAGAATCAGCATATCATGATTGCTGATCTCATGTTTCACTTCATGTCTGAATTGCAAAACAGCACTCCTCCTTTCTATAACTGCCATTATACATTGCCAACCTATGAGCAGCATTAGAAAGACCTTCCCGTTTGTGAAGAAACGCGGGAAGGTCTGTGAACATTTTATTGAATTATTAAAATTTTGCGGTAAAACGAATGCTTTCTGCAGAAGGGTATTCCGCCGTCAGCTTTCCGCCGAAATTCTCGCAGATCGCACGGGCAGCAGACAAACCGATTCCATAACCTGAGGATTCCTTCTTTTGCGTCCGTGCGGCATCTCCACGGTAAAACCGCTCAAACATCCTCTCCGGTTCCGGCTCAAGGGAAGAATCACAGGTATTTTCTTCGATGATTTGAATTTTCCTGCCATTTCTTGTGAGTGACAAATGGATATCACCGCTGTCAGGCGTATATTTAAACGCGTTGTCAAGCAGGATCGTCAGTACCTGCCGAAAACTGTCCTGATTAGTCTGAATCACAATATCCGGCTCAATATGCACATGGAAACGGAGATCGCGCACTTGGGCATCCTCTCTGTAAACAGGCAGCAAATCGCTTGTCACCTCGCTGATATTTACCGCTTCCGTCACCAGAGAAACTTCCTCATCCAGTTTGGCGAGGGTCAGCAAATTTGACATCAGCACATTCAGCCGCTTTGTCTGATTGCGAATGTACACATTATACTTGTTCTCACCATGGATCAGAGCCATGGTGTCATTGTTCGACTGAATGATCGCGAGGGGTGTTTTCATCTCATGGCCGGCGTTGGTGATAAACTGCTTTTGTTTTTCCATGCCGACAAGCACAGGGTGAATGACTTTGCCGGAAAGCAAAATAACGATGATAAGCAGAATCCCCCAGCACAACACCGCTATCGCAACGGACGCAAACAAAACCATACAGAAGCTCTCGTTCTGCTCTGAGATATCCATAAAAAACAGCAGTCTATTAGGTCCAAGCTGCTTTACAGCAAATTTGTATCCGTCTGTCCGTCCGGATTCTTTGTCCGTTTTCAACACTTTCAAAGCATAGCTTTTGGCGGTTTCATGGTCTATGGCAGATATCTGGTCGATATTTACATTCACAATATTGCCGCCTGCATCACTTTGTACAATAAAAAAGCGTGAAGCCCGCATCCTATCCATGTCCAGCGGACGCGAAAAGGGAGGCGGACGATCAAAATCCATTTTATGAAAGACACCGTCAGCATCCACAAGGGTTTGCAGCACCGTGTCCGATTGACGTTCCAGCATCATCCAGTTCAGTCCGTTGATGGCAAGGACAATGAATCCCAACAGACAGGCAACTGCCGTCATGGTAAAAATTATAAATCGTCTTTTTAGTGTCTTTACCATAAATGAAACTCCAATTTATATCCGACATTGCGCTTAGAAACGATCTCCACCTTGGAATTCATAGCGGCAAGCCGCTTTCGCAGATATGAGATATACAGCCAAACGCTGTTTATGTCCGTTTCGGTATTATAACCCCATGCCTTTACCAATAAATTTTCCGTGGACATAAACATCGTATGATTCAGCATAAGCTGTTCCATCAGACGATATTCCTGTCTGGGCAGTTGAAAAGACACCTCTCCTACATTCATCTCACCGGACTGCATATTTAACGTCAGATCTCCAAAGCAGATCAGATCGGGATGAAATTCCTCCCGCCGTCTGAGCATGGCACGAATTCTGGCAATCAGTTCACCCATGTCAAAGGGTTTCGGCAGATAATCGTCTGCACCGACATCTAACCCTCTGATCCGATCCT
This sequence comes from uncultured Lachnospiraceae bacterium, assembly GCA_910577955.1. GTDB lineage: Bacteria > Bacillota > Clostridia > Lachnospirales > Lachnospiraceae > 1XD8-76. The sequence continues at coordinate 33,525 of CAJTNC010000027.1, forward strand.
CAACCTGTGTCTTTGCAGTCAACAAAAGCACAGGCGTTGTACATCCGTTCCTGCGGAGAGCGGAAATCACTTCTAACCCATCCCTCTTCGGCATCATAATATCAAGAATAATACCGTCATATTCGCCGGACATGGCGTAGTCGTAAGCATCTGCACCGTCATACACGGGGTCGACGATATATTTGTGATATGTAAGATAATCAACAACGGCTTCCGAAAGAGCCGGTTCATCTTCGGCGTATAACAGCTTCATCACAACCTCCCTGAATCACCATAGATCAACATAGATTTAATCATCATACCACTTGTAACTTAGACATACATAGGAAATCTCAAAACAGTCATATCCTGTCCCGCATGGCATCTGCCCTTGCCTATTCCAGCAACGTAATTTTATATACTTCGCCCACTTGTACGGGGTAGGTTTCTAATATATCTCCATTGCAGACGATTTCTACAGTGTCGCCCACTTGCAATGCAAGTTTCTCCTTATTAGGGATGCTAAATTTATCTGACGAGCTAAGTTCCAAAGAACCCTCCGCAGGTTTTACTAAAATTGAATCGCCTACTATCTCAATAACTGTCCCCTGAAATGTTATCTCCTGCGCTTTATCTGCAGCAGCAGGCATTTCTGTTTGTTCAAGCAGCATATTTGCATAATGACTCAATGCTTCACACGGTTCATATTTTGTTTTATAACCAACACCATCGATCACAAGGAATGGCGCATATGCCATAATACTTGTCTGTGTTCCGTCTGCCATGACCAATGTAAAGGTAACGCCCTGCCCGTCATACTCTGTATGAGAATCGTCCTTGTTATAGATAACTACATCTTTCAGTAAATCTGCCAATTCCTTAATTTCTGTAATTTCAATAGTGTTGTCCGGCGGTGATAATCGAACCTCAGCAGATACGATTTGAGCTGCCTCCAAATCTTTATATGGTTTCCTGCCGCTTAAAACAGCAAATGCGATCATGATGATGGCTACTGATAATATGCATGCCGACGAAATAATAGTCTTCTTTTTTCTCATAATTTGTCTCCTTGTAAAATCATATTTTATATCATATTTTCTAAATTTACTATGTTCAATTTTCTTATCTTGCCTTATTTTCAAAATACTTAAATACCTCCTGCAATCTTATCCAAGAGGTGATTTTCTCCTCTTTCCATAAATTCTGCATTCACATTGATACACTATTTGATTATTTACGCGACAAAAAAGCACATGTCTCCACATGTTCATCATTGTCCAAACCTATACATAAATCATTTTCAATAATCGGTAGCTTAAACCGAATTGATTTAAGCCACTGACCACCCCTCATGGCTGTTATCCCATTTGTGCAACGGCCGTTGCACTTTTGCTATTAATTTTGTTATTATTCTAATTCTTTTTCTATTTCTTCAATAGAAGGCAAACTGCTCTGGAACTCCTCTGGCAAAGACTGTGTGAGCTGATTCTGCCAATCTGCAACACCAATTGGGTTCTGATAACCGGATAAAGAGTATTCCACTACAGTTTTATTCTTACCCTTAACCAGCAAAAGTCCGATTGTAGGTTTATCGTCAGGATGACACAAAATATCATTTACTATATTCTGATACATATTTAATTGGCTGATAAATCCCGGTTCAAAATCACAGGCTTTCAATTCTATCACAACATAGCAGCGTAATTTCAAGTGATAAAACAAAAGATCCAAATAGAAATCCTGTCCTCCAACCTCTAAATGAACCTGCCGACCAACAAATGCAAATCCCTGTCCTAATTCTAATAGAAAACTTTGAATATGTTCTGTTAGTTTCTGTTCTATTTCCACTTCACGTCTTGGCATATCAGTTCCCAAAAAGTCAAACAAATAAGGATCTTTAAATATCTGATTCGCCATATCAGAATCAAGCGGTGACAGTGCCGCAGGAAAATTGTTGACTGTTTTTCCAGTTCGTTCCATTAATTTACTTTGTATCTGTAACTCAAGTATCGTTTTACTCCAACCATTTTCTATTGTTTTACCAGCATACCATATACGTTCTTCCTGTGTTTTTAATTTATCCATCAAAGTAATATTTGTCCGCCATGGTATTTGTGCAACGACCCGTTGCACTATTTCTTCATCCCCCCAGCACTGGGCAAATTTGCGCATATATTTAATATTACGTGGAGAAAAGCCGGACATTTCTGGAAAAGCAATTTTCAGATCCTTTGACATACGGTCAATAACCTTTGCTCCCCATCCCTCTTCCTCTTGTTTTTTCAAAATAGTTCTGCCAATATTCCAGTAAAGGCAAATCATGCTTGCATTGGCATTCATTACAACTGAAACTCTCTGCTTCTGAATTTCTTTCTTAATTTCTTCTATAAATTGCAAATAACTATCACTCATTTCAAAAAGATTTGGAGCAACCGGAAAAATCACTCCCTCTTTATCTTTTCCCATCCGCTTGCGCTTATCCATAAAACACCTCCCATATTCCTATTTGCCAATTACCATATTTACCTTTTTCTTATTCTTACATCCACATTTGGCAAAGCATAAATTGTTTTGGGTGTATTCTTAGGCAAAGTTAATATCGGCCACCAAAATTCCCTACCTTTCCAACCTTTAGCAATGCCATTTTGATGCAATAAAGTTAAACATGGCATATCTATGGAAATTTTTCTGGCTAATTTTTGTTCATCCTGTCCAGTATCTGGAGAATCTATATACCTCATGCCCTCTTTATATTTTGGCATATTACGATTTCTCCTTACAATTAAGTAGCATTTTTCCGACTGCTTTGAAACATACCTTAATATAGAAATCATCTTATCGTATTCTACAAATCTCTCTGTATTTTCATCTGGAACCAGACAACTATATACTTTTTCAATTAGCTTTTCAGCCTTAACAATATCAATGATTACTTCTCTCTTTTGTTCTCTCGGCATAATACTATCTATTATCAAATTAACATCCCTTACTACTTTATCCGAAATTGCTTTCGCTTTTGGCAAAAAGCCAATAGGTAAAATACGAGATGAAGGCTTTAAATAAACCACATTTGAAACTGAAATCTTGCTTGGTGAACATGGCACTATTTTAGCCGTAGACGCTGTATCTCCCCTGCGTTCGATAAAACATATTCCATCTTCAAATCTATTGTGTCTAATATCATCTCTTAAAGCAACATCAATTTCCGTAATCTTTACCATACTCTCATAAATTTTTCTCGTAGTATAAAATCTTGTAATTGAAAGGAGATCTTTTCCTCTGTAACCAAACATTCTTGAATGCTGCATAACCGTGTCCTGCTGCATCGTTTTAGGATTCCTTGCGTAATAAAAACCAACCATATTAGGAATTGTAATTCCCCTGTCTAATACCTGTCCTCCCACAAAAATAGAAAATGGTGTTCTTAGCTTTAATTCCCCCGTATCCTCATTCAAATATTTGTTAATATCATCTTTCGCATTAATGACACTTACCTTTACCCCTTGTCCAACAGCAGAATAAATATCCTCTTTAATCTCCTTATATTCAGGTATATCAAAACCAAATTCAACAACTGAGTTCGAAATATCTTTGTAACTCTCCTGCAAGAGTTTCTCTATGTATACAATATGTTCCTCAGCTTTTTCTTTAAGCTGATAAATCAGTGTTTTTGTAATATTAGCAATTCTGTCATGCGCCTGTTGCGCAACCGCTGTATGAATGACATAGGCGTATTTTTGTTTTTTCCCATTTCTGTTTAAAATACATCCTCCCATAATAAAATTAATGATTCCACGCTTAAAAGTTGACATTCTATCTTCTCTAATGAGAATTTCTTCTTCTTTAAATCTTCGTCTATCTGTAATTTTAGCTGAAACTATCTCTTGCTCCTCATCAGACACCTCTTCAAATATAAACCTCCCTTGACTGTTCTCATCATTTGACTTTAAAAAATAATACTCTCCTCCTATATATTTTTCCCCAGATGGCACTAAAACTGTCTTTAGCGGCTTTATAGGTTTTATTTCCATTCCTTCAAAATCCGGCTGTAAATACAATGCGTACGGTGTCGCTGTAACTTGAACAAACATGCACCCATCTAAACTTCCTCTAATTTTATCAACTTCAGCTGCTACAGTACGGAGATTAAAATCTTCCATGGAATCTTTAATCTTTTCATACCCTATGCTCGCCGTATCTGCTTCGTCATCGATAATTAAACAATTTTTCTCACCGATAATCATCGTGTATCTAATAAAACTACTAATTCTATGCAAATTATCCTTTTGCTTTTTTGCAATAATGATTAATTTTTTATCCAATTCATACGGTGTTAGCTCATCTTGCAATTTCATAATATCATTCACATCCACTTTATCCTGATCTATAAATGTCTTAAATTCCTTTCTCATTCGTTTATATGTCTGTTCAACTAACGCTTTGTTATTTTTAGTCAATATAAAAATATAATCAAATCCATTGTCAAATGCTAAAGCCATCAAACCCGTAAATGCTCTTGTTTTTCCACTCTGAATTTCACCCAATAACATGAGTGGATGCTCACTCTTATAATAAGGATTTCCTGAAACTGTCGATTGCATATTATCAATACAATATTCACAAGCATTTTCAATACACTGCTTCAATTCGTCACTATAACCTGTCTCTCTACATTTTGTTTGGTAGTATTCTCCTGAAATCATTCTTTTCTCCTAATCATCTTAATTCTTAAATCTCGTAAAAGTATTAAAAACATATTTTAAAAAGTTTATTCTGTATATTTTTTCCACGTAAAAACTTACAAAAATTATCGCATCATTTCCAAACCGCCATCAAATCATATGAAAATGTTCCAATGCCTTCCTTATAGCCGTTTCTTTCTCTGGCGGGCATTTCGGCTGTCTAAAATTTTCCAATTTCGACAGGTTATAATTTGCCCTCTCAATAATCCCACATTTCTGTTTTACCTGTGCGATATACAAGTTACTGACTTTCAATCCGCTTTGCTTCAAAACATAATCCTTGATTTCCTCATAGGTGGCGTTGCTCTCCGCAGCCGTCAAATCAAGCTCGTCCATCTGAAGCTCCACCTCAATATTGTTGGTCTGTATGAAGTTGGGACAAAAGTACAACCGTCTCGACAGTTGTTTCAGTTTCCAAGGGAAGTTCTTTCACTTCCTCACCATCAACAGGTACGGGGAAATTGAATACAATCTTCTTTATCCAACTACCGTCCTTTCTCTTTTCCGGGAACATTTCAATTCGCTCGATAAAGGCTTTCATAAACTCTTTCTGTTCCGCTTCCGTTGCGGAATGGTAGACCTCATCAAATGCCAGTAAGAGTCGATAAATGTTATCACCAGAGATTTTCTCTTGCTGGATGCTGCGGATCTGCCCTTGCAACTCACCAATCTGAACTTCAATTTCCTCTATGGTATCATACTGCTCATCATAGCGGCGCTGCAAGTCCAAAATCTTTCTGTCATAGTGGGCATCATTGATATCCAAGGTATCCATCTGACGCTCCAAGCGGTTTTTCGTTCCAAAGGCTTGCTTTAGCCGCCCTTGCAGGACAGCAATCTGCTTTTCCATATCCTCTGTATCAACTGCTGTTCCGATTTTCGTCTGAATTGCTTCTACAAACCGTGGATTGTTGACCATAGCGGAAATGACCTTCGCCAC
>CAJTNC010000028.1 GCA_910577955.1 uncultured Lachnospiraceae bacterium
GATAATTCCTTACTGGCTGTAAGGGATATTAACCATAAATACATTGTAGTAGGAGAGTTTCACTCCGAAGGACATCTCCCCCGCCGCATCCTCCATCTCCGGCGCTTCTAAGAAATATACCGGTTCTTCTTTGTTCTCCTCATATAAGATCACCTGATTTTCCGATAATGCCGCTTCCAGCCCGTCGGTCCGCAGCAGGTAGGAGAAGGTGTTCCGGTCCGTCTCCTCAAGCAGGATGATGTCCTCCTTCAGGCTCTCCCCGAGCACCGTGTACTGGTAGTCGATCCCCGGGAAGACGTCGTTATAGCGGATGGCGTTCTCCGCCGTCAGGCTTCTCGTGAAATCCCCCTCCTCCGGCAGGAGCTCTAACGTACGTCCGGAGGCATGGATATAGATCCCCTCCCGCTCTGAGAGTTTCTCCGGCAGGGACACCGTCATGGGACCGTTTCCGTTCTCATACCGCACGCTCCCCAGCCCGTAGCGGGCCGCGGCTCCTGCCCTTAGGGTGTTGTCCGTCTTCTGCAGTTCCCCCTCTTCGTCTAGGTAGTGATGGGCCGAGGGGCCGATCACCGTCACGTAGGAGGCTCTCTGCGTCCCTGTCTCTCCCTCTGCGTCCCCATTCTGTCTTGCCGCCGCAGGCATCTCCCCGGTCAGGTAGGTCCGGCTGTGGGCGTCGTAGGCCACCAGTTCCCCGTAATCCTCTTCTTCTCCTTCCGGATAGTAGTTTTCCGGCTCCCGCAGCACCGGATCGTTTTCCGAGACGTCCGGGATGTCGTTCCCCGAAACATCATTCCCGGAGACGCTGCTGTCCGATGTGTCGTTCCCCGAAACGCCGCTGTCAGGCTCCTCCTTCGCGGGATCCTCCCTGTCGGAAGCGTCATTGCCGGAGACCTCCTCCGTCTCCTCCTCTTCCGGATCCTTCTCAGGTCCCTCTTCCTTCTCTTCCTCTTTTCCGGTCTCCGGGTCTTTTTCCGGGTCTGTCTCTTCCGGATCCGTCTCTTCTTTGTCTGTCTCTTCCGTATCTTCCGTCTTGGTATCCTCTGTCTTTCCGCTGTCCGAGGCATCCTTCTCATCCTCCTCTGCGGCCTCCGCCTTTTCCTCTTCTCTGTCCTTGCCTGTCTGCATGGTCTGCACCCCGGAAGTGTATCCTGTCTCTGCCCGGGCTGTCACCGCTGCGCCGTCCTGCAGCACCAGCAACAGCACCAACAAAAAACTCCATACCCTCGCCTGCCGCTTTTGTCTCTTTAACATCTCTTCTCCCCCCGTAATGTGTAAAATTTTCTGAAAAAATCCCCCTTTTCTATCATGATATCAGACATGGAAATTTTTTCAATAGTCAAGATAAGAACTATTTTTATTTACATATATAGCACTCACTAAATATTCCTGTGGTTATATGTATAATTATCATAACCCTATCATTCTCTGTATTTACTTTCAATGCCTCATACAGCCGATATAAATTTGAAAACTTCTTTATTGCGGGAAGCGAGATATGTGAATAACGTACCACGCTGTTCTGACATGGCTTTCTTAAATGTTTTAAAACGCGTATGAAGGAAAAGAATCTTTTTGAAATTTACTAAAAACTAAGAACATCAAAAATGCTGTCGCTTCACGAATCTTTATTCGTTAAAGCGACAGCAGCTTTCATCAAAACATTTTATTTTATTTCCACCAGTTCATACTCTCTGCTGCCATATCCCAGTTCAGCAGCCGTCTCGATCGTACGCACGCCGTTTCTGGACTCCAACCTCTCCAGAAAATGCGCTTTTCCCGGGTCATCGGAAGCATAGATCAGGTCAACACACGCCTGATCGAGCGCTACCGGATCGAGGGAAGACAGGATGCCGATATCCTTCATACAGGGATCTTCCGCCACCGCACAGCAATCGCAGTCCACAGAAAGATTGCACATGATATTGATATAAGCGATGTTGCCTTTGAAATAATCTACAACCGATCCCGCCGCATCAGCCATTGCATCGCAGAACGTATCCTGCGGCGCCACGTGATCCCAGAAACCCTCCTGTGTGTCAGATTCTCCGGCCGAATGGATCAGACATTTGCCCGCCGTGGACGCGCAGCCGATAGAAAGCTGCTTTAGCGCTCCGCCGTATCCTCCCATCGGGTGTCCTTTAAAATGTGACAGTACAAGCATAGAATCGTAGTTCGCGGTATTCTTTCCAATGCGGTTTTCTTTGATCGCCTTTCCGTCCGGGATCTCCAACGTCAGATCCGGCCCCTCCGCATCTAAAATATCTACATCAAAGCATCCCGACCAGCCATGCTTTTTCATCAGCTGGCGATGTTTCTCCGTTGTATTTCTAGCGCCGTCATAAGCGGTATTGCACTCCACCACTGTTGCGCCGGCCTTTTCAATCACCGGTTTCCAAAATTCCGGATGCAGAAAGTTCTGGTTCCCGTCCTCCCCGGAATGAACTTTTGCCGCCACCTTTCCGATTAAAGGTTTCCCCAGCATTTCGTACATCTCAAGAACTTTTTCCGGTGTGATCGTTCTGGTAAAATAAACTTTTGATTTCATGCACAGCCCTCCGAATCTTTCAATTTTTACACGATATCATCTTTATTCCCTTTTAGTTTACCCTACCATTCCGGAATTGTCACTCTGTTTTTCTATTATTTCCTTTTTTCCTCCGTTACTTCTCGAGCCATATCTCCCCTGCAACAGCCCACTGTCCCGTTTCCTCCCGCACAAACGGCACCGTCGCAAAGTCGTAGGAATCATCCCCCTTTTCTAAAACGGTCAGCGTCATCTCCATATTTTCCTTCCCTTCCTCCAGACGCCATTTTCCCGCATTGTAATCAATGATCTCTATGCCGCGGGGCGCATAATAATCCCGCACTGCTTCTTCCGCGATCCTTTCCACATCTTTCAGATCCGCCGATACCACATCCCTGATAAAAAATCGGTTTCCATCGTACAGTATTTCCGCTTCCAGACAACTGTCCCCATAGGCAGGCATCACACTCCCCTCTCTGCTGCCGCAGGATATCAGCGTCCTGAGTTTTATCGTCCCATCCGCAAATGCAAAAGATACGATTGATGTATTGATTCTCGTTTTCTCATAGGAGACATCCTGTTCCTGCCGCAGCTCAGGTGATATCTGCCGTCCGCCCAGCGTAATAACCTTTCCGCTTTCACTCTCTGCAAAGGAAAGTCTCCGCAGCAGTTCCTCCGCATACACGCCGCTGGAATATTCACAGGCTTTTATCCGCCCTTCCTCTTTATCGATCATCCAAAGCTGTTCCTGCCAAACGCCTGTACCCTTGCCCCGCAAAAGCCTCACCGCCAATTCTGCCGTACCGTCCCCGTCATAATCCGCCTCCTGTATATCCGGCGCCAGCAGCGTTATGCCGTCCGTAATAAAAGGCACCGAGATTTCCGTCATAGAATCCTGATCTTCCAGCAGCATGGACTGATAATCTCCCGTCCCGTACAGTCTGTAATGTTCGGTCTCGCCAAGCAGATACAGTTTGTAATGTTCAATCTCATCAAACAGACACAGCATGTCCCCCGTGCCTGCTTCCGGCTTTGCCGGCAATGCAAAAAACAGTTCCTCCTCCCTGACGTCTTCCACTGTCATCTCTTCCATATTTCCGTTCCACGGCCTTGTCAAAGACGCCGCCTGAGTCAGATCGATCTCTTCCGAGAGGACATTTTTCCCTTTTCCTGTCAGCCTGTCCACAGTATACCAGTCCTCCGTGCGGTCGTTGACGACGATCTCACCCGTCCCGCTCAAAAATGTATCTTTGTTGTCCCACAGCCAGATACGCACTTCATTCCCCTTTTCCCTGTCGATCTCCGCATTGGCAGGCATAAAACCATATTTATCGCGAAAATAATTTTTCGCCATTTCCTGCAGTTCCTCATTGCTGTAGCCTCCGCCGTCTTCTGCCTCCGTCTCTGTCATTTCGCTCCTCAAATCTTCCTCTGCCGCATTCCCCTCTGCTTTCTTTCTCACAATCTCATCGATCTGTCCCCTCAGTTCTTTCGAATCCTTGTCGGAAACAATCAGATGAACAAGGATGACACAACTGTCACTTTTTAGGATATCTCCGTTTTCCTCCATATACCTGTCTGCCTCAAAAAAATGATCCCAAGGCACAGAAAGCCTGCCGTCTCCGTAATAACTCGCCAGCAGAATAATGTCGTCACCGATTCGGAACCGATGTTCAAGCCGTTCTTCCGCGACCACGCTGAAAGAACTTCCGAAAGCAGTCACCTCTGACAGATCTAACGTAAACGCCTTAAACGAAGAGCCTGCTCCGTCCGATACCGCGTGATCCGGCACACTGTAAGAATTCACCGATTTCACAAAAGCTCCTGTCTCCTCATCCGATTCCAGCCTTCTTTCATAGAGAACCTCCCCTGTTTTTTCTTTTCGGGAAGCTTTCCCTTCCGGCTGGAGAGTCCCACAGTCCAAAATCTCCGCCGCGATAAGTTCGCCGTACTCATACTGTTCCAGATAAAGTCCGTAACTCGCGGCATCCTTACTCAGCCGATAATCCAGTTTGTAACTTTCCTGTAAGACCGGCACGCTTCCCTCCTCCCGCCTGATCCGAATGCTCTGCCACTGCTTATCCACACTGATAAAGCCGTTAGTGACACAGGCATAAATTCCGGCAAGCCCTGCTGCCACCGCCAGCACGCCAAGAGCCACTCTGTTTTTTCTTTTTCCTGTTATCCTCTCCAGTCTCTGTCTGAGATTCTCTGCATTGCCGGACATTGCTGTCGTCATCAATAAGCAGTCGGCCGGGAAAGCTTTCACCGGTACAAACTTGAGCAATAACTCCCCATATTGCCGCCTTTCCTGTCCGCCCATAGATTTTACCGCCGCCTCATCACAGGCCAGCTCGCAGTCCTGTCCGGACAGGTAGGCCGCAACCCACACAAGCGGATGATACCAGTACAGGCAGACACAGATCATTCTCACCGCACTCCAGACAGGATCGCCGTGAAAATAGTGGCACATCTCGTGCCGCAGAACATAGGGCAGAAGTTCCCTGTTCTCCGCAACATTTGCCGGAACATAGATACTTCTCCCGAACAGGCAGGGCGTCGGCAGCCCTTCCACACTGTAGATCCTGAACAGTCTTCTCGCCCCCGCCGATAATATTTCGGATTCTTCCGTCCGGAAATCGGACACTGCCACGCGCCTGCGCCTCAAGTACCTCCCCACCCGCACATAATATGCCGCCATCCAAAGCGCACATACCAGACTTCCTGCCGCCAGCACCCCTACGGACCAGACAGGCACTTTCAACACCGTCTCTACACCATGCAGCAGACGCAGTTTTGTCATCTGATACCGGCTCCTCAACCCCGTCACGCCCCGACCGTCATCTCCCAAATATTGCGGCGTCACGCCCGTATCCGTGCCGGCAACGTTGCTTCCTCCCGCCCCCTGACCTTCAGCCGCCCAAAGGGTTCCATCCGACTTCTGCCCGCTGTCCGCTTCCTCCTGAGCCATCCCGCCTGTCTGCGATCCCACCGGATCCTCCGCAGATATCTCCTCTCGGGAAGTCCCTTCCTGTCCCCCCTGTTCCACCAGTCCCAGCACTGAAAATTCACCTTCCACATTCGGCACAGGGAAAACGAGCAGTTTCACCGCCACAAAAAGCCAAATCGCATACTGCAGTCTTGCGCTGATATGCTTTTTGCATAGAAAGCGCAGAAGCAGCACGATACAAATAAAAAAAGTTGTCGTAAAAAGTATGTTAAACATCCTGCCCCTCCGCCTGTTCCAGAATCTTATGCAGTTCCGCCAGTTCCTCTTTTGAGAGCGCTTTCTGCTGCACCATCGTATTTATCATCATACCCATTCTCCCCTGAAAAACCCGCTCCAGAAAATCTTCCGTCTCCCGCAGCGCCGCCTCCTCCCGTTTCAAATCCGGATAATACAGTTTTGCCTTCTCCCCGTCCTCGTAGTGCACCGCGCCCTTTTCCTGCATCCGTTTCAAAAAGGATATCACCGTGTGCTTCGTCCAGCCGGTTTCCGTTTTCAATTCGTTCGTAAGCTGCATGATGGTTCTGGGTTCACTCTCCCACAACAAGTTCATAAGCTTCCACTCCGCGTCTGACAGATTCACTTTTTTCATAACTTTCAGCCCCTCCTCTTATTTCATGCAAAATAGGTTGACATTCGCCTACCCTTCCAGTATAAAATGCAGGTAAGTATTTGTCAACCTATTATTGATCCGTTTTTCTGTCCGTCGGCATATTCCGGCGGCACGTCCTTATTTTTTTAATCCGCTACTCTCATATAGGTGATGAACCGGTTTCCGCTCTCCAGAAACATCTCTGTCGCGTCATTCATCCCGACTTTATACACTGTTCCGTCCGTCGGATCCATAACAACAATATTCAGCTCGTTAAAACCTATGATCAAAAATGCGCTCCCATCTTCCAGCGTCGCCAGCACCGGAATATCCTGATTCGTATAATATAAAATCGCATCTAACGCACACCCTGTCAGATCGAGCACCCGGATATCGGGAATATTCCCCTGAAGAATCTCCACGGTAGTCATGCCGCTGTCCAACATATACTGGGTGCTTCGGTTCACGCCCTCAAACTCCAGAATAGTGTTCAGACATACCGCCAGCTGACTGGTCGTCTCATTTTCCATCTCCCCGCCGGTGATCTTCATGATCTGGTTTCGTATCACACGGTTTCCCCTGTACCAGACATAACTGCTGGTGTCGTCAGTCACAACACCCGCCGCCTCAAAAGCGGCATTTACAGCCTCCGCCTCCTCCGTATAGACCCCCGTAAGCCCGCGGAGCGTGTAAACAAAATAGCGCTTCACCGTCTCCTGCATTTCCGGAAGCATGATTTTATTTTCTCCTTCAAACAGCACTTCCCTCGGCGTTAAAAGCTGCAGTGTATCCGTGTCGATGGTGCTCTTTACAGCAATCTGCGTCAGTGTCTCCATCACGTCCACGATCACCGTCTCCATCTGATTTTTGCCCGCATCCTCTTTTTTACTGTACATGATCTGGTCACTGGTCGTCTCCACATAGACAAGCTCCCCGGTGGCCTCATCAATCTCCTTCTGCACCCGGTACAGCATGATCTGATTATCCTGTACCGTGCAGGATATGACATATATGTCAGAAGCCGTGTACTCTTTCAGAATATCACCCTTCTCATCCTGTATCCTGATGCTGTGCATCGGAAAAAATATCCTGCCTGAGCTGTCTGCCGCCACATCATTTCGGGAGGCAATGCCGTAGATCAGATCATCTCCCATAAAACCGAGAGGTTTTACATACTCCCCGTAACCAGCCTCTATGGTCATCTGTTTTCCGCTCATCAGGTTCATAAACTGCATGGACTTGGCCGCATTCCGGTTACCTTCCACCCAAGCCAACATCTTTCCGTTTTCCGACACCCGGAACGAATCGCCCTCCAGATTTTCCGCAACCAGATGGCACTGTCTGGTAGAAAAATTGATCTCATAGATCGTACTGTCCACCATCATATAAAAGCAGTTGCTGTTTCCGAAAAAAGCCAGCTTATCCATATCCTGTTTCAACAGCTCCGGTGATTTACTGTAGGGGATAAATCCCATCTCTTCCACGGTATTCTGACTGCTGTTATAGAGGCTCACCTGAACACCGTTCTCTCCTTCATGGCGTCCCCTGTTCATATAACCGTACACCACAAACAGTACGTTGCCGCCCTCATCCACATTCAACACCTTGATCCTGTGCTCATCATAAACCGTACGCCTGTCATGGTTGTCTGCATCATAAAATCCGAACAAAAGCGCCAGCTTATTGTCCGCCACGTTGTAGGAAAACAGCCTGTCCCCCGCTGCAAACGCCAAAATATTTCCGCCGTCACATTCCGTCAGTTCCACCTGATCCTTTCCCTGAATCCCGAGAGAAATTTTATTGCCGCTGTAAACTTTCTTTTTCTCGTCAAAGAGCCCTTTCATATCCCGCTCAAAATCTAACAGATAGATACGATCCGGCGTATAACGAATCCGGTAATATTCCCTCACCAGATATCTTTCCTGTCTTCCCTCGCAGGGAATCTCCACCTCGTAGCCCACCTGAAAAGACGCCGTCTGGGACATCATCTCCTTGATATCCACTACCGGCTCCGATACCCTTCGCACTGACAGATCTCCCCATGTGACCTGATCCAGACTGCTGTGAATATCCACCTTCGCAAAAGTGCTGTTGTCGCCGTCTCTGTTTGGCTCCATATACAACGCCAGCTTCTCCGCCGCTGCCTTGTCAAAGGTATTTTCGTGGAACTGTTTCACAAATTCCACTTTTTCCCAGACATGATACTCTTTCCCCAACAGGATCCTCGTATAGTAAAAGATATCCTGCCCCGACTGCAGGCGCAGACAGGCGACAAAATTATACTCCTTGTCCTGCTCTAACAGATCCTTCAGCGTAAAATATGCCGTCAGAGTATTCTCCGTCTCATTATACTCCGTGATCTGCGCCTCCTCAATCAGCCGGCTCCCGTCACCGCTCCTCACCTGATAGGAGACCGCCGCAATGCCTGAACCGAATTTTTCAACGGTAAGCCCCAGATCCCTGCCGTTTTCGAGGGGTGTGATCGTATCCCTCATATAGGCAAGTTCCATCCCATCGCGATAGCCATGCAGGCAGTTCACCTGCTGCCCCGAAACGTTCATATAGACAAGGGGATAGGATGCGGAGGGCATGTCCGCCGTCATATCCGTATTCCCCAGATTCATCACTGTCTCAAACAGAAGCAGCGCTGCAAACAGCACCGCTCCAAAGAAAATTCCTTTCAAAACCGACTTCTTCATCTATGCTCCTTCGCCCGGCTCCGCTTTGCAGAGCCGGCGCGCTTTAATTTTGCAATGCTTTCTGATTCTTTCGTTATCATGTCAGGTAAAATCAAATGCTCACTGCGTTCGCGCCTGATTTTCTGCTGACATGATATATTCTACCTGTATTTCTCAAAAAGCTCAACCGGTTTTATTCTGTTTTTATTTGTATGGCGTCTTTTATACACCTCATAATACAACAAAATCTGCACCATTTCTTCTATCCAGGCCCACTTTTCCGCCGATATCTCCTCTTTTTTGTCCTGCGATTCCCGTCTTAAAACCGCCACCACGCTCTGACACAGGCGGTGCATCTGCCACCTGCAGGGATACTCGTCATAGAGCATGCTCCCCTCATAGTCTATCGCGTCCAAAGCTGTGGCAATCTTTTTCTGGTACTTTTTTGCATCCGCCGGATAGAGCTGCTGCATATACTCTAAATCCCGCATCATAGCCTCCTCCTGACCGGTTAGGGGGAGCGGATAAATCATATAGAAAGGCAAAATATTTTCTCTTGGCATAACAAAACACCTCTGCTGCTTTATCTTACCATATGCAGCAGAGGTGTTTTTTGTTCTATTCTATCCCAAAACCTCTTATTTCAAAACTTCTATTCTTGTGAGGGCACGCCTGAGTGCAATCTCCGCCCGTGCGGTATCCGTTCCGGCTTCCTCGGCATGCAGGCGTCCTTCCGCCCGCTCTTTCGCCTCTTTCGCCCTGTTTTCATCGATCTCTCCCGGCCACTCGATGATCTCTGCAAGGATCGTCACCTGATCCTGCAAAACCTCAGCAAAGCCGGCATGAAGCGCCGCTGTTTTCGTCTCTGCTTCTTCCGTGATCGTAAGGACGCCCGGTCTGATGATCAGCGTCATGGGGATATGCCCCGGCAAAATGCCGACCTCCCCTTCCACCGTATCAAACTCCACCATTTTTACCGGCCCTTCATAGAACATTCTGTCCGGGGTTATGATCTTAAGCGTAAAATCATTTTTTTCCGCCATACGTCCACCCCCTATTTCACACGGGCCAGCACATCATCGATGGTTCCCGCATTCAGGAAATAACTCTCCGGAATATCGTCGTGTTTGCCTTCCAAAATCTCCTTAAAGCCGCGGATCGTCTCACTGATAGGCACATACTTTCCATCGTATCCGGTAAACTGTTCCGCCACATAGAAGGGCTGTGATAAAAATCTCTGCACTCTTCTCGCTCTGGAAACGACTAATTTATCCTCCTCGGAAAGTTCATCCATACCGAGAATTGCAATGATATCCTGCAGTTCTTTGTATCTCTGTAAGATTTCCTGTACGCTTCTCGCCACCTGATAGTGCTCCTCGCCCAAAATTCTCGGATCGAGGATTCTGGAACTGGACTCAAGGGGATCCACCGCCGGATAAATACCAAGTTCCACGATTGAACGGGAAAGTACCGTCGTCGCATCCAAATGGGCGAAAGTTGTCGCCGGAGCCGGGTCCGTCAAGTCATCCGCAGGCACATAAACCGCCTGAACCGATGTGATGGAACCATCCTTCGTTGAAGTGATCCTCTCCTGAAGAGCGCCCATCTCCGTCTGCAGCGTGGGCTGATATCCCACCGCCGAAGGCATACGTCCGAGAAGTGCGGAAACCTCGGAACCGGCCTGAGTAAAACGGAAAATATTATCGATAAACAACAGCACATCCTTACCGCCCTTGTCACGGAAATACTCCGCCATAGTAAGGCCGGTCAGACCTACCCTCATTCTCGCTCCGGGGGGCTCGTTCATCTGTCCGAACACCATCGTCGTCTTATCGATAACGCCGGATTCTTTCATCTCATAGTAAAGGTCATTACCCTCTCTGGTTCTTTCTCCGACACCGGTAAATACGGAATATCCGCCGTGCTCTGTGGCAATATTACGGATCAGCTCCTGAATCAGCACCGTTTTTCCCACGCCGGCGCCCCCGAACAGACCGATCTTACCACCCTTCTGATAAGGGCACAGAAGGTCTACCACTTTGATGCCCGTCTCAAGCAGCTCCTGCTGTGTGGACTGCTCCGAAAATTCAGGCGCGGGCCTATGGATCGGAGTATAATCCACACCTTCCGGCGCGGGCTTGTTGTCGATCGGTTCGCCCAATACATTGAACATACGCCCCAGCGTATTTTCACCCACCGGCACAGTGATCGGAGCGCCTGTCGCCTCCGCGTCCATGCCTCTTACCAGACCGTCCGTGGGACCCATGGCAATACATCTTACCGTATCATCCCCGAGGTGCTGCGATACTTCCACTACCAGAACCCCCTCTTTTAAGGGGATCCGGATCGCTTCATTGATTTCGGGAAGTTTCCCTTCTGTAAACTTGATGTCCAGAACGGCGCCGATAATCTGGGTAATTTTACCTATATTCTTATCTGCCATCTTTGCTTCCTCATTTCTGCGCTGCTCTTTGCGCAAATTCTATCCTGCCCTGCGGAAGTTCTCTAAGAGATCGCTTCCGCACCGGCAATAATTTCTGTTAGTTCCTGCGTAATGGAACCCTGACGGGCTCTGTTATACTGCAACGTCAGCTTACTGATCATTTCCTCGGCATTGCTCGTCGCCGAATCCATCGCCTGCATCCTTGCGCCGTTTTCACTGGCCACCGCTTCCACCAGCGCGCCGTAGATCAAGCTGGTGATATATTTCGGGATCAGAAGGTCAAGCGCTTCCTCGTCGTTGGGCTCAAAGTTCATCGGAATCGAAAGTTTCTTCTCCTCATTTGTCCCTTCTCCCATACCTTCGGCCGGTTCATCCGCCCCCGCCTCCACAGGCAAAAGCTTCATCAGCTTAGGTATATGAACCACTGTGTTTTTGAAGTAGGTGTAAGCGAGATAGATTTCCCCAATCTCACCTGCCGCAAACGCTTCCAAAAGCTTTTTGGAAAGCTGCATGGCATCGGCATAGGCCGGCTCCTCAATGATCTCGGAATTCTCCCAGACGATATGATAACCGCCTCTGCTCAGGGCATCCCTTCCCTTTTTACCGATACTGTAAATGTCCAGATCCTCTTTCGGCAGATTGCCTCTTGTGATCAGCTTTACGATGTTGGAATTATATCCCCCTGCAAGCCCTCTGTTGGAAGTGATCACGATCACTGCCTTTTTCGTAGAATTTCCGGGCTGCAGATAACGGTGCTGCATTCCGCTCGTCTTCTTCAAAACACTGTTTACAGTCTCATACATACAGTCAAAATAGGTCTTTGACTGCTCCGCCCGCTGTTTCGCCCTCTGCAGTTTCACGGTAGAAACCAGTTTCATGGCTTTGGTGATCTGCTGCGTACTCTGGATACTTCCCTTACGTCTTTTTATGTCCCTCATAGAGGCCATAACTGTCACCCCCGTTTCTATGCAAAGGTCTTCTTAAACTCTTCTATTGCAGTTTTTAACTTTGTTTCCGTCTCGTCGGAGATCACTTTCTCCTTCGCGATATTTCCCGGAATCTCAGGATATTTTGTATCAATAAACTCAAACAGTTCTTTCTCGAATCTGGTGATATCCGCCACCGGAACATCCAACAAATACTTGTTTGTCACCACATAAATGATGATAACCTGATACTGTACCGGCATCGGCTGATACTGGGGCTGTTTGAGCACTTCCTTGATCCTCTCGCCCTGTGCCAACTTCTCCTTTGTATCCGCGTCCAACTCGGAACCGAACTGGGAGAATGCCGCCAGCTCTCTGTACTGTGCGAGCTCCACACGGATAGGCGCAGCGATCTTCTTCATCGCCTTGATCTGTGCCGCGCCGCCCACACGGGATACGGAAAGACCTGCGTTAACTGCCGGCCGGAAACCGGAGTTAAACATCTCGGTCTCCAGATATATCTGCCCGTCTGTGATGGAGATCACGTTGGTCGGAATATAAGCCGAAACGTCGCCGGCCTGAGTCTCAATGATCGGAAGAGCCGTCAGGGATCCCCCGCCGTACTCATCACTCATGTGAGCCGCCCTCTCAAGCAGTCTGGAGTGCAGATAGAACACGTCTCCGG
The DNA here is from genome assembly GCA_910577955.1 of uncultured Lachnospiraceae bacterium. GTDB lineage: Bacteria > Bacillota > Clostridia > Lachnospirales > Lachnospiraceae > 1XD8-76. The sequence continues at coordinate 12,856 of CAJTNC010000028.1, forward strand.
GATACGCCTCACGCCCGGGGGGACGTCTCAGCAGCAAGGAGAGTGTACGGTAAGCCGTCGCATGCTTACTCAGATCGTCGTAAATGACAAGTACATCCTCGCCGTTCTCCATCCATTCTTCACCGATGGTACACCCCGCATAGGGTGCGATATACTGCAAAGGAGCCTGCTCGCTGGCTGTGGACGCCACAACCGTCGTATAAGCCATAGCGCCGTACTCTTCCAATGTCTTCACAATGGAAGCCACCGTGGAAGCCTTCTGGCCGATGGCAACGTAAATACATTTTACGCCCTGCCCCTTCTGATTGATGATCGTATCTACTGCAAGCGCCGTCTTACCTGTCTGACGGTCACCGATGATCAGCTCACGCTGTCCCCGTCCGATGGGTACCATGGAGTCGATAGCCTTGATACCGGTCTGCAGCGGCGTATCAACGGATTTTCTCGTGATAACACCGGATGCCACTCTCTCGATCTGACGGTATTTATCTGTCCGGATAGGTCCTTTTTCATCAACAGGCTGACCAAGAGCATTCACAACACGTCCCAGCATACAGTCTCCAACCGGCACTTCCACAACTCTGCCGGTGGTCTTTACGGTATCGCCCTCTTTGATATTCTGAGTGCTGCCAAGTAGCACCGCACCCACATTATCTTCCTCCAGATTCATCACCATGCCGTACACTTCGCCGGGGAACTCTAAAAGTTCTCCCTGCATTGCGTTTTCCAAGCCATGAATACGCGCGATTCCGTCTGCAACCTGTATCACGGTTCCCACTTCGGATACCTCGAGCTGGGCCGCATATCTCTTAATCTGATCCTTGATGACCGAGCTTATCTCTTCTGGTCTTAAATTCATGAATCATACGCACCTTTCTTTATATTTTTGAAGCTAATTTTGAAGCTGTATTTTCAAAAGCTGCTGCTCCAAATGAGACAACTTTGTCCGAATGCTGCTGTCTGCCACTCTGTCGCCGATCCGGAGGACCATGCCGCCGATCAGTGTATCGTCCACCTGATAGTGCATCTCCATCTCCCGGTAAGAAGTGGTCTCAAGCAGTTTTGCTTCAACCTGTTTTTTCTGCTCCTCCCGCAGAGGCAAAGCAGAACTCACATAGGCTACACCGATGCCCTTTAAGGATTTTACCTCGTCAAGGAAATACTGCATGATCTCCCCAAACTGGCCGTAGCGGTCTTTCTCCACGATCAGCCGTATAAACCCTGTCAGTTCATCGGATACTCTTCCCTTAAAAACATTTTCTACGATCCGGAGTTTTTCTTCCTTGATAATCTTCGGATGCTTCATGATCTCCGAAAATTCAGGATTTTCCTCCAAAGCCTTCAGCACGGTCTGAATTTCTTCCGACAGCGCATCCACTCTGTTTTCAGAGACAGCCAGCTCGAAAATCGCTTCTCCATAGGTTTTTGAAATTAACTTAGCCATGTGCTTTCACCTATTTCTTTCAAAGTTTCTTCCACGAGACTGTCCTGAATGGTGACATCCACCGCACCTTTTGTGACACTTCCGGCCATCATCGCCGCAATGGAGATCATTTCTTTTTTCACATCATCCGCAGCTTTGCGCTTCTCTAACTCTGCTTCGCTCTTTGCCTGCTTTATGATGGCAGCTGCTTCATTCTTCGCTTCCGCAATAATTCTGTTTTCATTGTCCAGCGCTTTCTTTCTGGCCTGTGACAGAATCTCTTCCGCTTCTTTATCAATATTTTTCAGCTTATCTTCGTACTCCGCTTTCAATGCGTCCGCGGATTCCATGCTCGCTTTCGCGTCATCCAGTTCCCCTTTGATCTTCTCCTGTCTCTTTTTCAACATATCCCTGACGGGATTAAACAGAAAATGGGACGCAACCAAAAACAGGGCAATAACCGCGATGATCATCAAAGCGGCATCCTGTAAAAGCTGTCCTGTCAGATCGAACAGGTAAGTGAACCCTTCGCCGCTTAACAGCAGGGAATTAGCATTCAGTAATGCGTTCAACCCGTAAAACCTCCTTTCTCTAAATTTAAATCCTTTAAAGGTTTAAAATTTTAAAGGTTTTAACATTTTCTCAAATAATTTCTGAGCCTTATTTTACAACAAGAGGTTTTACAAACAGTAACAGCAGTGCAACTACCAGACCGTAAAGACCCGTTGTCTCCGCCACTGCCTGTCCTAAAAGCATTGTGGACGTAATGTCGGATTTTGCACCGGGATTTCTTCCCACTGCTGCTGCCGCGTGTCCCGCTGCGATACCCTGACCGATACCAGGGCCGATACCTGCGATAACCGCAAGGCCTGCACCGATTGCTGAACAGCCTAAAATAAAGTAATTGTTAAATTCCATCTGTAGTTCCTCCTTTTATAAATATAATATTATTTTAATAATAACCGATCACTATTTAATCCGTGCTGCAGGCATCCGAGATATATGTCATTGTAAGCATACAGAATACATACGTCTGGATGCATCCGGAAAAGATATCGAAATACACGTGCAGCGCCCCTGGCCATATCAGTGCAAACTTCCCGAGCAGTCCGTAGATAAGCGCCATAATAACCACGCCGGACAACACATTGGCAAACAGACGAAGCGACAAAGAAATCGGTACCGCTACATCGCCGATAATATTGATCGGCGCCCAGAACGGCCACGGATCGCAAAGTCCTTTGAGCACACCTTTCGGCCCTTTATGTTTGAACTTATTGAACGTGATGAGCGTAAAGGTCATCAGCCCGAGAGCCAGCGTCGTCCCGTAATCCGCCGTAGGGGGTCTTAAACCAAACAGCCCGGAAATGTTCGAAACCAGAATGAAAATAAAGATCGTGCCGATATAGTTGCGGAACGCCGGCGCGCTTGCGCCCATGGTGTTGTCGATTATACCGTCCAGTTTTTCCACGATCAGCTCGACCACATTCTGAAAGCCGGTCGGCACTTCCGATGCCTTACGGATCGCCCGGTTTGCTGCAAAGATAAACAGCAAAAGAGCGGCAAAGACGACCGCGATACACACATGGGAAGTTGTGATCCATAATGTCTGCCCGAACAGTTCATAGGAGAACACGCCGTGTATCATAAAATCGATGTCATCTGCGCCGGATAGTAAAATACCCTGTCCCATACTTTCACCTCCTTCTTTTTTCCATTATTTTATGCATAAAGGGTTGCAAATAAGCCGCTGCTTTTAACCCCATTATCCCCAGAAAACAACAAAGTGGATTTCCCACCTCCGTAACCGCCATCACTAACAGAACGATCGAGATGAGTCCGTAGCGCATCATACTGCGGCTTACCACATATTTCTGTGCGTCTTTTTCCGAAAAATCCAACGCCTTATCCAGGCTTTTATACATGTGCCACGCACAGATTCCCGACGCCAGAACTCCTGACCAAAGCCCCAGACTGCAAGCGGCTTTCTCCGCCACAAACCAGACGCCGGCCGCCTGCCAGAAAAGCCCCCAGAGAAAAATGCCGGCCAGAAGTTCGGCAAGAGTTTCATTTATTTTTCTCTTCATACTTGTCTCTTTCGCTCTTTTCTTCATAGATGGTCTTCGCCATGCGCCAGATATTCCTGAAGCCGGCCGCTGATCCCATAAAAAACAGCAGTATCATAAAGAACTGCGTACCGAGTTTCCTGTCCAGATAAATACCCAAAAACGAGCAAAGAAAAATCGGCGTCAACATGGAAATCCCGAACTGTGTGATCAAGACAAGGCAACGATATACGTTCCTGTGATATTTCACTTTCTCGCCCTCCGTATCATTTCTAGCACATACAATAGAATTATACTCCTTTTGGGTAAATATGTCTATTGATAACGCAAAAAAATATGCATCTTCCTTATATTCCGTTTCTTTTGACAATCTGTCTATTTCTCCCTTTGAAAAGCCGAAAAATTTGTAAAAAATAATCAAAAATTCCGTTGACTTTCCTCCATTTGCGTCGTAGTATTCTATTTAAGAACTTTTTCCGATATTTTCAGACTATTTTGTCCCTGTTAACAGCAGCTGCATCCCCGCCGCATCTGCACGGCCCTGAAGAAGGAGATTTTCATGACAACTCCAGCTCTTTACCGCAAACGCCTGATTCCGAACGAATGCATTTTATTGAAAGACGACGTCATTCTGGAAATTACAGACGACCACATCCTGACCAAATGGAACACTCTGAGACCCAAGAAGATACTGCATCACGGCGACTCCTGCTACTACCTGCACAAAAATCTGAAAGTCAGCAGATTTTACACGGAAGACAACTTCTTGATCTGCTGGTACTGCGATATTGTCTCCTACGAATGGAACGACGACAAATCTTCTCTTGTTACAACCGATCTTCTGCTTGATATTCTTGTTTATCCTGATAAGTCTTTCAAGATACTTGACATGGACGAACTGGCGCAGGCGCATAAAGAAAAGCTGATATCTGACGAACTTATGCAGCGCTCCCTGCTTACCGCAAACCTTCTTTTGAATAATATTTATGACGATATGTTTTCACAAATTTATACGCCGGTGTTTGACGCTCTGCCTTAAACAGAGAAAACAACCGTTTAGAAGATATCCCTATATACGATCCTTAGGAGCAGTCAGCTATGGAAGCAGAATCTTTGAGTAAACTTCACGAAAAATATATGCGCGCCGCGCTGAAACAGGCAAAAAAAGCGCTTCTTTTAGGAGAGGTGCCCATCGGCTGCGTCATTGTCTGTCAGGACAAGATTATCGCCAGAGGGTACAACCGAAGAAACACTGATAAAAACACGCTCTCTCACGCAGAACTTACAGCCATCAGGCGCGCCAGCAAAGTAACCGGCGACTGGCGGTTGGAAGAGTGCACCCTCTATGTGACCTTAGAACCCTGCCAGATGTGCTCCGGCGCCATCGTGCAGGCTCGGATCCCCAAAGTTGTCATAGGATGCATGAACCCCAAAGCGGGCTGTGCGGGCTCCATCCTGAATCTTCTGGAAATGCCTGAGTTTAATCATCAGGTTCAAGTGGAAAGAGGCGTCCTTGAGGAAGAATGCAGCGCTGTCTTAAAACAATTTTTTAAGGATTTGCGGATACGCAATAAACTTCATGCAAAAAAATGACTGTATGCTCCCTTGACTTTTTGCGGGAAACTCCCTATACTAAAGAACATAACTGTATCGGGCAGCCTGTTGTAGCTGCCTTTCGCAAGCGGTGATGAAGTCTGGGTCTTACGCAATGGAAATCCGCGAACCGTGTCAGGTTGGGAACAAAGCAGCACTAAGCGGAACCTTTCATGTGACGTGAGGAAGCCTGGCGGAGCTGGCTGCAAAAGTACCGGACAGCAGGCTGCCCGGTACAGTTATTTTACCCCCGAATTTTCACTTTTTTATATCTCCACTCTCCTCAGATAATACCCGAAATCTCCTTTCTCCGCCGGTTCTCTCTTTCCGTCAAAAGCTTCAAACCCGAACATTACCGCCACTGATTTTTCCCTGTCATGAAAAGTTCCCGGCACGCCCAGATAGTAGACTGTCCTGCCCTCCTTTACCTTTTTTCCTAAAATCAAATGTTTATAGTTATAGTAACCGTGCAGCAGAAAGCTGTTATGTACCAACTCCTGATATTTTTCGGTAAAGATCACAAAATCTTTGGGGCTGATCTTTAAATATTCCTCATCCTCCCTGATGGGGTGCACGATCGGATAAGCCCTTCTCAGTTGTTCCCACTTATCAGGCGGCAGTTCCTCCTGCAATATCTGCACTGCGCTTTCTTCTTCCCTGTTTTCAGCTCCTTTTATCCCCTCCATGACCTCTTCTTCCAGCGTCTGTTCCCTCCGTATCTCCCTTTCCAGCATCCCCTGCATGGAGTCCTCATCCCCCGGTGTGTTTCCCTTCGAATTTTCGATGACAGACGGCTCTTCGGCGATAACTGTATCCTCGGTTATCACTGCATCCTCGGTTATTACTATGACCTGCGGCCTCTCTTCCGTGTCTTTTTCCTCGCCGGTATTTTCCTGCTGCCTTTCCTCCTCGTCTTTTTCCTCGCCGGCGCTTTCCTGCTCCTCCTGCCGAAAAGCTTTTTGTTCTTCCTCCGCAGCCACATACGAAACGCAGCGGCTTCTTTCTGACACAGGTGTCACAATCAGATTGACTTCCGCCGGAGCATCTTGCTCCGTCCCGCCCCATTCTCCATTTTGCTCTTTCCTCAGTGTATATCCAACCGTCCCGCTCTCTGCACTTTTGTATTTTTCCGGCATAAAATTCACCACACTCCACTGGGATTCCAAATACTGGTATTCGTGCAGAACGATCTTAATGCCGCAGATCTCATCATAGCGCAGTCCGCTGTCCGCCATATTTTCCGCGTCCAGCCGGACTGCACAATGTCCCTGTCCACCCCGGATATTTAAATTCCCTAACAGGTGTTTCTTAATGCCGCTGTCCCTGCTCCCCGTATAAAAGCTGTCCTCGTCCGCTCCTTTCCGGTTTCTCGACAACAGATACACCGCTGCCTCCCCGCTTCCTATGAGCCGCGGTCCTTTCACATAGATGATCATCTGACACAGGCTGTCCCTCACCTGAAATTTTACATATCCGGCATTCTGCAATTTAATATCGCTTTCATAATAACTTAAATATCTGATCCTTTTGTCATAATACAAGACCCCGCTTCCTCCTTTTAGACATAGTTTCAACATGCTTCCTATTGTCCATTTTATGAGAACGCGGGGCTTCTTATGACGTTTTTTTCAGTTCATCCGGCGATTCAGTTTGTCTTCTCCTCCAGATAGTTTATATAGTTTACCACCATCAGCGCAATCTTCAGGGTGAGGGCATCGTCAAACACACGGATATCTAATCCCGTGGCCTTCTGAAGTTTTTCAAACCTGTAAACCAGCGTATTCCTGTGAATAAATAATTGTCTTGAAGTTTCCGAAACATTCAGGTTATTCTCAAAGAACTTTTCAACCGTCATTAACGTCTCGTCATCTATCTCCTCCGGTATGTCCTCCCCGAATATCTCATGGATATACATTCTGCAGAGGTTGACCGGTAGCTGGTAAATCAGTCTGCCGATCCCTAAAAGCCTGTAAGAGATGATTTGCTTTTCCTGATAGAATATGCGCCCCACATTGGAAGCCATCTTCGCCTCCTTGTAAGACTTCGACACATCTTTCAGCTCGCTCACCGTCGTCCCGAAAGAAACTCTGACATTGATCATAGCCTCCGCGTTGATCGTGTCCATGATCGTCTTAGCAATCTTTTCAAGTTCGCCCTCACCGGCATCCTCCTCCAGCGCTTTGACCAAAATGACGCTGTTCTCGTCCACCGTCGTCACATAATCGCCATTCTGCGGCGAGAACATGCCTTTCATCATTTCACCGACCGCCATCTCATCCTGATCTCTCGATTCCACAATATAAACTATCCTGTCCTGCTGATCCGCAATGTGCAGTTGTTTTGCTCTGTTGTAAATGTCCACCAGAAGCAGATTATCCAACAGCAGATTCTGGAAAAAATTATTCCTGTCAAACCGCTCCCTGTATGCGGTCATCAAATTCTGAAGATGGCAGACGGCAACCCGCCCCATCATATAGGCATCGTCGTTTAAACTCTTTGCATCCAACACATAATTAGCTTCCTCCTCGTACATCACCTTCAGGAGATGATGAGGACCGACCACTTGACTGTCCGCCGGAGATGCCGCAAAATTTATCACCAGTTTCTTTTCCTCCTCCGATGTCTCAAAAGTGGACGCCATACAAATACCGTTCAAATTGAACACTCCAAAATCTATTTTTGTAATACTTTTCAGTTCCTCTATGCTGTTTTGAATGATTTGATTAGATATCATGGCTTTCTCCCTTTTCTCGCTGTGATTTTGTTTAAGGAAAAAAGAGGGATGCTTTTCACATCCCTCTATAGAAAACAATGTTATTGCGGCTCGTATCATTGCCCCAAAAACGGCGGCTCGACTCGCAAACGCTTCGCTTTTTGCTCGTATCGTTGCCTAAAAAGCGGCAACTCAGTTGCAGATCGTAACCTCTGTCTCTTTATCAAATACATGGATCTTTTCTACATCAAAAGCAAACTTGATCACATCGCCGGGTCTTGCTGTTGTTCTGGAATCTACCCTTGCAGTGATCGGGAACTGATCCAGATCAAAGTACAGATAAACCTCTGCGCCCAGCAGCTCGTATACTTTAACGTTTGATGTAAATGTTGTCTTTGCTGTTGCAAGGAAGTCAGGTGAATCATATACATCCTCGGGACGAATACCGAATACAACAGTCTTTCCATCGTAACCGCCGTCGATCAGCGCTTTGGATTTCGCTGCAGGAAGTTCAATGCTCTGACCCGCTACTTCAAGGCTTGCCACGCTGCCGTTTACTTTAACAGTTGCATCCAAGAAGTTCATCTGAGGAGATCCCATGAATCCTGCTACAAACAGGTTAGCGGGTTTCTCATACAGATTCTGAGGGGTATCTACCTGCTGTACGATACCGGCTTTCATAACAACGATTCTTGTACCAAGTGTCATAGCCTCGGTCTGGTCATGTGTAACGTAGATGATCGTTGTGCCCAGATTCTGATGCAGTTTAGCGATCTCTATACGCATCTGCACACGGAGTTTTGCATCCAAGTTGGACAGCGGCTCATCCATCAGGAATACTTTCGGTTTACGAACGATAGCACGGCCCATAGCCACACGCTGTCTCTGACCGCCGGAAAGAGCTTTCGGCTTACGGTCAAGAAGAGCTGTCAGGTCAAGGATCTCCGCTGCTTCACGAACCTTTTTATCAATTTCTTCTTTCGGTACTTTTCTCAGTTTCAAACCGAAAGCCATGTTATCATATACTGTCATATGAGGATACAGAGCGTAGTTCTGGAATACCATTGCGATATCTCTGTCCTTAGGCTCCACATCGTTCACAAGTTTGCCATCGATATACAGTTCACCGGAGCTGATATCTTCCAGACCTGCCACCATACGCAGTGTCGTAGATTTACCGCAGCCGGAAGGACCTACGAAGATGATAAACTCTTTGTCGGCGATTTCAAGATTGAAATCTTTTACCGCTTCAAAGCCGTTAGGATACTTTTTGCAGATGTTCTTTAATGATAAGCTTGACATTTTTCTTTTCCTCCTGAATTTCAAATTGCTTGCTGACAATTTTTTCTGTTCTACTTAGGTAGTATACAGAATCGAAAAACTTTTTACCATACTATTATTCCATAAACTTTTTCCTTTATCTTCGGCAGCTTGTTCATAAACCGCCCTTAACGATCTTTTCCCGGGCAGATTGCATAAAAAATCTTCCCTTTTCTATACAACTTACACAAACCCATTTTTGCCCTAAAAAAATCTCTTTTCCATCGGCGTATAGAGGATACCGTCCTTTTTCAACTGCGGCGCCACGTCTTCAAAACCGACATGATGGTAAAATCCAACCGCATAAGGGGCGGCATTCACCGTGATCTTCCTCTCCTGATATTCTTTCCTGACATAATCCTCCATACTTTTTATCAGCATTCTGCCGATGCCTTGATGATGATACCCCTCCTCCACGAACAACAACGAAATGTGTCTCTTATTTCGCAGGGAGATCATTCCCGTCTGCTTTGCACCGTCCAAGGCGATAAACATCGGATACTCTCCGGTCAGGAACATACGCCGCAAAAGTCCGTCCGACAAAAACTCCCGAAAGCTGTCGATTCCTTCCTGCCCGTAGTCTTTCGCCTCAAACTTCAAGAACGTTTTCCAGGCAAGAGCAACCGCCTCGTCCCAGTCATAAATATTTGCCCGTCTGATCTGTATCTCGCTTTCCGCTCCCATCTCTGTCAGCATATCTCCGCCCCCGAGGGCATCACCTTTTCCGGTGTCATAAGCGCCAGATTTCCGGCCGCATCCTCCGCACACAGCAACATTCCCTGAGATTCCAGTCCAGCCATCTTCCTCGGCGCCAGATTCACAAGCACCATCACTTTTTTGCCGATCATCTCTTCCGGTGAATAGTACTGCTTGATCCCGGACAGGATCTGGCGCACTTCGGACCCGATCTTCACCTGAGAGCAGAGCAGTTTTTTAGATTTTGGCACTTCCTTACAGTCGATGATCTCACCCACCTGAAACTGGCATTTCGCAAAGTCGTCGTAGGTGATCTCCGGTTTTGCCTCGATATCCACGCAGTCCGCCTCTGCTGTAACTGCCTCCGAAGCTTCCGCTTCTTTTGCGGCATCTTCCACAGGCTCCTGCACTCCGGAAGCGGCTTTCCTCTCGGCAAACATAGCTTCCACTTTTTCCATCACTTCTTCGGCCTTCAGTCTCGCAAACAATATTTCCGGATTTTCCGTCACCTGATTGCCGGAGGGATACAAAGTCCCGATCTCCTCTGCGCTGCCTGTCTCCAGTTTGTCAAAGCCCACAAGCGGCGCCTTGATCTGATCCGCTATCTTCTGCGCGGTTTCCGGCATAAAGGGCTCTAACAGGCTCGCCCCCACCAAAATACCATTCAGCAGATTGTAGAGCACTGTGGCCAGACGGTCCTTCTGCGCCTCGTCCTTCGCGAGCGCCCAGGGCATGGTCTCGTCGATATATTTATTACATCTCTTAAACAAACCGAATATCTCGCTGATTGCGTCCGCCACTCGAAGATCTTCCATCTTCGCGGCAGCCCTCCTGTAGGTATCCGCTGCTGCTGCCCGCAGATCTGCATCGATATCCGCCTGCTCTCCGGCCGCATTTTTATTCACCGCCATACCCGCAAAATATTTATTACTCATGGACACCGTGCGGTTTACCAAATTCCCCATGGTATTGGCCAGATCGGAATTGAAGCGTTCGATCATCAGTTCCCAAGTGATCACGCCGTCATTTTCAAAGGGCATTTCATGCAGTACGAAGTAGCGCACCGCATCCACGCCGAAAAATGAGATCAGATCCTCCGCATAGATCACATTGCCTTTGGACTTGCTCATCTTGCCGTCCCCCTGCAACAGCCACGGGTGGCCGAACACCTGCTTCGGCAGTTCTTCCTCCAGCGCCATCAAGAAGATCGGCCAGTATATCGTATGGAAACGAATGATATCTTTTCCGATCAGATGAAGATCCGCGGGCCACAGCTTTTTATACTGCTCCGTGGAATTCCCCTCAGCGTCATAGCCCACCCCCGTGATATAGTTTGTCAATGCATCTAACCACACATATACCACGTGCCTCTCATCAAAATCTACCGGAATCCCCCATTTAAAAGAGGTTCTTGACACACACAGATCCTGAAGGCCGGGCAGCAGGAAGTTGTTCATCATCTCGTTCTTTCTGGATACCGGCTGAATGAACTCGGGGTGATCGTTGATATGCTTGATCAGCTTGTCCGCATATTTGCTCATCTTAAAGAAATACGCTTCCTCTTTTGCAGGTTTTACCTCCCGTCCGCAGTCCGGGCACTTGCCCTCCACAAGCTGCGACTCCGTCCAGAAAGATTCACAGGGCGTGCAGTATAACCCCTCGTAAGCTCCTTTATAGATGTCACCTTTTTCATAAAGACGTTTAAATATCTTCTGCACCTGCTTTTCATGGTAATCATCGGTGGTCCGGATAAACTTGTCGTACGAAGTATTTAAAGAATCACATATCTCTCTGATCGTTTTCGCAACGCCGTCCACATACTCCTTAGGAGTAACTCCGGCTTCCCCGGCTTTCAGTTCGATCTTCTGGCCATGCTCGTCCGTTCCTGTCTGAAAGAACACATCGTAACCGTCTTTTCTCTTGAATCTGGCGATGCTGTCCGCCAGCACGATCTCATAACTGTTCCCGATATGCGGCTTGCCCGATGTGTAAGCAATCGCTGTTGTAATATAATATTTCCCCTTGTCCATTTTGCCGTCCTCCCTGTCTGATATATCAAGAAACGATGAGCCACAGACACGGTCTGTGACTCTGAAAAAATCTTATTTCCAGCCTAACATAGAGTTTCGCGGTTGTCAATTTTTTCATGGCATCTTTTCCCTGCCCTCCGGCTCCCTAAAGCAGGCTTCCGAGCCTCCCATGATCCGCCGCGTTTTTAAGGCGCTTCACGATCCCGCTGACCGCCCCTGAAAAATACTCTGAGATCTCATCGCTTTGTTCGCCGTTTCTTTCCGAAAAAACTTCGATCGCCGCCCGGATCCTCTCCTCTATATCTGCCGCGTCCGTCTGTGCGAACACTTCCCGTATGCGCCCTAATTCCGCCTCCTCCAACTCAAATTCCGCAAGGGTTTTCCCGGCCAGAATGTGCCCTGCCATATGCAGCAGGACAACCTCACAGACGTTTTCCACGGACCCCTGCCACTTTCTTTTATACTTTAATACGATATCTTCCGCGTATTGGTCCGGAAACATCTGCATAAATTTTTGTTCCAGCGCGATGCATTTTAGAAACTCGTAAATTTTATCGATCCCCGTATAAGCGGAAAGATCTTTCAACACCGGATAGTCCAACGTCAAAATCGTATTTTGCGGTTCAAACCGGATATCATACCACGTGAAAAATTCAGGCAGCCCCCCGGCAAAAGTATCATACAGACATTCGTTCCCATAATGTTGAAACTCAGACAGGATTGCATGATACAGCTCCAAAGCTTTTTCCGTCTTTTCCCTGACATATACCGCCCCTGCCTCATAAGCTCTCTGCGCCGTCATCCCCCCGCCCGCCATCAGAGCAAAAGGTTCCGCCCTCTCCAACTCTTCCATGCAGTACAGGACGGCTCCCATGAGCTGTTCTGCCTTTTCGTAACTTATCGATGTGCTCTCATAACCGTTTTCTTTTTCCGCCAGCCCTCCCACTACTGCTGCCAGCTCTTCCATCTCATATCTCATAGGCATCACCTCCAGAAAAGTTCCCGCAAAGCTTCCATGTACAACTCAGGATCCCATCTTTTAACTTCATCAAACTCTGTGTACTCTCCGCATCTCTGGGATGCCTTATAGCCCTCATATCCCGCCCGGACCGCCTGAGAAAAAACAGCAAGGCAGGTAGTTTCCAGATAATCCAGATCTCCGAAACACACCGTTTCAAACTGCTCTTTCATAAAATTTAACAACTCGTCATCCGTGATCTCGTCCATCATCTCATTCTTATACAGATAAAATATTTCCTGCAGGCGAATGAGCGTGTCCACATAATTATTTTGGTCGATAAAATCGGAATCACAAAATTCATCGATGATCTTTGTGATCATTCCTTCCCCGAATTCGATCCTCCTTTGCTGCAACAGGGAGCTCTTTCGTTCCGACAAAATCAGTTCCGCATCCTGCTTTGTCAGTGCAAGCCCGAACTGTTCTGTCTTCTGATTCGTTTTCATCACTTTTTCCAGTTGATTCTGCTGCTGCAGTAAAACCATCCAATCATTTCCCAAAAGCGTATCCTCCTGTTTTTTATCGTTGGAAAATGATTATAGCATCCGCCTAGAGCCTTTGCCAGTCTTGTATTTTTCCCGTTTTTATGGTATGATATTTATATGGAACGAAGCCCTGAAATGATTCTTTCACAAGCTTCATCCACGTTCTCTCGAGACGTCGCTATGTTCAATCTTACATGCGTATCATAATCTTTTCCGCCAAACCAAGAACCGTAATCCACCGCGATCCGGCACCTGCCCTGTATGAACTCTTTCAGTTCCTCCTCGTTCCGGAAGAACGGACTAAAATCCATCCACATCAGATATGTCCCTTCCAAATCGGCGATCTTTACTTCCGGGCACTCCTCTTCAAAGCGCTTCTTTACATGTTCATAATTACCGTATATCGTTTCCAGCGCGTCTTTAAGCCATGCTTCTCCGCCCGTAAGGGCCGCTTCGACCGCTACATATCCGAAGGCGCTTCCTCTCCCCGACGACATATTTTCCATAAACAGCCTGAACTTCTCCCTGTTTTCCCTGTTCGGAATGATCACAAAGGAGTTTTGCACTGCCGCGATATTAAAAGTTTTGCTGGCCGCCGCCATCGTGATCAATATATCGTCATAATCCCCCAGCGCAGCCGCCGTCACTTTCCCTCTGCCGAGCTTCGGATTGATGATATCCTGATGGATCTCATCGGAGATCACCATCACATGATGCTTCTTAAAGATATCGAGCAGTGTCTTTAACTCCTCTTTTGTCCAGACCCGCCCGACAGGATTATGAGGGTTGCACAAAATATATAGTTTCACATTGTGCGCCACAATATCCCGTTCTACTCTCTCATAATCTATCTCATAGGAGCATCCTGTCCTTTTCAGCTCACATGTCACAAGATTTCTCGACCCGCAGTGTTCCACAGCCCTCATAAACGGATAGTAGACCGGTGTGGAAACCATCACGCCGTCCCCCGGTTCACTGAACACACTCACGGCCCAGTGAAGCGCCGGAACCACTCCCGGCGTAACACTGATCCACTCCGGTTTTATCTCATAACCATGATGCAGTTTCTCCCAGCGGACAACCGCCTCATAATAGGACTCAGGGGGCGCAAAATACCCGAGCGGCATCTCCGCATATTTTTTCAGAGCCTTTGTGACGCAGTCGGGACAGGCAAAATCCATATCCGCCACCCACATAGCCAAAAGATCTTCTTCCCCGAACTCCTTCTTTAAACCGTCCCACTTCAGACAGTTGGTATTTTTCCTGTCAATGTATTTCATCTCTTTTCCCTTCCGGACTTATAGATTCTGTCGTTTTGCCGTGCAAAATATACGATCAATGCGCAGGCACGTTTTCACTGCGGCTCGACCGCAGCGGACACATAAAGCGCCAAAATACGGCGCCTAAGTGCCGGCGGTCTCACAGCGCCTGCTTATTGATGCGTAAATTTTGCACACGCAATACTTGCAGAAAGAGGCGTTTCGCAATTCCCTGACAAAAGTCCTATCCTATATTTTTATTTTACCCCAATCTTTTTATTTTTCAACCACTTTCCACGCAAACCCAGGCTCCGGCAGCTTATACTTCTCCTGTGCTAATACATGCCCTGCCCCGCATATATTTTAAGGACTTACCTTTCAGGAGTTCCCACACATATGTTCTCAAAAATGCAAATCCGCTCTATCGGCATAACCGACACCACCATCAACAAAGCCTCCTGCAAAAAGCTGTTTCTGACGCTGTTTTTTTGTGGTCTGCTTTTTTTTGCCGGTTTTTTCTCCGTCTTTTTGTATCGAAATGCACCGTCACTGTGGGCGGATATCTCCTACAACAGGCTCTGCCGGGAGATTTTCAGGCAAGAGCTTTCCGGCAACACCCTAACGTTACACTACACGCTTCAAAATCCGGCGGATTACGGCATTTACGAGCATGATGCCCGTCTGCCGGTCTATTCCTCCGAGGGCCGGGCCTACGCAAACGCCGCCGTCACCGAGTGGCTCGAAGAACTGGCCTCCATTGACAGCGCTGATCTCTCCGAAGAAAACCGCTACAGTTACACGCTGCTGACGCGCTATCTGACGCTGCAGCAATCCCTCTCCGCCTACTCCTGCTACGAGGAACCCCTCTCGCCGGGCAGCGGTATGCAGCAGACGATCCCCGTACTTTTTTCCGAGTACCGGTTCCAGAAGCGCAAAGACATCGACGACTATCTCACCCTGCTCTCCCAGATCGACGACTATCTGAAAGGGCTTCTTGTCTATGAACAGGAAAAAGCCCGGACGGGTCTGTTCATGTCCAAGGAAAATGCCGCCGCCCTTGCAGAGAGCTGCGAAACATTTTTGACCGAGGACTCCATCAACAGCGGCACTCACTTTTTGGTGGAATCCTTCCTCACCAGACTGGACGAATTTCAGAATACATATCCGGAACTGCTAAACGACAGCGATTTTGACGCCTATTGTCAGGAAAACAGTCGTATTCTCCGGGAAGACGTGATGCCCGCCTATCAGATGCTGGCAAAAGAAATGACGCAGTTGTCAGAAACCGCCGTCAGAAAGCATCCCGTCCGCACCTCTTCCGAGCCCACAGAAAAGCAGCGCTACTATGCACTGCTTGTGCAAAAGAGCACTGGTTCCTACCGATCCGTGGCTGAAATGCAGGAAATACTCTATACGCAGTTTGTCGCCCTGCGGCTGGAACTGCTCAAGCTCAGACGGCGTCAAAATGAAGCGCAGGCGAATGTCAGACATACCCATCCGCTTACGGTGGAAGATATTTTTGCTTTTTTACAGGAAAATATGAGAGAAGATTTTCCTCCTCTGCTCTCCGGAGCCTCAACCGGAGACGGTCTGATCCGAAGGCAGCTTCCCCCTGTCTCCTGCGACATCAAATATATCTCCGAAAGCCTGTCCTCCTCCAGCGCTCCGGCCTTTTACCTGACGCCGCAGATGGACTGCTTCCACAAAAATGTGATCTATATCAATCCGGGCGCCTCTCTGGCAGGCCCCTCCCTTTTTACCACCCTCGCCCACGAAGGTTTTCCCGGGCATCTCTACCAGACTGTCTACGCCAGAGAAAGCGGCATTGCCGACAGAAAAAATCCCCTGCGCGGCATTCTCGATTATCCCGGCTATGCGGAAGGATGGGCTTTCTATGTGGAATTGCTCTCCTATGACTACGCCGCAAATTATTATCCAGCAGATACCGAGCTTCAGAAGACCGCCCGCTCCTTTGAAATGTGCCTTTGCGCCCTGTTGGACCTTCACATTCATTATTACGGGCTGACACTCTCCCAGACTCAGGCGCTCCTCACTCAGCTTGGCCTCTCCTCCGATGCGGCCCATGATATTTACTCTTATATCGAGAGAGAACCCGCCAATTACTTAAAATACTATATGAGCTATCTTGAGATACTCTCTCTCAAGCAGGAGGCTATGACGCTCTGGAAAGGAGACTATTCCGACTACCGATTCCACCAGTTCTATCTGGACGCAGGCCCTTCGGATTTCCTCTCCCTAAGGGAACGACTGTACGCCTCACAGAAATAGCGTCATCGCGGCGCTCGCCAAAATACCGGCCCCGGTGGCAAGCAATGCACCGGGCAGCGTCCACCGCGTCTTTTTCACTCCGGCCGCCATATAGTAGACGCTCATCGTATAAAAGCAGGTTTCCGTACAGCTCATCATGATGGACGTCAAAAGTCCCGTGCGGGAATCCGGGCCGTACTGCTCAAAAATATCAAGCACCAGTCCGGTGGCTGCCGAAGAAGAAAACATCTTGATAAAGACAAGGGGAACAAACTCTGCGCCGATCCCCATCCGCTCCGTTAGGCCTCCGAAAAGTTCCCCCAGCATCGACAAAAAACCGGACGCCCGCAGCACTCCTACCGCCACCATCAGCCCCACCAACGTAGGCATAATGTTTACAACGGTTTTAAGCCCGTCTACCGCTCCCTTGACAAACGCATCATAGACATCCGTCCTGCTCAGAACACCGTTTAAAACGATATAAAAAATAAGCGCCGGAATAATGATCACCGAAAGCCGCATCAACATCAGATCTTCCTCCCATACTTCATTTTGATATAGAGGATCCCCGCCAGTGTGGAAAAGCAAGTGGCGAGGATGGCCGGCAAAATGATCCCGGAGGGATTTGCCGAACCGTATTTTGTCCGGTAAACTATCATATTGACCGGAATGAGCTGCAAGGAGGAAATGTTCAAAATCAGAAACGCACACATGGCGTCGCTGGCCTCACGGCCGCCTCCCGCCCGCTCCGCCTCTTTATATCCGGACGTCCCGCGTTCCTTTTCAAGCTTTGCCAATTCCTCCATAGCCTTTAGACCTGCCGGCGTACAGGCCCATCCTAATCCCAAAATATTTGCCACAATGTTTGTCGCAATGTATCCCCGTGCCGGATGGTCTTTCGGCACATCGGGGAACAAAAAACTGATAAAGGGCTGCAGCTTTGCCGTAAACTTTTCTATCATGCCCGCCTGCCCCGCAATCTCCATCAGACCGACCCAGAGCGCCATCGCCCCTGCCATCGTGATGCACAGTGTCACCGCCGATTCCGCGTAATCCAGACAGGCATTGGAGACCGCTTCCATATTGCCGGTAAACAGCGCGTAAAGAATTCCTACAAGCAGCATCCCTGCCCAAATGTAATTTAACATCCTTTCCCCCACCCAATAATCTTTTTTATATCTTTATGCGCCTGTCCACTAAAAGTTGACCATTATTTTCCGGACAAAAAAAGAACTCCCGAAACCACGTTCCGGAAGTCCTCGTCTCATTCTTATTCTATTTTATTACGCGTCGATCCCCTGCTCTTTGATAAAGCGGACTACGTCGCCCACCGTCTTCATATTTTCCAGATCGTCGGAGGGGAACTCTATGCCGTACTCCTCTTCACACTGCATCACTAGCTCAAACAGATCCAAAGAATCCGCACCCAGATCTTCTTTAAAAGAAGTCTCCTCCGTAATGTCCCCTGCGTCTACAGTTCCTAACTGTTCTTGTAACATTGCCGCAATCTTTTCTAACATCGCTTTGTCTCCTTTTTTTATCCAGCCTCATCTCATTTTACAAACTTCTGCTTTCGATCGTTTTCCATGCAGACGGCTCTCTTAATCTATACAGAGTATAGTTAGCCTTTTCCTATTTGTCAAGCATATACTGATAAATTTCTCTTTTACTGACCCCTCTGTCTTTTGCAACCATCTTCATCGCCTCTTTTCTTTCCATGCCGGCCTCCTCATACCGCCTCATATGTTCTTCGATGGCAAGGTCCCAAAACGCCTCCTGCTTCTCTTTCCTTTTCTGCTGCAGGCTCTTTCCCTCTATCACAAGCACATACTCGCCTTTGGGCCGCTCTTCGCCGTAAAAAGTAAGGGCGGCTGAAAAAGTAGTCGGCATCACGGTCTCAAACTTTTTAGTCAGCTCTCTGCAGATCGTGAGATTTCTCTCCCCCAGTCTTTCGTAAAGTTCCAGAAGCGTCTTTGCAAGGCGGTGAGGAGCCTCGTAGAGGATCATCGTCCGCGTCTCCCCCGCAAGCTCTTCCAGTATCTCTTCTTTCTCCCTTTTATCCTGAGGCAAAAAACCCTCAAAACAGAAGCGCCTTGTGGAAAGCCCTGATAATGTCAGCGCCGTAATGCAGGCAGCCGCTCCGGGCAGAGAGGTGACAGTGATCCCCTCCCTTTGACAGAGTTTGACAAGCACCTCCCCGGGATCGGAGATCGCCGGTGTGCCCGCGTCGGTCACTAACGCCACGTTAAGTCCCTCTTTCATCTTCTCCACAAGGAACTGCGCCTTTTCCACTTTATTATATTCATGATAGCTTGTCATAGATGTCTTAATGCCGAAATGATTAAGCAGTTTAATGCTGTTTCGCGTATCTTCCGCCGCAATCAAATCCGCCTGCGACAAAGTCTCCACCACTCTGGGAGTCATATCCCCCAGATTCCCGATAGGAGTGGCGCACAGATATAATGTTCCGTACATAAAATAACCTTTCCTCCGCCCAACGCATTTTCAGTATCCGTATATACTGCGAATCTCCTCCGCATACACTCCGGGGCTCTCATAGACGATCAGCGGTTTTTCCACCGACATCCGGGGTTTGCCGCCCCGAACCATTTCAAGCAGCACCATATTCGGCTCTTTATCCGCAAAAGGATAAACAAGCTGCATGCGTTTCGGCTCCAGTTTACAGGCGCTTAATGTGACCAGGATCTCCGCGAGGCGAAAAGGCCTGTGCACCAGATAAAAATGTCCGCCCGGCTTTAACAGTTTTGCCGTCATCTCGGCAATCTCCCGAAAAGTACAGCAAACTTCATGACGGGCAATGGTTTTTGCGGCTTCCGCGTTCTGCAGGCCGTGCTGCCCGATCATATAGGGCGGATTGCAGGTTACCACGTCAAAAGAGGCCGCTTGAAACAACTTGTCAGCCTCTCTGATATCCCCTGTCACAATCTCAATTTTTTCTTCCAGTCCATTTAACTTTACACTCCGTCTGGCCATGTCCGCGCTTTCTTCCTGAATCTCAATACCGGCCAGATATCTTATCTTTGTCCTCGCCTCCATGAGAAGCGGCAAAATACCTGTACCCGTGCCGATGTCCAGCATACGCTCGCCGGAGGCGTTTAACGCAAAGCCTGCAAGCAGTACCGCATCCATTCCAAAGCAAAATCTCTCCGGATCCTGAATGATGCGGTAGCCGTTCCTCTGCAGATCATCGATTCGCTCCCCAGACTTTATCAGTCTGCTCTCTTCCATAAACTTTTCCCTATTCATCTAAGCCGGGCAACTGTTCTTTCTTTTCTTTCCGCTCCAGTTTCTCCAGTTCTTTGAGTTCTTTAAGTTCTTCCGTGGAAGTATGGTCTTTCCTGTTTTTATGGCGCTTCTTAAAACGAAGCTGCTCCACCTTATATTCTTTCAATTCCTTCTCATCATTGACCTCCACCAGCACTTTTACAAGCTGGCGCAGGATATTGACGCTCTGCACTTCCCCTTTCAATCCGTCTTCCGTCGTCACATAGTCCCCGACATTCGGAAGCTTCCTGTTTAATTCTTCGTAGATTTCTTCCTCATTATTCAGACAGCACATCAATCTGCCGCAGACACCGGAAATTTTTGTCGGGTTCAAAGAAAGGTTCTGTTCCTTTGCCATCTTGATAGAAACCGGCGCAAAGTCGGACAGATACGTATTACAGCACAACGGCCTGCCGCAGATGCCGATGCCTCCCACTATCTTCGTCTCATCCCTGACGCCGATCTGCCGCAGTTCGATCCTTGTCTTAAACACTGACGCCAGATCCTTCACCAATTCCCTGAAGTCAATGCGCCCGTCCGCCGTAAAGTAAAAGAGCACTTTATTATTATCAAACGTGTATTCCGCGTCGATGAGCTTCATTTCCAGCTTATGCTTTTTTATTTTTTCAAGACAGATCTGAAACGCTTCTTTTTCCTTTTTCCTGTTCGTCGCTTCCTGCTCAATGTCCTTTTCCGCCGCCAGACGAAGCACCGGTTTTAACGGCTGCATTGCCTTCGTCTCCTCTATCTCCCTCGGCGGCATCACTACCGTGCCGAATTCAACCCCCTGAGAGGTCTCAACGATCACATGATCACCTCTTTTTATCGAAAACTCCTTAGGGGAAAAATAATAAATCTTACCCGCCGTCCGGAATCTCACACCGATTACTTTCATCTATAACCTCCAAATCCTGCCATGCAGCAACTAATTTTCCTGAATCGTGATAAATAAAAGTTCCATCACCAACTCAAAATTCACATTGGCACGCAGTCTGCTCTTAGCGCTTTCCAATGCTCTCAGAATATTTTCTATCCCCTCGTAGGCGCTCTTGTCAGCCGCCTTTCTAATATACTGTATTTCCTCCCTGAAAATCAAGTGGTTTGTGTCATTTGTCGCTTTAAAGAGAAGCACGTCCCGATACCAGATCGAGAGAACATCCAGATATTCGTTGACGTCTATATGGTACTCGCGAATTTTTTTGACTGCTGTCATCACTTCGTGCAGTTCCATATTTCGTATATTTTTCACAAGGCTTAACGCTTCTCCGCGGATGTTGTCAAATTCCTCGCTCGTGGCAAGCTGCTTCGCCTGTCCGATATTTCCTCTGGCAAATGCGACACATATGTCAGCTTTATAATCGGGAATCATCAGATCCTTTTTCAGATATTCCTTCACCAGTTCATCCGGCACAGGTTTCATAGAGAGCGTCACGCAGCGGCTCAAAATCGTCGGCAAAAATGCTTCAAGATTTGTCGTCAGGATCACTATCACCGCGTAGGCCGGCGGCTCCTCCAACGTCTTTAAGAGCGCGTTCTGCGCCTGCGGCGTCATCTTCTCTCCCTCGCTTATGATATAGATCTTATAGGGGCTGCTGTAGGGTTTGATTGCAATGTCCCCGTTGATCTGACTGCGCACATCTTCCACGCCGATGGAATTGGGTTTTTCATGCCCTACATAGATGATGTCCGGCTGATTTCCGGTCTGGAACTGTTTGCAGGAACGGCATTCCCCGCATGGCTCTATTCCCTGTTCCTCACATTGCAGCGTGGCTGCAAAAATCTTCGCAATAAATTCTTTCCCCGAAAAATGCTCCCCCTGAATAATGTAGGCATGGGAAATTATCTTTTGCGATACTATATTTTGTA
Organism: uncultured Lachnospiraceae bacterium; assembly: GCA_910577955.1. Classification (GTDB taxonomy): domain Bacteria; phylum Bacillota; class Clostridia; order Lachnospirales; family Lachnospiraceae; genus 1XD8-76. The sequence continues at coordinate 34,878 of CAJTNC010000028.1, forward strand.
AATACTCTTTGATATGCTCCTGCCCGATAATATCCTTAAAACTACGCATAGCCCCCTCCCGCCTTTCTCTTCCGTTCCGCCGGAATAATCGGCGTCCGTCAGGTGAAAATATCCAACAACAGTCCCTCTATCTCCCCAATCTTTCCGAGGATCAAAAGGTTGTCTTTTTCATCCTTCATCAGCTCCTGTGCCAGATCATCCAAATTCTGGTCAATCAGCCTGATAATACCGTACACGCGGTGCCGCCCCCTCCTATCCAGAAAATTTTCTCTGGAAAAATGGTGGGAACGTGTCACCACTTCATTCAAAAAATCTTTGATAAGCCCTCTGTAACGCTTCATATCCTTTACGTCCCGACGCTTCCCCAACTTCTTTCCCTGCATCGTGATCTCTTCCATGAGCGCCGTCAGTCTGGCCTGCAATTCCTGCTCCTCCACGCGGCTGGCCAATGTAAACTTAAAACTGCCGTCCGCAGGCGTCTCTTTCGGCGCCTGCTGCACCTGCGACACCTGTGTCAGTTGATTTACTTTTATATCCAAGACGCCTTCTCCTTCTATTCCTTCTTCTGATCCGTCTCTTGTTTCCCGCATGTCTCTTTAATGTAGCAAAGAATTTCCGCAAGACATCTGTCCAGATCATCATTTACAAACCGCTTTCCGATTCCCGCCGCCCTGATCTTCTCCTCTCCAAAATCCTGCGTATCCGCCAGAAAACGCCTGCACATCTCCTCATATTGCGGCACTTCCTGCGCTCGCTCCCTGTCTAACGCCCTCTGCAGTCGCACGCCGTCATCCAGATCGATAAACACCGGCAGCATCCGCTCCTTTCCGAAATAGTCGCGGACTTTCTCATAGGACTCCAACGTCCCTATCATCAGATAATTTCTCTCAGGTTCAAAATCATCCTCCTGCGCCACGGTAAAATAGCGCCACCCGCCCTGTACCGTACGGTAAAGTCTGTCTTCTATTACCTTGCCTTCCCGCTGCAGCTTCTGAAATCCTTCCTCGTCTGTAAAGTGATATTCCACGCCTTCCTTTTCACCGACCCTTATCGGTCTTGTCGTGTAGAGGGCCACCGTATGAAGTGAAAGTTCTTTCTCTTCCAAAAGTTTTTTATACACAGTGTCTTTTCCAGATGAACTTTTCCCCATAAGATAGACGATCTTCCCCATAAAAACCTCAATCCCGCCGTATTTTAAATCCAGACGCATACACAGTTATAGTGTAACATACTTTCCCTTTTAAAAGAAGAGTTATTTCCTGCCAGAATGCATATTTCCCGTCAGAACACATATTTTACCGTCGTCCGAAATCCCTGTGAGATACTCTTTTCTTTCCCTGCACTCTCTCATCAGGAGAATCTGTTTTTCTCCGATCATTTCCCCGGGCACAAGAAGCGGAATACCGGGGGGATAAAAATATAGAAAACCACCGCTTACTCTGCCCGCCGCTTCTTCCGGCAATACCCATTCTTTTTTTTCGGCCGCAGCCTCATAAATGCACAGGCCGGAAAATGCCGGCTTGATATCGTACGCACCGGCTGCCCCCTCCTCTTTCTCAAGACCTTTATCGACCTCCGCCAATGCACGGATCAAACGCTCTACGCCCTCCTGTGTGTCCATGCCTGTCAGAATACCGACCGCGCAGGACACCGATGCCATTTCCATCTGCAAATGATATTTCTGCAATAGTATCTGATATAACTCACGACCACTCATATTCGTATTTTTTACGGATATGACCAGTTTCCCGGGATCTCTGTCCTCCCCCTGCGGCAGTATTCTGATGTGAGAAAATTCCGCCGCTTTTTTATCAATCTGTTCCCTGAAAGCCAGCAGCCTTCCATAGCTTTTTTTTCCTTCGCATTCGATATATCTGACACAGGCATCAATACTTGCCATTAACAGATAGGACGGACTGCTGCTCTGGTAAATCCGCAGATAGTCCTTCAGCCGCTCCCTGTCCACAAGCGTCCCCTGTACATGTAAAAGCGCCGTCTGCGTCAATGCCGGCAAAGTCTTGTGGACACTGTTGATCACAATATCCGCCCCACATTCCACAGCACTCTTTGGCGCCCTATCAGACAGCGCGAAATGAGCGCCATGAGCTTCATCCACAATAAGAGGAACACCGCAGGCATGCACCGCCTCAACAATAGCCCGAATATCCGATATGATGCCGTCATAGGTCGGTGAAGTGATCACCACACCGCAGATATCTTGTCTGCCTTCCAAGTGCTTTTCTATCTGCGCTGCGCTTATCTCGCCCTGAATATCGAACTCCTCTATCGTCTCCGGCCACAAATATTCCGCTTCCAAACGATTCAACAGCACCGCATTGTATACTGATTTATGACAGTTCCTCGCCATCAGGAGTTTCTTTCCCTCTCTGGCTGCCGCTGAAACGGCGCTCAAAATTCCGCCCGTGCTGCCATTCACCAAAAAGAAACTTTCTTCCGCATGATAAACCCGCGCCGCCCGCCGCTGCAAGGAAAGTAGCAGTCCTTTCGCATCATGCAGGTTATCAAAACCTTCTATTTCTGTAATATCGTACCGATACAAAGCGGAAACAGGCCAACCGCTTCGCTTATGGTACGGCCAACCGCTTCGCTTATGGCCGGGCATGTGAAAAGGGTAATAGTCCGATTCGCTGTATTGTTCCAATTCCTGCCAAAGACTGTCCATATCTATTTCCTGTCGCATCCTCATTTTTCACTGTATTTCTTTACCAGTATAGCATTGCGGAGTACAAAAATAAACCCTTTTGGTGCTGCAGTCTAAAACCGCAATCACATGAAAAAACCCTTATAATCGCTACATCGTAGCTTTTATAAGGGTTAATCAATGCCCAGAACCGGAATCGAACCAGTGACACGAGGATTTTCAGTCCTCTGCTCTACCAACTGAGCTATCTGGGCATCAGGCTTTCGCCTTAGTAGCGGGGACAGGATTTGAACCTATGACCTTTGGGTTATGAGCCCAACGAGCTTCCAGACTGCTCCACCCCGCGATAATATATTCAATTTATTTGGCATTCGCCAACTGGATGGAGGTGGATTCGAACCACCGAAGCAATTTGCAGCAGATTTACAGTCTGTCCCCTTTGGCCACTCGGGA
>CAJTNC010000029.1 GCA_910577955.1 uncultured Lachnospiraceae bacterium
TTATTAATTCAATTTTTTTCACAAACCTCTTGACTATTTATAGTTTGTCATCTCCAAAAATCTTTTTCACTTGCCCAAAATCTGCTGCTGTCTTCTGCAGTTCTCTGGTTTCTTCCAACCCATTTTCAAGTCTTCCAAATCGTCTCTCTAAGCCCGTATAAACATCCGGTCTCAAACCTCATCAGTCTTTCCACTGCGCTGCTACTACTTTTTTAGAAAATCACTAAACTCTTTTAATTCCTTTTTCGTATCTTCCGAAAGTCTGTTAAATTCTATATCATGAATCGCTCCCTCTAATGTATATAAATGTACCAGACACACACTCGGATATTTCTGCTTTAGCCTAAGAAATGCGTCCTTTGCGCCCACCTCAATAAGTTTCTCAGCCGATTCAATACCAACAGATATTAGCTTTTTCTCCATTTCTTTACCGATATTCATCATTGATGTTAATTCTGACATATTTATCACTCCCCATTTACAACGATAAATCCCTGCCATCAGTAAACGGCCGATGTACTCTGCCAAGGGCATCTTGTCATAATCCCGATCTTCTAATCCTCAACGTCGAAACTTTCTGTTTTTAAATTACAATAATGCCTGCCTTTTATTGCTGTAAATTTCAAAACGCAATAGTCCGGGTCGGTTACACCCTGTTTATAATACATAGTATCCCCTGTACACCAAATTTCCTTTTTTATAGCATCATCTTGCAAAACTTCCATTGTACCTATCAGCATAATGCCTTCAAACTTAAAACGTCCTCTATTATAAAAATAGATACTCGCCTTCGGATTCCTCATAAACTGCTGTGTGCGCATGGAGGATGTATTGGTCGAAAAATAAAAACAATTTCCCTCTATTTTGCGTGGTGCAAACATTGCTTTCATATTCGGAAACCCATCTTCATCCACGGAACCGATAAATACTGTTTTTTGTTTTTTGATAAACTCAATGATATGTTGTCTTGTTTTCACTTGGTAATTCTCCCACCTTTAAAATTATTTGCTTGAATGCAGATTTTTTATCAAGGTTTCAAGGAGAGCTGAATCAAAAGTTCTTCAAAAGCTTTTGTATCCATCACCAATTTACGGAAAGAAACCGCAAATTCTTTCAATATTCTTTTGGAGGGAGAAGTCATTGAAAATGTATCTGCTTCACAATCAAAATAAAATTTTTCACCGAATTCAATTCCCTGCTGTTCTATATACATGGAAGCTACTTTTTCCCAGTCATATCCGTTTCCCAACATATTATTCCTTGCAAAACAATCACCGTTTAGCAAACCGGCATCCAAACTTAATGTATATCTTCCCGGCTCTGACATCCATCTAAATGGGACAATCATTTCCTTTAGCTTTTTATCCACATCTCTTGGTCTTGGAAATTCTGATTTCCGCTCATTAACTATCTGCTCATAATTCAACTCTACTCCTTGCTCTTCCAGCACTAAACGAATCTCAACTTCCATATCTGTACGAGAATGCATAATCCAATAAGGTATTCCGGCTTCTTCCAATACGATACATTGTTTTTTTGTAATCTTGAGTGTTTCTTTTCCTTTCCACATATGCCCTACAGAAGATAGAAATGAAATATTTTCATAATCTGAATCTCTCCACATGTCATAATACGGATTGCTGAATACAGTTCGCCAACGCCCATTTTTAGAAAATGGATGCCCAATATGCTCAGGTGCAAACATTCTTCCCGATTGTATTATAATATCAGGATTTTCCGGTATCTGTCCGATATAGGAAAACACCTCTATCAAATCTACATTTCCTGCCTGTATTTCAATCAATCTTCCAAATGCATAAATATCATTTAAGTGAAATTTATATTTGCTATAATCAAGCGTATAATCATCATCATTAGATGGTAAAAAAAGAGGAATCATAAAAATATCACCTGAATTAACCTCTGTTGTCCTTTTTCCCACAATTAAACCTCCCATATCATACGGGATCACCTTTACTTCCGGGTCCTTAATTTCTTCGTTCTGCTCATCCATAAAGGGGCGTCATAATGCTCCTAAACTGAGTCTGCGCTCTGACGGACTAAAGTCTGACTTCGACTCTCTATGTTTTTTCTCTGTCCTGTTCTTTTCAGCACCTTTCGGTGGACGTCTTCCTGAATCTCACAGTTGTTCTCTTTACGCTGCTTGTGGTTGCCTATGAATGTCAGACATCATTTTCTGCGGATCATAGGTTGCTCCCTTTGTCAGGATGGCGTAGAAGACCCGTATCAACTTACAGCTCATTACGACCTCTTTTGCTAATGATCGTCTGCCTTTTATGCTTTCCCGAACTGTTTTCCCTTAATGAGAGCTCCGCTGGCTTCTGTATCTGTCTTGGTGATTCGAAACGCCTCATATCACCAACCTCAGCCAGAAATCCTGCTACCGTGATCACTCCGATACCTTTGATGGCAAGCATCTGGTCGCTTTCGGGTATCTTTTTACACAGACTTTCTATCTCTTCCTTAACGAATTCAAGCTGTGCCATCTTGTATTCGTAATCCGCAAACAACCGTTTCATTTCATACTCAGCAGCCTAAGTGCCTTTCTTTAAGCCAATGCGTTTCACACAAGGTCGTTGCCCGTTTCATTCCAACAGCTATTAACTTTGCATCACGCCAGATCTGGTTTATTTTCTCGGCTCCAAACTCCACGATCGCTCTCGAAGTACAGGCTGCTTTCAGAAGCATCATGCTGCTTTGTGCTTCATAATCCCCATACACTTCTTTGTATTTAGGGAAATATTTGGCGAACCATCCGGCAAATCTGATTTTGATCTGGGTAAGCTCCCTGATGAGTCTCCTACGATTGGCCGCCATGATCTTTAAATCTGCATACACACCAACCGGTGTATATAGTGCAGAATATCTTCCCTCAATGCCCAGCTTCGCTATCACCTTGATATGTGGGGTCTCCTTTGAACGATGATTTGTCAACCGGCCAGTTAACAATCATTATTCTATGGGAGGCACTCATTTTTTGCAAACCCGTTATTTGTTACTTAACAGGAATGCTCCTGTTTTAACTTATATTTTTTCTCCAAAGGTTATCTCCATTAATTCTGCAGCAATTTCCTTACTTTCCAAACGCATCATGCTATCCTCTATCTTTGCATTACCTAATATATTAATATTACCATACCAAACAATATTCTGGTCTATAATGGAAAAATGCTCACATGAATCGCGGGCAGTTTTTATATAAAAGCCTGCTTGTCTTATTTCTTCGTGCAACTGCATCCAGAAGACTGCATCGCCAAAGCCATAAGAATCCGATTCCCATGTCACTATCGTAACATCAACTCCATTTACCTGTTTATCTTTAAGCAAACGAATCAATTCATATACTTTTGAACCGCTAATTACCGGACTTGAAATGATAATGTTATTATCTGCTTCAAGCAGGTCTCTTTGAAAAACTTCTACATAATTATTTCCGTCAAAGATAGCATTTGCCGTTTGTTTTTCTCCTTTTATTCCTGTACAAACCTCATACCCAATCTGTTTATATGCTTTAAGCCTTTTCGCATACATGTTGTCAAACATAGGGATATGACTATCGACATAATCATATACAATTACTTCTTCCTTGCCTTCGTAATCACGATTCAATCTTCCTGTATATTGCTCCACTATATTTCGAGCCGATACCGGCATCGCCATAAATAACGTATCTAACCGGGGATAATCAAATCCTTCTCCAATAAGTGAACCTGTCGCCACTAAAATCAGTGTTTCCTCTTTACCTACCTCATGAAGCTGCACCAGAATTTTCTTATGCTCTTTCTTGGAATTATTACCGGTCATAAGAAAAACATGATCCGCATACTCCTTTAAACGATTATACAATTTTTCCGAATGGTCTTTATATTTTGATAATACAACAGGTGTCCTGCCTTGCAGCACACAAGCCTTTACATCACTAATAATCTGCTCATCCCGAATACTGTTACTATGAAGAATATCATATGCCGCATTGGGATGCATTTTATCCGTAATAACACCTCTTGGTGCAACCGAACGGGTAAATCTTGGATATACATAGTGTTTCACGCCCTGTGCAGCAGCCATTTCCTTTGCCGTGAAACTATATCGTATCGGTCCAATCAACATATAGTTTATTTTCTCCAAACCGTCTGCTCTTTTCGGAGTTGCCGTTACTCCATAAACATATTTTGCTTTCACTTCCTTTAACACATTTGAAATCGTATCTGAAGCCGCATGGTGGCACTCGTCGCATATCACAAGTCCATATTGATTCAACAAATCATGGTATTTACCCTTTTTGCATAGCGAACCAACCATAGCAATATCAATAATTCCAGTCATGGAATCGTGGGCACCCTGCAATCTTCCGATTATATTTTTTCTTGTTTTAAGTCTCCCCGTCTTAGTCTTATATGTAGGTAATTCTTCATCTATCTCCAAAAACTTTTCCAGAGATTCCTGCCATTGTTCTACTAACGAAGAGGATTCCAGCAAAATAAGTGTATTTACTTTTTTCTTAGCAATTATCGCACTGCATACGACCGTTTTTCCAAAAGCTGTTGCAGCATGTAATATTCCATTATCAAACTTTATTAATCCTTCAAGTGCATACGCCTGTTCTTCTCTTAATTGTCCCTTAAATTCAACGTGAATATTTCTTCCGGCCTGCCTTTCGTCCTGAATTTCATATTCAATGTGTGCCTGTTCTAAGTCATCTATTAAGCTATCATAGAGTCCTCGTGGAATTTCTATATATCCGCCCAAATGGTCTGCTCCCAAGTAAATCCATCTTGAGGTATCATAATTAGATGTACCGATTGCCTGATTTTTGAAATAAACAGGATTGCTAATTGCAGCCATTCTTCGAATCTTATTTTGCATAGCAGCTTTCACATTCGTATTATCAATATAAATGCCATTTGATAATGTAATACTAAGCTTTCCAGCCATATCACTTGATGCAAACTTTCTATTCCTCTCCCAAGGCTTTTCACGGTTTTCTCCTTGTTCACTTTCCTCCATATCTCCAAGTAATAGCGACCATTCTTTTATTTTCAGCTCTAAAAACTCCTGTGACAGCTTTGGCTTGTTCCATAGCACTTCCCATTGATTCCTGTACGCATTCCAATTACTGTCAACAAATGCACTATTCCCACTCCTCAATGCCTTTCCCTGCAGCGGAAGAGCTATCAGATTGCCAAGTCCGCCTTCCGGCAGTTTATCCTGTGCCGGAATCATTCTGTCATAATACTTAAAGGATTTCAGATTTACACACTCTGCTCCCCTGTCAAGCAATGCTGTTCCAAATCTTCTCACCAAAGAAGCGGGAATTGGCTTGTCAAAAAATATCCAGATATGTGCACCCCGTCCTGAACGTGAACGCTCTACCAGTGGATTTATTCCATTCAAAACACAGATGTTCCGCATTGCTTCAACTTCTTCTATCCACGCACCATCCACATTTGCGAAGTCATTCTCCTCCGCATTTTTCTCATGATTATCAAAATCAAATACCAGAAAACGGCAAGTATTGTTTTTAAGAAGCGGATACACCCCTATCACATCGGAAGCATTATAGGCATTTCCTCTTAAATGAGCAAGTATGTCTTCCTTTGTTAATGGTTTATATTCGTAATATTTACAGTTTTTACATGAGACACCTGTTCTTAACTTCCTATGGCACGCACTTGTCCAAAAATTCCTGCATTGTGTATAGTACCCGGCTTTTCCAGTATCTTTGTTTTCATTTCTCTTAGCATAAACATCCTGACGTCCCCAAAATCTCGCAAAAAAATTATTTGCCATCTCATCCGTAATTTCATCCGAATGTATAATTCTTTTTCCCTGCTCCGGATCATAATTTTCTATCTCATCCGCCGCTTTCAAACGAGCTATCGATTGTTTATAAGATACTTCTGCCTGATCCAGAATATTTTTTAATATTTGGTTTTCTAACTGCAAATCATTTAATTGTTTTTGCAATTTGCTAATATTCTCAATCGGGTCACGCATTATATACCTCCCAGACAGAGCAAAAATATGCCTTAAACACATAGAAGTAGCATAATCTTAAACTAACTCTTGAACTAAATATATTGCTTAGTCCAAGACGAAAACCTTCTGTTTTCAGCGTTTCTGTATTTTCTTGGACTAAATCTTAGACTAATCTTGGACTAAAGCATCCTTTAATGAACTAATTAAGTCCAAGATTTTTAATCCCCCACTATGTCTGGTTACATTCTCTCTGACACAATCTACATTTCATCGACACAATACTGCTCTTGCAGCTGTTCTTCAACAGTAATTAATATTTCTATCAAGCCTAGCAATAACTCGTAAGTAACATCAATATCTTCATCACTGTACAAAACAATACCATTGTGAAGAATATTGTTTCTAAATGGTATTCTTTTGTCGATTTCCTCAGTATAAGAATCCGTATTAGCAAATACTATATATGTAACAGCCAGCACATATATTTTTCCTAAGCTTTCAGCAGACATACCTTCATTATCTTCAACAGATACCTTATTAACAGCTTTTTTCACTTTCATATTTTTTGTTTTAGATATTTCCAATGTTTTATAAATTAATGGTTCAACGTGTGCCAGTAGAATGATTAATTTTTCACGTTTTTCCATAGAAGTAGACAAAATAGTCTTAGCTATATATTGATGTAAATTAGATTTATTTTGCTCGCTTTTTAACATACTTTGCCAATTTTCTTCAGTATAAATAAGTCCAAAATCCTCCACAATCCAAACAATATCTTCATAACGAAGATTTATATTTTTTAAATCCTGTACCTTTCCAAAAAATATTGTATCTTTTATGTCATCTGGAATATTCTGAAGAAACTCAGCAAACGTTTCCAATGCTTTTAAAGATGCAGTAACATTAATTCCTTCTACAATCTTTGTCATATCCTTTGATACTTTAAGAAAAACTCTGCTCAAATTTTCAGTCATATTATTGTAATTATCATTCTTCATATTCTTTTACCACCCAACGTCCGGTTCTGTTAGTGCCCTCTCTTACAAGTACACCTTCTTCCTGCAATTCTTTCATATCCTTTTGTACCTGTTTTCTTGTTAAATTCATTTCGTCCATAAGCTGAGTTTGAGTCATCATCGGATTTTCTGCCAAAATTACTAACATTGCTTGTTTTCTTTCAGCTCCTTTTTTCGGCTTCTTTTTGGCTCCTTTTTGGCTCCTTTTTGGCTCTTCATCATAAACAGCCGCAAATTTCTCATGAATAAACAACCTCGTTATAAAATAACTTCTATCCTCATCTGTCTCAAATTCCGGCTTTGGAGAGCCGTTTGCTTCTAAGGCATCAAGAATCTTCTTAAAGCCAGTATTTCTACCTTCTGTCAAATGCAATTCTTTTAGGAAGTCACCAATCCGGCGATTTCTATAGCGGCGGTTTGATACGCGATAATTTTTTAAACCTTCAATCGTTACAGAACGATCAGGTCCCGGAAAACTAACAATTTCAATTCTGTCATTTTCAACACGTACTTCGATTGTCTCTCGTTCGTCATAGGCACGATGATATACAGCATTTGATAATGCTTCTTCCACCGCTGCATACGGAAAATTAAAAAAACGGTCTGCTTCCGCCCTATCCGGATGTTTTACAACTTTTTCTGTAATAATCACATTTTGGATATACTGCAACGCATCCCTAAGCTGCTGATGAATTGGTCCTTTAAAAGTTTTCTCAATAATATCATTACCGCCAAGTCCACTAGGAAACTGCACTACGTCAATCTGAGTATATGGGAAGAACTTGTCCGGCTCCATGCTAAAAAACATCAACCCAACATTTTTAGGTTTCGTGTATTCCGGCAAAGTACTAACAATATTCATATCTTGGCACACTTCAACAAAATCTCCTGTTTTTGATTTCTCATACAAGGAGCTTTTTACCTCTTTCAAGTAATTCTGAATAAGCGTAATATTCAAATCCGACATCTCTGCCTTATGATTTACTCGATCATCAAACGGAACCCTATTTGCAAGGTTAAACAAGTCCTTTTCCTCATCATCAGTTGGTTCCACAGAATTAGAAGACTTACGAATGTAGTGAATACGCTCCTTATTATTCTTATCCATAGTTTTGGGAGATGAATATGGGCGTGTTTCCCCACCCGGACACCAAATTACAATGAACTGCTTGTCCTGATAAGTTTCCTTACCAATAATCGGCATATAAGCAGGTCTTATTAGCTTACATTTTGCAAATATCTCCTTTTGATATTTGTCAAGTTTTTCTACTGGCACACCTTTTAGCGGGTACACTGGACGACCATTCTCTTCTTCTACTCCTATGACAATATAACCACCACCCCAGTTATCAAGGTCATTGGCAAATGCACAAATAGTTTTCAAGGAAGCTGCCGGATCCCATGTTTCTTTAAATTCAATTCTTGCCCATTCGACTACTTCTCCGGATAATAATGTTTTTATGTTTGTTGGTATCGCCATGATTGTACCTTCCCTTCTGACCAAAAACTAATTTATTACATAAAGTATCTAAAATCATATGGTCTATCATAAACAACTAAATCTTGCTTAGCAACCCTCGATAATGTCTTGGCAAAATCTAGCGTTACAGGCAAAATCTTATATAATCCATCCCCACTATTCCAGTTCATTTTTGTAAGCATTAAAATCTCATCTACTAATTCTTCTGCCGAAGATTTTCCCATAAATCTTCTTACCAATAATGGAGCTGGTATTCCCCTTCCACCTTTATAATAATTCATATTTTTCCCTGCCAATTCTTCGTGTTGAACACTGCCATGTGTCCAAACAAGAAATGTATCTTTATCGAGTGGAATGACCGTACCCCTTTGAATTGGAAATGGTGCTACGTTATCATTCTGAAATCTAATCGCTCTCCATGCAGTAAATTCTTGAATTTGCAACAACTCAATATTATCTACACTTGCAAAACCTTTTGTTATTCCTTCCATTTCTTCCTTGGTAAAATGAGTTGTCTTATGTATTACAATTCGATTCAGTTTATGCAAAGGAATTGATTCATCATAAATTTTTTTCAAATTATTCATCAGACGACAAGCATCGTCACTTTTCATATAAGGATTCTTCTGTATAATCTGTGGATTCTTTAACGGACGCAGGTATAATTTCATGCCATTTCCTTCTGAATCAAATAGCTGACTGCAACCAATTGATATTCTTTCATTATTTTTTACTGATTGTACATAGCTTAATCCAATATATGCTGTATCATATCTTGTTGTTTTAGGCTTCCATAATTTTCCTATAGCTTTTGTATATATAGCAGTAGAAAGCCCCCAAATAATTTTTGCCATATCACTATTAGTATGGACAGACCGTTCTTCTATTATTTGTGTAACAATACCCTTCCCTGCACAATAAATTTTAAGTGAGTCATGCAAATCAAAATATATTTTATCGTTCTTTAACTCTCGCATTTTACTTAACTGTTTAGGAATATAAATTATCAAAACATCAAATTGATGCCGTTCTCTTTCTAATCTGTCAATATACTGACAAATGACATTAAAATATCTTTCAGCATCCACCTCTAATGCTTTACTTAGTGAATATCCCATAAATCTTTTTGCATCATTTCCATTTGGTATATCCAATCCACACCTAAATACATTTTGAAAGCCTATATATTCAGGCAAAAATGCCCCATCCTGCTTTAACTTTGTGACATGATACATATTCAGTTTATTTAGGTGATTCCATATATCTTCTGCACATTCTCTCGGAGACAGCACCGCTAACCTGATACTTCTATTAGCATATGCTTCTATTGGACCATAATTAATTAATCCTTTTAATTGATTAACTGCCACACAACTATTATTTTCATAATCAAAAATGAGTTCAGGTTCTTTTGCTTGATAACATTTATCAATACTACCTGTTCCTGTAAATCGCATTCGTGTTGTGCTAAATTCCAAAACAGCATTTCCTAATTCAAAGAGTAACTTTCCATTCCTTGATACTTTCTGTATCCATCTCTCTATTCTTTCATTCATCTGTTTGTTATACAGTGTTGACATTTCACTGTTCACAATATTCTGATACTCGAACCGATCCAGTTCATTTCCATTACTTGTTAACACATGCACTGTCGGTAACAAATTCATAACCACATTGCCATCAACAAATGATATTGTTATTTTGATTGCATCATAAACAAAGCAACCATTCTTAAAACGCTTGCTATTTTTATCAAAGTACTTAGATTTTCCAACAGAAGAAAAGCCTACACTCAACAAAATGATATTCTATAATCTCATAAAACATACCCATGATATCTGAATGGTCCAATTTCATCATATATATAGGAATATCCATTTCTTCTATACCACTAATGTTTTTATCTACAAATGCCTCTAATATACCAATCTTACTTCCCAGAGCCCATACTTTTCTTTTATATAAAATAGCAACAAAAGAATCATTTATTGTTGCTCTCAATTCTTTCCACGAAGTGATGCTGGAGCTAAACACATAACATTTTCTTGGGAATTGCACTGCCGGTAATGCATTAGTTATCGCCGTAGCTGCGTGTCTACCTATCGCATCGTATAAAATATCTTGTTTTTTATCTTTACCCTTCCACAATTCATCTATACTAGCATTTTCCAAATTCATAGCCAAGTACAGACTATACATTAAACTATCAAAATCATCAATTTCAACAACAGCTGATTGTGCATTTCTTGTACAGGCTTTATCCATAAATTTGCTTGCTCTTAAACTCAACTCTTTTCCCTTGGTTTTACACCAATATATACCCTTTTTTATCTCTCCTGCTTCAACCAACCCTTCCAATACCGTCATCACTGAATTGTCATTGCCAGCATATCCAACTATTATTAGACCATTTTCTCTTATAGCTGTTTTCCATATTTCCTCTATTTTATCTTCTAACTCCTGTAATTCTATCTCTGTGTTTTTTAATTCATCAAACAAATAATCTCCATGTAATTTTATTATATTAGGAAATCCCTCATACAACGAAAATCCTACACTATTACTAACCGCTGAGGAAATAGTTTTAATAGAGATTCCCGAATCAATAGCATGAATACCCGCCTGTACTAAATCGTCAAAATTAGTAGTTGAAACCAAATCAATCTTCTCATTAATTATTAATTCACCCATACACAAATATCCTAGTGCCGGTTTTACATCTCGAACTTTATCTTGAATATAATACTCTCTATCTCGTCTTAAAGGATAACACTTTTCAAAATAGAAAGAATATTCCTGAGTTGACCACAATTCTGGATATCCTTCTTGTCCATCAAAGTATGCCTGAATCTCTTTCTGTACACTCTCTTTTGATAAATCTCCGTACACATTAGTTCTTACATTGTGTGCAGCACAATACAAGTTCCTCTTAAACTCCCACACCATTTGTCCACCAGACGGTATATTGGATGATACTGATGCCCCTGCTCCTAGGAGGAAAGACATACTTTTATTAGGCTTAATCTTAAAACTATTCACAAATGTATTAGTGTCCATCGTTCTCATATTTTTCCTCCTGACATTATGTTATTTTAGAGATATCCACATACGCACATTGTTGAATGCAACTTTGTTCAACTTACTATTCTCCTACAAATACACTTCTCGGATCAATTCCATTACCTTCTCTACAAGCTTATCTAAACTATTCCCTTTTGCCATCGCTGATATGTCTTCCTTATCATCAAAGCAATGCTGCAAAATCACTTTCACTATTGATTCATCCCTCAGCTCTTGCTCCGACAGCTCTTTTATATGTTTTTCTATTTCTATGGCAACCAATGCAATCTGTCCACATTTTTCATATGAATTTCCCATGTCATCAGCGACCATGTTTCCATACTCTTTTTCATATGGGTTAAAACCATAAAATGCTCCCGTAGCAATAGGGCATATAGCGTCATATATTAATTTTGCTCCAAGTTCTCTCTTTATCTGTTCCGGATATATAAGCTTTCCTTTATCCGATTTCATCTCCATTTTAATTTCTGCTGCTTGACTAGCTTTAGTAATTCCTCGCAAGTATGCCATCATACGATTCGCAAAATTTGTACTATAAACTCGTTTAACCGCTACAGCCGGAATATATGTTGTAGGATCCTTTATCTTTTCGTTTTGTAGATATAAATCATACATATCTTCAGCACATAATTTCACAACAGCAATGTTTTCTAAGGTTTTATCCCCGATATTGTGTAGCATCTTCATTTCCACATATCCATAATCTGGCTCAGCCGATTCCTGCGGGCAGAAAAACATATTCTGTACATACTTATATCCCTGTTTGGAAATGAAATCATCATACGCAAGTTGATATAGGTACTGCTTAGTAACATCGCCAACACCCGGTTGTCCGGTTACCTTATATTTACCATTAACTTCTTCAAAATCTATACAATAATACTTTGCATCATATATGCCAAAACAATATTCTGTATCATCGCATGGATATATACATATTAAATCAGGTTTTAAAGTATCTACTTTTCCATCAGTGATATATGGATTATTTTTGTGCCACTGTGGTTTATCTATTATACTTATCAACTTCTCATTTTTACTTGCTTCATAGTCTTCAGATAAACCAAGCGGAAGTTCATATAACTTTTTATCCAACACACTTCCAAAATTCTCTGCACATACTTTTTCCCACACCAAATTAAAACTATTTGTACCATACAAACTGAAATTCAGATCATTCTGATTTGCCTTATCATTTGCAATATATGTATAAATTGTTTTCAGCAATATCTGCTTCCTTGTCACAAACTGTGTTCGTAATTCCTGTTCCAGCCGGTACTTGATATAATCAACATCGCCAAAATCATCTAGTTGCGCACCTGTAAGTTCAACCTCTGCTATATCAAAAAGTTCCAAAATACCAGTTTCTTTTAACTCCAATGCACACTGTGTTAATACACATTCGTGCAATCTTTTGATATAATCCATCTCATCATCTACTGCGTTCTGTGTTTGTAGTTCCACATAATATGGACGATTGTTCTGAATCAAAGCAAATGTTTCGTTTATTGTCTTGTCCCATAAAATTTCGCCTTCTCCATTTGTTTCAATAACATCATGTTGATTCGTATAAAGCCCATATTGAAAATACTCTTCCAATAAATGCAATGAAACCGCTAAACGATTAAATATCTTGTTATCCTCTTCTCCATTATACAAATACACAAGTTGTTCTTTGTCATTATATTTCTTGATAACTTTCAATACCTTCTTCAATTGCTCAATAGGTTCTATTGTAGAGGATATGTATTTAGGATAACATTTAAATACATACTCCTCTACCATCACTACACCCACAAAATCAAACACATACTGAATTTCAGGATTATTTTCCACAACATCCGTTAGTACAATATCCTGATTAGATAGATCCTCGTATTCCGGTTTTGCTGCCTTAACCGCCTTTACAATTCCATACTTTTTTAGAATCCCCACAAGGCGTTTTATTTCTTCCATTTCAATACCAAGTTCTATCGAAATCTCATTCACTTTATAATGTTTTAGCTCCCGAAAGAAACCTTTCACCATGTGTCATCACCTCTTTACTCTTGTCCTTCTTTTTCAATATACTCAATATCACTGATTCCGAACAATCCTTCGCCTTTCTCCTCAAATGTTTTACATATTTCAGAGAAAATCATTTTCCCTTTATGTCCTTTAAAAATATTTGCCGGACGCATTTTCATAGCATCTTCAAACAAATACATAATAACTTTACTTTCAAATGCTGTTATAAATCGTTCTTCTCTTTCACAAGCGCTCTCCAACATACTTTTTGAGATAAAGAAGGGCCCTAATAATTTATCCTCATTAACTTTACAGTCGTCAGATGATAAAACATCATTGATATGTTCACGTAAATCATTCCACTTCACATATCTGCGATGTTCCTTATCTCCGATAGGGATGATGTATTTTTCAACTTCCTTTGATTCATCATCAACACCTATATATTCAAACTCCCATCTACGTTTAAATGCTGTATCCATTGGAAATACACCTTGATCAGCACTATTCATAGTCGCCCAAATAAACATATTATTAGGAATTCTCATCTCCTGATATAGCTTGCTCTCTTCGTCTGAAAATTCATCTATTCTTTTACCTTTCAAACATTCCAAATTGTTCATTAAAAATGCCTTTATATCTTCGCTTGTCGCTATTGGATATTCACTCACTCCACTTTTTCTATCGAGCAACTGGAATACATCTCCAAATACCGCTGCAACATTTGCTCTATTGATTTCCTCAATTAACAATAAATACTTCTCTTCCGGATGATTTATTGCCTGTGTATATATTCTCATAAAAGGTCCCGGAACATATTCATAGGATATTTCTTTACCACCATTTCCAGGCTGCAAATTCAAATACGGTCTAATAGCTTTTCCATGATTTCTCTCCACGGTATTATCAGTATCTGTTCCATCCACTTTTCTTGTTTTAAAGCCTTCATCCGTATATATGCCTAACAATATTGGTAATCTTGTCAAACTTTCACCTTTGAACTTGTCATAAAGCAAATCATATTTTTCCTGTGCTGTCTTTGATTTGTCCTGCAAAATTGCTATAACTTTCTTCTTTTCATCATCAGTTAACCAATCAAGATCGTTTCTTGTCATAGTAGGTTTATAAGTACCAACAAAATTTGCATACGAATAACTAGGATGGAACGTCACTCGCTCTACATTATTTCCAAAACATTTGCTATCCAGTTCAAGACGATGACTTTTTCCTGTTCCCGGGGCTCCGAAAACTATACGATTGTATACATCATCATCTATTTTCTGTTCCACGGGTACAACATCTGTTATGCTGTTCATATAGGGTCTACTATCAAAATATGTAATGTAATTTATAAGCGTATCCGGCTTATCAACACCATTTTCTTTAATCTTAATGAACGCTGCTTGATATATTCCGGACTGATGACATCCATTGGCACATCTAACAAAATCACTATCTTTTCCTTTCGCAATATAAGAATCCAAATAATCAAACATACTTCTCAAATCTCTTCTCGAAGTCTCATTGTCAATATTTGTTTCTATAGCCAAAATATAATCATGTGGATCGAAATTAACAATATTCTTAGCCATTGCGTTTTCTTTCGAAAAAATTGTTAATAAGAAAAATTTTTTCTGATTATCCTTAGCATATTGATAAGCCTCTCTTGTTTTGTCCATAAATACACGAATTTGTGGCTTTGCTCTATCAGTTCCAGTTATACTAATATCCACATAGCCTACCACCACTGCTTCTCCCGAAGGCAGTGCAACAATATCTGTATTTTTATTATCTAATTTCCCGATATATTCACTTTTTGTTTCTAATAACGTTCTATCAAATTCTTTAATATTTGCATCAATGAAACCTCTGATAATCTTTGTAGATGTCATAGCCATATGTTTCCTCTCCTTTTGGTTAATAATTTGTCACCACAATATGCATAGCTTCTGCGTTAAATCGATTTTTTATATTTACTGCATATCTCTTAGGATACTGATATCGTATTAAGCCTCCGTAAAGTTCCTCAGTTAACGGTGTTCTTCCTAAAATCATCATAGCTCTACACTGTAAATTTCTAAAATTATTTGCTAACCTACGATGCTCTTCTTCATCAAATCCATTTTGCATATCTATATTACCATAGTCATTAAATATACAATCATATGGCGGATCTAAGAACATAAAATCTCTATCTCCAGCCATTTCAAATATATTTTCATAGTCCACATTAAACAACTCCGCCTGTTGTAGTAAACGACTATGTTCTTGAGTAACTATCTGTGTATTAAAATTTACATATCTACCGAATGGTACATTATATTCCCCATTTTTGTTATAACGTATCATACCCGAATATGCTGTCTTATTGATAAAATAGTAAATCGTTCCTTCTAAATACTCTCTATCCATCAATCCGTTAAACATATTTCTTATCCTATAGTATAACTCTTCATTTCTGTTTTCGACCCTAACATCTGGTAACAACAACTTTTCTCTTCTATATGTCGCTTGATTTTCATCATATATCAGCTGAAGTTCTCCTAACTCCGCAACAAGTTCATCATAATTATTTCTTACTTCATCATAAAAATTCATAAGTTTTGCATTAATGTCATTTACAATTGCACGGTCTGGCTCTAGATCAAAAAACACTGCACCGCCGCCCAAAAATGGTTCAATATATCTTTCATATTCATTAGGAATATACTGCCTAAACTCCGGAAGTTCTCGACTTTTTCCACCTCTATATTTAACTAATGTTCTCATATTTTATCTACCTTTCACTCTACAGCGCACTCTTTCCGCTTTTAACCCATTCATCAACTTCTGAAAACTTAAACTTCCAAAGTCTTCCTACTTTATGAGCCGGAATATCCGTCTTTTTTATCCAACTTCTTATCGTATCTTTAGTGACACCCAAGTATTCTGCTGTCTCTTCTAGACTTGACCATTTTTCATTCATTTCTGACATTATTTTTCCTCCGCTTTCTAGAAATGAGCATAATTACCCTAATATGTATCATTATAATACACAAGTTCTCTTTTCTCAACCGAAATTTTATGTTTTAATATGATTTAGTGGTATTTATTAGTTGTTATGAAGCAAAAAAAGCTTCACTATCACATCACATTTTGTAATCATATGGAGAGAGATAGGTTACCTCCCCTTTTCTCTCTCCCATTCCTTATTATAATATCTTCTCTCACACTCCGAATTTTGCTTTTCAACCTTCTTCATCGTTTCCCCATAGATACTCTGATAATCTTCAAATATATTACTTCCGTACATATGAATACCAAGCTTCTTCAATACTCCGACATGCAATTGCAAATTATAACTGTTATCATCAATTCTAAAATCAAACAACCTTGCCTTATTCTCTGCCGTCAGATAATCATACGATTTGTAATACTTCTGAATTGCTGTTGCTATCTGCTCTGCCTGCTCCTCAACAGTTAATTCAGCAGTCTTGGCGATATCATCATCCGCTATACTCACATCAATTCCGATTCTACTATTTTTAGCAACATCTTCCGCTATTTTTTCTGACACATCATGAGTATCTTCAAATACCTCATAGCTTTCGGTATTATATTTCCTTTTTTCCATATCAGTAGGAAGTTCAAAACTATTTCCAGCTTCAATATAACGCAAATCGTTATCGTTGTGGTCATTATGAAAACTTAGCATAAGTTCCTCGCCAAAATCTTCATATAATAATTGCTCTGTTGTCAATTTCTCAATCATATTATCTGTTGAAGCATTTGCCGATACCACTCCCACAGCACAACTGTCTTTCGATATATTAGCTACATCCTGCCCTGTCTCTGCCATGTCTACCGCTACCCTATCCATACTCTCCACAATCTCAAACACTCCTCAGCAATATCCCTCTTTTGGTAATCATACATGACAGGCAGCACATCTTTCGCACCATAATCAAGCTTCTCCATTTCATCTACATAACCAAACGCTGTATATAGATTTTCACTCATACAGGCATTTATCATGCGAATGTCATTTTTCGCCTGCTTCTTCTCTGCCTTAAGCCCATCAAGCTCATTAGCACTTTCCAAATTCCAAATCTGGTATTCCTTGAAGTCTTCCACAGTCTTGCATTTCCTTTTACGGATAGAACGGTCCCTATAAATTTCTTTCTGCCTGTTACCCACATCTTCCAAAGTCTGATTTACCTCAATTTTCAATCGTATAAGATCAGCATTGCTTGAAATTTCGTTCTTACAAATAAAAAGGTACTGCTCCTGCAAAAACTGCATTCGTTTTATCTCCTTTGCAAGCTCCGCAGAATGGCATTGATAGCACTTCTTTTCTATCAATTCCAAGCGATACATTTTCGCATAATACTTTTACCGCAACGGTGTAAGATTTGCCTGTTTCACATACAGAATGCCTTTCGTCTGATACTTTCGGTAATACTGACCATAGCCATACTTTAAAATCACAGACAACTCTTCCTTTGAAAAAATGTCGTCCATTTTATCCAATTGATGATATAGTTTCATTCCGGGTATTTTCACGCTCAAATAATCCTTGCCCTTAAACTCATATCCCATCCGTTTCATCAGAAAAATAAAATGCTCCAGACTGCCGGCATAAGAAAGACAAAGCTTTGCATCATTTAAAATATAATCCTTGAAGCTCTGCTCATACTCCCACTTCTCTTTGGACATATTCATAAGATTTTTTGCATACTCTGCCGGCACAATTTCCACCCCTAACATTTCACAATATTTATTTGTAACCGGGTGTAAGTGATTCTTCCAGTTTCCTTTAGGAGAATTATATTTTTTCCCGGTTGTTACACTTACATCCATGCACTGAGGCATTCCCACGCCTCCCTGCTCATCAGCATGGGCGAAAATCCCCTGTTGATCAAAGAGCGCCTGGGACATAAAAAAATACAGACAACCCTGGGAACCTATGGTCATCTGTATCCTAACACCAATCTTGAAGTTGCCAATAAGCTGACCGGGGTACTGCAGTATACGCCCGCCACGCAAAGCGTTGCAGACTATACGAGCAACCAGCACACCGCAGCCTATCACAAAGAAGTGAAATAAAAAATGCAATCGTAATGCAATAAAACGAGGAAAAGAGCCGCAAAGCCTTGATTTTACTGGCTCCGCGGCTCACCTCAGACTATTCGAACTCAATCGTTGCAGGCGGTTTCGGACTCATGTCATAGCAGACGCGGTTCACATTCTCCACCTCCGCGAGGATCCTATTTGTCACCCGTTCAAGCACTGCCCAATCAAGTTTTTCAACAGATGCCGTCATCGCATCTATGGTATTGACTGCCCGGATGATCACCATATACTCAAACACCCGCGCATTATTTTTCATACCCACAGATTTGAAATCCGGCACTACGGTAAAATACTGCCATACCGTTCTATCCAGTCCTTCCTTCGCAAACTCTTCCCGCAAAATCGCATCGGACTCACGAACCGCCTCCAGTCTGTCTCTTGTGATAGCTCCCAGGCATCTAACGCCAAGCCCCGGCCCCGGGAAGGGCTGACGATAAACCATATCATGAGGCAGTCCCAATTCCACACCGCAGGCGCGCACTTCATCTTTGAAAAGCTGCTTCAACGGTTCCACCAGTTCAAACTTCAGATCCTCCGGCAATCCCCCTACATTGTGGTGGGATTTTACCATTTTTGCCGTCTTCGTCCCGCTTTCGATGATATCCGGATAAATAGTTCCCTGTCCCAGAAAATCGATTCCTTCCAGCTTTCCGGCCTCTTCCTCAAACACACGGATAAATTCCGCGCCTATGATCTTCCGCTTTTTCTCCGGATCGGATACGTTTTCCAGCTTGCCCAGAAAACGCTCCACAGCATCCACATAGATCAGGTTTGCATGAAGCTCGTCCCGAAAGACTTTTACCACGCTCTCCGACTCATTTTTACGCATCAGACCATGATTGACGTGCACACAGACAAGCTGTTTGCCGATGGCTTTGATCAGCAGGGCTGCCACCACGGAGGAGTCCACGCCGCCGGAAAGCGCAAGCAGCACCTTGCGGTCACCTACCTGACGGCGAATAAGTTCCACCTGATCCTCAATAAAATTTTTCATGTTCCAGTTTGCCTGAGCTTTGCACTCCTCAAACAGAAACGTCTTCAACTCATCTCCCGACGGAAGCTTGTCAAAGCGCTTCCCGCATTTCGACTGCGGATAATCCACCGATATCATCGGATATCCCAAATCATACAGTTCCTCTCTGATCTCTACGGCCTGTCCGTCTACAATACGATTCTCTCCGCCGTTCAATATAATGCCTTTCACATTCTCAAGCGCCTGTATCTCCTGCGCCGTAATGTCATGCGGATAAATCTCACTATATACACCGTGTTCCCGTATTTCACGGGCAATTACAGTATTCTGCGTACTTCCCAAATCCAAAATAACGATCAAATCTTGTCTCATCAGTAAACCGCTCCTCATTTTTTTGTTCTATTATACAAAACAATATGACAGTTGTATAGCAAAATCTGAAATTTATCCTTCTATTTATCCTTCTATCGCCATCATCCTGTCCAACTTTCTTCTCACATGAATGTATGCCGGAACCAAAAACGCATCCGCAAAAATCCATGCAAGGGGGCTGGCAAGGCAGGCGCCCATGAATCCCACAGAAGGCACCAGAAAAAGACCTGCCAAAGCCCTTGCCGCCATCTCGCACACCCCCGCCAACACCGCGAAAGCGCTGAATCCTACGCCCTGTATCAAAAACCGTATAATATTTACAAAAGCAAGCGGAATAAAGAATGCGCTCACGACGAGCAGCATCTGCCTCGCTCCCTCTATGACGTCCGCTCCCTCTTCCTTCACAAAAAGCCCCACAAAGTTATCTCCGAATACATACAGCACCCCGAAAGCGATCAGTGCATAGACGATTCCCAAAATACTGCAGGCGCGCAGCCCTTTTCCCAACCTGTCAAGTTTCTTTGCTCCCACATTCTGTCCGCCGTAGGTAGCCATCGTAGCCCCCAGTGCGTCGAAAGGACAACAGAAAAACAGGCTGACCTTCCCCGCCGCCGTGACCGCCGCCACCGCCACAGACCCCAACGAATTGACGGAAGTCTGCAAAATAACGGAACCGATCGCCGTGATGGAATACTGCAGCCCCATCGGAACCCCCATACCGCATAACACCTTCATGTGGCCTGTATCCACTTTCCACTCTTCCTTTGTGATCTCCAAAATGTCAAATTTCTTCTTCATATAGAACAGGCACAGCACTCCGGATACAAGTTGGGATACCACCGTAGCTGCCGCTGCTCCCGCGATTCCCATCTGAAAAGTCAAAATACACAGCAGATCCAGCACGATATTCAGCACGGATGAAATCAGCAAAAACAAAAGGGGCGTTCTGGAATCCCCCAGAGAACGGATGATTCCTGATAACAGATTATACAGATAGGAAGCAGGAATCCCCCAGAATATGATCAATATATATATGTATGCATATTCAAAAATATCGCCCGGCGTGTTCATCCACACCAAAATATTTTTGCAAAGAGCCACTACTGCCGCCGTCATAATCACGGCAAAAACACCGGAAAGCCACACGCTGTTTGCGATGACCTGCCGCATGCCGGAATAGTCCTTCGCCCCGAATTTATGGGCCACAGGGATAGCAAATCCATTGCACACGCCCATACAAAAACCGATGATCATAAAATTGAGAGAACCTGTCGCCCCTACTCCTGCAAGCGCCTTGACCCCCAGAAACTGCCCTACGATGACCGTGTCCACCACGCTGTAAAACTGTTGAAACAGAAAACCGAACAAAAGCGGCGTTGCAAATCCCAGAATCAGTTTCATCGGTGAACCTGTCGTCAGATCCCTTGTCTTGTTCTGTCCCATCTCTAATCCTCCGTTTTTTTTCTCAAAAATCAACTACGAGTATAATCATATTTTTGTGAAATGCATAGTATCATTTCTCACAAAAAAAGCAGACACTTCATCTGCTTTTTTAGTAACGATTCATGATGTGGGCTTTCGCAGCGGGCAGTCTGACATGCTGATCCGGTCCTTCAGCGCATTCAGCCCGCAGTCCACCAGATAATCCTGCAAAATCGGTATCGACTGAGAAGATGTCGGTCCGACGATGATCTCCCCGATCAATTCTGACCTGTGCAGTCCAAGTCTCCCGCACATCCTGTTCAGATCCAGAGGATAATATTTCTTGATCCGCCCGGCGGATACATGATATTTGGGCTCCACCGCGAATTCATTCAATATAAACGGAGTAATAACTAACCTTCGCTCCTTCTCTCTGGTAAAAGAAGGGTGTTTGAAGGCCGCCGACTGTACCCATGCTTCGTTCATGATTCCCCGCAGTTCCTGCTGTATTTCCGAAAACTTCTCGCCCTTCATTATCAGATCATAAAACTCGTCCACAAGCCTGTGTTCCCGCATATCCTTCTGATAGTATACGGTCTGCAGCGACACGGCCCCGCCGGTCATCTTCTGCATCAGATTTTCATGAAAAGCAATACACACGCCCTGCCCCAGATGCCCGTACCGCTCCCACTGCGCTGCGTCATCCCGGTATTTGGAAAAACAAGCGGCATAGGCCGAATAGCGGAATTCCTCCTCCAGTTCTTTTCGGAAAAATTTCTCTATCAGACGGCTCTTTTCTCCCTCGCCCCCCGCTTCCAGCTTTTCAACAACCGCATGGCATATGCCGTTCATGAAAAACCTCATCTCAGAGGTATCGTTCATATTCAAAATATTATTCAATCTCAGTTCCGCACACCGGATAATACCGTCAAAAGCTGCAAAATCAGTGTAATGATACAGCATACATTCCCTCCGTAAAACAAAATATTTTTTAGTACTTCACTTTAAACAAGATGTGCTATAATAAACCCTTAGGGTCAACACCCAAATATTAAATAAAGCACAGAGGACTCACATTATGAATAAAGATCTGACCATCGGAAAACCTGAAACCGTACTGCGGAAATTCTGCCTGCCGCTCTTTGGCAGCATCGTCTTTCAGCAGCTCTACAATATAGCGGACTCTCTGGTCGCGGGTAAATTCATCGGTGAGAACGCTCTGGCCGCTGTTGGTAACAGCTACGAAATCACTTTGATCTTTATCGCCTTCGCTTTCGGCTGCAATATGGGCTGTTCTGTGATCGTCTCACAAATGTTCGGCGCAAAGGACTACGGAAGACTGAAAACCACGGTAACTACCGCCTGCCTTTTCAGCGCTGTCCTCTGCCTCCTCTTGATGCTGTGCGGGATTCTTGGCTGTGACCCCCTGCTGCGGCTGATCAGGACGCCGGCGGACGTATTCTTCGATTCTGCCCTGTATCTGGACATTTATGTGTGGGGACTGCCCTTCGTATTTTTCTACAATATTGCAACCGGCATCTTCTCCGCTTTAGGTGACTCCAAAACCCCGTTTTATTTTTTGGCAGTGTCCTCCACCGCCAACATAGCCGTGGATATCCTGTTTGTACAGGCCTTTCATATGGGCGTTGCCGGTGTGGCGTGGGCGACTTTTCTCTGTCAGGGCATCAGCTGCATTCTGGCCGTTATTGCCGTATGGAAAAGACTGCGGCAGATCCCTGTCTCCAAAAAGCCTGCCGTCTTCGACTTTGATATTCTGAAAAAAATTCTGGTCATTGCCGTCCCCAGCATCTTGCAGCAGAGCTTTGTCTCCGTCGGGAACATTATGATCCAAAGTATTATCAATGGCTTCGGCGCTTCCGTTATGGCCGGCTACTCCGCTGCCGTAAAATTGAATAACCTTATGATCACTTCCTTCACGACCATCGGCAACGGCATCTCCAACTTCACCGCCCAAAATCTCGGTGCTCACAAATTTGGCAGAATCCGTGAGGGCTTTCGCGGCGGCTTAAAACTGATATGGTCTCTGTGTGCACCATTTTGCCTTTTCTATATCTTTTTCGGTAAATATCTGCTTCTTCTGTTTATGAAACAGGATTCAGCCGCTGCGCTGATGACAGGCAGACAGTTTCTCTGGATCCTCGCTCCCTTCTACTTTGTGGTATCAGCCAAGCTGGCGGCGGACGGCATTTTGCGAGGCATCGGCGCTATGGGAAAATTTATGGCAGCCACCTTTACAGATCTGGCTCTCCGCGTTATTCTGGCCTTTATCCTGTCCGGCCTGACAGGTTCCTCTCTGGGAATCTGGTTCGCATGGCCTATCGGCTGGACTATCGCCATGATATTGTCTATAAGCTTTTACCGCAGGGAATGCCAAAAATGGGGATAGGCTTACTGCCTGCTTCACTCTCGCCAAACAACACTTCAATCATATCCGCCATACCTCCTTATTCCGTATCTTAAAAAGGCTTTTCCGTCAGGTCTTTCACCACTTCTGAAGCGATCAAAAGTCCTGCCGCAGGCGGTACAAAAGCTGTGCTGCCGGGCGTTCTTTCATAGGTTCTGAAAGGTTCCTCTCTGGAATATACCACCTTCAGCTTTTCTATGCCCCGCTTTTTCAGTTCACGGCGCATCACTCTGGCAAGGGGGCAGACGGAAGTTTTGTAAAGATCCTCCACCTCCAACATGGCCGGATTTAACTTGTTTCCGGTTCCCATACTACTGATAATCGGAACCCCCGCCGCCTGTGAACGCAGCGCCAGTTCCATTTTGGCTGTCACGGTATCGACGGCATCCACTACATAATCATATTTCTTAAAGTCAAAGTCATCCGCATTTTCGGGCAGGAAGAAACAAGGATGAATCATGATATCGGCATCGGGATTAATGTCCAGCATGCGTTCTCTCATCACTTCTGCTTTATCCCTGCCGACTGTTTTGTGGGTGGCAATGATCTGGCGGTTTAAGTTTGTAATATCCACTTTATCATGGTCGATCAGATCAAACCTGCCGATGCCGCTGCGAACTAAAGCCTCCGCCGCATAGCCTCCCACGCCTCCGAGGCCAAAGATAGCGACGTGACAGGAGGAGAGCCTTTGCAGCGCTGCTTCTCCGAGGATTGATACAGTGCGGGAGAATTGGTCGTTCATGTCGAATCCTTTCCGTATAGGTATACCGGATTATATTTATAATATCCCTCAAATTCGAACTTTCTGTCATCATTATAATCTTTTTTAAGGAAATACACAATTTTAAACAGAAAGTCAAACAAAAATTTTACTTAAACACGGTATATCACAAATTTCAAGCTTTTACAATGTTAATCGTGCCTGTTTGTGGATACACAAAGTTTGCCCCCCAACAAATAGAAAAGCAAAAAGCCCTTTGCAAGCAAACTTGCGCCGGGCTTTTCCTTTTCTATTGATGCATGGCTTGGATAATTACATCATTCCGCCCATGCCGCCTGCGGGCATTGCAGGAGCTTCTTCTTTAATGTTTGCCACTGCGGATTCTGTGGTCAGGAAAGTGCTTGCAACGCTGGTTGCGTTCTGCAGTGCGCTTCTTGTCACCTTCGCGGGATCAAGGATACCGCCTTCCACCATATCAACATACGCGTCTTTCAGCACATCGTAACCGATACCTGCTTCAGCCTCGTATACCTTATTGATGATCACGGAGCCTTCCAGCCCTGCGTTCATAGCGATATGATACAGAGGAGCTTCCAGTGCTTTCAGCACGATCTGAGCGCCGGTCTTCTCATCCCCTGCCAGACTCTCCGCCATCGCAGCAACTTTCTTGGAAGCGTGGATATAAGCGGATCCGCCGCCTGCGATAACGCCCTCTTCCACAGCCGCTCTTGTTGCGTTCAGAGCATCCTCCATGCGGAGTTTTGCTTCTTTCATCTCTGTCTCTGTAGCCGCGCCCACACGGATCACAGCTACGCCGCCGGAAAGTTTTGCAAGTCTCTCCTGCAATTTTTCTCTGTCGAAATCAGAAGTGGTTTCTTCGATCTGGCCTTTGATCTGACCAATTCTTGCGCTGATGGCATCTTTCTCGCCGCAGCCGTCTACGATCACTGTATTTTCCTTCTGTACTTTAACGGATTTAGCGCGTCCAAGCATATCCATCGTAGCATCCTTCAGTTCCAGACCAAGCTCAGAGCTGATCACCTGACCGCCTGTAAGGATCGCAATATCCTCGAGCATTGCTTTTCTTCTGTCACCGTAGCCCGGAGCCTTTACAGCGACTACGTTGAATGTGCCGCGCAGTTTGTTCACGATCAATGTGGTGAGCGCTTCGCCTTCCACATCCTCCGCAATAATCAAAAGCTTTGCGCCGGACTGCACGATCTGCTCTAAAACAGGAAGGATATCCTGAATATTGCTGATCTTTTTATCTGTGATCAAAATGAAGGGATCGTCCAGAACCGCTTCCATCTTATCCATATCGGAGCACATATAAGCGGAGATATAGCCTCTGTCAAACTGCATACCTTCCACCAGATCCAACTCTGTCAGCATAGTCTTTGACTCTTCGATGGTGATAACGCCGTCTCTGGAAACCTTCTCCATTGCCTCTGCAACCATCTCGCCCACTGCCTCGTCACTTGCGGAAATAGCTGCCACTTTGGCGATCTGGTCTCTGCCTGTCACTTTCGCGCTCATGTCTTTGATT
This sequence comes from uncultured Lachnospiraceae bacterium, assembly GCA_910577955.1. Taxonomy (GTDB): domain Bacteria; phylum Bacillota; class Clostridia; order Lachnospirales; family Lachnospiraceae; genus 1XD8-76. The sequence continues at coordinate 26,156 of CAJTNC010000029.1, forward strand.
GCTTCCACAGCGCACTCTGTTGCCTTCTTCATTCCCTTTCTCAGGATCATCGGGTTAGCGCCTGCTGCCAGATTCTTCATGCCCGCGCTGATCATAGCCTGTGCCAATACAGTTGCCGTCGTAGTACCGTCACCTGCCACATCGTTTGTCTTGGTTGCCACTTCCTTTACAAGCTGTGCGCCCATGTTCTCAAAAGCGTCTTCCAGTTCGATCTCCTTTGCGATGGTTACACCGTCGTTTGTGATAAGCGGAGCGCCGTAAGACTTATCTAAAACAACATTCCTTCCCTTGGGTCCCAGCGTTACGCTGACAGTATCCGCCAGTTTATTGACGCCTGCTTCCAAAGCTTTTCTTGCCTCTGCTCCATATTTGATTTCCTTTGCCATAATAGTTTACGCCTCCTCTTATTTAATCACTGCCAGAATATCTTCCTGCTTTACAATAATATATTTCTCTTCCTCTAACTTTACTTCCGTTCCTGAGTATTTGGAATAAATGATCTGGTCGCCCACCGCAACTTCCATCTTCACATCTTCCGTGCCGGGACCTACCGCGATCACCTCAGCCTGCTGCGGCTTCTCTTTCTCCTGACCGGGCAGTACAATGCCGGATTTGGTTGTCTCTTCTGCTGCCAACTGTTTTAATACAACTCTGTCGCCTAATGGAACTAACTTCATAGTAAAACCTCCTTCAATGTTCCGCAACTTTTGCGGTTATGCCTATTTTGTTAGCACTCATTTCAATCGAGTGCTAAGAACTAAAACATATATTAGTTTTATCTGTTTTGCTTTGCAACTCCAAACAAAGCTTATTTTCTTTACTTATCTTTTGTTTTCTTTAATAATCTATCATTTTCTATTGTTTTCTTCCATCTCTCGGAAATATTCAATTTTATAATTATTTTAGAAAGGACTGCCGCATATATTTAACAGAGTTATCCGCGTTTATGCCGGGGGAATTTTTATGAAAACATCCTCTTTTTTTTCCTATATAACCAACAGAATCGGAAAAAGCCGTGTTTTAAGCGGCGCTCTGCTGCTTACCGCAGCCGGTATTATCAGCCGGATCATCGGCTTTTTTTACCGTATCTTTTTATCCCGCACCTTCGGCGCGGAAAATATGGGTATCTATCAGCTGATCGGTCCTGTCATGGCTTTAGCCTATTCGGTATCCGTAGCCGGTTTCCAGACCGCCGTCTCCCGGATCACAGCCACCGCAGGCGCGGTAAAAAGTTCCGCAGGCACCATCACCAAAAATCGCAAAAAGACAATCTCCGCTTCGGGAGATCTCAGAAGTTTTAACGTCCTTGCTGCAGGTATGCTTTTATCGCTCTCCTTCTCTCTCGGTATCTCTTTCTTTGTCTATTTTTACAGTGAAGAGATTGCATCCCGCTTTCTCTTGGAAATGCGGTGCGCGCCGCTTTTGAAAATTCTGGCGCTCTCCTTTCCGGTCTCCAGCATTCACAGTTGCGTAAGCGGCTATTTTTACGGCAAAAAATCCGCCGGTTTTCCGGCCCTCAGCCAGTTATTTGAACAGTTTGTGCGGGTGGGCAGCGTTCTTCTTCTCTGTAACACCCATTTGACCGAAGGGACGGGCAAAGCACCCGATATTTCTCTCGCCGTCACCGGCATGGTCATCGGAGAAATTACCTCTGCGATTCTTTCCCTTCTATATTTATGGCGCTGTTTCCAAAAAGAAAGCAGTCTCACCGGTTTAAGCGGTGAATTTTCCACACCGAAAAACGCGTTTTCCATCCTCTCGCTCTTTCCGGAGCTTTTCATGTTGGCGATCCCCCTGTCCGCAGGCCGCGTCATCCAGAACTTTTTGCAGAGCATTGAGGCCATTGCAATTCCCGAAAGGCTTCGCATGTTCGGTATGGACAACGCGGCTGCCCTCAGCGAATACGGTATCCTGACAGGCATGTCGCTTCCTTTTATTCTATTTCCGACAGCCCTGACGGGTTCCATCGCCGTAATGCTGCTGCCCACCGTCTCCGAAGCACAGGCTCTGCATCAGGAGTATACCATTGCAAAAGCTGTCCGCCGGTCGGTACATTACTGCCTGTTACTCGGATTTGCCTGCCTTATCTTCTTCCTATTTTTTGGCCCTGTGCTCGGCAGGTTCGTATTTCATCACGACAAAGCCGGCAGCTACTTACAGACTCTGGGCTTCATGTGCCCGTTTCTCTATATGAACTCCACCCTCTCCAGTATTCTGCACGGGCTAGGCAAGACCATACGCTCCTTCTTCTACAGCGTGGCAAGCCTTCTTTTAAGACTCGCCTTCGTTTTTGCCGCCATTCCTAACGTCGGCATAAAAGGGTATCTCTGGGCGCTTCTGGCAAGCCAGATCCTGTTATCCGCTCTGCAGGTTTTTGCACTGAGACGGTATTTAAAAATGTGAACAGGTGCTCGCTCCTAACTAAAATCATTGCGTCTTTATACACAATCATGTATAATAGGAACGGTTTTACTATCTTATACAAAGGAGTGCAGATATGTCATTTGAATTTATAAAGCTGCTGCCTACACCGGAGGAGATCAGGGAACAATACCCTCTTCCCGCCAAACTTATTGAATTAAAACGCATCAGAGATTCCGAGATCCGCGCAGTCATCACCGGGGACAGCGATAAATTTTTGGTCATTATCGGCCCCTGCTCCGCGGACAATGAAAACTCTGTCTGTGAATATGTAACCAGACTTGCCGCGCTGAATGAGAAGGTAAAAGACAGACTGATCCTGATTCCGAGAATCTATACAAATAAGCCCCGTACTACCGGAGACGGCTACAAGGGCATCATCCATCAGCCGGATCCCAGCAAACGTGAGGACTTTCTGGCGGGCATCATTGCCATGCGGAAAATGCATATCCGCGCCATCACGGAGTCCGGTCTGACCTGCGCTGACGAGATGCTCTACCCCGAAAACTGGGGCTATGTCTCCGACATCCTCTCCTATGTGGCCATCGGCGCCCGTTCTGTGGAGGATCAGCAGCACCGACTGACCGTCAGTGGTTTCGATGTGCCCGCCGGGATGAAAAACCCCACCAGCGGCGATTTCTCGATCATGCTCAACTCCGTCTACGCTGCGCAGCACCCTCACTCTTTCATCTACAGGGGCTGGGCCGTAAAGACAAACGGCAACGAGCTGGCTCACACTGTGCTGCGCGGCTCAGTCAACAAATACGGCCGGAGCATTCCGAACTATCACTATGAAGACTTGAACAACCTGTTGGAATTATATGCCGAGCGGGATTTAGTCAACCCTGCCTGCATCATCGACTCCAACCACAATAACTCCAACAAGCAGTTCCGGCAGCAGATCCGCATCGTGAAGGAAGTGCTGCACAGCAGAAAGCTGAATCCCGATATCCATAAACTTGTCAAAGGCGTAATGGTGGAGAGTTATCTGGAAGAGGGCTGTCAGAAGATCGGCGGCGGAATCTACGGAAAATCCATCACCGATCCCTGTCTTGGCTGGGAGGATACCGAAAAACTGATCTGCGATATTGCGGAATATGAATGACACACAATTTTTCTCTTGACCCCTTCACTCTAATGTGTTAGACTAAAATCAATCTAATACATTAGAGTAAAGGAGTTTTTTTATGGACACACCGAAAATCTTTGAGAGTGAATACCGTTTCTGCCTGATCCTTTGGGAGCACGAACCGATAAAGAGCAAGGAACTGGTAAAACTCTGCGAAAAATATCTGGGCTGGAAATCCACAACCACTTACACTGTGATAAAGCGTCTTTCTGAACGCGGTATTCTCAAGAACGAAAATACCATCGTCACCTCCTTAGTCTCCAAAGATGAAATACAGGAAGCTGAAATGGAAGAACTCATCGAAAAAAAATTCGAGGGATCTCTCCCTGCCTTTATCGCCGCCTTTTGCCGGCATAAAAAGCTGTCGGAGGAAAAGATGGACGAGCTGAAAAAGCTGATAGAAAGCGGGGAATAGCTGAATGACAACCATATTTATAAATTTTTTGAAACTTATAAACATGAGCATCACCGCCGGCTGGATCGTCATTGCCGTCATGCTGCTTCGGCTTTTGCTCAAAAAAATGCCAAAGCAGTTTACCTGTATGCTTTGGGGATTCGTTGGCTTCAGGCTTCTGTTTCCGTTTTCCATAGAAAGTGTTTTCAGTCTGATCCCCAGCGCCGAAACGATTCCCACATCACTGCGGGCAGGGGAACTTCCTGAAATAAACAGCGGTATCGCCACGGTGGACCGCATGATCAACCCCGCTGTTAAAATTTCCTTTTCCCGGATTTCCACAGGGATGTCCGGCACAGAGGCGATGGTTATCATACTTCACGCAGCCGTCTATGTATGGCTTGCCGGTATGTTCGTGATGTTTTTCTACCTGATATCCAGTTATCTTCGCCTGCGCGCCCGGATGCGGACTGCTGTGCTGCTGCAGGACAATATTTGGCAGAGTGATTTTGTATCCTCTCCCTTTATCCTCGGTCTTATAAAGCCCCGGATCTATATTCCGTTCCATTTAGATAAAGAAGCTCTCTCCCATGTGCTGGCCCACGAAAAGGCCCATATCTCCAGAAAGGATCATCTGGTAAAGGCCTTCGCTTTCTGCCTGCTCTCCATCTACTGGTTTCACCCGCTGTTGTGGGCTGCCTATATCCTGTTGTGCCGGGATATCGAACTTGCCTGCGATGAAAGAGTGCTCCGAAATTACACCGATGAGGCAAAAAAGAGTTATCTCCTTTCACTGATCGGCTATGATAAAAGAGAAGGTACCGGAAAAATCATCTCCCCGCTGGCTTTCGGCGAAGTGGATTTAAAAGAGCGGATTACCCGCGCAAAAACTTGGAAAAGACCCGTCCCCGCCCTGTTATTAGCCGCTGTCCTTCTGTGTGCGGCGGCTGCTTTCTGCCTTTTAACCGACCCCAAGGAAAAACTGCTCTCTGCAGATCCTATAAACTCTGCAGATACTCTTTATTCATGGCGGACTAAATATATCGGAAACAATTCCGCCGTGGGAAATATCATCTACAATCTGTACTTCCCGGAGGATATGACTTATAAACAGTTTGCACTGCAGACTGACTCTGAGCCCTATGAAGTGACGATAACTTTCACGATGTCTGAAAAAGACAAAGAGGCATATGCCCCTGAATCCCTCGATCGTCTGCAGGAATTAAACCTGCTTCAAAAAAACGCCTGCATCCTGTTTTCTCTGGTCGAAAACGCAGGCGCCGTCAATTTCAAACTGGCGGATGAAACGGCCGAAGAAAAACGCCCCCTGACCCTCGTCTATACAAGGCAGTGGGCGGAATTTGAGACAGGCTGCAGCCTCTGGAAAGAATCCGAAACCAAAGAGCAGTTTGAAGCGCTATTGACGAAACTTGAGAAAAAATTCAACTCTATACATTCTCAATCTGCCAGTCAATAGGTTCTAAACCGTTCGCTTTCAGATATTCGTTCGTCTTGCTGAAAGGCTTGCTTCCAAAAAAACCGCGGTAAGCCGACAGCGGACTGGGATGCGGCGCTTCTAAAATCAAATGCTTCGGATTATGCAGCATAGACTTCTTCATCTGAGCAGGTCTGCCCCACAAAATAAACACCATGGGGCGATCCTGCTCGCTGCATATGCGGATACAAGCATCCGTAAATTCTTCCCAACCGATCCCTCTATGAGAATTCGCAGCATGAGCGCGCACCGTCAACACTGTGTTTAGCAGCAAAACTCCCTGCTTCGCCCACTTTACCAAATATCCGTTATTCGGAATGTCACACCCCAGATCATCATTCAATTCCTGATAAATATTCACAAGGGAAGGAGGGATCTCCACGTCCGGCTTCACCGAAAAGCAAAGCCCGTGAGCCTGCCCGTCATTGTGGTAGGGATCCTGCCCCAGAATCACCACTTTGACATCCTTTAGCGGTGTCAGGTGAAAAGCATTGAAAATATCTTCGGAAGCCGGAAATATCTTTTTTGTCTTATACTCTTCACTCACTCTCTGAAATAACTTCCTGTAATATTCTTTCTGAAATTCCGGTTTCAAAGGTTCCAACCAGTCGTTACTGATCGCTGCCATCTTTATCCCCTCCTGTAACGCTACAGCCGCACTGCTATGCCTCTCTCCCGCAGATACTCTTTCACCTGCCTGATCTCCAGTTCTTTATAGTGGAACAAAGATGCCGCCAGTGCCGCTTCCGCTCCTCCTGCAGTCAGCGCTTCGTAAAAGTGCTCTGATCTTCCCGCTCCGCCGGAAGCGATCACCGGAATGGATACCGCTTCCGACACCTGTCTTGTAAGTTCAATATCGTAACCGGCCTTTGTACCGTCGCAGTCCATGCTGGTCAGCAATATTTCCCCAGCCCCAAGTCTTTCCGCCTTCATCGCCCATTCAACGGCATCTATGCCCATGTCTATGCGCCCGCCGTGTTTGTAGATATTAAAGCCGCTGCCGTCTGCGCGCCTTTTGGCGTCCACCGCCAACACCACGCACTGGCTGCCGAATTTATCCGCCGCCTCACTGAGCAGTTCCGGCCTGTCTATGGCTGCGGAGTTGACAGATATCTTGTCAGCTCCCTCCCGCAGCAATTCCCTGAAATCCTCCACCGTCCGGATACCGCCGCCCACTGTAAACGGGATAAATACCCGCTCCGCCACTTTACGCACCATATCCACAACGGTCTTTCTGGCATCAGAGGAGGCCGTGATATCTAAAAATACCACCTCGTCCGCACCGGCTTTATCATAAGCCGCGGCGATCTCCACCGGATCCCCTGCATCCCGTAAATTAACAAAATTGACACCCTTTACCACCCTGCCATGATTAACGTCCAGACAGGGAATGATTCGTTTTGTATACATAGATCCCCTTTTTGCTTAAATCTCCAGAAAATTCTTCAATATCTGCAGCCCTGCATCCGAACTCTTCTCCGGATGGAACTGGCAGGCAAAAATATTTTCTTTTTCCACGGAAGCTTCCACGCTCACGCCATACTCAACTGTCGCCTTCACGATGTCCTTCTCCTGCGCCTGCAAATAATAGGAATGCACGAAATAGACGTATGAACCCTCAGCCACCCCCTGAAACAACCGCCCCTCAGACGGGTATTTCAGCGCATTCCAGCCGATCTGAGGCACTTTAAGCCCTTCCGCCTTCGGGATGCGGATGATCTTGCCGGGCAGAAGTCCAAGCCCTTTCACCCCGGGACTCTCCTCACTCTCCTCAAAGAGGAGCTGTAAACCAAGACAGATTCCCAGAAAAGGAGTTTTTCTCTCCGCCGCCTCTCTTATCACCGCATCAAGTCCGAAACTATTTATCTTTGCCATAGCATCGCCAAAGTTCCCTACCCCCGGCAGGATAACTCTGTCCGCCGCCAAAATCTCGTCTCTGTCTCTTGTGACGCTCACCTGTCCCCCGAGATGTTCCAACGCTTTCTGCACACTTTTTATATTACCGGCATCGTAATCAATCACCGCTACCATCCAGATACTCCTCTTCTTCCGGAAGCATATCCTCAAGCTCCGGTAATGTCTGCGCCGCTTCCTCTTCCTGCTCTTGGATCTCCGACTGGCTCTGATAGGTCCCACCGTTTACTAACGCCTCCAACTGCAGACTGTACTCGTAATCGGTTTTAATCGCATTGATCTCTATTGCGCCAGCCTCCGACACCCCGTACTGCTCCTGAAGGATTTCCAATAGTCTCTGATACTCTGCTGTCAGTTCCGGTGTGACCAACTCACCACCACCGGCAGAAAGCACTCCCTGATACTTCTCAACACCTTTCAACAAATCCTCCAGCGCTTTGACCGGCTTATTCATCTTCAGATGGTTTTTGTAATTCTCCTGTGCATGTTCCAGATGAAGCACAGCAGAAGACTGGCCAAAAATCAACTGGTCTTCCCCTGAGAGTTCTCTTCCGTTCAACAATTTATAAGCAGTTTCAAAATCCTTATCATAAAAAGCATTCCTCGCCTGTGTCATCTGGATAGCAGCCATACCAACGCTGTTGATCAACAAAATACCGACGCCGATGGAAGCACAGAGTAACGTCCAGACGATGACTCTCTTTTTGGGCAGTTTCTTTGCCGCCCTTCTCTCCTTCTCCGCCTTCTCCGCTTTCGCAGCCTTTAACTTTGCTTTCTCCGCCTGCTTCTCCTTCTTTAGCTTTTCTTTCGCTGCTTTGGCCGGATCTTTCTCTTTGTCTTTCTTAGGCGGGGCTTGCTTTTTTTCCTTTTTCTTCTTTCCTTTTGCATCTCCGTCCGCTGCGGACTTTTCTTTTCCCTTCTTTTTCTCGTTTACCGGCTCTTCCTCCAGTTCTTCCTCATCTGAACCAAAAAAAACAGCCGCAAATTTTTTTCCGAAACTTTCTTTGTTTTCTCCGCTCTCTTTTTTCTTCTTTTCCTTTACCTTCTTTTCCCTTTTCTTTTTCGGGCTCTTCTTTTTCTTGCCGTTGTCGGATACCTCCCTGATTTCTTCCTCCGCATCGGGAACATCGTTCGAAAAGTCCTGTTCCGGCGCTTCGCCTCCGGAAGACATGCCTTTACCCATTCCCTCTTCGTCCATCAGGACATGATCGTCAGACATCTGAAGCATTTCCTCAATATCGGATAATGCATCCTGTTCTTTCGGCTCCTCAGGCATTTCTCCTCTCGGCGCCTTTCCGGTAAAAGTCTTATCCAAAGAAGCTTCCTTTTCCAGAACTTTATCGATCTCCTCCTCTGACATAGCTAGAAATTCCAAAGGATCCACCGACATTTCCTTTGCAGAGGGATCCTCTGCCTTCTCCAAATCCTGCTCCGGTATTTCGGGTATCTCCTCGGAAAAATCATCTAACGGCAAATCTTCTATCTCCGATAGCTCTCCGGACAAATCATCAAGCGGCAGATCCTGCAGGTCTTCAGATAAATCAACAAGCGGCAGATCCTGTAATTCCTCAGTCACATCTTCTAGCGGCAACTCCCGTATTTCCGGCAGATCCGGTAATTCCCCCGTCACATCTTCCATCGGTAATTCCGATATTTCCGGCAGATCCGGTAATTCCTCGGTTACATCTTCCATCGGTAATTCCGATATTTCCGACAGATCCGGTAATTCCCCCGTTACATCTTCTAACGACAACTCCGATATTTCCGGCAGATCCTCTTCTTCGGATACATTCGGCGTATTCTGCGCTGTCCTCTTATTTTCTTCCTCCAGAACAGCTTTTAACATCTCTTCCAAGCGTTCTTCATCAGAACCCATTCTTCATTCCTCCAATATCGATAAATATTTTGATATACACTTTTTCAAAAATATTGTATCCCCACCCCAAAAACGGTTCTACTGCTCATTTAAAAATATTATAGGATTCTCCTTGGCGGATTTCCCCCTCATCTTTATCTCTTCCGACAATTGCCATAAACTGCTGTGTACTCTCCAAAAAACAGACTTTTGATTATAAAAGCAAACTTTTTCAAAGGGCCATCTGATAATAGAGGGATATTCCATCCCTACACCCAGTTCGACAATGCAAAGCTTTCTGTTCACTGTTCCCTGCAGCCACTTTGTATAAATCTGCCAGTTTTTCAGATATCCCTCTTCGTTATAGGCAGTCTGGCCGTATTGATTCATAACAAGAGACGCGCCGCAATCCGGACATTTCGGCTCGTTCAACTCAGCCAGAGAAACTTTCCCAAAAATCCAGCCGCGGACCTTCATCCAGAAATCATCTTCTATCGGAAAGAGTTTTCCGGCACAATTATTTTCACACTGCAAGACATGATACGTTCCACAGGGTATAACGGTCCTATCCTCTCTAAAAGCAGTCTCTTTTATCAAATCATCTGAACTCAAAGATACTATAAAATAATTTTTCTCTTCCAGTAATCTCTTTAAACTCTCGTATGCGTTTACGATCTGCGGATGATATTCTTTTTTCAAGAAATACCGGATCAAAAATGGACGCAGCCATTCTTTTCCCTGTTCTGCCTCCAACTCTGAAAGCTTTTCAGCAAATTCCGGAATCTTTTCTAATGTCTGAAGCTTTACCTGCATCTCACTGCCGATACCAACCAACACAAGTTCCGCATCTTTTATATCCTGTGCCAGCATAATCTCTCCTCTGTCGACTCCCAACTTCTTTTAGGCACGTTCCCTCGCCCCGTACATGGCCAAAGCATTTCACGGGGTGTCCCTATCTTCGCAAGTGGCTTTATGCTAAAAAGAAGAGCATACCAGAAACCGGTACGCTCTCTGCATTTTTCTATCACTTATCTGGTCAAATCGTCAACAACTCTTACCAGATTACCAATTTCCGGTTTCGACAACTGAGCATTCGCCCCAAGTGCCACGCCTTTTCTCTTCATTTCCTCATTCACCAAAGAGGAGAAAATAACGATTGGAATATCCGCTGTTTCGGGGTCTTCTTTTACAAGTTTTGTCAGACGGTGACCATCCATCAACGGCATCTCGATATCCGTAATGAGGCACTGCACATGCTCTTTCAATGTGCCTTCCGCCTTACATGCTTGAATCACATCATATGCTTCCTGTCCGTTCTTCGTATGGATCAGATTATGATATCCCGCTTTTTTCAGGGAGTCCACAATCAATTTATTAAGCAGCACCGAGTCTTCGGCAATCAAAATCGGTACATCGCTTCTCTGTCTTTCTCCCAGCTCATCAATATCAGTAATTTTCAAACCTGTTTCCGGGTTAATATCGGAAACGATCTTCTCAAAGTCCAATATGATAATAAGCTTATCATCATATTTGATAATACCGGTTGAAATGCCCTCCTCGGTCGTGCTGACCGTAGCATCCGGTTTAATAATGTCTCTCCAAGATACTCTATGTATACCTACCACATTGTCTACATGGAAAGCAATGTCTAATTTATTGAAATTTGTTATAATAAATAATCCCGATGGACTGTATTCGCCCCGCTGAAGACAATTCTTTAAATCAATCGCTGTAATCATCGTTTCACGCGGCATAAAGATTCCTTCTATGCTTGGATGAGCATTCGGCACCGGCGTTACCGCCTGATAAGGAATAATCTCTTTTACCTTTGCTACATTGATCCCGTATGAATTCCCGGCCAAAATAAATTCCAAAACCTCCAGCTCATTCGTTCCGTTCTCTAATAAAATCTTTGTATCCATACTCCACCTCGCAATAATATAGATTTATCCTATATAACCTATAGCAATTATACCACAGCATTTCTGAATTGCCTACCATAAAAAATAAAAAAGAAGCAAAATGCTTCTTTTTTTTATCTTTTGTACCTTATATTTTATCCTTCGTATATGGGAACACCTTTTTTGCTTATTCCCTTCTTCTTTTGAGGATCCATACCCTCAAAACCGAACACTGAATCTTCTCCATCCCCTCAAACCTCTCTGGTCAAGCTTTCGGCCTATTAGTACGGGCCAGCACATACATCACTGTACTTACACCTCCCGCCTATCTACCTCCTCGTCTCGAAGGGGCCTCTCTCTTTTCAGATCGGATATCTCATCTTACGGGGGGCTTCACGCTTAGATGCCTTCAGCGTTTATCCCTGCCGGGCTTGGCTGCCCTGCTATGGGGTTGGTCCCCAACAGGTCCACCAGCGGCCCGTCCGTCCCGGTCCTCTCGTACTAAGGACGGCTCCGCTCAAATATCCTGCGCCCGCGCCGGATAGGGACCGAACTGTCTCAC
>CAJTNC010000030.1 GCA_910577955.1 uncultured Lachnospiraceae bacterium
AAAACGGTATCTGTACCATTTCTTTCCTCCATTAAAATAAGCGCCTTGCAGCGCTTAAAACAATATTTCGTATTATTTTTTCTCCACTAACTCAATTCCCAGATGAATGATTATCTTTCTCCCCATAAATACCACTTCGACTTCCGCCACCCGCCTATGGAGATTGATCCGCCTTACCATCCCTATCATATTCTGCAATGGTCCGGAGAGAATCTCCACTTCATCATTTTCACCTACTTCTATCCGTGAAATAGGCACTTCTCCGGTAATCTCCCCATTCTTTCCGACACAGACAATCTTTTCAAGCCAAGCCACTTCCTCTTCGATAAGAGCCGTGATATATTCTCCCTCCCATCCCAAAAGTCTCGTCATTATGGGAATACGTTTTAAATCCAGATATAACTCTTTTATATTCTCACTATTTATAAATACATAGCCGGGCAATAGCTTTTCATGCCTGTCCTTCCAAGTCCCACGAAATTTTTTCCTCACATGGCGCACAGGATGGAAGCACGAAGTACATCTCTCTTCCGGTATCCGTTCCACAATATACCGTTCTGTCTCCTCTTCTTTTCCCGGGGCAACCTGTATCACATAGTACAACTACTATTTCCTCCGCGTTTTGAATAATTTGCACTGTCAAACCGTGGGCATAAAACTGTTTTAGGGTACGCTTCGCCATTTATGCCGGAATCCTATCATTTATTCCGCTGCATAATTCTATGCCGATGCACCCTTTTGTTGTCAGGCAAACCTTCCCGCATCCGAATATGTGATATCCTCAAAAGTTCAAGTGCCCACGCTTCAAGAACTCTCAAAATGATATTTTGTAACAAGGTGATTTTAACACTCTACAACAAAAAAAGCAACCCGCTAAATGATATTTGTTCCCTACCCCCGCATTTACAAAGTATGCTTTTAAGGCGATATACTCCGAAGCCGGAAATTTCCGGATATAAAACCTTAAATATTCTCATTGTAATTTCCTCTGCCCTGATGTAAAATAATATAATAGTTTTGGAATAATATAAGGATAAAACAGCAAAAGATAAAAAGAATAATTCAAACAAAAATCTATATAAAATCGAGGATTTATTGTGAAGACAAAATTTAACATATGGCACATCCCTGTCAGCAGAATACTTATCCTGCTCATTCTGGACATGCTCGCAGTAATTATCGCTTCCTACGGCGCGCTATATTGGCGGTTTGATTTCAGTTTCTCCCGCCATTGTCTGGAATATATGAGGCCGGCGACTTTCCTGCTGCCCTTTGATCTTGTGATCACGGCAGTCGTATTCTGGCTGTTTAAGCTCTACAAAAGCGTCTGGCGTTATGCCAGCGCAAATGAACTGATCAACATTACAGCCGCCTGCATCATCTGCTTTTTCCTGCAAATTCTTCTGGTAGCCGTTCTGCCGATCAAAATGCCGAGAAGCTACTATCCGATGTATGCCTTTTTGCTGATGATCATGGTTTGCGCCACCCGCTTCAGCTATCGCTTTATCCGGCTGATCAACAGCAGGAGACGCACGGCCTCCAGAGATCCGGAAAAGAAAAATACAATGGTGATTGGCGCCGGCGAGGCCGGAAATGCTATCATAAAAGAAATAGAATCCAGCAGCTATGTGAATCTAAGAGTGCTGTGCATTATTGACGACAATCCCGGATGCCACAAAAAAACGCTTCGCGGTATTCCCATCGTCGGCGACAGAACATGTATTCAAGAGGCAGTGGATGCATACCACATTGAAGAGATCATCATTGCGATCCCCTCCGCCTCCAAACTCCAGATCCGGGAAATTCTGGAAATCTGCAAGGATACAGGCTGCCATATGCAGCTTGTTCCCGGCATGTACCAGCTTATAAACGGCGATGTCAGCGTCTCCTCCCTGCGTCAGGTGCAGATCGAAGACCTCCTTGGCAGAGATCCCATTAAAGTTAATGTTGACGAGATCATGGGGTATGTAAAAGATAAAGTCGTCATGGTCACCGGAGGCGGCGGCTCTATCGGCAGCGAACTCTGCAGGCAGATTGCGGAGCATGGCGCCAGACAGCTTATTATTGTGGACATCTATGAAAACAATGCTTACGATATCCAACAAGAGCTTAAAGTAAAGCACCCTGAGCTGGATCTGGTGGTACTGATCGCATCTGTCAGAAACACTGCCCGCATCCAGACGATCTTTAAGACTTACCGTCCCGAGATCGTCTATCACGCGGCTGCTCACAAGCATGTGCCGCTGATGGAGGACAGCCCCATCGAGGCGATTAAAAACAACGTGTTCGGCACATTGAAAACCGCCACTGCCGCCGGTGAAAACGGCGCAAAGAAATTTGTCCTGATTTCCACGGACAAAGCCGTAAATCCGACCAATATCATGGGGGCGTCCAAGCGGATCTGTGAGATGATCGTTCAGCAATTAAATCTGAAATATACCACGGAATTTGTGGCTGTCCGATTCGGCAACGTGCTCGGCAGCAACGGCAGCGTAATTCCCCTGTTTAAGAAGCAGATCGAACACGGGGGGCCGGTCACCGTAACTCACAAAGATATTATACGCTATTTTATGACCATTCCGGAGGCCGTTTCCTTAGTCCTGCAGGCCGGAGCCTACGCAAAAGGCGGCGAAATCTTCATTCTGGACATGGGAGAACCCGTCAGGATTTATGACTTGGCAGAAAACCTGATCAAGCTTTCCGGATATGTTCCCGGAGACGATATTGAAATCAAAATCACGGGACTTCGTCCCGGTGAAAAATTATATGAAGAACTTTTGATGAGCGAAGAAGGGATGAAAGACACTGCCAACCACCTGATTCATATCGGGAAGCCTATTGACGTGGACGAGGAAGAATTTAAAGAAGGTCTTGACGCACTAGCAGGCGTGGTAGCGGATGAAGGGAAAAAGCCTGAGGATGTGCGCGCCGTAGTAAAAAGGCTCGTACCGACTTACGTATATAAATAGAAGAAATGCCCCGCAGACATTAAAATCTGCAGGGCATTTTTGCAGGATATCATATCTCTTTCCGTAAAACATTCCCCCATGAAAAAAATATCATAAATATGATCAGACTGCCGGCCCCCCAGCAGAACTCAAACATACCGAATGATAGTGGAATCATCATCCACAAAAAGCTTCCCACAAATCTTCCGTCCCTGTTTCCGGCCCACCTCTTTATAGATATATATAATGTTCCAATCAACATTCCGGCAAACAATATCATAACCGGAATACCAAAGTTCGTTCCAAATTGCAAAATAATATTATGTGCATGTCCTATCCAATAATTGGTCAGCATTCTGAAGCCGATTTCATCATCTTTGTGCCCCCGCCAGTTCAGGTCGTTCCAGAAATATTTGTAAATGGCGCTCCTTGTTGTAAAACCATCCCTATATTCATCATCTCTCATAAGCGGCTGATATCTGTCCTGCGCCGCCTGTACTTTCATAGCCGGCATCAGATGTAAAAACAATTCTTTAACGCTCTGCACTATCCTGCCTCCCGCCGTATCCAGAAATTCATCCATATCTATATATTTTTCTGAATTCCACGGATCCCAAGAGTGGACTTTATTCTCGTTCCATTCCTCCTCAAACCAGATGGGATGATGCCGTAACGGCGGAATATAACGTGCCGCCGCAAAGCAGACCGGAAAAGTAAGACAGACACACAGAGCGAGAGCTAACGCTCTTCGCAGCCATACCTTTTTTTCTCTTCCCATAAAAAACAATGCGGAAAAAACTATAATAAATGAAGCGATCCAAGCTGCTCTCCCAATTGTCAGAACAATAAATGACAGCACCACGCCGACTCCTAAAAAATAGTATGCCCTCAGCCATTTACCGCTACCGCCGCGCACCGCACAGTATAATTTTGTCAACACCGCCGCCAGTACCGACAAATAAAAAAGCGCATTGTTATTGCAGTTTGTATACCACCCCACATAACGAACCTGATCAAAGGGCCTATACAGAAAACTGAGCCCCTGAAATAGGAAAAATGCCAGAATGATCCCGCTTAGCGCTCCCTGAAACATATCTTCCCGTTCCGCTTCATCAAAGTCTGTCAGATAAAAGCAGCCAAACATGATCAGATAGCACAACGGCCACCATAAATCGCTTCTGGAAAAAACCATAAGAAGCATCATTAAAAGCCATACCGTCATTATTTTTTTACTAAAAACCGGTCTTCTCTTTTCCGGAAAGATACTGGTAAATGTAGCTATGATCACATATCCCCAGATAAGAATGTCAAAAAGGATCACAAGCCACTCCTCGGGAAACGACAGCCATTCTTTTCCAACCACAAAGAGAACCGGCAGACCTGCCGCAGCCAAAATGCTCCATCCAAAATAAATCTTTTTATACTTGACAATATCTGCCCACTTATAATGAGAAAGAATTAAAACCGCCATTGCTGCGCCGGTTGAATCCCTGAATATCTCCCGGCCGCCGCCATTTGGCGCACAGGTCATGACTCTCTGATCGATCACGCACAAAAAGCAAAAGCACAGAATATACAGCATTCGCTTCCACGAGCCGTTATACAAAACCTTTTTCCTGATTTTTATCTGCATTTTCTTATCCTCTACACTGCCCCTTCTTATGTATCGCACTCATACAAACCGCTGCGCAGACCACTTATTTCACTTTATATTAAAATCCGCAGTTCCTTATCATCCCGGATAAGCGCTGCCATCTTTGTCACCGACACTTTCTTCTCCTCCGCGCCGATATCCTGCGCCGTGATCCCCCTAAAGCTTATTTTTTCTCCCCCATAGGCGGCTTTTAGGAAATCCTCCACCTTGTCCTTCGCCAGAATGCCCTGCTGAAACATGATGTGACACAAGTGCACAGATGAATAGTACTGCATCTCTTTTCTCTTGTAATGCTCTTTGATATAACCCGCCGCGCGGCAAAACCTGTCAAATGCAGATTTATCGTCACTGAGTACCACCATGGGACAAAGCAGGGCGGCCAGCATAATCATGCAGTAGAATATCATTTCTTCTCCCAGACTGTCCCCCTGCTGCTTCAATTCACGGATCGCTCTTATCCCATGATCTCCCAACTCTTCCTGCACCGGCTCACCGCTCACCATCCGTTTTTTCTCCTCATCCGACAAAGCGTCAAGAGCTTTCCCCGTGCCGCTGTTTCCGCCTTTTAAATGCCGAATCGCATAAGTGAAATGTTCATTCCTTTCCGCCCTGTTTCTCTGCATTACCGCCCGCAGAATTTTACAACAATTCTCCTCTGCCATGAAAACGACAGATATGTCATAATCCATGAGTTTCTTGATATACTGTTGATGTTCCTGCAAAATAGTATTCCCGTTATTTTGGGAACTCAATTCGATAATGATCGACTGCAGCAGTATTACAATCCCCTGCGATTTTTTGATATATTTAATCATCGCATCACTGCATTCTCCATGTGCATGGTGCATTAGCGCACAGGTATCATAAAAAAACCATCTCTTTGCCCCAAGCAGCGCAGGAACTATTTCATCTTCCGAAATAATCATCCCCTGAGAAATCTGCGGCCAGTTTCCGGGGGGAAAAGTGTATTGCTTTATCATCTTTCTTCTCCAATTTCCCGATACAATTGTTCCAGTTTTCTCAAAATGTATTTAGCATCTTTATCAGATAACAGATCTTCTTCCTGCAATTTGACCGCCTGAGTTTCCATCAGTTTCTTAAGAGAGGCAAACTGATTGCTGCCGGAAGGTTTTAAGTGTTCCGTATTCAGCCAATACTTTTCATATAGTTTATATATTTCTTCTTTTCTCATATTCAGGAGTTTTTCCAGTTCTCCCGCATCATTGCATAACCCGAGTTCAAAGATCCGGATCGCCGCCGCGGCAAAAGGCGCGCCAAAACATTCCGCCGTTCTCGCCGTAGTTTCCTGAACGGATTCGCTTTCCTTCTGAAATGCCGCATAAGCTCCCTTTATTTTCTCCTCAGGCATCATAAGGCCGCCGGCAAAAGCATTCGCCATCTTTTCATCCTCACTGTCCTGATAATCCATATCCAGAAACATCTCAAGGCCGTGCTTTAGCAGCATCTTCCCCGGGTTCATCGCATGAT
This sequence comes from uncultured Lachnospiraceae bacterium, assembly GCA_910577955.1. Lineage (GTDB taxonomy): Bacteria > Bacillota > Clostridia > Lachnospirales > Lachnospiraceae > 1XD8-76. The sequence continues at coordinate 6,091 of CAJTNC010000030.1, forward strand.
AGAGTTCGTGACAATAAGCAAAATTTCTATTCGCCTGAGGAATCGCGGAATTTACCAGCATATAGGAAATCTCCTTCGTATGATACAAAAGCGCCCCCAATTCCTTGTCCTTCATAGGCAGAAATACCGACAAAACAGAAAATTTGGATGCTATCATCTTGACATAATCCCAGCTGCCAAATTGCAGAGTACTTCCATAGGTAGCTCCGCTTTGGACATAAAAGCGTTCCAGTTCCCTGTTTATCCTTTCCTTTTGCTCTCTGTTAAAATCTATGATTTTCTTTCCCTTGGAAATATCCATGCTTACTCTCCCTTATACGCATTCCTCCGGGGCCTTATCCCAAGAATCGAATCCATACATTCTATAAATTCAATCAGTTTATCTGTATATTCTTTCATTCTCTCAGCCGCCTCTCCCAGATAAAACTCAGCCGCAGCCCCTTCCGGTGTGAATATTTTTTCATAAAAGCCCTCCTGCATAAAAAAAGCAGGGGTTTTCAAAAATGCCTCAGACAAAAGCTCCATATCCTGTTCATTTACCTCCTGTTCCCCTTTAAACAGCCGTGAAACCTTCGCCTCAGTCATACCGGTCTTCAGCGCCACAAATTTTTGCTTATAACCGTTATCCTTACAGTAATTTTTATAGTTTTCCATAAATATCGCCATAGTCTCTCCTTCAAGAGTGGCTCCACTCTTCCTCTTTTGTAATCTTCGTTTTTATTACAATATCATTTTTCATGATTTTTTACAACTAAATGTTTCGATTTTACCATATTATTTCAACAAAACACATCGCAAATTTCATATTTTAATATTTTGCCCTTGTTTTCGAATTTCACAGCGCGTTTATTCTCTTTTTCAACCACCTATGTCCCTTCCGCGCCGCCGCCGGCATAACGGAAAACAAGAGCAGATAGCTTTTCTGCTTTTTCGTCAATTCTGCATTCTTCAAAACCTCCCTGCGGTTTCTCTTCAGGTAACGCACAATATCTGTGTACTGCCTGTTTGCCTTCTTCATATCTTTAATCGGAATATGCAGAAGATACTCCATCCTCTGATACAGTCCAAACCGCATGGCCGTCTTCTCCAGACGGGGATACTGCTTTTTCACAAGCTCCGTCACCATATCCGCGTTATCCACGCAGTCCCCGTAAACAGTGGAAAATTTTTCCACTGAAAAATGTCCCTCCGAATCCATTCTGGTATTGCTGCCGCTTTTGTAAAATACGGTGTACACTCTCTCCGGCACGCTGACGATCCCCTTTATCTCCGGCAGCATCTGCACCAACAGATAAAAGTCCTCGTTCAGTTTTCCCTCCGGGAATTTGTGGCCCTCAAAAAGTTTTTTGTCGATCAGTTTCGTACAAAAAGAACAGTCCCCTTTGTGCTGCAATAATTCCCGCAGAAAAGCTTCGCTGTTGTACACCAATTCTTCCTCCGGCGGAATACAGATGTCCGGCAGGGCATTTCCCTGCTCGTCCATCTCTCTGCGCCCGCCTTGAGCGATCGGCATCCCCGTCTCCTGAATCGCGAGGTGGAGCCGTTCATACATAAAGGGTTCCACATAGTCGTCACTGTCCACGAAACCGAGGTATTTCCCCCTCGCCTCACGGATACCCAGATTTCTCGCCGAAGATGAACCTCCGTTCGCTTTATGAAAAATACGGATCTTTTCATCAGCCGACCACAGTTCATCTATCAATTCTCCGGTACCGTCCGTTGAACCGTCATCCACCAAAAGCACTTCCAAATTCCCCCAAGACTGCGCGAGGATAGAGTCCACGCAGCGTCCGATATATTCTTTTATATTGTATACAGGAACAATAACGCTGATCAGATCCTGCTGTCTCTCCATACCTATACTCTCCTGTTCTCAGTTGCCCGTCAAATGCCCATACATCCGCCCCGGTGAAATCACTTCCGCCACAGACAAGGGCCCTGCCTCGTACGCCAGATTTTCGATATTCTGCACCACGGTTTCCCCGGCCGGTTTCTTTCCGCCCAACATTGCCTCCGCCATTTTCACAAGCCTGCCTGCAGCTTTTTCCGCATTCCAGTCCTGCCGGATCGTCTCATAAGCGGCCGCTCCGAGCTTTCGCCTCTCCGCCTCGCTCTTAATGAGCCGCTCCGTCTGTTTCTCCAGATCGTTCAGGTCGCCGCTTTGAAATACCAGCCCGTTTTCTCCGTGTCGTATCAAAAACGGCGCTGCTCCGATGGCATGACTTGTCACCACGGCGCAGCCGCTGTTCATCGCTTCGTTCAGCACAGCTCCCCAGCCCTCTTTATAATCGCTGGTGATCAGATAGACTTCCGTCTGCTCCATCATCTCTCTCACTTCGAATGGCTTTCTGTAACCGCAGAATGTCACTTCTTTTTCCAGTCCCTTCTCTGCGGTCAGTCTCCTGATCTCCTCCTCCATCTCTCCGCCTCCCGCCATGGAAAGGTGGAAAGGAACGCCCTTTTTCTTTAATCGCTCCGCCAGAAGAATGGGCAATTCCGGATGCTTCCAATCGATAAAACGCCCCGCCCACATAAGGCTCACCGTACCTTCCTTATGCTTTCCCAACAGCGTCTCCTTATGCAGATTCTTTGTCTCGGGAAAATAACCCCATTTAAGCATCTTATCCGGATATGCCCGCACCAGATGGAAATCTGAGGCCACGTATCCTCCTGCGCACAACAGGTAGACCGCCCCTTTCCGGTAACGGGTGTGATCCTCATACTTCTTTTTCAGCCCTCTTGGCGTGATCATCTTCCACTGACCTGACTTATAGATCCGCTCACTGTATCTGAATACCGGCTTTCCTGCCGCCAGTCTCGGTTTTATATAGCTTTCCTCGTCCGTACCTCCGAATATTACCGCATCGCTTTCCAGAATCAGCCTTTCGCAATACTCTCTCTCCTCATAAAACAGCCTCAGATAGGGAAGCTTTCCGCCCTCATCCTGCCAGCCCATCCGAAGTCTTTCCTCTTCCATCGGCTCTGTCTGGATAAAAGTGTAACCCTCCCCCAAAAGTCTGTACAATTCATTGGACAGCGGAATCTGGTGATGATTGATATAATTGGAAACAAACGTGAGTTTCATTGTACTATCTCCCTGTATATCTCCACTAATCTCGCATAATTTTTCTGCGGGTCGTGATTTTTTTGCGCGTGAGCCCTTGCTGAACTCCGATATCGCTCCACCTCTTCACCGCCGGCAAACATCGTCTTCACGGCTTCCGCCAGTTTCCCGACATCTCCCGCCTGATAAAATATTCCGTCCTCGCCGCCCGCAAAAATATCCGCCAGCCCTCCCACGTCCGCACAAACTACGGGCATGCCCAGCAGCATCGCCTCCCCCACGGAATTAGAGGAATTTTCAATCGAAGAAGAACACACATACACATGGCTTCTCAAATACTGTTCTTTCATCCGCACCGCATCTAACCGTCCTAAAAAGTGTACTTTTGGGAGCGTCCCGGTGTTCTTTAACAACTGTAAAATATACTTCCCGTAGGACTCAAGCTTTAATTTCCCCTTGATGCCGGCAATTCCCTTTTGGGCCGCAGATTTAATGATGCTGTTCCCCGCCACATAAATTTCAGTTTCCGGATATTCCCTTAAAATCTCGGGCATCGCCTGCAGCAAATAGTGCAGTCCCTTGATGGGATAGTCTCCCTGACTCAAAAATACAGAATATTTCTGACAGGAACCCTCCTCCCAACGGCCCTCGTAAAAATTTGACCGCAGCGTCTCGTTCATAAAATGGTATTTCGCATCCGGATTCCACTCCCCGGTATATTTTTTATCCCAATTTGTCCGGCCCGTGATATGCCCGGCCCGCTGCACCGCCTCCACCTCGTAGGCGCCCCGCTGCACAAACTTTTCATGTTGTCTCCGCAGGTCGTCCTTCCTGACAAAGTCTCTGAACGTGATCCGCCTCCAGACATCCTCCGGCAGATCCGCCCTGAAATGTTTTGCATAAATACTGCAAAGCCCCTGAATGCCGACCAACGTCCTCTCTCTGTGTCCAAAAGCTTTCACAGCCGCCAACGTATGGGGAAACTCCGTGCCGAAACAATGGATCATATCCGGCTTAAAAAGATCCATGATCTCCCGCAGACGTTTCTCTGTTTTTTCCTCATAGACCTCCGCCCTCTGCACATCCTCATAAAACCCAAAGGCGTTTAGTTTTGCATCCGTTCCGGACACAGAGATTTCCTGTCCGAATTCCGCCAGTTCTCCGGCAGCCGGAAAACATACTCCGAGCTCTATATCATTTTCCTTCTGACGGTTTAAAATCGTCTCGGAAAGTCCGGAAAGCCACCCCTCTTTATTGCTCGCTTCCATCCCGAGATATTCCGCCACCAGCGGCAGCATAATATTGCAGACCCACAGTACGCGCATCGTTCCGCCTCCTTTTCCTCACTGAAATATCCAGTTTCTGTAGGGCAGCAGCCTGATATCCGTACTGTACGCGCTCCGCAGAAACAGTGCAAAATACGCCAGATATGCAAGGACTGACAACACCGTCCACAAAACTCTCTGCCTTTTCTTCGGTATTTTTACAATAACACCCGGTATCAAAAAAATATTGGTGGCGCTCAGATAGTAACCGACTCTCGACACCTCCGGAATAAACGAACCAAATATATACAACGCCAGCGCCCCGAGATTACAATAAAAGAAGAATCTGTTTTTTCTGTCCTCTTTTACCGCCGCTTTATAGTAGAGCAGCGACAACACAAGCGCCGCCGCACACTTTCCGATATTGCTGACGGATATCTCCCCGTTGTCAAACATGGACCCTTCATAATAGGGATAGAATACAAAAATGATTTTCCTGTAGAGATCCTGAAACAAGATCAGGCTTCCGCACCCCGCCGCAAACAGCAGCATGTGCCATTTCTTCCAGTTTCTTGACGCCAAAAAGTAGAGCGGAATGACCACAAGCACCGACTTGTGGAAAGCGGCGGCCGCCATAATACAGAGAATAAATTTCCCCCACTCATCTTTCAGTATATACTTTATACTGTACAACGCAACGGAAAGCACCAGATAATAGCGCACGGAATTAAGACTTGAAAAGTAGTAGCCTCCCGTCATCAGGAGAAATACCGTAAAGCAGAACTGCTCACTGAGCTTCTCCATGCCTCTCACAAAAAACAGCACCGTAAAAAAGGAAAACACCGCAAAAATAGGCAGATATTGGTCATGATTCAGCATGGACTGCAAAAAACGCACCACCCAGATAAACCCGAACTCAAAGGACACATGCCTGTTCTGCTCGATCAACAGAAAATCATCGCGGTACACCCAGTAATCGTTTCCCACCGCTATCCTGCAGGCGGATACTGCAAAAAGCAGGAAAAACACCGCTGTAATCAGAATGCGATTCACGCTCTGCTGCCTCGTCATCCCACAGCGCCCCTGCATTCTCCCATTATGAAACTGCGCTCCCGTGCGCCCCGCCTGCAGGTTCACAAACCACCCAAGGGCCACCACAAGAGCCGTCAATATCAGATAAACAAAAATGCTGTAATCCATTCCAACCTCTTATATCTGAATTTATACTCTCAACGCCGTCTTTGGCTCTGAATGCCATCCTTCATGATGCGGTAAGCCTCCCGCAGCGGAATCTGCGTGCACAATTTCGCCCTGTGCACAGCCAGAAATCTGAATGCCCACAGTTTCGCCAAAGGCCCGTACAGAAAATGGTAAAGTACCCCTCTGTCAAAAAAGAATTTATTGTGATAGCCGGAAAACCAAGTGGAATCTCCCTCCGTTTCCCTGCCGATCACCGCCTCCGACGTATAGACCCGGTATCCTTTCTGCATAAACTGTTTTAAAAACAGACTGTCCTCCCCCGCGCTGTATTTTGCGCCGCCGCCGAACAGCAGGGAAAATGTCACCCCCGATGCAAACAGTTTTTCTCTCCTCACCGCAAAACTGACAGCTCCGTAGCGGCCGCAGTTATACCAGCGCACCCTCTTTACGCCTGTATTGTAATACGTTTTCCTCTCCTCCGAGACCTCCACATTAAAAACGATCATATCCGCATCCGGACATTCCTCGAAAGCCTGCAGGATCTTCTGCTCATACCCTGTCTGGTAGACGATATCCTGATCCGAAAAAAGGCAGATGTCACCGTCTGCCCGCATCAAGGCGGTATTTCTGCTTAAACCCACGCCCCGTTCCGCCATATAAAACACTCTGATCTTTCTTCCCTTATGATCAAAAGTTTCCACGTCATAGCGGCCGCATTGATTGACGATGACCGCATCCGTCTCTATATGCATTTCTCTCGCCAGTTCTCTGGGATCTTTGTCCACCACCGACGCCAAAACCTGTACTGTCATACCTTATTATCCCTATTCTGCGCTCCGCGGCCACGCGCGAAATACATGCTCCGGCATTTCATATGCCCTGATCAACTTCTCATCCGCCTCCCACAATAAAGCCGCCGCCACATCCAACCCGCATTTCCTGCAAAAATCCAGCGTTTTTTCTATCTGCTTTCCGTTGTGGGCGCCCGCCTTTACAAGAAGCATGATCTCCCTGTCCGCCAATTCCCCGATTCTCTTTACCACCTCCGGATCATCGGCAGTCTCGGTCTGTCCGAACAATTCCGCCACTCTGAAATTTCCTTCCGTCTCGATCCCTCTGTTACCCAGCGCGCTCTGCACCTGCTCCGGATCCACTCCCTTGTCCGCTGCCAAAAGCGCCGGTTTCCCTGTCAGCAATTTTTTTGCAAGAACAGGAAGTTCTTTCGAACACACAGTCCCAAGCATCGGTATCCCATACCGTCTCTCGAAGGTCTCCGGAATACGGATCCCTTCGTCCAGCGCATAATAAAGGCACAGATAAAGAGCAGCAACAAAAGCAAACGATACCGCCCCTGTCATGCACGCCCTAAAAGTACGCACATCCGCTATCACAAGGGTGGCCTGCTGCGGCTCCTGTAAAATCCGTATCTCTGCGATCTCCTTTTGCTGCTCCCCGAAATCAAACATCGCCTGCACCAGCGCTTTCTCGATGCCCATCGTCAGTTTCGGATCCTCCGTCCTCACCGTTGTCGTTGCAATTCTCCAATCGGACAGCACCGTGGCAGAAAGATATCCGCGCAGTTCCCCTTTGGTGATTTTTGCCGCTTTCTCCGCTTCATCAAGGGATTCTGCAGCATCCACTCCTGACATGTGTGTCAGTATTTTATCGGTAAAAACATCGTCTTTCAACAACTGATCCCATGTGGCAAAATTGATATAGGTATGGGGCGTGCCGTCCGCCTGTAGCGCATAATCGATATAAAAGTCCGTCACCGCCTCATATTCTTTCGCCGGGCCGAAGGTCACCTTCACCAGAAAATACGAACCGCCGGCGAGAATCGCCCCAAGCAGCCCCGCAGCTAACAGCACCGGAAGCTTTTTGAGAAGCAGCAGCACAAACAGTCTGATGTTGAGCGGTTCCTTTCCGTATTTGCATTCCCACATGGCAATCATCTCATCCCTTCTATCTGTCAATCTGCTTTTATATTTTCCGGCTCTTTATCCGCCTCTTCCTGTTCGTCCTTTTTCTGCTGTCTCTGGAGTATCTCCGCCTCGTGGGCCGCCCGCTCTCTGTGCGCCCTCTCCACGCGTTCTCTTGCCTCCGCATCCAGCTTCGCACGCCTTTCAAGGAGTTCCGCGTTGGACTGCTTCATCGCCGTGATCTGCGTGGATTCTATGCCCTCCGTGCTGTCCGGCATCAGCAAGATCTTGAGGGTCAGAAACATCAGCTTGATATCCATCCACACCGTATAATTCTCTATATAATACAGATCCAGTTTCAGCTTATCGTAGGGTGTGGTATTGTACTTTCCGTACACCTGTGCATACCCCGCAAGCCCGGCCTTCACCCGCATACGAAATTTAAATTCCGGCATGATCTCCACATACTGGGAAATGATCTCAGGCCTCTCGGGTCTTGGCCCGATAAAAGACATCTCCCCCTTCAGAATATTGAAAAGCTGCGGCAGCTCGTCCAGCCTGCAGACCCTGATAAACTTCCCGATTGGCGTGATACGCACATCATTCTTGGACGCCAGTCTGGCCTTTCCGTCTTTCTCCGCATCCACGCTCATGCTGCGGAATTTCATGATCTTAAATTCCTTGCCCCCGATGGTACAGCGCACCTGTTTGTACAAAATCGGCCCGCCGTCATAAATCTTGACCGCCAAAGCTGTCAGAATCATTAACGGCAATGTCAGGATGATCAGGATAAGAGAACAGGTGATATCGATAAAGCGCTTCCAGAAGCGCTGGTCTATGCTCATCTTATATTCTCTCGTAAACAGGATCGGCGTATCAAACAGATTGAGCTGCTCTGCTCCCTTCAAGATAACATCTGTTATTTTCGGCATGATATAGACGCGGATCGAATGCCCGTAACAAAATTTCAGGATCTTATTCCGCACATCCACCGGAATGTCCCAGATCACGATCGCATCGTAGGGCTCTAAGACTTCCAAAAAAAGATCGTCATAGCCTGCCCTGTAACTCATACATTTCTTGATATTATATTTGTCTTTTCTCGTTCCGAACTTCGCCACAATATCATCGTAGGGCCTGTCCCCGTGAATCAGCAGCATCTGACGCGGTTCAAATATATGCTGGTAAATGAAATTCGCGATATTGATCCAGACTATCACCCACGCGATCTGCATCACCACCATATAGAAAAACGGCTCAATATCGAAAAGCGACGTCACCATGATGGACACCTGCCCATATGTCACGATATTGGCTAGCATCGTGGCAAAGATCTGTGAAAAGATCACCTCGCCGTTCTTTAGATAACCGATCCGCATCCCTCCGTACATATTGGAGAAAAAGAAAATAAGGACCACATAAATTGCAATAAAAAGGGCCTCCCCTTTTTCAAAAAACTGGAGGTTTTGTTTGATTGGTTCAAAAAAATCCCTGTATAAAAAACGTGTATAGATCCATACCTGTCCAAGCAGGCATATTCCCGAAAGCATAAGCCTTACGAGTCTTTTAAACGCCTCTTTTTCCTGCATCACATATATTCCCTTGCTGACTTTTATTATTATCGCTCCCGCCCGTCTTCATCCCATCTCTAAGATGCTTTTCCCCACAGGATAGTTTACACCCGTCTCCTTACAGCCCGGTATGCCCACGGGACAAAGTGACGGACGCTTTCAAAAACAGAAAGCCCCGCAGCCCGCCTGTAGAGATTCCAGATGCGCCGCACCGCTTCCACCTTGTTGGACGATAAACTCTTTCCCGCCCGCCTGTAAACGACCAGATTCTCGTCAAGCCCGAAAGCTGTCACCCCGGTCTTCAATATCTTCCACCAGCTCGCCGTATCTTCGCTCTTGATACACGGCATCTCCAACAGAGATTTCTCTATTTTCTCCGTATCTATCATAACCGTGGAGGTAAAGATCGTAGTATTGCCGAGAGCCTGCTCATAGTTCAGGGTCTTAGGCACATGCACGATCTTTCCGGTGCCTTTTGCGTTCTCATCGCCAAATTCATACCCCGTAAACACAAACCCCGCATTTTTTTCCTGCAGAAATGAAAGTTCCCGCTCCAGTTTATCCTCCCGCCAGCGGTCGTCCGCATCCAGATAGGCGATGTATCTGCCCTGTGCCAGTGCAAGTCCCAGATTTCTGGCTCTGGCCGCACCGAAATTCTTTTCCTCCGGTCCGCGGATCTTTCGCTTTTCAACCCGCATCCGTCCGTCCTTTATCTCTTCGAGATAGGCTGTCATAACATCCATGGTCCGGTCCGTGGAACCATCCTCGATCAACAGCAATTCCCAGTCCTCATAGGACTGCGCCCGAACGCAGTCGATGGTATCTTTGATAAACTTTTCCGCATTGTGAACCGGTATAATAATGCTGACCATAACCTATCGTTTCCTCCTCAAAAACCATCTCTATCTTATCACACAACTCCCCTTTCGTCACCTTTTATTCCAAATTATTTCCGATTTTCACTTTTTTAACAGCCCTGTCCTCTCTGTTTTTCCTCTCTATCCGCCCAAATGCGATAACTTACACTTTTCAAATCGCGACAAATAGTATACTATATTGATAGCAGGAAACATTTTCCTACAGAAAACACGAAACATATCAACCACATGTCATTATTTGAAAGGGGAATTTGAATTATGGACATTGCAAACATGAACGAGGTCGATCTGGAGCGTTACGTCACCAGAATCATGCTGGACATGGGTATTCCGGCCCATCTGAAAGGATATCACTACTTAAGAGAAGCGATCATCCTCTCCGGAAAAGACATGGAGGCTGTCAGCAGCGTCACAAAACTGTTATATCCTACCGTTGCGAAAAGATTTAAAACAACAGACCAAAAAGTAGAACGTGCCATACGCAACGCCATCGAAGTATCTTGGACAAGAGGAAACATCGACACTTTCGAGGAGTTGTTCGGCTACTCCGTGGGAACCGGAAAAGGCCGCCCCACAAACAGTGAATATATTGCAAGAATCGCCGATAAGATACGGCTTGATCTGAGGGACTTATAAGTCCCTCAGATTTTTTCTTTGCAGATATAGATCGGGCGCTCTTTCACCTCCATATAGGCTTTCGCGAGGTACTGACCGATAATACCCATGCAGAAAAGCTGAACGCCGCTGATCAGGCACAGAATACAGATCATGGAGGGCCAGCCGGAAGTCGGATCACCAAATGCCAACGTCTTTACAATGATAACGATGATCATGACAAACGCCAGAGCGCAAAACAATATGCCCATGATCGATGCGAACGCCAGAGGAGCCGTTGAAAATGCCATGATGCCTTCTAAAGAATAGGCGAACAGTTTCCAGAAGGACCACTTTGTCTCTCCCTTTTTCCTTTCCACATTCTCAAACTCCAGCCACTTTGTCCGAAATCCAACCCAGCCGTAAATACCTTTCGTGAACCGGTTGTATTCCTTCACGGATAAAATCGCATCCACCATCTGTCTCGTCATCAGCCTGTAGTCTCTGGCGCCGTCCACGATCTCCGTTTTGGATATCTTATGCATGAGCCTGTAAAACAATCTGGCAAAAAAGGAGCGGATCGGCGGTTCCCCTTTTCTGCTCACTCTCCTCGTAGCCACCGAATCGTACCCTGCCTCGATGTGGGAAAACATTTCCGGCAGCAGAGACGGCGGATCCTGCAGATCCACATCCATCGTCACCACATACTCTCCTTTTGCCTGTTCAAATCCGGCGTACATAGCCGCTTCCTTCCCAAAATTTCTGGAAAAAGAAACCATGTGCACCCTCTCATCCCTCTCGTGGAGTTTTTTGATCTCAGCCACGGTCCCGTCCTTTGAGCCGTCATCAATGTAGATGATCTCATAGTCCAGTTCTTTCTCCTCGAAAAAAGGCTTGTTTTTTATCAGTTCCGCATAAAAATCCGCAACGGTCTCCTCCTCATTATAACAGGGTACGATCACGCTCAACAGTTTCATAAAGTACCTCCTTTTTCCCCTGCGCTTTTCATATCATAGACCACAAGGCTTTCACATCGCCCTACCTCTGTCCCCCCTGCGGCAAGAAGCCGCCTTTCGAAATCCCCGCCCGGCGTCACGCCGATATAGCGGCTGTTCAGCGTTTCCAAATTTGCCTCCATATAGCCCCCATCGCAGAGATTGATGCCGAATCCTTCCGGCACGGCATAGTAAGCGCCGAAATCTACATTCTTATTTATCCCTTCCGTCTGTTCGAAGAGCGTCCATATGACAGTATTGTCATAATTCGGCGACTCTCCGGTCAGTTCCATATTATCTGAAAGCTGTCTTGCCATGCTCTCCAAATCCTCTCTGCGCTCCTCAGAGGCGTAGGGAACCTCAAATTCATAGGGGACATTGCCCCGCAGTAAAAAGAGCAGTACAAAAAAGACGGAAATGCAGACGGGAACGTACAGCTGCTTCTTTTTCTTTCTTTCCGCAAGCGGCAGCAGAAATAAGAAACCCACAATATAGACAAGAGTATGCCGTCCTCCCTCCTGGATCCGGTACATCAAAAGATCGGCCGCAAAAAATCCGGCCATACATAGCGCCATCTGTCCCTCCGGCAGAAAACCTTTCCAATTTTTATAGAGAATCCGCCACAGGATCCTTATCAAAAGCAGCGCAAACAGCAACAGAAAGATAAGATAATACAGCCCTGCCGCAGAAATCAGTCCGCTTTTCACTGTCAGATTCGCCTTGATCAGGCCAAGTACCGTACCTAAGGACGTGTAAAGTTTCCAGATCGTATAGCGAGCTCCCGCTAAAAGCCCCTGTTCAAAATAAACCTTGATCCATTCTGTATAAAAAAGATCGTCGAGATAAGGCGCGCTGAAAAAGTGATTGATCATCCAATACACCGCCAGCGTTCCTGCCGCAATTCCTCCGGTCCATAAAAAGGCTTTCTTCCCTTTTTTAAAGAACAAAAGCATCGCCGGTGTCAAGAGCAGCAAAATCAAGTAAGGCCGCATCCACGTCATCAACATGACGAGGGCAAACATCACGCCGATCATCCACCCTCTGTATCTCCGCTGACAGGATACTCCCAGTCCCAAAAACAGAATAAAAAGCGCAAACAATTCTGCCTCCGGAATACAGGAGAGGGCAAACCTTGTGACCGGTATGAAAGTACCGTACAAAACCGCGATCATTGCCGTCTGCCGCTTATCCGGCTTCGCGAGGATTCCGAAAAGCAGCATAGCCACGGAAAGCAGCGCAGTATTGCAGAGCATCGGAGACAGAAGATTCCACCCAAACAAAAATCCCCAGACGACCCAAAATACCAAAAGCACCGGGCTCCACGCCGCAAAAGAAAGATACAGCCCGTGGCTCTCGTTAAATCCGAAATATCCCTGCGGATAGCCGTAAGCCAGCACGTTCTCCGTCATCTTATAATAGAATAGTTCATCATTCCACGGTGAGGACGGCAGATAGATCTGTGAAAAGTACTGCCTTTCAACAAGGCAGTACAGCCAGACGCAGATCACCGGCACGGCCGCAAGCAAAAGCGCCGCAGCCGCCATATCCCATTTTCTCTTATCCCAATGCAGGAACTGTTTCCCTTGCTCCATATATTTCTCCTGTAAGATTTTTACTTTGACTATCTCTCAGTCCTCATATACTCCTCTATCGCATCCTGCCACGGTGCGAAAGTAAAGTCCGTCGTGAGACGCAGCATATAATTATCCAAAATGGAATAAGCCGGACGCTTAGTGGGAGATGCAAACTCTTCTGTGGTGATATAATTCACCTTCGTGTCCTTCCCTGCCAGTCTGAAAATTTCAGCCGCAAAATCAGCCCAGCTGCAGCTCCCTTCGCAGGTTCCGTGAAACAGCCCGTAATTGTCCGTAGGAAGCAGATATTTCACTGCCTTTGCCAGTTCCGCCGCACTGGTGGGCGTTCCATACTGATCTTTAACAACTCCCACCTCCCGATGATCCTCCGCCAGCCGCAGCATCGTCTTCACAAAATTCTTCCCGTCCCCGTAAAGCCACGCCGTCCGGATAATGAAATGCTTTTCGCTGAACTCTTTCACAAAGTTTTCCCCTGCCAGCTTCGTTTTCCCATACATGCTGGTCGGCCCCACCGGATCAAACTCCGTCAAAGGCCTGTTCTGCGTCCCCGGAAACACATAGTCCGTTGATATATGCATCAGTTTCGCTCCCGTTTCCGATGCCGCAATACTCAGATTCCGCGGTCCCACCGCGTTGATCTTATACGCATTGTCAATATCTGTTTCACATTTGTCTACGTTTGTATGAGCCGCACAGTTTATTATGGCATCCGGCTTTTTTTCCCTCACAAAAGAAAGTACCGCATCCACATCCGTAATGTCAAGGGCAGTGATATTTTCATCAGGAAATACATCCGTGTTAAAAAGCGTTATATTCTGTTCCCTCTCATACAATCTGTTTAAGGCTCTGCCAAGCTGTCCGTTGCACCCTGTGATCATAATTTTTTTCATCGATTTTCCTCTCCTTATCTCAGCCCTCGTCCCCCCTGTCTCAATTTGGGTTTATATCCATTACATTTTACATCTATCATGTTAATACCGCAACTATATTATTTTCCTTATAAGTACTTCCTCAAAAGACATTGACAATCATATGTGTTTTTGTAAAATTAAACTTTTTTACCAATAAATACATCTAAATAATAAGAATAGATTACTTTTCCGTTTCAGTCTGCAACATTTTGCCAAACTTGCAATACTTTCTAATGACTGAAACGCCAAAACGTGATATACTAATCATGAAATTATGAAAAAAGGAAGAGAGGTACCAGTTTAATGAAAAAACGCAATGTTTTCCTGATAGCGGCGCTCACTGCCGCGCTGTGTCTTTCCGGCTGCGGCAAAGACAGTGAAGAAGCTTCCAGTGAAATACAGGATATCACCGTTGAGGCGGAAGATATTCCGGCTCCCAGCACAGAAGAGCCTTCCGAACCGGAAGAGGAAGCTTTTGTCGATGATGAAGAAGCGCCCGGCGAAGGCTATGTGAGGAGTTCTCTGACCAATCTTTGGGTCAAAGAGGAAGTTGCCAACACCAGACCGATTGCCGTGATGATGCCCACCGACTCCGTCGCGCAGCCTCAGTATGCAATCGGCAGCGCCGGCATTTTGTATGAGATCATGGAAGAAGGTTCCATTTCCCGTCAGATGGCTATCATCGAAGGCTGGCAGGAATTTGAAAAAATCGGCAATGTCCGCAGTATCCGCCACTATTACGTTCCGGTAGGCATGGAGTGGGATTCCATTATTGTTCACTATGGCGGCCCGTTCTATGCAGATTCATGGGTGGAACGTCCGGAGGTAAATAATATCACGGGTACGCATACCGGCAATTCCCAGTATTCCCCCGGTGCCGAAGCCTTTTTCCGCTCCAACGATAAAAAGGCGCCGCACAACGCCTATACATCCGGCGAGAAACTGACAAGCGCCATTGAAAAGCAGAATTACAGTCTGGAGCACAGAAGCCAGTACTGGGTTGCGGATCATTTTAAATTTACAAACGCTTCCCATCCCAACACGCTGGAAGACTACAGCGATGCATCCAGAGCTTTCAAGATCGACTTAAGCAACGTATTCCCTGTGACGTTAACTTCTCTGGAATACAATGAGCAGGAGGGCGTTTACTACAAAAACCTCCACAAGACCAAACAGATCGACCAGCTCACCGGCGATCAGCTCACTTTTACAAACGTTATCATCCAGATGACAAACTCCACACAGTTGGATGCTAAGGATTATCAGGATTTCACTATGGTTGACAGCGGAAAGCCCGGTTACTACTGCACGATGGGCAAAATGATCCCGATCACATGGACCAAAACTTCCGACTATGCGCCGACCAAGTACTATGACATGAGCGGAAATGAAATTGTTCTGAATACGGGTAAGACATACATCGCCGTTGCACAGACAGGCACAAAACCCACATTCGAGTAACTTCATAGTAGTAATTTCACAAAAAAGCTGAGCGAATCAAACCGCTCAGCTTTTTTTATCTGATATCTTACTTTCCTAATCCCAGCCTGTTCATCGCCGAGAAAATCGCTCTGATAGACGCTCTTGTAATGTTGGAGCTGACTGCCACGCCATAAGTAACATGCCCGGTATCTCCATCCAGCAAATGGATATAGGCCGCCGCCTGAGAGTTTGAGCCGCTCTGCAGCGCATGTTCCTCGTAATCCAGCACCTTGATGTTAACTCCCAGTTCTTCCGCGAGTCCCCGTCTCACTGCATCAATAGGTCCATTGCCCGCCGCATCAAAACTGCGCTCTTCACCGTGATCTGTATAGACGACTTTTACATGAGTATCAAACTCACTGTCAATCGTGTCGCTCAGATCATCCACCCGCAGTTTGCGGAAGTGTAACGGTTCTTTTTTGTTCAGATATTCCTCCCTGAAGTTTTCCATCACCTGTTCCGGTGAAACCTCCCCCTGCTTCTCGGAAATCTTCTGGATCACATCGGCAAATTCACGCTGCATTCCTTTGGGCAGCTTGAACCCAAAATAAGTGTCCATCACAAATGCGACGCCGCCCTTGCCGGACTGAGAATTGATCCTCACAATAGGCTCGTACTCACGCCCGATGTCCGCAGGATCGATGGGCAAATAGGGCACCTGCCAGATCTCACTGCCCCTATCTTTCATAGCTTTGACGCCTTTGTTGATCGCATCCTGATGAGAACCGGAGAATGCTGTAAACACCAACTTGCCCGCATAAGGATGTCTGGGATGAATGGGAATCTTACAGCAGCGCTCATACAATTCAATGATTTCCGAAATATTCTCGATCTTCAGTTCCGGATCTATCCCCTGCGAGAACATATTGTAGGCGATATTCATGATATCTACATTGCCGGTGCGCTCGCCGTTGCCAAACAATGTCCCTTCCACTCGGTCCGCTCCCGCCAACAGCGCCTGCTCTGCGCTTGCTACGCCGGTTCCCCTGTCATTGTGGGGGTGAACGCTCAAAATAATGCTCTCACGATTTTTAAAGTGCGTATTCATCCATTCAATCCGATCCGCATAGACATTCGGCGTCGTCATTTCCACAGTGGACGGCAGGTTAATAATCATCGGCTCCTCTTTTGTCGGCCCCCAGGCTTCCTGCACTGCCGTACAGATTTCCAGCGCATACTCTAACTCCGTCCCGGTAAAACTCTCCGGCGAATATTCCAGTATGATCTTTCCCGGAAACTTTTGCGCCCGTTCTTTTACCATCTTCGTCCCTTTCACTGCAATCTCAGTGATCTGCTCTTTTTCCATGCCGAACACCACATCCCGCTGCAGCGTAGAAGTAGAATTATAAATATGGAAAACAACTTCTTTACAGCCCTGGATCGCTTCAAAGGTCCTGTCTATCTGTTCCTCACGGCACTGTGTCAAAACCTGCACCCGTACGTCGTCCGGTATCAGTTTCCGGTCCACAAGCTGGCGCAAAAAGTCGTACTCGATCTGGCTTGCCGCCGGAAAACCGATTTCGATCTCCTTAAACCCCATCTTCACCAGATACTGGAACATCTCAATCTTTTCCGACACAACCATCGGATCGATCAAGGCCTGATTTCCATCCCGCAGATCCACCGAGCACCAGATCGGAGCCCTCTCAATCTCTCTGTCAGGCCACGTCCTCTCCGGGTAATCCACTACAGGATTTTTTCTGTAACGTTTGTAATTAAGCATCTCTTCGCCTCCCTGCACTCCTTTATATAAAAACCCGTGTACGTCAGTACACGGGCTTTAAAATAAACTGTCATAAAAATCTTCCTGCTACTCTCCGAGACCGCTCTCAATAGCTCCTATCAGCGCGCGCAGCGCTTCCTCTTCATCCTCGCCTTCGCAGGTCATAACAATTTCATCACCACATTTTACACATGCACCAAGTACACTAAGTACGCTCTTTGCATTCGCCGTATTCTCACGAAATGAAAAAGTAATTAAAGACTTAAATTGCATTGCCTCCTTGCATAGGATGCCTGCAGGTCTTAAATGTAGCCCTGTCGGGTTTTTTATAACTACCTTCTGGCTTACCATGTAACGCTACCTCCCAAATATATTTATGCCGCAGACGCTGCCCTTCTCCACAGCCCCGCAGAATATACTTCACAACTTTACTTCATTATACCATTCAATTTCTATTCTAACAAGCAGAAAATGCATATTTATTCAAAAGGATACGCCGCCGTCAACTGTATCAGAACATAATATCCTGAATCAGATTTGCCAACTTTCCGGCTTCTGCGTTGATCTCCTCCTGATTCTTCCCTTCGATCATCACACGTACAAGCGGCTCTGTACCGCTTGGTCTGATCAACACTCTGCCCTCTCCGGCAAACTTCTTCTCAATCGCCGCAATCGCCGAAGATATCTCGGGATACTCCATGTAATGTTCTTTCTTATGATTTGCCACCTTTGCATTGACGAGAGCCTGCGGCAATACCTGCATCACCGAAGCCAGTTCCGAGAGAGATTTTTCCGTCTCCACCATAACCTGCAGCAGATGCAGTGCGCTGAGCAGTCCGTCACCGGTGGTATTCTCATCTAGGAAAATAATATGACCTGACTGTTCCCCGCCGAAGTTTGCCCCGATCTCCTTCATCCGCTCCAGTACATACCTGTCGCCAACCTTTGTGGTTTCCATATGGATCCCTTTTTCTTTTGCCATCAGCGTAAAGCCCAGATTCGACATCACCGTCACAACAATCGTATCTTTCTTCAGCTTCCCCTGATTTTTCATATGGTTGCCGACAATTGCCATAATCTCGTCGCCTTCCACGATCTCTCCATTCTCATCCACCGCCAGCAGCCTGTCGGCATCCCCGTCAAAGGCCAGTCCCAGATTTGCCTTCTCATACACAACTCTTGCTTTCAGTTCTCCCATATGAGTGGAACCGCAGTTCGCATTGATATTGGTTCCGTCCGGCATATTGTGAATGGGCACCACCGTCGCGCCAAGTTCCCGCAGTGCCTCTACAGAAGTGTAGAATGCCGCCCCCTCCGCACAGTCCACAACGATCTTTAATCCCGACAGATTCACATTGACAGATCGGATCGCATGATTGATATACTCCTCTCTGGCATCTGAACGGTACTTTATTTTACCTACGCCCGGTCCGATCGGGAATTTGATTCCGGCCATATCCCTTTTGATGACGGCCTCAATCTCATCTTCCAGTTCATCGGGCAGCTTGTAGCCGTCCCCGTTAAAAAATTTAATGCCGTTAAATTCCACCGAATTGTGAGAAGCTGAGATCACAACACCCGCATCCACCTTATATTTCCTCGTCAGATACGCCACAGCCGGAGTGGGGATCACTCCCACATAAATACAGTTTGCTCCCACGGAACAAGCTCCGGCCATCAGCGCATTCGCCAGCATATCTCCGGAAATCCTCGTATCACAACCCACCATGATCGTCGGCTTATGCTCTGTTTCCTTCGTCAGGACATAAGCTCCGGCCTGACCGAGCTGCATTGCCAAAAGCGGTGTCAGCTCTTCATTCGCTACTCCTCTCACGCCATCCGTACCAAATAATCTTCCCATTATCTTCAAATCCCTTCCATACCCAAAATTTTCCATAAAGCAGTTCCGCCATACTCTTTTTGGATATTCTATTCTCCAGTGTTTTCTTCCGTTACTTCCGAAACTGTCAACACTGCCGTAACCGGCCTCTCAAGTTCCGTACGCTCGGGATTGTTATACTGCAGCGTCACAGGATAAGCCCCCGGCTGCAATTCCTGTATTCCCTGCTCTTCCATCCACGCCGCAACGTCAAACGACGCCGCCAGATCCCTTCCGCTTATGCCGCTCACGACAGAGCGGATTCCCGTGATGGAAACCGTATATTCTTCCTCCAACCCCTCTAATTCACAGGTCAATCCTTCCGGCACACGTAGAAGCTGCACGTCCTCCGCCCTCAGCATATATGACCCCGTCGTCTCTTTCTCTATTCCGATCGTCACCTGAACCGGCAGGCTTGTGCTGCGATCCGCCATCTGTACATTGTCCGGCAGATAATCGCATACATCGATCTCCACCACCGTATCTTCGCTGCTCTCCGATATCGCAAAGGCCTCCGGCGGAATCACGATCTCACTCACACCTGCCACCGCCGAACGTCTGCCCGCGATCCGCACAGACTGTATATCACCCGTTATCTCCCCGGTCAGTCCGTATCCGGATGCCGGTTCCCCGTCCACGTCAAACCGCAGCGGCACCTCCTTTGTGGACAGTATTTCAACCGTGATCATCACGTTTTCCGGATTCTTTGTCAGAGTGCTGCCCTCCACTTCATTCCCGTCCGCATCATATAACCGCACAGGCACGCTGGTCGTGATATCGCTGGTAAATTCGGACAGCGCGCTCATATCTATATTGATGACAGCCGAATCCACTCTGTTCACAACGGACTCCGCTCCCGCCACCCGGACAAGGTTCTGATCTGTGCTCACATTTCCGACTACATATCCCTCGGGCGCCTCTCCTATAACATTAGTTTTTAATACTTTTTGAACATTTTTCCTGTTCTCAATACTGACCCGCACACTATCCTCACTGCCCCTGATATCGCTGACTTTATTTCCCACTTTGGGAACCGAAAACTGTACTTGCAAAGTATTTAAGCTGTTTAGCGTGTTCATATCTGCAGTGGCCACAATATCCGACTTGCTGATGGTCTCTCCCACTGACCGCGGCGCATATACGGTCACTCTTGGAATCACATCCGTGTTTTCCAACACCTCGTAGATCATACCCTGATTTGTGATCACATCCGCATTTTTTATAGTCACCGGCACGTCCAGATAAGTCCAGCGCACTATCGGATCATCAATATTCACAACAAGCAGCCATAGGGTCAGCGCCAGCAGGAAAGAAACGATCTTCAACCCGAGGTTTCTGGTCAATCTTCTGGACAGTTTATCTTTTTTATCCATTCTTCGCCCTTCCTTTCCAGATTATGCGCTTTTTCTCCTCCACGACTTTATCCTGAATTTCAGACAAATATTCCCGCAGTTCATCCGCCGTAAGTCCTCTGTGAAGCCGTCCGCCGTAAGCTACGCTGATCTTTCCGGTTTCCTCGGATACGATCACCGTCATGGAATCCGTAGCCTCCGAGATGCCCACTCCGGCTCTGTGCCTCGTTCCTAAATCTTTGCTCAGCAGCATATTATCGGAAAGCGGAAGATAGCAGGTCGCGGACACGATCCTGTCTCCGCGCACAATGATCGCACCGTCGTGAAGAGGCGTGTTGTGCTCAAAAATATTGATCAACAACTGGCTGGATACAAGCGCATCCACATCAATGCCTGTCTTTTCGTAATCCGTCAGGCGCTGCTTATGTTCCACAACAATCAAAGCCCCTGTTTTCACTTTGCCCATCTCCACACAGGCTTTTACGATCTCATTGACAGTTCTGTCGGAGAAACGTGCATTCACAGAAGCTTTAAGCATATCCAGTGAAAATAAATTTGCAAATATATTTTTTTGTCCGAGATTTTCCAGCGCTTTTCGAAGTTCAGGCTGCAGTATGACTACTACTGCGATAACAGCAAGAGAAATCAGCCTCTCAGCGATCCAGATGATCGTCGTCATCCCCGTAAAAAAGGCAACTAAAAGAAACGCGCCGATAACCAGCACGCCTCGAAGAAGCGCCCACGCTCTCGTCTCTTTTACCCATACGAGTATCGCATAGATCATCACTGTGATGATGATGATCTCCACAATATCCGTCCTCGTAACAGCGCTGAGCGAAGGCACATAAAGATTTTCCATATATCTGCTGATAGTAGCCGATAAGTCATGCATTGCTTTATTCTTCCCTTTCTGCTTTTCCTACAGTATGATGCTTTTTAGAGGAAGAAAGTTTGAAAGCAGATCCTAATGGTTTTTCTTCTTTTTCCTCTGGGGATTGATCCTCTTTACTGTCTTCTCCGGTTTGGAAAGTATTACTTTAGGAACGGCTTTCACATAATAGTAGTATTCGTCGTCCTCAAACTGCACGTTTTCCGTCCTGCTGTAATCCATCTGGAACATCATAAATTCCACGATCCGCGCAATGCCGGCGCTGACAATGCTTCCTATGATAATGCCTACTATGGACACATCGGTATCCATCATGAGAGCCCCTAAAAGCAGCACCACCATCTGGGTTATCGTCCCCACCACGATAGCGATCGTCCAACTGTGATCTATGGAAAGACGCCTGATCAGGTACACAATAATCACCGTCATCGCAAAAGCCAACGCGACCACAGCCATCGTCTTATCTTTCAGAAAACCATCCACTACATATCGGAACCGCCCCGCCACATCTTCCGCTTCAAGTGCGCTGAGTCCTGACACGTTTCCCGTCACATAACTCACCATATAATAAACTACCACGCCGCAGACCACAGCCACCGCCGAAACCGGCCCGGCCAAAAGCCCCGCGCAGATGGAAACCACATAGGGAACCTTCAGCACAAAGCATATCGGCAAAAGCAATACGATCATGGCATCCCGCGGTGAAAATCGGAAATAGACAAGAGCCAGTACCAAAAACAGAATCAGCGCCACTAATGCGCATTCCATCGACAGGGCATAAAAATGCGCCGTGATAAAAACCGCTCCGCAGATGATCATAAAATTCGCCGGCAAAAAAGAGCACATAAGCGCCACGATCAAAACGATTGACACGCTGTTCAGTCTCTCCATATAGCCGGTGGAAGAATTGATCATCAGCAGCGCGATCAGCGCAAGCAAAAATTTCCCCAACGGTTTCAAATATACTTCATACCTGCCAACGAAAGTTTTCAGCGTTTCCTTTGCTAACAATAACTCAGTCATTCGATATCCTTTCAAGACTCTTCATTATACATGGCGTTTAATTCCTTCAGTCCGCCATAATATTTCTTCAGCCCTTTTTTCGCCTTTGTATAGCGGTAGGCATATACCAGATACGTGATCAGCGCATACACAATCACAAGCACCAGATAGCGTTTGAGCAGCACACCCGCATAAGCTATCCAGTCTGTCTGGTACAGATTTTTCATAAATTCTTCCAGATTGTAAAAAATGTAACCACCATAAAGGATCGCCGTTGCTAACGTCATACAGATAACGCTTTTCAATATCTGCGAACCGATATAGTCCCCTCTGAAATAACCGGCAATCCCAATATCTTTTTTCCCGCCGCCGTCTTCGTAGGCCTGCAGCTTTGTCATCAGGATTACCCTCTCTTCATGAATCATACAACACTCCTCTTGTTACGACAGAAAACGCATTTTTGCCGAATCTTTTGGATCTTTTTTCTTGGCAGGCGCCTCTTTTGGCTTCTTTGGCAGAGCCGTGCTCAGGTTTGCCGTCATTTCGTTTTTACATTTCTGGCAGAATCTTCCTGTGGGGATCGTTACGCCGCATTTTTCACAGGTAATTCCCGTCACGCCTTCTCCGCTGAACTCCAGCCTTTCTTCGCGCACCCACTGACGCACCTGCTGAGAATCCACCTCGCAGTTTTCCACCACATCGTGAATCGTGACGCCTTTGTTGTCCTGCACATACTTTTTCACTTCCTGAAATTTTTTCTCCAACGCGTCTTTACAGGTGGGGCATATCGGAGCGCCAGCCACATAGTTAAATAATTTCCCACACTTTTTGCAGTTTCGTACGTTCATGTCTTTCCTCCGTTCCTGTTCTAACGCAGCTCTTTTCCGATCGCCGCCGTTATAAAATATACTTCTTTCACACCTGCTCTTTTTAACTCTGCCGCGCAGGCATCCACCGTACTTCCGGTAGTATAAATATCATCTATTATAATCACTCTTTCTAATTTTACATCATTTCCGTTTATTTTAAAAGCCCTTTTCAAATTATTTTGCCGCCCTGCATCGTCAAGCAATTTTTGGGGCAGCGTATTTTTTACCCGCCCAAGCAGCCCGGCGGCCACCGGAATTCCTGTTCTCTTCCCGATCTCCTTCGCCAAAACCTCCGCCTGATTATAACCTCTCTCCCGCCTTCTGATCCGGTGAATAGGCACCGGCACCAGTGCATCCGGCCTCCACCTGCGGATTGTACCGCCCATACGGCCCACGATCTCCTGTGCATAAAAGCGGGCATACTCCTGCCTGCCCGCATATTTGAAGCGGTATAGGGAACCTGCCACAGAGGAATATAAAAACAAGCCCCTTCCCTGAAGAAATTCATGTGTGACAAGTCTGCAGCCTTTGCAGTATTCCTCCCTCCCGTCCTCTATATGCTTTCCGCACCGCAGGCATCTGGGCGCCTTGATCACCACCGCTTTTTTCCGGCATGCCGGACAAATCAGCGCCGGAAGCGGCGCCGGTTCATCACAAGCGGGACATCTGGACGGAAACACAATGTCCAGACATGTCTCCCAAAATTTCTGTGTCTGCCTAAGATATTTTGCTTTTTGTTTCATAGATACCTTTCCCTCTCCGGGCATCCATCTTTTGATCATTTCCTGCAGACTCCGACGCTTTTACCCGTTTCCCCCACTCCCTCCGGCCATCTCCCGAATCCGAAGATCGAGTGATGTGTATCGACGGTTTTCCCCCGCATTGTCGATCATCTCCTGCAGCGTTTTCGAGGAGCCGAGAATCGTGACGCAGTTTCTCGCCCTCGTCACCGCAGTGTACAGCAGATTTCTGTTAAACAGCAGCTTCGGGCCGGTCAGAACCGGAATCACCACCGCCGGATATTCGGATCCTTGAGATTTATGGATCGTCACCGCATATGCAAGTTCCAGCTCCTCCACACCCGTGAAAGGATATGTCACCCGTCTGTGTTCATCAAACTCCACCACTAAAGTAGAGGAAAAGTCATTGATCTCCCGGATGATCCCCATATCTCCGTTGAACACTCCCACTCCTCTGTCTATAGAAATATTGTATCCGGACAAAATCTCCCACTCAAGCTGGTAATTATTTTTGATCTGCATGACCTTGTCCCCCACCCGGAACAAGTCTTCCTCCCCGACTTTATATTCTTTTTTCTCCGGCGCGGGCGGGTTCAGACAGTGCTGCAAGATCCGGTTTAACGCCTCCACGCCGAGACTCCCCTTTTTCATCGGCGTCAGCACCTGTATATCCATCGGGGATGCCTGCACATACCGCGGCAGCATATCCTGCACAAGCTGGACGATATGTTTGTATATGACATTTGCGTCACTTCTTTCCAAAAAGAAGAAATCCCTGCTTTTATTATCAAGCGAAATATTTTTCCCCTGATTGATCAGATGTGCATTGACTACAATATCGCTCTCTCCCGCCTGTCTGAATACTTTTTTTAACATGATCGTCGGAAAAGCCCCGCTCTTTATCAGATCGCGCAGCACCTGCCCCGGCCCGACACTCGGCAGCTGATCCACATCTCCCATCATGATCAGCCGCGTCCCGTGCATAATCGCTTTAAGCAATGCCTGCAGCAAAAACAAATCCACCATAGACATTTCATCTACAATGACCGCGTCCGCTTCCAAAGGATTGTCCGCATTCCTTTCAAACCTCGCATTTCCTCCGCCGGCGTCCCCCGAAATACCGCCGTTTAGTTCCAACATCCTGTGAATCGTTTTCGCCTCGTAACCGGTCGCCTCAGTCATCCGTTTTGCCGCACGCCCTGTGGGCGCCGCCAATAAAATGTCCATTCCTTCCCGTTCAAAATACCCTATCATCGTATTGATGGTCGTCGTTTTTCCGGTACCCGGTCCGCCGGATAAAATCAGTACGCCGTGGCGCAGACTCTGCAGCACCGCCCTTCTCTGCAGTTCATCCAGTTCTATCCCCTGCTGTCTCTCCAGTTCCCGAATCTTTTGTATTTGACGGTTTTCCTCCGCCCCGGAGATCTTCCCCTCCTCTTCCATCGCTCTGTTCAGATCGATCAGCATTCTGGCACAGTTCATCTCCGCATAATAAAAAGAAGAAGTGTACACCAGATTTTTGTTCTCTATCTTTTTCAGGATAACTTTCTGTTCCATCACCAGATTTTCCAATTGCCCCGCCAGCGCTTCCAAAGGCAGATCCAACAGTCCCGACGCCTTCTCAAGAAGAACCTCTCTCGGCAGATAAGAATGCCCCTCCCCCGAAGCCGACTGCAGTGCGTAAAACAGTCCGCTGCGGATCCTGTATTCGGAGTCCACTTGGATTCCGATCTTCGCCGCGATCTCATCCGCCCTCTTAAATCCGATCCCATTTATATCTTCCGCCAGTTTATAGGGATTTTCCCGCAAAACGCCATAAAGGCCCATGCCGTATGTATCAAAGATCTTTCCCGCCAACGCCCCCGAAATACCGTAATTCTGCAAAAACAGCATCGCATCCCGCAAGTCCTTTTTCTCTTCTGTCTGCATGCCGATCTCTCGGGCTATCCGCTCGGAAATCCCCCGCACTTCCGACAGGCGCTCCGGTTCCTGCTCCATAATGCGCAGTGTATCTGCCCCGAATTTTTTCACGATGCGGGAAGCTAGGGCAGGTCCGATCCCCTTCACCGCGCCGGAGCGCAGATAACGTTCTATGCTGACAATATCCCCCGGCTTTGTCACGCGAAAGGAAGTCGCTTTAAACTGCATGCCGTACAGTGCGTGTTCGGTAAAATCTCCCTGTACCTCAAGGCTTTCCCCCTCGTCCACACCGCGAAACATGCCTACACAAGTGGTTTCTTCCCCCTCCGCCGCCAACACAAGCACTGTGTATCCGTTTCTCTCATTCTGATAGATGATATGCTCTACATAGCCCTTTATTGTCTCCAAATTACTTTTTGCTTCTCCTTTGTCCGGCTTTTTCTTTCTCTCAGCCATATCCTTCATGGCTTTCTTCGCATATTCATACAGCCGGGCGCCAAAGCTCCCGGCTGTTCTCTCTCCATTCTATTTTCCTCTGTCGTTTTCTGCTTAATCCGGCAATTCCGACACGTCGATCGTATTGCGCCGCATAGACTCATAAAGCTGCTCGGCAAGCCCCAGATTGGACTGCTCCGTAATCTTCTCCGCAAAAGTCTGCACCATACTGTCCTTCATCAGATCCTTGCTGGTAGACATCGCATTAGAAGTGCTTTCATTCATCCCAAACAGATCCACTGTTTTGAATACCTCTTTCAGCGTCATCTCCACAAAATATTCTTCAAACTGTTTGCAGGCGCCCATGAGTTCCTCATCGGTTGCATTCGCATAATCCATATTCTTATACTGATCCATCTTCGCCGATGCCTGAGAGGACTGCGATAAATATTTAGAATAGTCTGTATTTAAACCGTTGATATCCATCTTCTTATCCCTCTACTCTTTCTACGCGCTTCTCTTACTGCCTGAGCTGATTAGCCTGCTGCATCATTTGATCCGATGCCGTGATGGCTTTTGAGTTTAACTCATAAGCCCTCTGTGCTACGATCAGATTTACCATCTCATCCACCACCTGCACATTGGAACCTTCCAGATAGCCCTGACGGATAATGCTCCGCTTCGCCTGATTGTTCGTCGCCTCATTGATCGCAGGTCCGCTGGCATCAGACACGGAATAGAGGCTGTCCCCTTCTTTGTTCAAACCGGTAGGATTGTTAAACTGATATGCGCCGATAGTCACACCGATAGGAGTGGCGACATTATTCGCATTCGGATAGCATATCTGCCCATCCGAACTCACTGTGATCTTATTTGTCATGTAATTGGTACCCAGTTCAATCGGCCTGCCCTGAGTATCCAACACTTTCAATCCTTCCGAATTGGTCAGCGTTACGCCGCCGCCGCTGTTTATCGCCCAGATGAAACTGCCGTTTCTCGTATAATAGGTCTCGCCGTCCTGACCTCTCACCGCGAAGAACCCTTCACCGTCGATGGCAAAATCCGTATCGCTGGTGGACTCCAACATATTTCCCTGTTTGAATCTGCTGGTGATCGCCGCGTTCCGCACACCCAGGCCAACCTGTGCGCCGGTGGGTTTTGTCTCGCCGTTTCCCGAGGTCGTTTCCGACTGGATCGTCTGATATAACAGGGATTTGAACTGATTCACCTGTGTTTTGTAACCGGTGGTATTTACGTTCGCCAGATTATTTGCAATCGTGTCAACGTTTGTCTGCTGTCCGATCATGCCGGTTGCCGCAGACCATAAACTTCGTACCATTATGCATTCCTCCCGTATCTGCCGTGCGCCAAAACCTCCCTGCCATATGACAGTATCATAAGAGCGCAGTATTTTTATGCTGATTTATGTCTACGGTATGTATCGGCAGAATCCTCGTCTTTCTTAACCCCATTTTCACTTATTCTAAAGTTTTCCAATCTGGTTTGCCGCAATCTGCAGAGTATCGTTGTGAGCCTGAATCACTTTCTGATTCGTCTCATATGCTCTTGTCGTAGCGATCATCTGCACCATCTCGTAAACAGTCTGCACGTTTGACGCCTCCAGATACCCCTGACGGGTCTCAGCCGTCGCTTCCCTCTCCGTGATCCCATCCAAGGGTCTGTACAGGTTCTCTCCATACTTCTCCAGATAATCATAATTTTCGAAATCCGTGATCTGTAATTGTCCCCGCAGCACGCCGTCCTGATAGATACGGCCGCCCCTGTCGATCTGAGTCTCCGCCGCTGTGGTCTGCAGCTGGATGCGCTGTCCGTTTGTGCCCATCACAAAATCGCCGTCCTGAGTCACAAGATAGCCTTCTTTTGTCATATTGAAATTGCCGTCCCGGGTGTAGAGCGTAGAAGTCTCTCCGGCTTTATTTGTAAATTCAATCGTAAAAAATCCTTCGCCCGCCAAAGCTATATCGAACGTATTGTCGGTCACTTTCAGCGGTCCCTGCGTGTAATCGGTATAGACTTCTCCGATCTTTACCCCGAGGCTCATATCGCCGATATGTTTCGCGTCTAAACCCGGCGTGGACAGATCCTTGATACGGTAGGCCAGCAGACTGTCAAAAGCCTGACTCGTCGCCCCCTCTTTCTTAAATCCCGTTGTATCCGAGTTTGCCAGATTGTTCGTCAGAATATCCATCCTGCGCTGCTCATTCCGCATTCCCGTGTAAGCTGTGTATAAACCTTTTACCATATGTCTTCCACACCTTTCTGTCTCTTCTCATTTTGATTTGCCGCTTTGTCAGTCTTCTCTGTAACCCGCCAAAAACTCTACATAGCGCCCTGTGCCGACGGCTACCGCCGTCATAGGATCTTCCGCCGTCATCGTATTGATGCCGGTCCTATCATATATCAGTTCCTCCAACCCCCGCAAAAGGCTGCCGCCGCCCGTCAAAACAATGCCTCTGTCAGCAATGTCCGCCGCCAGCTCCGGCGGTGTCTTCTCCAGCACGCTGTGGATCGCTTCCACGATCTGAGAAGTGGTCTCCTTTAACGCCTCCTCCGTCTCCTCCGAGGAGACTCTGATCGTATTCGGCAGACCGGACACGAGATTTCTCCCGCGCACATCCATAAAGTCCGGTTCCGGGCTGTGAAAAGCCGTGCCGATCCTGATCTTGATATCCTCCGCAGTTCTTTCTCCGATCAGAAGATTATGTTTCTTTCTCATATACCGGACAATGGCTTCGTCGAAATCATCTCCGGCTATCTTGATGGATGCGCTCACAACCGTACCTCCCAGAGATATAACCGCCACATCGGAAGTACCTCCCCCGATATCCACGATCATATTTCCGCAGGGTTTGGAGATATCAATACCCGCTCCGATAGCCGCCGCGATAGGCTCCTCAATAACAGAAACTTCTCTTGCTCCGGCCTGATATGTCGCATCCTCCACCGCCTTTTTCTCCACTTCCGTCACACCGCTGGGCACACAGACCGCAATTCGCGGCTTTCTGATGCTTCTCTTGCCGAGCGCCTTCTGGATAAAATATTTCATCATCTTCTCCGTCACGGTGTAGTCTGAAATAACACCCTGACGAAGCGGCCTTACCGCCACAATATTTCCCGGCGTTCTGCCTAACATCAGTCTGGCATCTTCGCCGATCGCCTTAATCTTGTTTGTATCTCTGTCAAAAGCCACAACGGAGGGCTCTTTTAAAACAACCCCCCTTCCTCTTATATACACCAGAATGCTGGCTGTTCCCAAATCAATTCCAATATCTGTATACTGCATTCTTAACCCCTTTCTATGGTTTTCACTCTATTTCACCGTATCTTTTAAGCATTATTCTCTACTTTTTACTTTTTCCATTTAACATCCGTTTAAACATGGACCAGTACAATATCGAATATACAAAGCCATTATAAACCACATGAAAGGATTTTCAAAGACATTTCATGAAATTTTTATAAAAAAAGGACGCAAAACAAGATTGCTCTCTATTTTGCGTCCATGCTTTTTCAAATTTCCTTTTCCTAAAATATTTTTTACCGTCTTCACAATCGGAACAACCGCACTAAAGATCAGTCAAACGCTCCTTTTCTTCCCCACAGGAACGCGTAGGTACGGAACTGGTCGGTATCAATCGTTATCGTGCTCTCGTTCTCGTCAATATCTTTCATGATCGTCACGGTACCATCCATATTTAACACTGCCACTGCGTAGTCCGCATATGCCGGGAAATCATAGGGCACAGCCATCGTGATCCGCAGCTTTCCGTTTGTATTCGTTATGCGATCTGATCCGGCCAGCATCTCCATCTCAAAGTAAGAAGGGATCACTTCGTCCGATTTATCCTCTTTTGTTGCCGCTTTTCTCTTGTTTAACGCGTTTGTCTGCTTGATCGCGTTGTCAAGCGCATACTTCGCATTATCGCCGGGAATTACTCCGGTCATCTGCAGTCTGACATTTCTTCCGCCGGTCGCCGCATTTACCTGTCCCGGATCCGTAAGCACTCCCATCGGGAAATCTTTTTCTATTTTGACTGTGCTGCCGATCTTTTTCACATAAACAGGAATCTCCAAAGCGTCCAGCGCATTAGGGCTTGCCACCCGGTAAGCGTCAAACGCGCCCGCCGGTCCCGACACGATCATAAAAGTATCAAAACAATCACTGTCAACCGTTATTGTCGCAGGATCCGGATCCAGATCGCCCAACACTTCCACTGCTCCTCCGTCTCTCAGGCTGATCACCGCATAATCTCTGGTCGGATCGCTGCCCGCGGGAAGCGCTATGCACACTCTGATCTTACCGGTTGTCTCCTTTACCGTCTGAGTCCAGCCGCCGCTCTTCAAGTATTTTTCCAGCCGCATATCTAACGTCTTCACCTCACTGGCCTTCAAAGTTGCGGCCATGTTGGTGAGCGCTCTTCTGGCCAAAGGGCCGCATCCGCTGTCCGTCACATTTAACCGCACGCCTATGCCTGCCTCCAACAGCTGCCAACTCAATCCCGAATATAATCTTACCGTCTCCTGCGGTGTCTGTATATTTGCACTGGGGATACCCGTCGCCTGATTATTCGTATAAACAGTTTCCGCTGCTTTTACTTCCAATCCCGTCTCCGGCGCTGTCAAAACGCCAAACATCAGCGCCGCTGTCAATGCGGCTGCCATTATTTTTTTTAATTTCATAGAAAACCTCCTACTACAATGTATTTATGGTTAATATCCCTTACAGCCAGTAAGGAA
>CAJTNC010000031.1 GCA_910577955.1 uncultured Lachnospiraceae bacterium
GATCATCGGCGCAGCAGAAGGAATGAAAGAAGATAAAGAAAGCTGGAGATCATTCTTTGTATGGCTTAAGGAGCGGGGACTTTCCGGCATCCGTCTCATCATTGGGGATAAGAACCTGGGTATGCTGGAAACGATCCCTGAGGTGTTCCCGGATGCCCGCTATCAGCGGTGTACCGTTCATTTTTACCGGAACATCTTCTCTGTTACGCCCCGTAATAAAATGAAGACAGTCGCCATGATGCTGAAAGCCATCCATGCCCAGGAGAGTAAGGAGGCCGCCCGTGAGAAAGCCCGTAGCGTAGAGGATAAGCTCAAGGAGATGAAACTGAGCAGTGCGGCCAAAAAGGTGCAGGATGGGATCGAGGAGACCCTGACCTATATGGACTTTCC
Source organism: uncultured Lachnospiraceae bacterium (assembly GCA_910577955.1). Taxonomy (GTDB): domain Bacteria; phylum Bacillota; class Clostridia; order Lachnospirales; family Lachnospiraceae; genus 1XD8-76. The sequence goes on from CAJTNC010000031.1 coordinate 391, forward strand.
TACCCAGCACTGGACGAGGATCAGGGGAACACGGTTTTGGATTTCGTTACCTTCCGCAGCTGGCGGTTGAACCCTTCGATCGCATTTGTCGTGTAAATCAGACGCCGGACCGCTTCCGGATACTTAAAATAAGTGGACAGGGTTGCCCAGTTGTCATGCCAGGATTTGTAGATTTTCGGGTATTTGGCGTTCCATTTGTCCCTGAACAGTTCCAGCTCATTCAGGGCACTCTCCTCTGTCGGAGCAGCGTATACGCGCTTTAAGTCCGACATCAGCTTTTTGATGTCCTTATAGGACACAAATTTCGTGGAGTTCCGGATCTGGTGGATAATGCACTGCTGGATCTCCGTCTGCGGGTATACAGCCTCTATGGCCTGGGGGAAGCCGGAAAGCCCGTCCACGCAGGCGATCAGGATGTCCTCTACACCGCGGTTTTTCAGGCCATTCATGATGGAAAGCCAGAATTTAGCGCTTTCATTTTCGCCAACATACATTCCCAAGACGTCCTTTTTCCCGTTCATGTCAATTCCAAGGGCTATATAGACAGCACGTTTTACAATGCGTCCCTCGCTGCGGACATGGTAATGGATGGCATCCATAAATACGACCGCATAGACTTCCTCCAGCGGGCGTTCCTGCCATTCTCTGACAATGGGAAGTATCTTGTCCGTGATCCGGCTGACCGTGCTGTCGGATATATCCATGTCGCAGAGTTCCTTCATGTGGGATTCTATGTCGCTGGTTGTCATGCCTTTTGCATACATGGAAAGAATCTTTTCCTCCATGTCCTGCGTCACGGTATTCTGGTATTTTTTAATGAGATGGGGCTCATACTCACCATTCCGGTCGCGTGGGATTGCAACATCCATGTATCCATAGCTGGTGTGCATGGTCTTTTTGGAATGCCCGTTGCGGCTGTTATCAGTGTCCTTGCTCTGGTAATCGTACTTTGAGTAGCCGAGTTCCTCGTCCAGCTCTTCATCCAGAACATCTTCCAGAATCACGGACATCATGTCCCGCATGACGGCATTTACATCTGTTCCGTTTTTAATGCTGATGTCATTCTCTTTGAGATAGCTGCACATCATTTCTCTCATTGCTGCTTTTTGTGGGCTTTCGTTTTTCCTTGCCATAGTAAAACCTCCAAACTGAGTAATCTTATCTTACATCAGTTTGGAGGTTTACACAAACTTTGGGATACTCCCGAGAGTCAAACGATATTCTCACCAAGAATTATTTTAGGCATTGTGGTCAAACATCGATTCCAGCGTTTATAAAATTTTTCTATGCCAAGTTTTGATACTCTTGCATGTGCTTCTTCGCTCTCCAATACCCAATATAAGACATATGTCACCTTACCAACATTTCTTGTAAGACGAACAGGCAGTTCGCCTTCTTTAGCTGCATTAAAATCTTTTTGCCGGTGAGTGCGTTTTATATAATGTACGTCTATGACGCCATCTTGCTTCAAATAAAATTCAGCCACTTCCTTCATCAGCTCTTCGATTTCATCCAGCTTCGTTAGTTTTGCTTCATATATGCATATTTCATTAAACATAAAATACCCTCCTGATTTAATTTTGCCGGTTTGCTGATAATGTGTATCGTAGCACACAAGGCAGGCAGATTCAAGATGTAGAGAATGGCGTAAGCAGGCAATGTATCAACATATTCTTTTGGTTATCATGAGGCGCTTGTCTTTTTGTAAGTTCATGTTGAACTTTGACGCGCTTAAAAGTATAATGTAAAAAGTATATAAACAGAAATAAAACAACAGGAGTCAGAAAAATATGGAGATACAACTTATTGATCATATTGTGTATGCTGATTACGATGAGCTGCGGGTTAATAATGCGGTTGTAAATCAGATAGTTTGTAATACCGAGGAGACCTGGCAGCCTGATAGACCTGTTGAGGTAAGAGGAAAAAATACGCGGCAGGGGAAGATTGCAGAAGAGATCGTGGAAACTTTTATAAAAACCCATTTCAACGCCGGATTATCCATGAAAACATACGATGATATACGCAATGACAATTATGAAAAGCATGCGCCCTTTGATTTCCTGATTTGGAAATCGGGGGAAGCAGATATTGAGCCTATTGAGGCTGCGATTAGAAAAGATATTTTATCGACGGAAAAAAAGAATGTAAAATTAAGTAAATATACCAGAGAGTTGTGCAAAGAGTTACATGTAAAAATTGCAGAGGTAAAATCCACGAAAATCAGGGCGGGATTAAAAAGAGATGCATGTTTTGGAGGAAATTATGAAGACATGGAATCTGTAAAAAAGTTGGCGGACACTATAAAAAAGAAGGACGATGTTTTTTGCTATCCCCATTATAAGAGAAGTGAAATAGATCCGGATTATTCGATGAGCGAATATTGTCAATATGTTAAGTCGATAGAACCTTCGTTAGCAATATATGATGGTGAGGAGCTGAAGAAAAAGGTTATAGACATAGAACTTGAAAAGCAGTGCAGTGATATATTTATCAGAGTGTACATTGATCCGGCGGCCAAAAAGGGATTTGTTATCGGGTGGATGCAGAGAGAGCGGTTATTAGATTATGCAGTTCGCTTGAAGAGAATGCATCAGGAAGGTAAATCGGAGAGAGCGCTGTATTTTGCCAAAAACCTTAGGGAGACGGAAATCCTTGAAAAATTACCGACTTTATTTAAAGCTGAGACGTCCGTTTATGCAAGTCCGTTTACGTCAACGGATTTTTATCATAAGAGGGCCGATTGCTGCTACTTGAGCAGAGTGCGTCTTGGGGATATGATCGTGTTTGAGAGCGAAGAAGAAGCTGTCAAACACAGCCGGTATAAACACAGATGCAGAAAGTGCTTTGGATAAATTGGGGGATTACGTCAGATGGAGAAGATGAGATTTGAATCTGTGGATGGGGCGGCAAAAAATATTTCTAAAATGGAGGAACTTTTTCCGTCTTGTATAAAAGAAGGCGTGGATGAAAACGGAAGAACTATTAGGGGGGTCGATTTTGACGCCTTGAAACTTCTGCTCGGAGAAAAGATTTTAGGAGAGGAAAGATGTGAATATACTTGGATAGGGAAAAGGAACGCCGTCATAGAGACTAATAAAACGATCAGGAAGACTTTGAGGCCTGTGGTTGAGGAATCCGAAGCGTGGGATTCTACAGGAAATATATACGTGGAAGGAGACAACCTTGACGCCTTAAAGCTGCTGCAGGAGAGTTATCTCAATTCGGTGAAAGTTATTTATATAGATCCGCCGTATAATACGGGAAATGACTTCATATATCTTGACGATTACAGAGTTGACGAAGACGAGTATCGTGAAGAGATGGGACTTTATGATGAGGACGGAAACCGCATGTTTAAAAATACTGATACGAACGGAAGGTATCATTCGGATTGGTGCAGTATGATCTACTCAAGGCTCATGTTGGCCAGAAATCTGCTCAGTCCTGACGGAGCAATTTTTATTAGTATAGATGACAACGAACAGGAAAATTTGAAAAAGATATGCGATGAGGTGTTTGGAGAAAGAAACTTTGTAAATTGTTTTATTTGGAATTGTTCAACCGCCGGAGGAATTAGGCCCAAATTTGCAAGTAAAACCCATGAGTACGTTTTTTGTTATGCCAAAGATAAAGCGAGATTGCCAATGTTCTTTGCGCCGTTATCGGAGGATGCGGTAAAGATGTATAATCAAAAAGATGAAAAGGGTTTATATCGCGATAAAGATTTTGTCTTCAGGAACAAGTCAACCAACGTCAATCAGAAGTATGCGATAGTCTGCCCTGACGGTGAAAAAGTTTATCCGAAGGACGGCTATATCTATAGATTTGTAAGGGGAAAATTTGAGGAAGCGTTGTCGGAAGGATTGGTAACTTTTAAGAAGACATCGACGGGGCCGTTAGTCAATGCCAAAGGGGAACAGGCGCATTGGAATATTTATATTAAGAAATATCTGGGAGATGCGATGGGCGCTCCGTCTACTCTGATACCGAAAGAATCTACGAGTATTTATAATGTCGGGACACAGTGTGTACAGGATTTGTTTGACAGAACGAGAGTATTTGAGAACGTTAAGCCGGTGAATGTAATACAGTATTTCATCAATATGGTCGTGGAGGAAGGAGATATAGTAATGGACTTTTTCTCGGGTTCAGCCACGACCGCACAGGCAGTTATGCAGACGGAGATCGATAAAGATATCAATCTTAATTATATTTTGGTACAGGTTCCGGAGGAATGCGATGAAAAGAGTGATGCATATAAAGCCGGATACTCAACCATTTGTGAAATCGGAAAAGATAGGATACGCAGGGCGGCAAGAAAATTGCAGTCGGAACATGACTGCGGCGGAAAAGATTTCGGATTCAGAGTTTTTAGGGTTGATGAATCAAATATGAAGGATGTGTATTATTCTCCTGCGGATACGGATCAATCTTTGCTGTCAATACTTGAGTCGAACATCAAAGAAGATCGCACGGATCTTGATCTGCTCTTTGGCTGTTTGCTGGAGTGGGGCATACCTCTGTCTATGCCCTACACATCTGAAGTGATCGGGGGATGCAGTGTGCATACCTATAACGGAGGAGACCTGATAGCGTGTTTTGATGAAAATATTCCGGATCCTGTGATCAGGAATATAGCAAAGAGAAGGCCTCTTCGCGCTGTTTTCAGAGACAGCAGTTTTGATGGCAGTCCCGCAAAGATCAATGTGGGCGAGATATTTAAAATGCTTGCGCCCGATACCCGCGTAAAAGTTATCTAGGGGGCAGTCATATGAGAATACAGTATAAACACCAAAAATTTCAAGCGGATGCCGCGAAGGCAGTAGTGAATGTCTTTGCAGGACAGCCCTATTTGACGCCCACCTATATGATGGACAGAGGCAGCGGATATATTCAGCAGAGCGTGACGGATGATGTTGATTTTACAGGATGGAGCAATCAGCCGATCGTTCCGGAACTGAACGATCGGCTGATTTTGGAACATCTGCAGAAGATTCAGCGCGCGAATCAGATTTCACCATCCCAAAAGCTGGAGGGGCGGGGCGACGGGTATAATCTCACGATCGAGATGGAAACCGGTGTCGGCAAGACCTACACTTATATAAAGACGATGTACGAATTGAATCGAGCTTATGGCTGGAGCAAATTCATCATTGTTGTTCCGAGTATTGCGATCCGTGAAGGAGTGTATAAATCCTTCGAGATGACTCGGGAACATTTTGCGGAGGAATACGGGGAGAAGATTCGGTTCTTTATTTATAATTCTGCCAGATTGACAGAGATCGACCGCTTTGCATCTGACCGTTCTATCAATGTCATGATCATCAATGCGCAGGCCTTTAATGCGAGGGGCAAGGATGCCAGACGGATTTATATGAAACTGGACGAGTTTCGCTCCCGCAGGCCGATTGATATCATAGCAAAGACAAATCCCATTCTGATCATCGATGAGCCGCAGTCTGTAGAAGGAAAACAGACAAAGGAAAATCTGAAGCAGTTTAACCCTATGATTACCCTTCGGTATTCCGCGACTCATAAAAGTGATAGTCTTTATAACATGGTGTATCGTCTGGATGCGATGGAAGCGTATAACAGGCGTCTGGTTAAAAAGATTGCCGTTAAGGGGATCACCGAGGCCGGGAGCACGGGGACGGACAGCTATCTGTACTTAGAAAGCATAAATCTTTCAAAGGGGGATCCGACAGCTGCGATCCAGTTCGAGGTGAAGACAACAGGCGGCATCCTTAAGAAAAGGAGCAGGATCGTAAAGGAAGGGGATAATTTATACGATTATTCCAATGGCCTTGAGGAATATAAAAACGGATTTGTGGTAAGCCGCATCGATGGGCGTGATGATTCCGTAGAGTTTATCAATGGCATAAAAATTTATGCGGGAGATGTCGTCGGTGCGGTCGATAAAGATCATCTGCGCAGGATCCAGATCAGAGAGACGATTCTGTCTCATTTACAGAGGGAGCGCCGGTTGTTCTATAAAGGAATCAAGGTACTGTCCCTGTTCTTTATCGATGAGGTCGCAAATTACCGCCAGTATGACGATGCAGGTATGCCGTTAAATGGAAAGTATGCTGTCATGTTTGAGGAAGAATATGCGGATATTTTGAACAATATGCAGATGTCTCTGGGGGAGGATGATTACATCAGATACCTGCAAGCAATACCGGCGGAAAAGACTCACACGGGATATTTTTCTGTGGACGGCAAGGGTAAGATGGTCAACTCCAAAGTGGGAAGGAAGGAAACCGTTTCCGATGATGCAGATGCCTATGAGCTGATCATGAAAAATAAAGAGCTGCTTTTGGACAGGGACCCAAGGAAGTCGCCGGTGCGTTTTATTTTCTCGCACTCTGCATTGCGGGAAGGCTGGGATAATCCGAATGTATTTCAGATCTGTACATTGAAACGAAGCGGCAGTGATATCCGTAAGCGTCAGGAGGTAGGGCGCGGGCTGAGACTTTGCGTTGACCAAAACGGAGAGCGCATGGACGTCAATGCTTTGGGCAATGATGTTCACAATGTCAATGTATTGACTGTCATTGCAAGCGAAAGCTACGAATCCTTCGCCAAGGGGCTTCAGACTGAGATAGCCGAGGCTGTAGCGGACAGACCGAGGGCTGTGACCAAAGAACTGTTTGCGGACCGTCTTGTCAGGGACGATCAGGGAAATGAGATTTTGATTACAAGTGATATGGCGTCCGCTATTCATTTTGATCTGATCGTGAACGGGTACATCAACAGGTTGGGGGAACTGACAGATAAGTATTATGAGGATAAAGCAAACGGCGAAATAAAGATCGCGGAAGAAGCGGAGGAAATTGCCGCCGGAGTCATTGAGATCATTGATTCCATATATGACGGCAGCGCTATGCTGCCGGAGAATGCCCGCAGCAACAATGTGGAACTGCAGGTGGATGATGAGAAGCTAAACAGCAAAGAGTTTCAAGCTCTGTGGTCAAAGATCAATGCGAAGTCCGTTTATGTGGTGAATTTTGATACGGATGAACTGATCAGAAAATCCGTTGCGTCGCTGGATGCTAAACTTCGCGTCGCAAAGATATATTTCAGGGTAGAGACCGGCGCGATGGCCTCTATCGGGTCAAAAGAAGATCTGACCGATGGGAAAGCTTTCGTGAAGGAGGCATCCGGGAGCTATGGTGTATCTATAGAACCAAACTACAATGTGAAATATGATTTGGTCGGAAAGCTTGTGGATGAGACGGGGCTTACCCGAAAGGCTGTTGTCGCTATTTTGCAGGGGATCCGGCCTGCCGTATTTAACCAGTTCAAAGATAATCCGGAGGAGTTTATAGCGAAGGCGGCCGAACTTATCAATGATCAAAAGGCCACAGCAATCATTGAGCATATTACGTATGACGTTCTGGATGAGCGGTACGGAACGGATATTTTTACTGATCCGACCGTTAAGGGGAAGTTTGGCGTCAACGCTATGAAAGTGAAGAAGCATCTGTATGAACATCTGGTATATGATTCTTCGAATGAGCGGGATTTTGCCGCCGATCTTGATACGAATGCGAATGTGGCAGTCTATGTGAAACTGCCGGATGGATTTTATATTTCAACGCCTGTGGGACGTTATAACCCTGACTGGGCGATCGCGTTTTACGAGGGCACGGTCAAGCATATTTATTTTGTGGCGGAAACGAAAGGATCCATGGATTCCATGCAGCTGCGCTTGATCGAGGAATCTAAAATCCATTGCGCCAGAGAACATTTTAAAGCAATATCTGACGGGAACATTGTGTACGATGTGGTGGATAGTTATAAAACGCTGCTTGAAAAGGTGATGAGATAGAGTTATGCACAAGATTGCCCGGTGAAGAGAAGATGGAAACAGCCGTTGTTGGAATTATGGTTCCTGAGACGGCTGTTTTTGGGGTGCATCCGGTGTTCATCAACGGCTGTTCCATTATCATTCTTCCTGAGATTTTAAAGTCAGGTAATTCTCGCTTTCCATATCATGTATCAGGTTATTGCAGAGAATATTCCGGTACATCTGAAAGAAGCTGAAATTCCAGAGACACGATACCGTATGACTGGTATAGGCGGATTTCTTTATTGTCCTTATTCCATGCAACCCAAGTCGAACCTGTTTCGCTTTCTGCAGCCGCCTGTTCTTCCGGTTGCTCTAAAAGTTTTGTCAGAGCTTCCTCATATATCCCCGCATCCGGATTTTCAAGCTGCATGGTAACTATGGTCACACGCTGCTCCACATCATAAAGTGTTCCCGCAGTCACTTTTTCGTCAAACAATTCCACTCCATATATTCTGCCAATCAGTGTGCCGTCTTCCGCAATATTTTGTTCACCTTTCATGATATCTACTGTTTCGGCATCTGTTTTACCCAGCATATTCAGAAAATTCCCGATTATTTCCTCTGTATTACCCGGTTCGTTATCCGTTTCCTCCACTGCTCCCGTTGCAGGAGTTTCTGTAATCCCTGCCGGCTGTTCCGTTGCCTGCGGTTCTGAGGAATTGTCCTGCGTGTTAGGATTTCCCCCGCATGCGCTTAAGGCTATTGCAAGTCCCATACCAATTCCTGTATATAATATCTTTTTCATATTCATAAATCCTCCTCGCTAGTTTGTTTTTTTATTCCGGTCTTTCACTGCTGATACAGTGGTCTACGGAAAAAGAATATTTTGATATAAGGTTTTCTTCCATTGCCTGCAAAGCCTGCAGGGCTTTTTCTTCTGTCTCAAATTCCCCGATGCAAAAAATATAGCGACCGTCCTGTGTCCCTGCGATTGCCCCGTTGCTGTCGGCAAACAGTTCCGACATAAGAGTCAGCTCCTCCGACATATCCATTTTACGGCTGCGGATAAACCAGATTTCCCGTTCTTCCTCAGGCTGTGGGAACAGACGCAGTTCCAGTGAGGCCGGTTCTTTGTATTCTGTCACCTCAAATCCTGTATCTCTTTGCAGTTCTACTACAATACGGATGGCAGAATCATCCAGAAGGATTTCTCTGTACGCGGCTTTCACATAAGGATTTTTTTCAGCCTCCTGTATAAATGCCTCCGGATCATAGCTGCGTATCCCGTTAACTGTGATGACAACCCGATTTGGGGCGGCATATTCTTCCACATTATACACCGGTGCGTTAACCGCTTGTTCCTTTGCCGCTGTGTTTTGGTTAAATATCAGCTTTAGATATTCGTTTTCTGCAGCCGTATCCATTTTCAGGCCGTCAGAAGTCTTGCCTCCGGAACCAATATGGAATATTTTTACCACATCTCCTATAACCGGAATTTCCGAAAGAGCCGCATAGACAGTCGGCGTATTAGACGATACCAGAAGGACGGCAAAAACCATCACAATTCCGGCAAACTTCCTCACTGTAGCAAGCTTTTTACGCATTACTGTCTTTGCTAAAACATCGGAAAGCTCCATTGGAATTTCTATGTTTTCGTAATTCTTCCTGTCAATTCCCATAAGATTCCTCCTCTCGAATTTTCTTTAACAACCGATATGTTTTTGTTTTTACCGTATTTTCTGATATAGAAAGAATTTCTGCAATTTCCTTAAAACTCCGTTCCTCAAAATATTTCAGAATCAGCAGAGTCCTTTCTTCGGCGGACAGTTTATCCAGACACCGGTATACATCTAAGTTTTCCTCTACCTTACGGAACATATTTTCATCAGGTGACTCCATATATTCCTCATAAGAAACCCATCTTTTTTTCTTATTAAAAAAATGATATGCTTCAAAGATTATAATTCGGCTCATCCAAGTGTCAAAATGTTCAGGCTGCTTCAGCTGATGCAGATGACAGTAGCCTTTATAGGTAGCTTCTGAAAGTATTTCCAGCGCATCTTGTTCATTTTTTGTATAACAGTATGCGAGCCTGTAATATTTTTCTCTGGAAGCTTCCCAACAGCTTGCAAACTGTTCTTTTGTAATATGCTTAAAACTAAACATATCCGTATTTTCCTCCTTTCCCCGCCTCTTGTTATTGTTTTATACAAGTTAGAGTAACCAGTCTGACAAATAGTTTCAATTTTTATGATCCAATATGTGAGTTTGAAATTTGGGGTCACAGAAACATTAAATTAAAAAATGACCAGCCGCTGTAATCCGGCTGGTCATACAATATTTCCGATTAGCTTTATGTTTAAGCCAAGATGTCTTACGGTAGTTTAGAGGTTTACATCTTCAGAATCTTATCTTAGATTCTTTCAATCATTGGGGATCCGCAGGATCTGACCGATACTTAGCCTGTCGCCGCTTAAGTTGTTTAAGCTTTTGATAGCGTCAACTGTCGTGCCATATCTCCGAGCTAAGAGCCAAAGGGAATCTCCGGAACGGACGGTATATTCAAAATACGGGGCGGGCGTCGTTCCGGAAGAGGGGATTTTGAGTATCTGGCCGATGCTCAGATTGCTGTCGGGCAGACCGTTCAGATTCAGGATGGCATCAACCGTTGTGCCGTATCTCTGCGCCAAGAGCCAGAGGGTATCTCCGGAGCGGACGATATATTCAAAGTAAGATCCGCCTGAGGATTCCGGTGCAGGGATTTGCAGAACCTGCCCGATCTGAAGATCGTCCCCGGTCAGGCCGTTGAGTTTTTTGATCGCGTCCACTGTGGTGTTAAAGCGCTGTGCCAACAGCCAAAGAGTGTCCCCCGAGCGGACAACGTACTCTGTGATCCCCGTATCGGGAGCCGGAGGAATGACATCCTCCGCGCCAAGATAAGTATCATACAGTGCCTGCCATGTGAGCGGCCCAACCACGCCGTCCGGCACAAGCCCTTCCTCTCGCTGGAAAGCCTCAACTGCCTCCCTCGTTTGCGGGCCGAAATTTCCGTCCTGAGAGGGAGCCGGAACCGCGGAATGAAATTCAGCCGCTACATTCAATAGATACTGCAGCGTTATGACATCCTGTCCGGAAGAACCGAGGCGGAGAATGGAGGAGGGAGGAACAGTTCCGATCCCGAGGGAAGTTCCTTCGCTGTCCAGCTCGGCAAGTCTGGTCACAGAGGTATACAGATAGGAAAGCTTATACCAGGTGGCTTTCCCCACTATACCGTCGGACAATAGATTGAAAACACTTTGGAATTTGGCGACCGCAGCCTTTGTGCTTTCTCCGAATACGCCTGCCTCGTCGGTGATTGCGGGAATTGCGGGGTAATTGCGTCTGATTCTCTCCAGATAGGTTTGGATCGTCTGCACGTCAAGGCCGGCGCTTCCTGTTTTGAGGGCAGTGCCGGGGTAGGAGGACACAACACCGGTGACAATATTAGTCTCTGCGATTTCCACATCCTTAGGGTAGTAGGAATGCAGTATCTGCAAAGGGTTTAATCCCTGATTTGCCAGAGTGACCGTCCCCCACTGGGATAACCCGGGACAGGTTGCGGTGGTTCCGTTGCAGAAGGATGTAAAATAGGGGGCGATCTGTCCCTCTCTGCGTACATATTCATTAAAAATTTCATCTACGATCAGACTGATGGATTTATAGATATTGCGCCCGTATATAAAGTATTGGTCATAGCCGGTATTGTTTGTTATATCAAAACTGTAGCCGCGACTTCTATACCATTCAGTATAAATTCTATTTAATGCAAAAGTGATAATTGCATAAATATTTGCTCTCAGGGATGCTTCCGGCCATGTGGGATAAATTTCACTGCTGGCAACATTCTTCACATAATCGGGAAAGGATACCTGAACATTGGCCGAAACGGAGTTTGGAGCTCCGAGATGTACAGTAATTGGATTTGGGATGACCACCTGTCTAAGCACTTGGGGATTCGTATCGGGTATATCCTGATGGCGCTGCCCGGTCATGGACACAGCGGGGGGACTGATCTGAATTTCCGTTACGGTAGGGATACGCTGCGTCCCAAGCATCGGAACGAATTCTATGGGCTGAATGGCTGTCTCGCCTTCCAGAATCGGAATACCGGAAATGTGGACCGAATTAAAGCCCCTTGCAAACGCAAGAACATGATAACTGATATAGGGGATTCCTTGAAAATCAGGATCTAAAGACAGGGATCTGTCCAACGTTTCCAAAGCAATTTGCTCTGTTTCTCCGCTTTCGTCTGTTGTTAAATGATAAATACTTTTTTCCTGACCATCCATGATCCAGATCTGTGCTCCGCTAAGCGGAAGTGCGTCGTGGGCAGTCCGGGCCTGTATAGTCAAATAACCGATAGCCATAAATGATATAGTCCTCCTTCTGATTACTTTGGGAAATTAGAAAATCTGTGAGCAGCTTAGCTGCAAGCATAATATAACTTATGAGAAGCGGGCGCTTATGGTTCCTAAAGAAACGACGTGCATTTTTCGGGAAAGTGAGCATCATCGAATAGAAATAAGAGAGAAAAGAGAGCAGCGGGAAAATGGCAATCAGATAGATCCTCCCTTTTTGACCGCTACATCCCAGACGATCTCGGAGGGGAAATCTGTCTGGTTATTGATTTTTTTGAGAACGATATCCACGCAGGAGGAAGCCAGCCTGTCAATATTCTGGCAGATCGTAGTGATTTTCGGGGTGGTGTAATTGGTAATATTCAGGCCGTCGTAGCCGACGATCTTCACTTCCGAGGGAACGCTTATCCCCTTTTCCTGCAGAATATTGAGACAGCAGACAGCGCCCAGATCTGCGGCGAAGATCCCGTCGATGTGCCTGGAACTCTCGATTTTCTTTTTGAATGTTTCATACAGATAATTGTAATCAAATACATTCCATTCACTTTCACAGGAAGTCACGCAGATATCCCTTTTCTTTAATATGTCCATAAAAACGCTGTGCCTGTCGTTGGAAGGCGTGCTGATCGAGGAAGGCGTCATAAACTGGATCACATTTTTGCATCCGGCTTCCGCGATCAACTGAGCAGCCAGAGCACCGCCCCTTTTATGGTTTGAATAGATCATGGGAATGTCAGGGGAGAAATAGTGATCCAGGGCAACAACGGGCTTTTGCGTGGTGAGATACAGCGAATTATCAAGAATCTGGGAACAGGTAATGATTCCGTCAACAATATTCCGGTCAAGCATTTCAATATAATTCTTTTCTCTGTCACTGATCCCCACCGTATTGCAGATCAGCGCCTTGTAACCGTGATCGTAGAGGTGCTTTTCAACGTAGCGGGTAAAGGAGGAAAAGAACGGATGCTCGATATCCGGCACAATAATGCCCACCAGCATGGATTTATTCCGTGCCAGATTACAGGCTAACTGGTTGGGAGTATATCCCAGTTCAGTAACTGCCTGTTGAATTATCCTGCGGGTATTTTCTGCAACATATCCATTATTGTTAAGATATCTGGAAACGGTTCCAATGCCGACGCCGGCATACTCTGCAACATCCTTGATACTGGCCATGATTTTTCACTCTTTTTCCTGTTGAAACCTCTGATTTTTTATTGATTTAGTCATTATTATAGGGGCAATGCATGTAAAATGCAAGCGATATTCGAAAGAAGATGAGAAAGAACGGGGAAAATTCCTGCTTTACATCCGGTATAAGATTTAAAATAAAAATTGTTGACAAATGAATCTTCGCATTCTATAATTAGATTGTGCAAAATAAACACAATTTCCGAAGCCGCCGGATTTTGTTGTTTATATTATTTTTAACAAAGATGGAAACGCTTCCATAAAAAGGGAAGTTCTATATCCGATCAATTTGTTTTACGCCTGTTATCATAAGCAGGAAAATTAACAGATCCTTAGATTTTAGAAGAAACAATTGCAGTAAACAGATCTGCAGGTCATTCAAAAGAAGGAATTTTCACAAAATTCACTGAGATCTGGGTACTGCAAAAATTTAAAGCATAGTGGAAGCGTTTCCGGATACAAAATAGGGAAAGGAGGAAATCAGCCCAATTGCGGCATGGGATGAAAGAACATAAATTAAAAACGAAGTCAAACAGAAGTAAAAATATGGAGAAAAGGAGAATCTTATTATGAAAAGAAGAATTGCATTAGCTCTTGTAACGGTACTGGCATGCGGAATGGTTCTGACCGGATGCGGAAATAAGGAAGAAGGCGGTCAGGCTCAGACAGGCGAAAGCGTAGAAGAGACAGAGACGCCGGCGGAGAATGACAGCAATGAGGAAGAGACAGAAGCGGAGGCGCCGGCAGAAAATGATACAGATAATGCGGAAGGACCGGTTATCGGTCTGTCCATGCACTGCTCAAGCAGTTTCTTTGACGGCGTTATCAGCGGTGTGGAAAAATATGTGGAAGAGAACGGCGGAAGGATCATCAACGTGGATGGCAGAAGCGATGCGAACTATCAGATGGGCGTCATCGAAGATTTTATTGCCCAGGACGTGGATGCGGTCATCTACTGTCCCGTGGACGCTGTGGCGGCAACTCCTGCGCTGAAGCTGCTGAAAAATGCGGAAATTCCTGTCATCAATGTGGACTCCGCAGTGGAAGCATATGATATGATCGATGCATTTATCGCAACGGACAATTATGAGGCAGGCTTTATTTCAGGCGAAGCCCTTGTTAAGAATAATCCTGAAGGCGGTAAGGTTGCCATTCTTGACTATCCCATCAATGATGCGGCGGTTCAGCGTGCAACCGGTTTCTATGATGCAATTAAAGACCACGGATTTGAGGTCGTGGCGCAGTTGGAAGCGGGAGTAACGCCTGATAAGGGAAAATCTGTTGCTGAGGACGTTATGCAGGCTCATCCGGATCTCACGGCGATTTTTGTTATCTGCGACGACAGTGCGCAGGGCGCTTATGCGGCAATCAAAAGCTCGGGGCTGGATGTTTCTCTTTACAGCGTGAACGGCGGACCGGAATCCAAAGCGGCGTTCAGAGAAGACGGCGTGGACGGTGTCTGGAAGTGTTCTCCCGCACAGTCTCCTGAAACCATCGGTTATAAGGGCGCCGAGGCGGCTTACAAGCTGATAAACGGCGAGGAGATTGAGAAAGAAATATTTATTCCGAGCTTTGCAATCGATGCAACCAATGTGGAACAGTATCCCGGCGACTGGCAGTAAAATCTGTCTGAGTTCGATGCCGTGCTTTAAGGTTCTTTATACGGCATGCTGACAGAAAGCCGGATCAGGCGCCCGGCTTTGCCGGGCGTCTGGAAAATATTTAGTCGGGAGGTGGATGCAATATGCCGGAAGTAATACTGCAGATGAAAGGCATAAATAAGAAGTTTGGCAGCAATCAGGTACTGTCCGATGTGGATCTGACTTTACACCGCGGGGAAGTGCTGGGACTGTTGGGGGAAAACGGAGCGGGGAAATCAACATTGATGAAGATCCTTACCGGCATCTACTCAAAAGATTCCGGAGAAATCATTGTGGAGGGCCAGGCCGTACAGATCAATACGGCGGACGAGGGAAAGAAACACGGGATCCGCATTATCCACCAGGAGCTGATGCTGGGGCAGAATATTTCGGTGGCGGAAAATATTTATATGGGGCAGGAAATAGTAAATAAGTTTGGATTTGCAGACCTGAAAAAGCAGCTTGCACAGGCGCAGAAACTGCTGGATCAATACGGCCTCGGCATAAAGGCGGATCAGATTCTGAGAGAACTTACCATTGCGCAGCAGCAGATGGTAGAGATCGTGAGAGCAATTTCTTTCGGCGCCAGGATCGTGGTTATGGATGAACCTACTTCGTCGCTGTCCCAGTCGGAAGTTGAACTGCTGTACTCTATGATAGAGAGGCTGAAAAAGGAGGGAGTGGGAATTATTTATATTTCCCATAAGCTCAATGAGCTGTTTGATATCACCGATAAGATCACGGTTCTGAGAGACGGTATGTACATTGACACGGTGGATACCGGGAAGACCGACAAGGATGAACTGGTTCAGATGATGGTGGGCCGGGAGATCGAGAATTATTACTACAGAACCAACCATCCGGCGCTTGAAACGATTATGAAGGTAGAACATCTTGCGGATGGACGCCTGGTGAAAGACGTTACTTTTGATCTGCGCAGGGGAGAGATCCTCGGGTGCGCCGGACTGGTGGGCGCCGGAAGATCGGAAACGATGCAGTGTATTATGGGACTGACAGGGAGAACCGGCGGGACGGTAGAAATAGAAGGAAAGGATGTCTGCTTTGGTTCCCTGCAGGAGGCTATCAGGGCAGGCCTGGGATATGTTCCGGAGGACCGTAAGCTGTCGGGATTATTTCTTCAGCAGAGCGTGGACTACAATATTACCATCAACAGACTCGGCGAACTGATCCGTATGCTGAAAATTGACAGAGTAAAGGAACAGAAAATGGTTTCCGAAAAGATAGCGGAATTTTCGATCAAATCCAGAGGCGTGGATCAGAGCGTGTCGGAACTGAGCGGCGGCAACCAGCAGAAGATACTGATTGCGAGATGGGTTCTGTCGGCCGAAAAAATACTGATCCTGGATGAACCCACCAGAGGCGTGGACGTAAAATCAAAGGCCGAGATCTATCAGTTGATCGACAAAATTGCGAACAACGGCGTGTCCGTGATACTGGTTTCCTCGGAACTTGCGGAACTGATCAATATGAGTGACAGGATCTGTGTGTTCTGCGACGGACATACCACAGGTATGCTGGAAAAAAAGGATTTTCTGCAGGAAACGATAATGACGCTTGCAACAAATTAAGGAGGTGATGAAGATGAGCTTTTTTCGGAAACTGCAAGGGTGCCTGACGGGACTGATCAATTTTATCAGGAGAAACTCAGGTATTCTGATCGGCCTGTTCTGCATGATAGTTTTTCTGATTTTAACACAGCCCGCCTTCCTGAAGGTGAGCAATCTTACAAATGTGATCAGACAGATATCGGTGAATATCCTGTTGGCATGCGCGATGACACTGGTGATTATCATTGGCGGCATTGATCTGTCGGTAGGTTCCATTATCGCGATATCAGGCTGTCTGAGCGCCGGTTTCATTACATTTAACAATATGAACTCTGTGGCGGCCATTCTGCTGGCCATCCTGATCGGAACGGCAGTGGGAGGATTGAACGGAATCATGATATCAAGGACAAAGATTCCGCCCTTTATTGTGACTCTGGCCACCATGAATATCGGGCGAGGGGCAATCAGGGTCTACACCCACTCGAAAACGATTCTGGTGGACGATGCGCTGTACTCTTTTCTGGGGGAGGGACGTCTGTTCGGAGAATTGCCCATTCAGTTTGTATTTATTGTGTTTGCCGTGGTATTCTGCGGATTGATTTTAAACAGAACGAAATTCGGCCGCAACATCTATGCGGTGGGAGACAACAGACAGGCGGCGGAATACACGGGAATCAACGTAAGACGGGTTATTTTCTTTGTTTTTGTTATTTCCGGATTTATGGCGGCCCTGGCGGGGATCCTCACCTGTACCAGAACATACTCCGGTCAGCCCAACGTGGGTACCGGTGCGGAAATGGATGCGATCTCGGCGGTGGTGCTTGGCGGGACCAGCATGACCGGCGGGGTGGGCACCGTGGGCGGCACGGTGATCGGATGTCTGGTGATCGGCATTATGAACAACGGTATGAATCTGATGGGAATTGATTCCTCCTGGCAGTATGTTGTGAAAGGCGTTGTCGTGCTGCTGGCAGTCTTTATTGATTATGTGAAGAAGGAAAACAAAGTGTCCGGGCTGAGAATAAGAGCGTTGCGCATATCGGAGAGGAAAGGCGGGGAGTAGGGAATTATGCTGGTTACGATGAAAGAAATTCTGACTGATGCAAGAAAAAGGGGATATGCGGTGGGCGCATTCGAATTCTGGTCCTATGACTCCGCAAGAGCTGTGGTGTCCGCGGCAGACAGGCTTGGAGTCCCTGCGATCCTGCAGATCGGACATTTTGAAAGGGACTATCTGGACGGATATCGAAATGCCAGAAGGATTGCGGAAATGGTGGCGGAAAGGTATCCTCTTGTGCCCGTCGCCCTGCACCTTGATCATGCAGAGAGTTATGAAGAGATTGAAAAGGCGCTGGAGGCGGATTTTACTTCCGTGATGATCGATGCGTCGTCCCTGCCCTTTGAGGAGAATGTGGCGATCACGAGAAAGGTGGTGGAACTTGCAGGAAAGTACGGCGCTTCCACAGAGGCGGAACTGGGAACCCTGGCGGGCAGTGAAGGCGCCGTAGAAGGCACGGATCTTCAGACAGACCCCTGCCAGGCCGCGGAATTTGCGGAGAGAACAGGCATTGACAGCCTGGCCGTTGCCATCGGTACAGCTCACGGTTTCTATACGAAAACGCCGGAGATCAACATCGGCAGACTGCGTGAAATTGCCGGAAAGGTCGCCATTCCGCTGGTATTGCACGGGGGATCGGGCACTCCGGAAGATAAGATCAGGGAGGCTGTCCGAAACGGTATAGCCAAGGTCAATATCTGCACGGAATTTATTGCCGCATTTGGCAGACAGATCTCCGCAGAGCAGCAGAGTCCGGATTTCCGGTATGATGTGTACCGGCTTTTCAGAGAGGGAATGCTGGCGGGGGAGAGACTTGCGGAGAGCAGGATGAGACTGTTTGATCCCGATCAGGCGGCGATTGCGGACAAAATGCAGGGGGAAACTTTATGAGAGTATTGTGTGTGGGGCTGACGGTATGTGATCTGCTGGTGAAACCGGTGGACCGCGCTGTCCTCAAACTGGATACCTGCACAGCGGATGCGCTTACTGTGAACATCGGCGGCGATGCATGCAATGTTGCGGTGAATCTGCGGGAGATGGGAGTATCCGTGTCCCTGATGAGTGCGGTGGGAGAAGATTTTTTCGGCAGATATATCATGGACTGCCTGAAAGAAAAGGATCTGGGGACGGATCTGATCCGTACAGGGAAGGAGGAAACGGCCAGGAGCGCCGTGCTGATTTCAAATGCCGGAGAGAGGTGTTTTATCTCCAGAAAAGGAGCCTGCCATAAGCTGCGGCCTTCCGATGTCACAGACGATATCCTGAAGGATTTTGATATTCTCTATATCGGGAGCGTCGGTGATCTTCCAGCATTTGAGGGGGAAAGCCTTGCCGGCCTGTTTGCGCGCGCAAAGCGCTTTGGGCTTAAGACGGTTCTTGATGTGACCGGAGAAGTGGACAGGACCACAATGAGAAATATGAAGGAGGCTTTCGCACATCTGGATGTGTTTTTGCCCAGCATCAGAGAAGCGCGCAATATGACCGGAGCCGCAGAGGCGGAGGAATGCCTGAAAATACTGGAATCGGAACAGGTGCAGACGGTCTGCATCAAAATGGGGGAAGCAGGATCCGTGCTTTTGAGAGACGGAACATTACGCAGGATCCCCCCGTATCCTGCCGACTGTGCAGATACCACCGGGGCGGGCGACGCGTTTGTCTCCGGGTTTATTGCGGGAATTACGCTGGGCTATGATCCGGAGAAATGCTGCGCCCTCGGCAATTATGCCGGCAGTAAGGCTGTGGAACAGCTCGGGGCGCAGGTGAAACTTGAGAAACTTGAAACTATTGTTCAGAACTTGACTGTTGAGGTATAATAAAATGAGTAACGAAATACATAAAAAGGTATTGGAAGAAGTAAATAATTACATGAAAGAGCATAATCCCGCTATCCGGGATTCGAGATGGAGGGAACACTACCACTTCATGATGCCGTCGGGATGGATCAATGATCCCTGCGGTCTTGTATATGCGGACGGCGTCTATCATATGTTCTGCCAGCATCAGCCCTATCAGGGAACCTGGGGACAGATGTTCTGGGGGCATGCGGTGAGCAGGGATATGGTGCACTGGGAGATGTGCGGCGAAGGCATTGCCCCCAGCGAGGAATATGACGGCTGGGAGGGCGGCGGAATTTTTACAGGCAGCGCCATCTATGAAGACGGTGAGATAAAAGTATTCTATACCGGCTGCAATGAAGAAAAACAGGTGCAGTGCATGGCTGTTTCAAAGGATGGCATGCATTATACAAAGTATGAGGGAAATCCGGTTATCGGGGAAGCGCCGGAGGGCACGAACCCTCATGATTTCCGCGATCCGAAGGTCTGGAAGCATGGCGATTTCTATTATATGGTTACCGGCGGGACGCAGGGAAGGAGCGCCCTGCTGGAGGAGTCCACATATGCCGGCAACGGGTACGGAAAGGTATTTCTCCACAGATCGGGGAATCTGGTTGACTGGGAGTATGTGAACGACCTGGTTGAAAGCCGCGGCGAGCTGGGAACAATGATGGAATGCCCGAACTTCTTCCAATTGGGGGATAAATTCGTGCTGATCTATTCGCCGATGGGTATGCCCCGGAGAAAATGCGTCTATCTGACGGGGACCTTTGACTATGAAGTGGGCAGGTTTCACTGGAACGTCATGGGGGAAGTGGATTGGGGATTTGATTATTATGCGCCCCAGATCTTTACCGATCACACAAATCGCACGCTGATGTTCGGGTGGATCGGCTCATGGCCGTTTATGCCCTGGAATCATCTCAAATATGACACCAGCGACGCAAAATGGTGCGGCAGTATTTCGCTGCCCAGGGTCCTTTCGCTGTGTGACGACGGCAGGCTGAAGTTTGAACCGGCCGATGAAGTGAAACTGTTAAGAACAGGGAACGGACGGACCTATGCCGGAGTGGAGCTGAAGGATTCGGAGCCTTTCTTCTATCAGGCCGGCGATGATAACATACATTGTGAGATCGAGGCTCAACTGGAAGTGACGTCCTCTGTCCGCGCCATTGAATTTGAACTCAGGGGAGTGGGGGAACAATCCACAAAACTGATTATGGATCTGCAAAAGGGAGATCTGATCTTTGACCGGACAAAGTCGGGCACGATGGAAGCGCTGGCGAGGAAGTGCAGTTTTGAATCTGCCGGTAAGGACAGGATCAGGATCCGGGCATTTCTGGACAGCAGCTCCATGGAAATCTACGCGGATGAGGGGCGCACGGTAATGACGAATAATGTTTTCTCCGCAGAAGGTGAGACGAAGTTATCTGTAAAAGCGGTGGGAGGCGGCTGCAGGATTGCGGAGATGAAGACATACGGTCTGTCAAAGGTGATTTCCTGGTAGTGGTATCGCGGGTGACGGTTTTTAAAGAAAAGGATACACAGCTATGAGAATTTTGAACATCGGTTCGCTGAATCTGGATTATGTTTATTCGGTGGACCATATCATAAAACCCGGAGAGACGGAGAGCAGCGATTCCAGAAATATATTTCTGGGGGGAAAGGGCATGAACCAGTCCTGCTCTCTGGCGAAAGCCGGCGCCGAAGTCTATCATGCCGGAATGATCGGACGGGACGGCACCGCATTTCTGGATGCATGCAGGGAGTTCGGAGTGCGTTCGGAATTTATTCGTGTTGTGGATGTACCCACAGGGCATACGGTGATTCAGGTCGATAAAAATGCACAGAACAGTATTCTGCTGTTTGGCGGCGCCAATCAGGCGCTGACGGAAACCTTTGTAGAGGAGGTTTTGTCTTACTTCGGCCCGGAAGATATTCTGCTGCTGCAAAATGAGATCAATCTGCTGCCCTGTATTGTGGACAGGGCATATGCGCGGGGAATGCGGATTGCTTTGAATCCGTCTCCTTTTAATAGCAGGCTGGAGGAGGTTGATCTTCGGAAAATATCGGTTTTTCTGCTGAACGAGGTGGAGGGAAGTCAGATCACCGGGGAGAAGGAGGAGAGGAATATTCTTGTCGGGCTGAAAGAGAAGTTTCCGGAGGCGTCTTTCCTGCTGACTCTTGGGGTGAAGGGGGCAATCTATGCCGACAGGGATCAGGAAATTTTTCAGCCCGCCTTTCCGGTGAAAGCTGTGGACACAACCGCGGCCGGAGATACTTTTACAGGTTATTTTCTGGCAGGCGTATCGGAAGGGGTTCCCGTGAAAGAAATTCTCCGCAGATGCGCCATGGCCTCTGCCATTACTGTAAGCAGAAAGGGGGCGGTGCCTTCGATTCCCTATCGGGAAGAGGTTTTGTCCCGGCTGGAGCGGGAGCTTCATTAAAAAACTGACGAGAACCAGTCTGCCTGACTGTCGGCTGCGTATTGCCGCGTTCGGCAGACGGTATCTCGATTGCCTGAATAGAAGGAATTTCTCTAAAAAAGGGCACAAAAATGAGACCTGTTCCTTGAGGGTTTCAAATCAATAAGGTCTGTTTTTTATTTCAGCATAATAAAGATCCTCTTCTTCGCTGAAAGTGATCTCAACGACATCGCTGGCCTGACAATGCAGAATCTGGCAGAGTTTATGCAAGGTTTCCATGGTGATATTTTGGTTATGTCTGATATTGCTCATAGTGTGGCTGCTGATATTGTAGTGGTTGATCAGGCTGTAAGTTGTAATGCCGCGATCTTTCATAGTGCGCCACAAGACATCGTAATTGTACACAATCTCCCCCCTTTTTGTTCTTTTCTTTATTATTGCCTTATATTCCCACAATGAACATATTGCAGAACGTGAATACATAGCGGAGTTACCGTAGGGCGGGATGGTATATTTAAAATAATTTTGATTTTCCTCTTGTCAAATGAGAAAAAAACGCTATAATGTATAAAAGATGTTAAAAACTAATATTTATACATAAAAATGCATAAAAGAGGAGAGGAGAATTATTATGAAAAAGAAAGTATTGGCAGTATTGACGGCTGCAGCTATGGCAGCAGGACTCACAGCCTGTGGCGGCGGCAGTGATGGCGGCGGTTTTACCGTGACTGAGGGCGTTCTGACAGTGGCTACCAGCCCAGACTTTGCTCCCTATGAGTTTTATGCCATCGGCGAAGACGGAACGCCGGAACTTGCCGGCTTCGATATGGCGTTGGCGCAGTACATAGCAGACGATATGGGACTGGAACTGGAAGTGGTTACGATGGATTTCGACGGCGTTTTAAGCGAGGTGCAGACGAAGTCCGTAGATCTCGGCATGGCAGGTCTTTCGCCGGATCCGGCTCGTGAGGATGCGATGGACTTTTCCGATATCTACTATTACGGCGGACAGTCTCTTGTCACAGTTAAGGCGAACGCCGCTACCTTGAACACCTTTGAGGCATGCAATGTACCGGATGTCTCGATCGGCGCACAGACCGGCTCCATTCAGATGGATCTGGCGAACAAAAATTCACCGGATGCGGATATCGTGGCGCTTCCCAAAGTGACGGACATTATCAGTGAGCTGCTTAGCGGCAAACTGGATGCAGCCTACATTGAGACGGCTGTGGCGGAGAGCTACCAGAAAAACTATCCTGATTTGGAGATCGTGCTGGATGTTCCCTATGATGTGGCGGGCTCTTCCATAGGTGTGAGCAAAGGCAATGCAGAGCTTCTTGAGGCGGTGAACAAGGCGATCGCTAAAGCTATGGAGGACGGTTCCATGGACAAGTTTGTGGCGGAAGCAAACGAACTTGCGTCAGGCAATACCTACGAAGGGTTGCTGGACGAGGAAGGCCAGATACAGGAATAAGCAGCATGGGCACCTGAAAATAGAGGAATAAGTCCTCCCCGGAAACGGGGAGGATTTTCACTAGCATAAAGCCGCTTGCGAAGCACGTGGCTGTTGGTTAGCATAAAGCCGCTTGCGAAGCACGTGGCTGTTGCTTATATAAAGACTTAGGAGAGGAATACTTCATGGATTCATTTATCAAGCTATCTAATTTTTCAAAGATTGCCCCCTATGCGGAACTGTTCTGGCAGGGACTTTTAGTCACGGTTTTACTGTCCTTGTTTACGGTGGTGATTGGCTTTTGTCTGGCCCTTGTTTTGGCGTTGATGCGTATGTCCAATGTCAGACCTTTTCGCTTTTTAAGTACAGACAAGGAAGGGCGTCAGAGGGAGCACGGTTTTCTTTTGGCACTCAGTAAATTTAACCCGTTGGATTTTCTGGCCACGGCTTATGTGGAGATTCTGCGTTCCACTCCTGTTATCGTACAGATTTTTATCATTTACTTCGGCGTGTTTGGTATGATCCAACTGCCGAATTTTCAGGTGTTCGGTTTTATTAAGTTCAGCAGGTTTTTCCCCGGCGTTGTGGCCCTTGGCATGAACTCGGGCGCATATCTCTGTGAGATCATCCGTGCGGGTATCCAGTCCATAGACGGCGGACAGACGGAGGCGGCAAGATCTCTCGGGCTTTCCCAGACGCAGAATCTGCGCTACATCATTCTGCCGCAGGCACTGAAAAATATTTTGCCGGCCATCGCCAATGAGTTTGTTGTTATTATCAAGGAATCAGCCATTACATATACCATCGGTGTGCAGGACATCATGTCTGCGGTGAATGCGGTGAAAGGTGCGACGTTTGTGATTATAGAACCGTTGCTTGTGGCAACAGCGATCTACTTCTGCCTGTGCTTCCCAACATCCAAGCTGATCGCTTACTTTGAAAGGAGAATGAGTCATGGAGACAAGAGGTAGCCTGATACAGGTAAAGGATTTGAAAAAGCATTACCACGGCGATAAGATCAGAGCCCTTGACGGCGTGACGGTGGATATCGACTTTGGCGATGTGGTGGTAGTGATCGGACCTTCCGGTTCCGGTAAATCAACTTTTCTTCGCAGTCTGAATCTTTTGGAAGAACCCACGGGCGGTTCGATTTTGTTTGAGGGATATGATATTACAAAGAACAAATACACAAATGAGAAGGGCGAGACGGTAAAACTGAACATTGATCATCTGCGTCAGAAGATGGGAATGGTATTTCAGCATTTTAATTTGTTTCCCCATATGACGATTCTGGAAAATATGACGCTTGCGCCCATAAAGGTAAAAAAGATGAACCGGGCGGAGGCGGAGCAGAAGGCTCTTTCTCTGCTCGACAGAGTGGGATTGAAAGATCGGGCGAACGATTATCCGATCCAGCTTTCCGGCGGGCAGAAGCAGCGTGTGGCCATTGTCCGGGCGTTGGCAATGGAACCGGACGTTATGTTGTTTGACGAGCCTACTTCCGCGCTGGATCCGGAGATGGTCGGCGAGGTATTGGACGTTATGAAAGGACTGGCGAAAGAGGGCATGACGATGGTTGTGGTCACCCACGAGATGGGCTTTGCCAGAGAAGTGGGAAACAGAGTGTTATTTATGGCGGACGGTCTTTTGGTAGAGCAGGGAAGCCCTGAAGAAATTTTTGAACATCCGAAGAGTCCGAGACTGCGGGAGTTTTTGTCGAAAGTATTGTAAAAAATTCGGAGGATACAAAGCATGACACCGGAAAAGCAGGCGGCCATTGCCGCGATTGAAGCAAAGAAGGATATCGTTTCCCATGTAGCGGACAGTATCTGGGAGTATGCGGAATTATCGCTGCAGGAATACAGATCCTGTGCTCTGTACTGTGAGGAGTTGGAAAAAGAGGGATTTCAGGTGGAAAAGGGAATTGCCGGCATTGAGACTGCCTTTTCGGCAAGCTTCGGTCAGGGAAAACCTGTGATCGGTATTCTGGCGGAGTATGACGCGCTGTCAGGGCTTTCGCAGAAAGCGGGGAGCACGGAGAGAGAAGAGGCTGTGAGCGGCGGAAACGGACACGGCTGCGGACACAATCTGCTGGGGGCCGGAGCGCTTGCGGCTGCCATCGGCATCAAGGCATTTCTGGAACAGACAGGATGCCCCGGCAGGGTGATACTGTACGGCTGCCCCGGCGAAGAGGGCGGTGCGGCGAAGGCTTTTATGGCGAGGGACGGTGTTTGGAAGGAGCTGGACGCAGCTCTGACTTGGCATCCTGAAGATGTGAACGAGGTGGTGACGGGTTCCTCCAACTCCTGTATTCAGGTGCAGTATCATTTTAAGGGGGTGGCTTCCCACGCGGCAGGAGCGCCCGAGATGGGCAGGAGTGCGTTAGATGCGGTGGAACTTATGAATATCGGCGTGCAGTTTTTGCGGGAGCATATGAGCGACAGAGCAAGAATCCATTATGCCATCACAGATACCGGCGGGTTAAGCGCCAATGTGGTGCAGCCGAAGGCCAGTGTGCTCTATATGGTGAGGTCAAACCGTGTGGCGGAGGCCGTTGAGCTGCAAAAGAGGGTGGATAAGATAGCCGAGGGCGCGGCGCTGATGACGGAGACAAGTTTTGAGAGAAAGTTTATCGACGGCTGCGCGGATACGGTTTGTAATCATGTGCTGGAACGCGTGCTCTATGATAATTTCGAAAAGCTGGGAGTGCCGGAGTATTCGGAGGAAGAGAATGCTTATGCGGACAGACTGGCGGCGGAGTTTCAGACGCAGCATTATTATCCGGGTATTGCGGCGAAATATGATCAGAAGGCGAGAGAGTCGGTTGAAAGGAAGCAGAAAGAGACAGGCCATGCTATGAATGCATTTTTGGCGCCTCTCCATACCGGAGATGCATTTGAAGCGGGTTCCACAGACGTGGGGGATGTAAGCTGGCTTACGCCTACGGCGCAGATCCATGTGGCGGCGTGGCCAAACGGCACTCCGGGGCACAGTTGGCAGATCGTTTCCTGCAACAGGACACAGATTGGGCACAAAGCCGCACTTCATGCCGGAAAAGTGCTGGCAGCAGGCGCGATAGACCTTTTTGAGGATCCTGAGCTGCTGCAGCAGGCGCGCAAAGAGTTCGAGAATAGGACGAAGGAGGGATTTACTTGTCCGATTCCGGAAGGCGCGGTGCCTGTGATTCCGGATTAGAGGGAGAGGTCTCCTCTTGGGCAGGCAGTTTTCCGCCTTTCAGGAAATGGTAGAGAGTGTACTGCTCTTCCGTCGACATTTCGCGTATTGCGCGGGCCAGATCTTCTACCAGCTTACTGTCGCTTGTATTTCCGGCAAAGAACTGGGCCGGCGTAATGTCAAAATAGTCGCAGATCTTGTAGAGTGCGCCCAGAGAAGGTACAATGTTCCCGGAAGAGATGGCCTGAATGTAGCCTTTGCTGAAACCGAGATCCAGACTGAGCTGATACTCGGAAATGTTGTGCTCTATGCGGATTCTTGTAATCCTGTCTGCAATAAATTTAGGATTGAAAGAAATTTTATCCATGGCTGGGTCTCCTTTATGAATACGGATATTACAAATAATATATCTCCCGCCATTATATCACATTTAAAATGTAAAGGGTAGATGTTCTTTCGCTGCGAGCGTTTGATTAAAGTTCCTTTTCGAAGTGCTGGTAGTCTTTGACAGAACGCCAGTTGCCGCCCCAAGTGAAGCCGTGTTGTTTGAAAAGCTGACAGGCGGGGTCCTCCTCGTCGATCTTGTGGGCAAAGGTCTGTTCTCTGTCGGCGTATTCTTCACTTCCGGCAGGAGCGATATGGACGGAACCGTCGCTTCGGTGTGTGACGTAAGGATTGTAAAACGGATTGAGGTCTATCGCCAGTCCGTAGGCATGGTTGGAAAGTTTGCCGGAGGCGAGGGCGCGGTAATTAAAGCAGGATGTATTATTGTCCTGCATAGACAGTTCGTCGTCCCCCTGATAGTCGTCGATCAGCGCAATCTTTTCGATGGGGTAGCGCATCTCATATAATTCGTAAAAGATTTCCGTCAGATCCTGCGCGATGGCCTTGTGGCAGATCAGTTCGCCCGTTTGTATTTCGCCGTTAAAATCATAATACAGAAGATTTACATGGCGGAGCATATCGTAAGAGACAGCGGCATCCGTATCATCGGCCGGATAGGAAATGCCGGTGATCTGTTCTTTTATCGTATCGTTTAAGGATTCGTAGTAAAATCCTTCCTGATAGACGACTCTGTCGGCCATGGGAAGTTCTCCTTCTTCGGGGATGGTTTCATTCTCAGACTGTTCGGCTTGGGTATCCTGTGGCTCCATTTCAGTTTCCGCGGAAACGGCAGATGTTGTTTGATCAGAAGCAGGCAGACTGTCAGCGCCGGATACGGAATCGCTTTGATCCGGAGAAGTTGTCTCCTGTTCCTGCTTTTTTGCAAGATCCTGCAGCGTTTCGCCGCCGGTAAAAATACCGCTTCTGGCAAGAACGGCGCAGAGGGCGGTCAGCGCGAGGAGGATCCCCATATTCTTATATAGTATTCTTTTTTGTTTTTTATTCATAAAATTTTTGCTCATAGGGAAATTGTATCACATTATCTGCAAGTTGTAATCAAGAATAATTTTTAGGAGAAGACCGTTGAAATTGTAATATAAGTATTTATAATATTATTTATGGGGATTCTGTCGGTGCCGGAGGCGCTAAGGCTCTGTGCAAAGGCATCGGCCATCGCGGTGTCCGGAATGGGGGCGGCAAAATCCATACCGGAAGTCAGAGAAGTGGAGGAGGCAGTGCTTGAGGAAGCGTAGGAAATGACGGCATTTTCACGTCTTGTAATTCAGAATGATATCCTGTATAATCAGTGAAGTGAAAAACGGAGGGTGCGGGGCTTCCGGGGAGAAGTCTTTGTGCCGCACAATATGTGTAAGGAATTGCGATGGAGATTATTAAGACAGAAGATGTTGTTTTTGAGTATATCAGGCGTGACGAGGAAGGAAACGTAGAGGGGATCACGACGGCGGTGGATCATGTGGATCTGGGGGTGATGCCCGGAGAGTTCATTGCCATTTTGGGCCATAACGGTTCCGGCAAGTCCACGCTGGCAAAACATTTCAATGCGATCCTGATGCCCACGGAGGGAACCGTCTGGGTTGACGGCATGGATACGGAGGAGGAGAAAAACCTCTGGGATGTCAGACAGCGGGCAGGCATGGTGTTCCAGAACCCGGACAACCAGATCATCGGACAGGTGGTGGAGGAGGACGTGGGTTTCGGCCCTGAAAATATGGGGGTGCCCACAAAGGAGATCTGGGAGAGAGTGGAAGAAAGCCTCAGAGCAGTGGGGATGTATGAGTTTCGCAAATATGCGCCGAACAAGCTTTCCGGCGGTCAGAAGCAGCGGGTATCCATCGCAGGGGTATTGGCGATGCATCCCAAGTGTATCGTGCTGGACGAACCTACGGCGATGTTGGACCCGGGGGGACGCAAAGAAGTGATTCGGGCGGTGCGGGCGCTCAATGATGTGGAGAAAGTGACGGTCATCCTGATCACTCATTATATGGAAGAGATCATCCATGCGGACAAAGTATTTGTGATGGATCAAGGAAAGATCGCCATGCAGGGGACGCCCAGAGAGATCTTTTCGCAGGTGGAGAAATTGAAGGAATTGAGGCTGGACGTGCCCAAAGCAACGCTTCTTGCCTGCGAACTGCAAAAGAGCGGTCTGCCGCTGCCTTCCGGCATTTTGACGGGAAAGGAACTGGCGGAAGCGTTAGATACATTGAAAAACGGGAGAATATAAATGGCACTGATTTTGGACCATGTGACATATGAATACGGCAGCGGGACAAAACTTCTGGTGAGAGCGTTGAACGATGTGAGCCTTGTCATACCGGACGGGCAGTTTATCGGTCTGATCGGGCATACCGGTTCCGGCAAGTCCACTCTGGTACAGCATTTGAACGGGCTGCTTGCGCCCACGTCGGGAAATATTTATTATAACGGAGAAGATATCCACGACAAGGATTACAGCAAAAAAAAGCTGAGAAGCAAAGTCGGTTTGGTGTTTCAGTATCCGGAACATCAATTGTTTGAGACTGACGTCTTTACGGATGTCTGCTTCGGGCCAAAGAATCTGGGGTTAGATAAAAAGGAGACGGAGCTGCGGGCTTTCGAGGCTTTAAAACAGGTGGGGCTGCCGGACGATTGTTTTTATCAGTCCCCCTTCGATCTTTCCGGCGGGCAGAAACGCCGGGTAGCTATCGCCGGGGTTTTAGCGATGAAGCCGGAGGTGTTGGTTTTGGATGAGCCTACGGCAGGATTAGATCCGAAAGGACGGGATGAGATCTTGGATCTTGTGACTTCCATTCGGAGAGAGCGGAGGATCACGGTGATACTGGTGTCCCACAGTATGGACGACGTGGCGGAGTATGTGGACAGGATTCTTGTGATGAACAAAGGCAGCATCTGCTATGACGACGAGCCGAAAAAAGTTTTTGCACATAAGGTCGAACTGGAGGCAATGGGGCTTTCGGCGCCTCAGGTGACGGATATGATGTATGAACTGAAAAAAGCCGGATGGGCAGTGGATACCGCTGTGACGACGATAGAGGAAGCAAAGCGGGAGATATGCCGGTTTTTTCCGGCTCTTGCGGGTTTGGAGACGGGAAAATGATAAGAGATATTACGCTTGGACAATATTATCAGACGGACTCTGTGGTGCACAGACTGGATCCCAGAGTGAAGCTGATGGCGACCTTTGTATTCATCTGTTCCCTGTTTGTGGTGGATCAGGCGGTAGGGTATCTTGTGGCGGTACTTTTTTTAGCTTTTGCGATCAGGATATCCAACGTACCTTTTCGGTTTATGGTGCGGGGAATGAAAGCGATCCTGTTCCTGTTAGTGATCACATTTGTATTCAATTTGTTTTTGACGCCGGGGGAAGCGGTATTTCAGGTTTGGAAACTTACGGTCACGAGGGAGGGGATATCCATGGCCGTGAAAATGGCGGTTAGGCTGTCTCTTTTGATCATCGGTTCCTCTGTTATGACGCTGACGACCACGCCGAATAATCTGACGGATGGTCTTGAGAGGGCGATGCGGCCGCTGCAGAAACTTCACGTTCCGGTGCATGAGATCGCCATGATGATGTCCATTGCGCTGCGGTTTATACCGATCCTTTTGGAGGAGACGGACAAGATCATGAAGGCGCAGATGGCCAGAGGGGCGTCCTTCGACGAGGGGAATCTGCTGCAGAAGGCGAAAAGCATGGTGCCTCTGTTAGTGCCGCTTTTTATTTCGGCTTTCCGCAGAGCTAACGATCTTGCAATGGCTATGGAGGCCCGGTGCTATCGGGGCGGCGACGGACGAACAAAGATGAAGCCGTTACATTATGAGAAGCGGGACTACGCTGCGTATGCGGTCATAGTCAGCTATCTGGCGGTTTGCATTGCAGTGGGAAGGATCGTGCCTTGGGCAAAGATTCTGTAGCGGAGTGATAAAAGGGGTTGGGACGCAGAAGCGGCGGATGTGAGACGGGAAAGGTAAGGACTGTGGCTCATGGAAGCGAGAAGGAGAATCTGCCTGACGGTGGCCTACGACGGCACGGCGTACTGTGGCTGGCAGGTGCAGAAAAACGGGAACACCATAGAGAGCGAGTTGAACAGGGCGCTTTCGGAGCTGACCGGAGAGAAGATACAGGTGATCGGGGCCAGCAGGACGGATGCGGGCGTGCACGGACTCTGCAATCTGGCAGTGTTTGACACATGTTTCCGCATTCCTGCCGAGAAGCTTCCGTACGCCTTGAACCAGAGGCTTCCGGAGGACATCAGGGTGCGGGAGTCAAAAGAGGTGGCGCCGGATTTCCATCCGAGGCGCTGCAGGAGCAGGAAAACCTATGAATATCACATTTTGAACGCTCCGTTTTCAAATCCGGTAAAACGGCTGTACTCTTATTTTACTTACGCGCCGTTAGATGTGGAAAAGATGCGGCAGGCCGCGGCATATTTGGTGGGAGAACATGATTTTGCCAGCTTTTGCAGTGCGGGAAGTCAGGCGGAGACCACAGTCAGGACGATCTATGATCTGACGGTGGAGAAAAGCGGTGATGAGATCGTGATCCGCGTGACGGGCAGCGGTTTTTTATACAATATGGTGCGCATCATTGCGGGGACTTTGATGGAAGCGGGACGCGGACGGATGGCTTCCGAAAAGATGGAAGAGGTGCTTGCAGCCGGAAACCGGACCGCAGCGGGTCCAACGGCGCCGGCCTGCGGGTTGATATTGACGGAAATTTGTTATGAAAGGCAGGAAAACAGCGATTTTTTTACAAATCCGGCTTGACATAGTAAAATACAACTTATATAATATCTAATTGTGACAACACTTTCCGGCAGATTGTAAAATGTTGTGTTGGCGGTCTGGTGGAAACAGCGACAGATCAGTTTTGCAGAGACATGCGGCCCGGACATCCGTGTGAGGAGCAGAGAGTATCTGACTGATAGAAGGAGAGTTTGCTTGGCAGACTGTCCGTTGTTTCATGGGATGAGTTTTTGAAGTGACTTGATTATGTATGGAGGAAACACGATGAGAACATTTATGGCAAGTCCTGCTACGATCGACAGAAAATGGTATGTAGTGGACGCTACAGATATGACGCTCGGACGTATGGCGTCTGAAATTGCAAAAATATTAAGAGGAAAAAATAAGCCGATCTTTACACCGCATATGGACACAGGCGATTATGTGATCGTGGTGAATGCGGAGAAGATCAAAGTGACCGGTAAGAAGCTTGATCAGAAGATTTATTACCGTCATTCCGATTATGTCGGCGGTATGAAAGAGACTAGACTGAAAGAAAAACTGGCGAAAAAGCCGGAGGAAGTAATCGAACTCGCTGTCAAAGGCATGCTTCCGAAAGGACCTTTAGGGAGAGAGATGTATAAGAAACTTTTTGTTTACGCAGGTCCGGATCACAAACACGCTGCGCAGAAACCGGAAGTATTAACATTTTAACCGAAAGGACTGAAAGGAGAGATTGAAATGGCTAAAGCAGCAAATAATTTTTACGGCACAGGCAGAAGAAAAAAATCAATTGCCAGAGTATATTTAAAACCCGGCAAAGGAAATATTACGATCAACAAGCGCGATATTGATGATTATTTTGGTCTTGAGACATTGAAGGTTATCGTTCGCCAGCCCCTGACGTTGACTGAGACAACAGACAAGTTCGATATGGTTGTTACAGTAAAGGGCGGCGGTACCACCGGTCAGGCGGGCGCTATCAGACACGGCGTTGCAAGAGCGCTTCTGACAGTGGACAACGACTACAGACCGGCTCTGAAAAAAGCAGGCTTCCTGACAAGAGACCCTCGAATGAAGGAGAGAAAGAAATACGGCCTCAAAGCAGCGAGAAGAGCGCCGCAGTTCTCCAAGAGATAATTCTCTGGAATTTTCTCTAGAAATAGGAAAGAGTATATTATTATACGGCAACCCACAAACCTTTGGTTTGTGGGTTTTTTTGAGTGGAAATTGTGGTATGCTAATTGAAATTGATAAGAACAGAATTAATCCTTTGATTTAGGAGGTGATGAGATGTATCCTAAAGTAGTACAAGTGATACCTATGAAAAATTATTCCGTGTATGTGTATTTTGAAGATGGGAAGATTGTATGTTATGATTCGACAAAAATAATCGAAAAAGAAGTATTTCGTCCGTTGAAAGATATTCATGTTTTTTTAGATACCTTGTACAGTGCTAAATGATACTCTTGCATGGGATATTAATAGAAACAGGGACAACACAACATGTTTGGATATTGATCCGGATATGTTAAATGAATTGCCTCCGGTAGAAGAAAAGATAGCATAATATAAATAATGCAGCAGATATGGGAGGTAATTGACAGATAACTAACAAATATACAGATGAAAAAAATGGACTCCGCAGGTTTTCCTGCGGAGTTTTTATCTTAATTTGCAGGAGATAATTTGGCGACAATGTATTGATTCGTCGATTGTGGAGGCTGCTGCAGTCTGAATCTAAATTATTACTCTTCCTCCAGTACTCTCTTAATGGTCTCCAGTACCTGCTCTTTTTCAAAAGGTTTATAGATGAAGGCCTTGGCGCCAATAGCTTTAGCCTCTTCAATGGTATCGTCATAAACGAGTGAAGAGAGCATAACGATTTTGGCATCCGGATGGACTTCAAGAATCGCTTTTGCTGCTTCAAGACCATCTATGCCGGGCATGATAATGTCCATTGTCACCAGATCGGGCAGAATCTCTTCATATTTTGTGATGGCGGTCTCACCGTCCTGACAGTATGCGGCGACTTCATATTCGGTTTCCGACAAAATATGCTGCAACTGCATGAGAAGCATCCTTGAGTCATCTACTATCATGATCCTTTTTTTCATAAGGTTTCCCCTTTCTGTCTTCGGCTTAGTTATTTTAACTCAGTGAGAGGGCTGTGATGGGTAAGCCTGAGGCCCTCGTTTTTGTCACTGGTGTAATTGATCGTAAATTGATTCTGATAATTTTCCGGCTGATAGATTCCTCTGTGAAAAGAGGGTATCCCAAAACGGGAAGGTACTTTTGTCAGTTGGAATAACCGGGAGGCCACATGACCGCACAGCACGTTGAAATATTCTTTTGTAAAGTCTTCCACGTCCTGCGGCGTGACCCGGAGATCCTGCATGACATTCTGGGTCAGGCGGGTGAATACGGAGACTTCGGCGCACAGAGACAGACTGGAAGTAAATCCTCTCTGGAAAGCAGCATACACCGTATAGAGTTCCCCGGACGGGGCGGTATTTGTGCGATAGAGTCGTATGCCGGCAAGGCTTTCAGTCACCTGTCTTGTTACTTCATCGAATACAGTATCCAATATTTCCTGAGAAATTGCAGTGTTCACACTGTTTTCCTCCTTTTTATGCAGAGTAAACGATCACTTAGATCATTTTGACCTCACCGTCCACTAACGCAGCTTTACAATATCTTGTCTCTGTTTTTATGGAAAGAGAAGCAAGGCCGATGGTTAGTTCCGTGCCGGGGTGGGCGGTGTCACATATAAGGCGGTGGGTCGTATACTTTTCCACATATTCCTGTATGTGTAATTCCTCTAAAGTTTCTTTATATTCTCTCAGTTTGTTGAGAGTCATGTTGATCTTCGCACGAACTGTGGGCAGTCCCTTTAGTTTTGCAGGGCTGTCCGGCTGCTGCTCCAACACTTCGAGAATGGATGTCAGCTTGCTCAGATCCTGCTGCAGGCATTCGTGTTCAAACTCTGCGCTGGGCAGTCCTCCCAGCTTGATGGTTGTGTGACTTCCCGCCTTGGTGCCTACTGTTTTTGCATAGACGGAGTTAGAAGCCCGCATTTGGCCGCCTATGATGACACCGCGTCCGGAATCTGCATAGATGCAGCCGTCGCTGAATACGCTGCAGTTGATGATACACTCTGTGTATAAATCTGCTCTGACGCAGATATTACTGTTTTCCAGATATTTGGCATAAAGGCTGCGATGAGCCTGAATGACAGCCTGATTATCGCCCTTTACACCTTTTTGGAGAATGAGGTCGCCGCCGGCTTCCACCCGACAGGCCTCCACAACGCCGTTTACGGTAATGTTGCCGAGGGCTTTGACGTTGAAGCCGGTGCATACATCGCCGGCTATTATCACATCGCCCACAAAGTTTATATTTCCGGTGGAATAGTCCACATTCCCGTTGATTTCAAGAACAGGTTTCACCTGAAAACTCCGACCGCTGAAATCCAGACGTCCTGTGATGGAAGCGATCAGACAGCTTTCGTCTTTTGACAATTCAGTATTTCGGCCCATCGGAACAGACACAGGCTTTCCGGGTTTGCAGGGGATGGTTTTCCCCTTTACGGATGTGCCCGGCGTACCGGGCGTAGCCGGGATGATACGGCAGATCGTTTCCCCTTTCTGAACATTTTGGATCAGATTCAGTTCGGTATAATCAACTTTGCCGGACTCAGTCATTTTAGGGGTACGTTTGACACTGCGGGAAAACAAATCGTCAGTATAGCCGTCCTTCCCGTGGATAGGCGGTTCGCCTATGGCCGCCAGATGCATCCGGAAATACCGGTGTGTATCGGTGGGAAGAGTATCAAGCAGTTCCTCATTCACACCGTTGTTGATACCGCTTTTTCTCAGAGCATCCTCCAACATTGCCCGATCCGGTTCCGCACCCGCGCCAATGGGCGGATAGAGTAAAAACCATGCTGCCAGATCATTGGCTGTAGTGAATACGACCACCTCCGCGTCAATATCGGGGGTGGAGAATCCAGCCAGCTCTTTTATGCCGGAAGTGGCGCTGATCAGACGTTTGTTTGCTGTGGAAGTCACAGTAAATAGCAACCTTGACAGTTCTTTTTTGATCTCTTCAGGAGTAAGAGGCTCCGGTTGTTCCGGAGGAAAAAGAAGCTGCAGGGAAGGGGCAGAAATTCTGCCGGCCACGTCCGCATGCATCTGCCACAAACTATGTATCGGGTGGTTGGGTTCTAATTTAAGATAATTTTCTTCCGACGCAGGAAAAGAGGTAACGGTGTCAGTGTCTTGCGGTGATATTGAATTGTTGAGATCCATACCGTAATACCTCCACTTGCAGATTTATTATATTCCATATTTTATCAGCCCTATAGTCCCGTGTCAAGATAACTGTCGATTTGTATTTATCTTTCGCCTTCGTTGACAAAGCTACGCAGGATGCTATAATAAAACAAAAAAGAATTATGCCGGCAGCAAATAATCCATGGGATCAGGCGTTTTCCGGCGGCATGGCTGACGCCTAATATAAGTCTGCAAATAAAAAGTCAAGCAGAAATTGATGAACTTTGAAAATTTTATAC
>CAJTNC010000032.1 GCA_910577955.1 uncultured Lachnospiraceae bacterium
ACAGACACTAACTGCCAAATCCTATATTTAAATCAATGTGTTTTGCTCATCTCTAGAAAATTGTATTACAGATTATCATAATATATTTGTCCAACTTATTCAACCGCAGATTGTACAAAAATTCAAAATATTTTGCGGGACTTTCCTGTGCCTTTCCCCACATATTCTCTGGGACTCATCCCCGTAACCCGCTTAAAAACTTTGGAAAAATAGAGGGAATCCTGATAGCCCAGCCAGTCCGCCACCTCCTTGATCTTCATCTCCCCCTTTTCCAGAAGCTCTTTTCCCTCCTCCATACGCTTTTTGACCACATAATCGATGGGCGTCACCCCATAATAGGTTTTAAAAATACTGCTCAGATAAGATCCCACAAACCCGAATCGCTCCGCTAAAAATTGATTGGTGATATTGCTTCTGAAATTTTCATCCAGATAATGTTTCATTTTCTCCGCCAGATTCGCCTTATCGTCTGTTTCCACCGGCGCCTTACCGAATACGTCCCGGAACAGAAAATCAAACTCCTTCCGGATTGCTTCCTGCGTATAATAGTTATCCAGAATAAACTGTACCTCCTGCTCCAGTTCATAGTATTCCCTGTGTCCCGGATATTTCTGGCACAGCCTGAACACAAAATATTTGACGTCGTGGACCGCCTCCTTGTACAGCACAGGTCTGGCCGTCAAAAGTTCCAACAGTTTTCCGAAAGCCTCCGACAGCCGGTCCGCACCGGCATTCCCGCACTGCGCCAGCAGACAGTCTAACTCCTTTCTTCTGTCGGCGGATTCTCTGGAAATATTTCCGGGACTGTACACCAAAAGCGCATCCTTCATAAAAATTTTATGCTCCCTCGTATATTTCTGCATGCTCCGATAGACAGACAAAATTTCAGACAGTTCCACCGCCTCTCTGTGGTAAACTGCCGTAAGCGGCAGCGGAGCGCATTTTAATTCCTTCAGTACCGCCCGCAAGTTGTTGATCTCCGGTTCCCGCCCCTTTCTGATAAATATCAGCTTCTCATTCTCATTTTTTCCGTCCACCACCCAGAAACTCTCCCAGAGAACAGCGCGGCTCAGATGCTCTTCCAAAGGCAATCCGTAATAAACCTCCTGATAATTCCGGCCGCATTCTTCCAGAGAACCCAGATTATTCCCGAACGTCAAAAGCAGCATGCAGTACTTTTGTCCCGTCTGCGCTGCCTTCTCCTTATCTTCCGCCAGCCCCCCTGTCAGCGCCTCCTCCAACTTCTGCGCGCTCTCCTCAAACTGCTGCCTGCGGAGTTTTTCCTCTATTTTTTTGAGCAGCTGCTTTAGCTCGCTGTCCTTTAACGGCTTTAAAAGATAATCAAACGCATTATTTTCCAGAGCGCTTTTTACATAGGCGAAATCTTTGTACCCGCTCAACACCACCGGTATCAGTTTCTTTTTCTGCTCCGCCACGACGGACAACACTTCCTGCCCGTCCATGATCGGAAGATTCATGTCCACAAACAGTACATCCACCGTATTTTCCTGCAAATACTCACAGGCATCTTTCCCGTTATCAGCCGTCGCCACCACCTGAAAATTTCCGCCTATCTCCTCTATCTTCTGACAGATACTTCTCTGGATCGGCGGTTCATCCTCCACTACCATCACCCGTATTTTCATCTGTTATCCGGTCTCTCCTCCCACTGTAACACTCGTCCCCGTCTCATCGCTTTCTATCTCAAAAACCATTTTTTCGCCGTAAGCTATATATAGTCTCTGGTACACATTTCTGACCGACAGGCCGCCTATCTTCATCTCCTGCATCAGTTCCCCCATGTCCCTTTCTCTCATTCCAAGCAATTCCCCGCGCAAGGCATGCAGCTTCTTTTTCTCTATGCCGTTCCCGTTATCACGAATATTGATCTCCCAGTATTTTTCAGAAACATACACCAATACATCGATCTCCCACGGGAATTTCTTTGCCCGGAACCCATGTGCAAAACAGTTTTCCAAAAGAGGCTGCACCACAAATCTCGGAAGACGGCATCCTCTCATTTCCCCAACATAATTAAACGCATAGCAAAACTTATCTTCATAGCGTACCTTCATCAATTCCAAATAGTTTTCCGCATGACTGATCTCCGTCTCCAACTCCCCGTAATTTGTTTCATAACTGGTGTTATACCGTATCATAGAGGACAGCATCCCGCATATCTCCGGAATTTTTTCCTGTTCCCCGTTCTCGGCCATAGCCGAGATGATGGTCAGGATGTTATGGATGAAATGGGGGTTCATCTGTGCCTGCAGCGCAAACATCCGGCTCTGTATCTCATTCACCCTGCTTAACATCTCTTTCTCCATGGAAAGCTTCAGATTTTTTACCAGTTCATCAAAAGCCCTGTTGAGGCGCTGCAGTTCATCTGCCTCCGCCTGCGCCACAAGGGGGATCTCCTGTAAGTTCTCATCCACTTGAAGCCCGTCCAGCATATCGCACATCTGCACGATAGGCTCCGTCGTCTTGCGGATGATCTGCCTCTGACTCACAAAAATGACCGACACGATACAAACTAACAGCAAAAACACCCAAGTGAGCGTGGATGCCAAATTGCGGATCAGGCTGCTGTTTTTTGAAATGATAAAAACCCGTATGCCGTACTCCGGCAGTTCTTTCATCCTACAGTACAGACCGTCCTTTGAAAATCCGTTTTTCGTCCCCAGCAGCCTTTGCACTTCCTCGTCGTTTCGCTCCCGCTTCAAAGAATACAATATCTCCTCCCCTTCCAGAGGCAGAAGATAGCACTCCGTATCTTTCCCCAACAGCTTTTCAAAATCCGAAAAACTTTCAAATCGGATCTGTACCTGCACATAGCCAAGACATTCAGAAGGAATCAACTGATAATTTTTGATCTCCCGGAACACCGAAATGGTGGAAGACGGATCCTTCACATAGGGATCCTGTCCATCCACCCTAAATAAATTAGCATGCTCTCTGTCCGCAAACCACTCCGCCACATCTTCAAACATCTGTGTATCCGGACAGTCCTTTTTCAGATAACCATAATCCACCGCCCTGCCCACATAAGTCATATTTCCCTTTTCGTCAAACAGACTGATCCGGCTCAAAGAATTTTTCTTTAAAAGATAGGACATCGTATGCTGCTTCAGCGCGTAATCTCTGTCCGCATTGTCCACAAAATAGTTCTGTTTTCCCCCATAGCCGTCTATCCCGCCGAAGGTTTCTATGATCAGATGATTCGCACCGATCTGCAGGGCGATATTGTCTGCAAGCCTAAGCGTATTGTCCAGTTGGGACGTGATACCGCGCAGCTGAACATCCACCTGTTCCTCGAAAGCTTTTCCGCCGGTATGCACAATATAACCGGAAAACACCGCGGTCATCACAAGAAATACCGCCGTGACTACCAGAATACTTTTTACTGCGATCTGCCTCTGAAACTGATGCTTCTGCAAAATCTTTCTCCTCTTCAGGCGTCCTGCAGCGCCCATTCTTTCGTTGTCGTGCGGATCTGCCTGCCGCTTCTTACCGCTTCCTCCATTTCAAAGGACAAATAGGTATCCTGCAGCGCCTCCCGCAGCGGATAAAACTCACGCCCGGTCTCCACATACTCTTTCATCGCTAAAAGGCAGGAAGCCACAGCGATCTCATCATCGTTCATCCTCGCCGGATAAAAAGGATTCTCATAGATCATCCGATCCATAAACATCATACCCCTGTGCGCCCACTCACTGTTATTGTTGACGCCCACATCCACACGACGGATCTCCTGCGTCACCGGAAGATTTCCCTCCGTCAGAAAATACAGCGTCATATCGTTGAGCTCTCCCCGCAGTCCTCTGATGTTCCATCTCCTTTGGCGGATCTGCGAAAAATACTGCTCTCCCGCAAAGTCCATGAGTGCCGCCTTGCCGTTTTCAAACACAAGGGATATCAAATCCCTCTGTTCCTGTATGATCCTGCCGCTTTGATCAAATCCTTCCCTGCCGTTTGTGGCCGTCACCGGAGATATAAGTTGTTTTCCCTCAATCAAGCAGTTTTCATATCCTATCCCCAGAATCTTTCTGTACATGCTCACCGCATGATAGCCGTGAAGGGCCGAAAGCATCACGCTGGAAATTTCTCCCAGATATCCTTTCTCTATCAGGCGGAGTATCCCCGCGTAGTATGGCTGCAGGAAATACTGTTCCACCACCTGCACCCGGCCGTCCAGCCGCCTGCAATCGCTCCACAGCTCCGTCAGTTCCTTCACATCTTTCCCGGGAGGGGTCTCGCACAACACCGGCACTTTTCTCTCCATCAGCGTCACCAGATAATCCTTCACGATTCCTCTGGGAACGCACAGCACCGCAAAATCCGGCTCCTGTTTCAATGCCTCCTCCAGATCATCCGTGGCAAATATCCCTTCTTCTCCGGCCACCTGCGCCGCTCTCTCTTTCGTCCGCAGCACCCCCGCGCACACCTCAAACCGCTCTGGCAGCATTTTTGCGATCCGGTAATAAAAATCCGCCCGCCAGCCGTAGCCTATCAAAATAAACTTCGCTTTCATACTTCCTCTCCTTTCACTCCGATCACTGATATAAAAACATGCGTTTTACTGCCCTCTACCCTTTCACCGCCCCGGACGTCATTCCCGCAATGATATGTTTCTGTAAAATGACAAACAGAACAAGCATCGGCAAAACGGCAAGCATCAGCGCCGCAAACACATACTGCCAGTCTCTGTTGTACCTTCCGAAAAAACTGTAGATCGCCATCGAAACCGTCGCCTTTTTGGCCGATCCCAGATAAAACAATGGTATCATAAAATTATTCCACACATCAATGGAAGTAATGACAATATTTGTGACCATGATCGGTTTTAAAATCGGAAGCAGCACCCGGGCCGTCATCTGCCAGAAGCTGCATCCGTCGATCACCGCCGCCTCGTCAATCTCTCTTGGCACTCCCTTCACAAAACTGCAAAATGTCATGACCGTAAACGGAATCCGAAGCGAAATGAAAATGCAGATCACCGAAAAAAATGTGCCGTATATATGAAGCGCCTTCAGCAGAAAGAAAATCGACGCGATCTGCAAAGTCAGCGTCAGCCCAAAAATAAAATAATAGTAGATGCCTCTTGTCAGTCTGTCGTCTCTTCTGGAGATCACAATGCCCGCCACTGCCCCGAGCAGCACGGAGAAAAACGTGACAGGGATCGTGATGACCGCACTGTTCACATAGCCCCGCAAAATCTTTCCGGTTTCTACCACATGGGTATAATTGGAAAACTCCCACTTTGTCGGCAGCGCCAGATCGAACATGGACGCTTCCGCCTGAGTCTTTAAGGAACCAAGCACCATCATCAGAAACGGGATCACATAGACCATGGCCACCACGGCCAGCGCCGCAAATAATAATATCGTTCCTACTCTCTTTTTTCCTTTCATCACATTTCAACCTCCCGTTTCGTAAAATACCGGTTCATGGCAAAGGAGATCATCACAACGATCACCGCCAAAATAACCGATCCTGCGGTGGACTCTCCGAGAAAGCCCAGACTGAAGGACTGATAAGTGTAGGTAGCCAACACCTGCGTGTCAAATCCCGGCCCTCCGTTTGTGAGCACATAAATAATGTCAAAAACTTTCAGACCGCCTGCGATGCTCAAGGTCACCACCACCGTCATGGACGGAACGATAAGGGGCAGCGTAATATGCCTGAACTTCTCAAAACCGGAAGCGCCGTCCAGTGTGGCGCTCTCATAGTAATCCGAGGAGATCGCCTGCAGACCGGAAATAAAAATGAACATATTGAAACCCGCCCACATCCAAGTCTCCACAAAGATCACGCTGCCCATAGCCGTAGCGTAACTGCCCAGCCAATCGTGGGTAAGTCCCTCAAGTCCAATACCTGCAAGCACATTGTTGAAAAGTCCTCTGTTTGCCAGAATCGATTTAAACAATACCCCCACGACCGTGATGCTGATGACGCAGGGCGCGTAGTAAATCGTCCTGAGTATCCCTCTGGCCGGCACTTTCTTCACAAGCGCCAGCGCCAGAATAAATCCCACTCCCGTCTTTAAAATGCAGGTCGCAAAGGCAAACAGAAAGGTGTTTCCTATGGACCTCAAAAATACAGGATCTTTTAAAAGTTCCGCATAGTTGGCCGCTCCCACAAATTCCGGCGTAAAAAGCCTGTTCATATTCCAGTCCGTAAAAGACAGCAGCAAGCTGA
This sequence comes from uncultured Lachnospiraceae bacterium, assembly GCA_910577955.1. Classification (GTDB taxonomy): domain Bacteria; phylum Bacillota; class Clostridia; order Lachnospirales; family Lachnospiraceae; genus 1XD8-76. Next base: position 6,199 of record CAJTNC010000032.1, read on the forward strand.
TCAAAACAGGCACCACGGAAAATACCGTGTAGACGAGAAGCGCCGGCGCCAGAGCATACAGCGGATAGATTGATTTTTTCTTTCCTTTCATCCTTTTCTCCCTCACTCCAAAAAAGATAGTCTGAAAGGGACCGGAAGCATCACTCCCGGTCCCCCATTCAGGCGTCGGCTAGTTCCAGCCCTCTGCGCCCTTTTCTTTCATAAATTTATCCACGTCGCCCTGAAAACGTTCCATCACTCCCGCACCGTCCATATTTCCCTTAGAAGGCGCTTCCAAGAAGTATACCCAGAGCGTATTGCCGAAAAGCGGCTGAAGAGTATCGATATACTGATTCATCTGAGCGACTGCCCTTCCTTCGCTCATGTACTCATTATAAATTTTCGGAATATCCGGGTTCATTGCCTCTTCGTTTCCATTGATCCCCTCAATGTTCGGGAACCCCGGTCTGGACTGGAAGTACAAATCGCCGTATTCCGGTGTGCTCCACAGGTCAAACACCTTTTTGATCGCATCCAGATTTTCCGTGTCCTTATTCACTGCGATTCCCATGGCGGTGGGCAGATATGCCAGCACGTCTCTGTCATCGTATCCCACAGGCGGGTTGAAGATCGTCAGATTTGCATCGGGATAGGACTCCTCAATGGAAGTCAGAATCTCCGTGGCGCCGTAGATCATGGCGATCTCGCCGCTTGCCAGACGCCCTAAGATCTCGTCATAGCTCACCGTCATAAAATCTTCGTTTACATATCCTTTCTCAAACAGATCCAGATATTCATCTACTACTGCCGCCATCTCCGGATAATCATTGAACTTCGCCTGATTTGTCAGGATCTTATCCGCAAAGTCTTCGCAGGCTTCCACTGTGCCAAGCGCTCTGGACATGCCCGAAGTCATCCAGATCTGCGGAACCCATGTGTCGGACGGAATCGCAATGGGCACAACGCCCGCTTCTTTGAGCTGATCGCAGACAGCGTAGAACTCATCCAACGTCTTCGGGAGTTCCGTGATATTATTTGCCTCAAACACATCCTTATTGTAAATCAGTCCCTGAAATCCGTTGGACGCCTCAAAGCAATATCCGTAATGTTTTCCGTTGTATTCAGTCAGTTCGGGCGCCTGTACTTTGGACATCCACGCCTCGTCGTCTAAAGAAACGAAAAATTCTTCCGGATTTACGCCTGCAAACAGATCCGCAAACTGATATACGACCAGATCCGGCGCTTCATGGGAATTTAATCTCATCTTCATCAGATTGTCGTACTGATCGTCCGGTATCACTTCAAATTCAATATGTATGTTTTCTTTTTCCGCCAGCTGATCCACCATCTTTTGAAGGCCGGAGTACCATCTGGACTGCTGCACCATTCCGGTGAGTTCTATCTTTTCTCCGGACGGCTCCTCAACTGCAGCTTCCTGCACTTCCGCGTTCTCACTCTCAGTCTCCTCGGCCGGTGTCTCCTGCGTCTGTTCTGTTTCCTCGCCCTTCGCACCGCACGCCGTCAAAGATAACGTCATCACGCCTGCAAGCAGCAGGGCGATCCATTTTTTGTTCCTCATATTTTTCCCTCCACTTCATCATAATAATAAGCGCGCCTTTTTGATGTTTCCAGTATAACTTCATCCGCTTTTTCAGAAAATGGCAATTTGGGAAAAAATATATGGAAAATTTTAAAGAGAGTTGTAAGGGGAACTATGCCCTGTGTCGGAAAATCAGGGCGCAGTTCCCAAAGCAGAGTTACAGATGGCTCTCGAAGTGTCCCGCCACCGACTGCACATTTTGAAATATGATAAAAGCATTCTCGTCTATTATTTTGATATCGCTTTGGAGTCTGGCCGCCTCATATTTTGACACGGCTGTCACATACACATAGAACTCCTCCATGCTGTAGGCCCCGGTGCCCTTCCAGAAGGTTGCGCTGCGCCCTAATGTGCAGGTGATCAGATCCCCTATGTAGGCCGATTTTGTGATGATCACCACGGACATTTTCACATTCTGGTAGTGCGCCTTATCCATGACCATAGTCCCGGCAGCCGTAAAGATCACGGAATACACCACTGTCTCCGGTTCATAAAATACTGCGCAGTATGCGAACACAAACACCGCCACAAACATGGATATCTTCCCCACGCCGAAATTCGGATTCTTCTTCAGAAAGTACATGCCGATGATGTCCATGCCGCCCCCCGATGCGCCGCACCGCAAGATAAGTCCCGCACCATAACCGCTTATAGCTCCTGCGATCAGGCATGCCGTCAGCTTATCCTCAAGGAGGCAGACTGCCGGAACCGGCAGCACGGAAAAAAATACCGCCGTCAGCGTCACCGTAAACACGGTCTCCGCAAAAAAACGCTTCCCGAAAGTCCGGTAAGCCAGAAACAGAAGCGGAATATTGATCATATACAGGATGATCCCCGTCCAGTCGAAGGTCATCGGGATGCCGAAAACCTCCGACAACACGGTCCTGATGATCTGCGCCACGCCGGTCAGATAGCCGCTGTAAAGGCCCATGGGCGTCGTCAGCAGATTATAAGGGGCCGTATAAAGAAAGGCCCCTGTGATAATACCGATATGTTTTTTATTAAAAATTTTTCTGTCCATTTAAAAAATTCCGATCAGAGCGCCGATGATACCTACCGCTATGGTGATAAGCAAGATCCATGTGGCGCTCACGCCTTTTTTCAGAAGTCCGAACATTCCAAGCACATACAGGAAGGGAAGAAGCAGCGGGAAAATCTGGTCCAGATATCCCTGAATCGCAAAGGTAGTCTCCCCAAGCGTCACCTCAAGCGGCGTGCTTAACTTTACCATAGAAGCACTCATGCCCCCGACCACCATCAGTCCGACGATAGTCGCGCCCTTGCTGATCGTCTGCAGGATGCCGCTCTCCTTCGCATTGCCCATGAGCCCTGTCCCGAATTTGTATCCCGCTGCGGTCAGGTAGTACTTGATGATTACATGGGGGATATTGAACAGCAGAAGGAACAGGATAAATCCGAAGGCGCTTCCCTGCTGCGCCAGAGAGATACCGATGGCTACAGCGATGATCCGCAGCGTCCCCCAGAAGAAGGAATCGCCGATCCCCGCGAAGGGTCCCATCAGTCCCACCTTGATGCTGTTGATGGACGTCGTATCGAAATCGGGGTTTGTGCTGGCCTCTTTCTCCAGCGCCGCATTCACGCCGGTAATCGCCGTCAGTACATGGGGTGTCGTGTTAAAAATCTCCATATGTCTCACAAGAGCTTTCGCCTGCTCTTCTTTTGTATGGTAAAAAGTCTTGATAGCCGGCCATATGGCGATGGCATACCCGAGCGCCTGCTGCCTCTCATAGTTATAACAACCTTCCAACATAAAGGAACTCTTAAACAACTCCATCACTAATTTTTTATCTTCTATTGACAATGCTTCCTTACTCATCAAACAAATCCTCCTCTCCGTCACTGTTTCCCACCTGTACCATCCGGGGGTTCGCCGCGCCCTTTTCATAAGTGACAATAAACGCTAACACAAGTCCGCAGATCGTCACCGCCATGATCGGCAGATTCAGGTACGATATCAGTATAAATCCGAATACAAAATAGAGTACGTTCTTCAGATTCATCATCGGGAGCAGTAAAAGTGCGAAACCAACTGCCGGGAGCAGACCGCCCGCCACATTCAATCCCTGCATAATGCTCTGGGGAATATGATCCACAAAAGACTGTACCGCCGCAGAGCCGAACATGATCGCCACAAACGCCACCGCGAAATACATGAAACTCTGCAACAGCAATCCCCCATAATTCAGCATCTTCATTTTCTTAATATCGCCCGCCGCCGCATACTTCATAGCCGGTGTCATAAAACCGCTTCGGATGATAAAAAGCAGCACCTTGATGGACTGTGCCAAAATGGCGATCGGCAACGCGAGCGTCAGCGCTATCTCCGGTCCCTGACCGGTCAGTATCGCAAAAGCTGTGCCCAGTCCTGCTCCCACAAGGGCATCCGGCGGTACCGCTCCGCCGATCTGGATCGCTCCCATAAACACAAGTTCCAGCGTTGCGCCGATGATCACACCGGTCTGCATATCCCCCAGCGCCAGCCCCACAAGCGGGGAAACCACAAGAGGCCTTATCACCATACATGTTCCGAAAAATTTCTCCAAAAACCACAGGCCGCCGAGGATCAGGCCCACTATCAAAGCTTCATACATTTTCATTCCCTCCAGTTCTTTCTTATCGTTTGGTATTCGGATGCGGATGTAGCGGGAACTTCTTGGATCTCCAGTTTATATCCCATCTCCACAAGCCTGTCCATATACTCCACATCCTTGTTGTCCACATACACTGCCTTGGAAAACATCTTTTTCCCTTCGTGCATCTGCATGCCGCCCACGTTGATCGCCGGTTTCTCCTCAAGCAGCGGCGCAAGCCTGCAGACCGTCTCGGGATCCGGCGCTATCACAAAAACCTTCATACTCTTTAATTTCGGGTTTTTGAGCAATTCCGCCCCCGCCTCCACGGTTCTGGTCGCCAACTTTACGCCGTCGGGACAGCACAGCTTCAGGGCGGTCTTCCTCATCTCATCCTTCGCTGCGCTGTCGCTCACGATGACAATGGCATCGTAGCCCAGTGCGGATTTCCAACTGTAAGCTACCTGCCCGTGCAGCAGCCGGTCGTCAATCCTGATTTTCAGTATCATAGTTACCCCTCCTTTTCTTTTTCTTTTTAGGCTTCTGCAAAACTCCGCTTTAGCCAGTTTTACTTGTGTAAGATTTACGCATCCATAAGCAGGCGCTGTGAGACCGTCGGCACTAAGCGTGCCTGCGTTGGATCGTATATTTTACACGATGAAACGACAGAATCAATGAGTTTTGCAATTACCCGTATCTTTCACAGGTCCGCAAAATCATCATTGACCATAGTGGTCATTGTCTCATTGACATAGCTTACCTGTTCCCTTGCTTCTTTCACTGCCTCCTGCAGTTCTTCCCCCTCTTCCATGGTGATGACCTGCAAAAGAAGCGCCAGATTTACCCCCGTCAGAAGATGCACGCCGGGTCTTTCCATATATTTCATGCAGGCTTGATTGACGCTGCCCCCGTAAAGATCAGTGAGCACCACCACCTCATCCTCCGGTTTGCAGGCCATAAAATATTCTTCCAGCTCCTCCTCCAGAAAAACTCCCTCCGTGTAGGCGCAGATCGTGGTGATCGCGGGCTGTTTTCCCAAAATGAGTTCCGCCGCCGCCCTGATACCCTCCGCGTAGGTTGCATGCGTTGCGATCAAAATCTTCCTCATCACTTTTTCCCCTCTACTGTTTTCTGAATATACTGTCCGATCACACTGTTTACGCCTCTCGAGAGATCCCTCCCTCTGGCGTCCGCCATCTTGTAGGCGGCCACCTGCATAAACGTGATATATTCCAACGGTGCGAAATACCTGCTTTTCACAGTCAGCGCCAGATCTTTTTTATCCTCTCTGTCCGCCGCTGCCCCGACTACAGCACAGAACCCGATCTCCTGTTTTAAAAAGGCGGCGATCTTTTTTACCTTCTCCTCGTCCTCCCCCTGTTTGGAATACAGGATAAACAGCATGCCGTCGTGAAATGCGTTCTGCGGCCCGTGGATAAACTCTTCAAGCTCATAGCTCTTTGTCATCATGGGCACCATCTCCATGGCCTTGATATCCGACTCCTGAGCAATGGGCCACAGATCCCCGGCGGCGGAGATCATCATCGTACTCCGGCGAAGCAGAGAAAACTTATTGTCCTCATACCAGACAAGGGCCTCCTGTCTTATTCTCTCGAGATTTCCTGCCGCCCTGTGAAGATCTTCTTTTATCTCCGCTAATTTCTCCTCACCGATCATCCCCTGCCTCACCGCGAGATCGGCCCCGAACATCATCACCGAGGCCGCCGTGGCGGAAAACCCTATGGTGCGGTACAAATACTCCTCCTCGCCGCATCCCATATCCACAAAATGATCCGCCGCATCGGCGATCACGCATTCTCTGTCAGCCGTCATGGCGTATGTGACGCACCCCGCCTTTTTCGCCAAAAGCAGCCCCTCGTACACGAGTTTCGTCTTCCCTCCCTGAGAGATAAAAAGGTGCAGCGCCTCTTTCCGTATTTCCGCTCCGTAATGGACAAAGATATTCGGATACACAAGCGTCACCCGGAAGCCGCACACATTCTCCAAGAACATCTTTGCGGTAAAGGCCGCGTTGTAGGAAGAACCGCTGGCCACAATAACGATCTCCCGAATCCCTCCGTCCTCCGCAAAACTGCCCGCCGTATCCCGCTCTGCGATTTCCCTAAGTTTCTCCGGTATCCTCTCAATGCAATTCATCAGTGTCATATCCTATTTCTCCTTATTCCTGTCTGTTTTTTATTCCCGCCCTGTTTTCTCCGCCGCCACGTTCTCGTCATGCCTGACATAATCATACAGATAAGCCATCTCGCTCGTGGGAAGTTTTACATTGTACTGAGCTGTAAGTTCTTGAAAACTCTCCGTCAAAAGACAGATAAACTCCTGCTGATTTCTCACAAAATATTCCAGATCCACATAATCGGTAATAGGGGTCTTCGTCACCAACCGCTCCATCAGACAGCAGACATGGATATAGATCCCGATGATCGTCTTGATTGAAAAACGGCAGTCCATCCTGCTTTGCAGTTTATCCACCGCAATCTTGATATAGCTGAGCAGTTTGTCCGCATCCAGTATCGTCAGATACTGCAGCACATTTTGAAGCGTGAAATTTTTCACCAGATTCTCATCAAAAGCTTTCAGCTCTTCTCTGCTCAGATAAGGCTTCAACAGCCTGTTCATATCCTCCATGGAATCGCTGGTGATAATGTCCTCGAGACCGATATAGGGAATATCCGGGAGCCCGGGATCCATTGTGCCGGACACAAAAAGGATCTCATAGCGGGCACACAACGCCTCCAATTCCATATGCAGTCCTCCGGAACAATCCACCGGGATCAGCTTTACCCGCAGATTTTTGGGAAAGCTGTCCTTGAATATCTGCAGCACCCTCCCTGTCATGGGCGTCCCCGACTCGCTGGTAAACAGGATCGCCGCATCCTTGCGCACATTATCATAGAGTCTGTATTCTATTTTGGTCTCCTCACAGGTTCTCCTAAGAATCTCCTCGGTCTCCTCGCCGTTTGCTATCCCCTCCCCCACGCTCAGCGCGGTCTTTGTGGAAATATTATTGATGACGCCTATGTGGGCTGAACTGCACTCGCTGATGATCGTTCCAAGCTCCTCAAGGGTCCCCATATCCACAAGCAGAATCAGATTATCCGCAAACCTTCCCTCCGACAGCCCCTCCTTAATCTTCACGATAATGTCATTGACATCTGTTGTGAGCGGCATGTCAAAAGCGTCCAGAACCCTTCTGCCGATCAGCTTGTTTACCGCGTCCGCTATGGAACTCGCCGTGGAATACCCGTGGGCCGCCACGATCCCCGTGTGATTGATGCCCGCAGCCTTTCTGTTGTAGAATTTAACATTCAGAATCAGAAATATCAGGTTGATATCCTCTAACTCCACATCTAGCACCTCCTCCAAAGACCGCTTCATCTCCTTCGCCATAAAGGCTTCCGCCGGATATTCCTGCCCCAGCAGATTTAAGAATCCCTTGACCAGTTCCTCCTTCTTTCTAAGCCATTTAAGCAGCGAAGTGTTCTCACCCGTCATCACATACAAAAGTCTTGCCAGCACAAACTCGCAGTTTGCCGGAAGAAATATCCCGTGCTTTTCGCTCACCCTCGAGAGCACCTTGCCGGTGATCTCTGTCAGCGCCCTGATTTTCATATTGGAATACTTTTTCTCATAGACGATAAAATCGTAAAATTCATTCAGCCACTCGCTGCCCTTTTTCATCAGATCGTTTCTGGATATTTCATTTTGCATATACTCTTCGTAGATATCCAAAACACGCCTTAAAAAGGGCAATAGATAGTTGTCCTCCTCCTGTATCGCCAGAGAGGAAACCGGTATCTTGCCGGAATCCGCGCAGGCCTCCTCCTCCGGCTCCATAGAAGAAATCAGCTCGTTTGGCAGATGATAGCTCTTGATCTCCAGTTCCTTAGGGGTATCCGTCTGCAAAAATGCGTTGGCGCAGATCACTCTGATACAGCTCTTGAGTTCCGTCAGGTTCCCCTCAAAAGGATATTTCATCAAAATCCTGTAAACATTCCCACTGATTAAGATAGGATGCCCGAGATGTTTTTCCTCCTTCTCAAAAAAATGAGCTAACAGCAGCCGTTTTTCCAAGACGCTCCTCTCCCGCAGCGGCGGCAGGAAACTGATCACCGGAATCTGCGATAAAAAAGATTCAGACAGCATAAGAGAAGGATTTTTCCTTGTGGCCAAAATCAGCTTCGCCTCTCCCTCCTCCGCTCCGGAAGTCCTGTCCTCCAGATATCTCGCCAGACTTTCCTGTCCCTTTCTGCTGAGACAGTCGATATTGTCGATAAACAGGATGCCGCCTGCGGCCTCCTTTAGCGCCCCCTGCCTTTTCCCTCCTCCGAACAGCTTTATGACGTCCCTCTCACTCTCTGCGTCCGCTTCACTGCACTCCAACACCCTGTACGGTGCGCCTGCGGCGATGCTCCCGCTCTCCGCCGCATAGTTATAGAGGTAATCTGCCAGATAGGATTTTCCTGTTCCTGCTTCGCCCCAGATCAAAACCGGTACGCCGCAGCCCGGGTATTTCACCGCAGATTTACACTGGGTAATACAATAGTTCAATGTGGCGGAAAAACCGATCACATTCTCCTCGTCCTTTCCCTCCACCCGCTCCGCCAGTATCTCCCACAGATCCTCCGGGTAATCGAACTCATTTTCTTCCAACTGAAGACGGTATTTTCTCTCCAACGTCTTTTTGTGGAAAAAATACACCGGCCTGCCGCCCGCTTTGACAAGCACCCCCTCCTTCACCAGATCATTCAGGTAAGAAGAGGCCAGATTCCGGCTGATCCTGATTTCGTCCGCCGCCATATGTGTGGTAAAAGGTTTTAAATCAGAGTTCATGCGAAATTTTTCCGTATACTTGATCATATATTGCACGATTTCCTCTTTTGTCCTGTTATTCACGCCATACTCCTTTCCCTGTACTGCCATCATACATAAACCCTCCTCCCTTTTGGTTTCTGTCTGACATTTTTCTCACTGTCCACAAAATTTCCGACACTTTCCCGCCGTCTGTTCGACACTATTTCAGAAAGATGCTATAAAATCAGTATCTCTCAAAAACGTACTAAAAAAGCAGCCGTTCCATAAGAACAACTGCTTACTTTTCCGTTATATAAAGCGCTCCGCCGTCAAGCATCTCCTCTCACTTTCTCTGCTCTTCGTCTCTCAGAGCAGATCCCAAGCCTTCATCTCCTGATAGAGCCTTCCCACCGGCAGCCCAACCACATTGCTGTACTCGCCTCTGACCGTCTTGATAAAAGCCGCCGCTTTCCCCTGCACGCCATAGGCTCCCGCCTTGTCCACAGGCTCTCCGCTCCGGACATACTCCGATATCTCTTCTTTGCTTATGCGGTACATTAAAACTCCTGTACAGACATAGAAAGAATACTCTTCCTTTTTACCCTCCTCGCTTATCCAAACCATTGTCACACCGGTATAGACCTGATGCTCCTTTCCGGAGAGGAGTACGAGCATCCGCGCCGCGTCTTCATCATCCTTAGGCTTTCCGAGGATCTCTCCTTCTATCGCCACAACCGTATCGGCGCTGAGCACCAGCGCGTCCGCCTGACCGTCCTCTCCGATCTTTCCCCAGACATCTCCGGCCTTTTGTTTTGACAGCTCTATCACAACATCCTGCGGCAGCGTGCTCTCCGGATTTTCCTCCACGTCGCTGGGCATCACCGTAAACTCAAATCCTATCTGTGTAAGCAGCTCCTTTCTTCTCGGGGATGCGGACGCCAATATGATTTTTTTCATAATACACCTCTTCTTCCTGTTGTCTAATCATCACACTCTTCCGAATATTATAGCACACATCCCCAAATTGTGAACCGTCCAAAGATTTTATTGCTATCGTTTCTTTTCCTATGCTATAATTGGCTCTACGGACAGAGACTTTGGAAAAGAGGTTTGAAATGTTTAAAACAGAGGCGGCCCCAAAAAGAATCCTGATATTTCTGCTGCTCTCCGCGCTGGGACTTGCCCTGCGCCTTATGGGGATCAGCTTTGAAAGCGGCGACTGGTACGAAAGCCTGTCAGTTTGGATAGCGGAACTTGACCGCGGCGGCCTGCAGGCTCTGTCACGATATACCGGCAACTACAATATGCCCTACGTCACCTTTTTACTGCTTCTGACCTATCTGCCCATATCCCCGCTTACAGGGATCAAATGCCTGTCCATCCTGTTCGACTATATCTGCGCTTTCACCGGAGGGAAACTTGCGGTTTTATGCTGTGAAGAGTCTGCCGTGTCAAAGGAAACAGTATTTCTGGCTGCATACGGAGGAATACTACTTGCCCCGACCGTCATAGTAAACAGCGCATGGTGGGCGCAGTGCGATTCTATCTATGTAGGATTTGTCTTTTTAGCCATCTTCTATATGCTGAAAAATAAAACGGCGCGCAGTATGATCTTCTGGGGCGCCGCCCTTGCATTTAAACTTCAGACTGTTTTAGCGTTTCCGGTTCTCCTTATCTATTACTGGAAAAACAAGAAATTTTCTTTTGTCTATTTTTTGATCATTCCGCTGACCATGGAGACTTTGTGTCTGCCGGCGATCCTCGGGGGCTGTTCGCCCCTTATCTCGCTGACCACTTATCTGGGACAGACCGGTGAAAATCAGTCTATGTGTTACTTTTACTCTAATCTCTGGACGTTTTTCAACTGGGCGCCCTACTGGGTATTCGGCCGGATGGCCGTCGTCGGAACCGTGATCGCATTGCTGCTGATAGCCGTTTTGATCCTGTGCAGAGAATCCTATTTTGACCGGCGCAACATCCTTCCCTACTTCGTCTGGCTCACCATGACCGCCCTTTGTTTCCTCCCTAATATGCACGACCGTTACGGCTACATGATGGAACTGGGCGTGATCCTCTGCGCCGCCGTCAACCGACGGAAATGGTGGCAGGCAGTCACGCTTCAGGCGGTCACAATGGTTCTTTACGCCCCTGTGTATCTGCGCCGTTATCTGGAATATGATCCCAGAATCCCGGCGGCCGCTTGGTTGATCGTCTATTTTGCGGTTTCCTTTGAAATGATAAACGCCCTCATGGGCGCCAAAGAGAAGGAACAAAGACTCTCGGAAACAAAAGGAGAACGTCGGCATGTTTAAATGGGAACAAAAACTAACAGAAATCATAGATAAGAAGCTGCCTCTGTTGGCGTTTTTTATCGTCACTCTGTCAGCATTTTATATGCGCAGGGCAGGATACTGGTATTCCAGTTTTGATCTTCAAAATCATTTTTATCCCGAACTCCCGACTTATCTGCACACTCCGTTTTACACGCTTGTTATCAAAATGCTGCCGGCCATCTCCATCACGCCGGTTCAGCAGGTCAAAATACTGGTTTGCCTTTTTGATCTCGCCGCAGCTCTGGGCGCGGTTCAGTTATTGAAAGAAACCGGACGATCGGACAGCCGGACCGCTTTGTTAGCCTGTTTTACCCTGCTGCTTGTATCTCCTCTGACGATAGAATCGGGGCTGCTTTGGATCCATGTCGATTCCCTATGTATGTCCGCCTTTTTATGGGCGATGGTATTATACAAGCGGAAACGCTCTGTTCCGGCAGGTATTTTAGCCGGAATCGGCGCCGCCCTCCTCACACAGTACGCCCTCCTGCTTCTGCTTCCGGTTCTTTTTGCATACAAAAAAACACCGGAACTATCTTCCTCAGAGCGTTCCGAAATAAAGCTGCCCCCCCGTCGGTTTCTCTTCCCGTGCACTGCACTGATCACGGGACTTATCCTCAATGCCGCTGCTGTCGGCATCTTAGATACGGACTGGCGCACAGGCCTGTTTGGGTTGGTCAACTGGCTCGTGATAAGCCCTGAAAGCGGCACGGTTTTCTCGGGTTTTATCTCTTGGTTGAAAACTATGCCTGCCTATCTGGGATATATGATCGGCACGCTGTCCTTGCTCACCGCTTTTATGAAGCCTAAATACCGCGTCCCCGCAGCCGTCATACATGTGCTCCTTCTTCTGTATATCGGGCATATCCTGCAGCAGGGCTGGTAATACCATACCAAACAGGTCACCCCAACATTTCCCGCAGCATCCGGTTCACCTGCTCCGGGTCCGCTTTCCCTTTCATCGCTTTCATGGTCTGTCCCACAAGGAAGCCGATGGCTCTCTGCTTGCCGCCTTTATAATCCGCCGCAGACCGGGGATTTTCCTCCAGAACTTTTTCCACAGCCTCCCGCAGCCTCCCCTCGTCATAAACGGTCTTTAACCCGCGCTCCTCCACATAAACTTCGGGATCCACATCCTCCTCAAACATCTTCTCAAAAACTTCCTTTGCCACAGAACCCGTTATCGCTTTGCTCTCCACAAGGGAGAGTAACGCCGCCAGATGTCCGGGGGAAAACCGGATATCCTCGGCATCCATATTCCGTTCTTTCAAAAGCCGAAGCGTCTCCCCCATCAGCCAGTTGGAAACTTTCTTCGGCTGACCGCCGAGAGCCGCCGTCTCCTCAAACAGATCCGCCATCTGCTTTGATTCCGTGATAATGTCTATATCGTACTCCGGAATATCGTATTCCCGTTTAAAGCGTTCTATCTTCTCTGTCCGAAACTCCGGCTGCTTTGCCAGAATCTCCCCCAGCATCTCCTCGCTCACATGCACCGGCATCAGATCCGGATCCGGAAAATACCGGTAATCTCTGGCATCCTCCTTACTGCGCATGGCGTAGGAACAGCCCTTGTTTTCATCCCACCTTCTGGTCTCAGACACCACGGAATTTCCTTCCGCAAGCAGCCCAATCTGCCTTTCCCTCTCATTTTCAACGGCGTGAATAATAGCCCGGAAAGAATTCAGATTTTTCATCTCCGTTCTCGTCCCAAGCTCCTCTTTGCCCGCTTCCCTGACAGAAAGATTCACGTCCGCCCGCATGGAACCCTCCTGCAGCTTACAGTCGGAAGCCCCCAGATACCGGATCAGCATCCGCAGTTTCTCCAGATATGCGATCACTTCCTCCGCACTCCTCATATCCGGTTCCGATACGATCTCGATCAGAGGAACGCCGGAGCGGTTATGATCCACCAGAGAACATTGAAACCGCTCGTCATGGATCAGTTTTCCCGCATCCTCCTCCATATGAATCTCATGGATACCCACAAATTTCTTTCCGCTTCCCGTCTCTATCTCCACTTTTCCGTTTCTGCAGATCGGCAGATACAACTGGGATATCTGATAGTTCTGCGGATTGTCGGGATAAAAATAATTCTTTCTGTCAAATTTGGAATCTCTTGTGATTTCACAGCCTGTGGCAAGACCTACCGCCACCGCATATTCCAACACCTGTCTGTTTAATACCGGAAGGGCTCCCGGCATCCCGGTACAGACCGGACAGGTGTGGCTGTTTGGCTCCCCGCCGAAGGCAGTGGAACATCCGCAGAATATTTTTGTTTTCGTGGCAAGCTCCACATGCACTTCCAGCCCTATGACTGTTTCGTAATCTCCTCTCATGGGGCTACCAAACCCTTTCTCTTTTCGTAGGTGTAAGCCGCCCGGATCAGTTTCTTCTCCGCAAAGCAGTCCCCGATCAGCTGCAAACCGATAGGCAGCCCGCTTTTGTCTTTCCCGCAGGGCACGGAAATCCCCGGCAGCCCCGCCAGATTCACCGCGATCGTATAGATATCCCCGAGATACATTTTCAAAGGATCCGATAAACTTTCCCCAAGCTTAGGCGCTGTGGAGGGCGCCACAGGCCCGAGGATCAGGTCGTACTTTTCAAAAGCCTGATCGAAGGCCCTTTTGATCAACGCTTTCGTGCGCAGCGCTTTCAAATAATAAGCGTCATAATAGCCGGAACTCAGCACAAAACTGCCCAACATGATCCGCCGCTTTACTTCCGCCCCGAACCCTTCGGAGCGGGTCCTCTTATACATATCGTGAAGATCCTTGACTTTCTCTGCCCGGTAACCGTATTTGATACCGTCAAACCGCTCCAAATTGGAGCTTGCCTCCGCTGTGGCGATGGTATAATAAGCCGGGACCGCGTACTGCACCATGCCCAAATCAAATTCCTCCACCGCCGCCCCGGCTTTTTTCAGCGTCTCCGCCGCCGCAAGCACGGCGCACCTTACGTCCTGATCCAGCCCTTCCCCGAAATAGTCTTTCGGGATACCGATCCGCATCCCCGTCACGTCTTCCCGCAGAGCTTCCGAAAAGTCCCTCGCCGCCTCTGGTACAGAAGTGGAATCTTTCTGATCATAGGACGCCACCGCCTCCAACAGACAAGCTCCATCCGCCACATCTTTCGTCAGCGTCCCGATCTGATCCAGAGAGGAGGCGTAGGCCACCAGTCCGTATCTGGACACTGTGCCGTAGGTAGGTTTTAATCCCACCACCCCGCAGTGGGAAGCCGGCTGTCTGATGGAACCGCCGGTATCGGACCCAAGCGCCATAAAACATTCCGAAAGCGCCACCGCCGCCGCCGAACCGCCCGAGGATCCTCCGGGCACATGCTCCGGATCTGCAGGGTTTCTCGTGACGCCGTGACAGGATGTCTCCGTAGTGGAACCCATCGCAAATTCATCCATGTTGGTCTTGCCGATCATCACCGCCCCGGCCCTTTCCAGATTTTCCACCGCCGTGGCGGAATAGGAGGGGACAAAGTTCCAAAGCATCTTCGAAGCGCAGCTTGTGAGCATGCCTTTTGTACACAGGTTATCTTTCACTGCCGCGGGCACCCCGGCCAAAGGGCCTCTCAGTTCCCCCGCCTCGATCTTTTTCTGCACGCCCGCCGCTCTCTCAAGGGCGCTTTTTTTGTCCGCCGTGATATAGCAGTGGTATTCCTCTTCCTTTTCCCCGATGCGTTCAAACACCGCCTCCATAGCCTCAATGGCGGTATATTGTCCGGCTTTTATCTTTCGGGCCAGCTCCAGTGCCGTACAATCCAGAATACTCATACTTGCCCATCTCTCCCTGATTATCTCAAATCGAGACACATGATATCAAAATCAAAATATGTTTCTCCTATTTTAAAATACGCCGGCATTCTGCCCGCACATTTAAATCCATACTTCTCATACAGATGGATCGCCGCCCCATTGTCACTCCTCACCTCGAGCTTTACGATCTCTATTCCCGCCTCACGGGCGTACCCGATAAGCCGCTCCACAAGCATACCGCCGATCCCTTTATTCCAATGATCTCTTACTACCCCCAAACCGATCTCTGCAACATGGCTCATCCTGCGCGGCAGTCCGTTCAAACTGCCGTTCCCTATCAGTTCTCCGTCCTTCCACACGCCGTAATGAACGGAGTTTTCCAAACAACGCATCTGCTCCAGATGTTCCCTCTCCTGTTCCACCGTCACTGAAAGCCCTTCCTTCCCGAAAGTCAGATTATCCGTCTCCCCGCCCGTCCTTTTCAGACAGGCAAGCAGCGCCTCCGCATCCTCTGGCGCAAGCTCTCGTATTTCAAACTGTTCCATGTTCCTCTCCTTTTTGTCTGTTTCTCTATTCTGCCTTATGGCGCGGTTCACCCAAAGGTCTTTGGCACTGCAAACATGTCCCCTCTGCATTCCGGCGCGTTTGACAAGGCATCCGCTCTGCCGTCCCCGTTTGTCACCACATCTTCCCTGAACACATTCCTCGCAGGCAGCACATGGGACATGGGTTCTGTCCCCGAGGTATCTAACTCACTTAACTGATCGATATAGTCAAGCATCCGCCCCATGTCCCTTTTCGCCGCTTCCCTCTCCTCCTCGGAAAGTTCTAATTTCGCCAAGATTTCCACATAATCGATGGCAGCATCGTCTATCGCATTGGCCATGTCCAGCTCTCCCTTTCAGATACCGCTTTTGCCGTCAATCCCTGACCCCTGTCTTTTACAGCGCCCGGATCCTTTTAAGCGCCTCCACTGCATTCTCGTGAGTGCCGAAGGCTGTCAGTCTGAAATAACCTTCGCCGCTTGGTCCGAACCCCGAACCCGGCGTGCCGATCACATTGGCATTTTCCAACAGATAATCGAAGAACTCCCAGCTTGTCATGTTGTCCGGCGTCTTCATCCAGATATAGGGCGCGTTTACACCGCCGTAGACCGTATAGCCCGCCTCTCTCAGCCCCTCTCTCACATAGGCCGCATTGCTCATATAATATGCTACCTGTTTCGCAAGCTGCTCTTTCCCCTCCGGAGAATAAACGGCTTCTCCCGCCTTCTGGATAATATAAGGCGCCCCGTTGTATTTCGTCCCATGTCTTCTAGCCCAGAGCGCGTGCAGTTTTGTTCCGTCTCTCTCCAGATCCTTAGGGATCACCGTAAACCCAAGTCTCACACCCGTAAATCCCGCATTTTTGGAAAAGGACCTGATCTCGATGGCACAGCTCCTTGCCCCCTCGCATTCATAGATGCTGTGAGGCACATTCTCCTCGGAGATATAAGCTTCATAGGCCGCATCATAAATAATGACAGCCCCTGTCTTATTTGCGTAATCCACCCACACCTGCAGTTCTTCTTTCGTCAACGCCACACCGATGGGATTATTCGGATAACACAGATAGATGATATCCGGCGTCTTTTCCGGCAGGGCCGGCGAAAATCCGTTCTCTGCGGTACAGGGCATATAGATCACATCGCTCCACGTCTCCGTTTTGGCATCGTATGTACCTGTTCTGCCCGCCATCACGTTGGTGTCCACATAGACCGGATACACCGGATCACAGACCGCGATCTTGTTGTCCTTGCTGAAAATTTCCTGAATATTTCCGCAGTCGCACTTTGCCCCGTCCGACACAAAAATCTCATCCGCCGCAACGTCGCAGCCTCTCGCCTGATAATCGTTTTTCACAATGGCATTGCGCAAAAATTCATACCCCAGATCCGGCGCATAACCGCGAAACGTCTCCGGACAAGCCATCTCATCTACCGCACTGTGCAGCGCCTCAACAATAGCCGGCACAAGAGGCTGCGTCACATCGCCGATCCCCATCCGCACAAGATCCTTATCCGGATGTTTTTCCTTATAGGCAGCAGTCTTTTTCCCGATCGTGGAAAACAGATAACTTCCCGGCAGCTTCAAATAATCTTCGTTGATTTTGTACATCGTTCTCCTCCATTTCCAGTTCTGTTTTATTTACAAAATTTCCCAAACTCCCTCATAGACGGTAGCCGCGGGGCCGGTCATCGATATCAAGTCCGTCTCCTGATCCCACTCTATGAACAGTTCTCCTCCCAACAGTTTAACAGTAACCGCATTGTCCGTCAAACCGTTCCGGATACAGGCGGCCGCTGTGGCGCAGCTCCCGGTGCCGCAGGCTAAAGTCTCGCCGCTGCCCCGCTCCCAGACCCGCATCTCCACATGGGTTTTGTCTATCACCTTCACAAACTCCGTGTTGATGCGTCTCGGAAACCTCTCATGATTCTCAAAAAGCGGACCGATCTTCTCCAGATCAAGCCCTGCCACATCTTCCACAAATATCACAGCATGGGGATTCCCCATTGACACGCATGTCATATAATATGTCGTTCCGTTTACCTCTATAGGTACATTCACCGCTTCTTCTGCGCCTTCCGGCATCTCCACCGGAATCTCTGCCGGTGCAAAGACAGGACTTCCCATATTTACTTTTGCGGCCGACATCTTTCCTCTTTCCACTTCCAGTTCCAGATACTTGATCTGCCCGCCGCTTATGATACTGATCTCCTTTTTATCTGTGAACCCTTTGTCATACACATATTTCGCCACGCACCGGATGCCGTTTCCGCACATCTCGCCCCTTGTGCCGTCGGCATTCCACATCTCCATCTCAAAATCCGCCTGATCCGAAGCATTGATAAAGATCACGCCGTCCGAACCGATGCCGAAATGCCTGTCGCTCATCTTCCTCACAAGTTCCGGTTTTTTTCCCTCCTCCACCGTCTCTTCCATTCCGTTAATGTAAACATAGTCATTGCCGCAGCCGTGCATTTTGGTAAATTTCATATATTCCTCCCCTCCGGCCTGTCATAAATTTATGCTCTCCCTAATAAGATATACAAAGTAACGGTTTTAGCCCCGGGAGAGCCTATGAGTTCCAAAACAAAAATTGTCGTACTGCACTTAAAAGAATTGATCTATACAGGAATATTTGTCGTACTGGGCATCCTCTTTATCATACTGTTGTTTATCATGTTCCGTTCCGATAAGGACACACCGGAAAATACGCCGGATACGCCCGGAACAGAGACAGAAACACAGGATGGAGAGCAGACTCCCATCTACCAGCCCGGCGCTTACCGAAGCGCCCTCTATCTGGACGACGAGACTGTAGAGATCAATATCACCGTAGATGAGACGAATATCATCTCTTTGACCCTGCTGCCATTAAGCGACAAAGTCTCCACTATGTATCCGCTCCTTGAGCCCTCTTTCAATGCGCTCTCCGAGCAGATCTGTGAGAAGCAGTCGCTAGACAACATCACCTACTCGGATGAGACGGCCTATACTTCCGAACTCCTGTTAGAAGTCATCGGAGATACGTTAGCCAAAGTGCAGGCTCCATAGAAACAACACCTTCGCATGCCATGAAGCGGTTCCGTTTCCTTTCAGGATCCGCTTCGCGGCGTCCGCTATCTATCCTTTCAACTGCTCCAATTCCCTCAGCCAAACTTCCCCACAGGCATCCGAGGGCATCCGCAGATCTCCCCTCGGCGATACCGCGACGCTGCCCACTTTCGGACCGTCGGGCAGACAGGAGCGCTTAAACTGTTGGGCAAAAAATCTCCGATAAAATGTTTTCAGCCACTTCAAAATTTCTTCACAGGCGTACTCTGTGTCAAAGGTCTCTCTGGCAATCCTGTAGACTTTTGCCGGAGAAAAGCCTAAGCGCAGCGCATAATACAAAAAGAAATCATGCAGTTCGTAGGGCCCCACCAGATCTTCTGTCTTCTGGGCTATTTTTCCGTCCACCGGCGGCAAAAGTTCCGGCGATACCGGCGTATCCAACACATCAAGGAGCACGTCCCTAAGCGTTTCATCCTCACAGGTATCCGCGTAATACCGCACCAGATGACGCACCAGCGTTTTGGGCACTCCGGCGTTGACGCCGTACATCGACATATGATCCCCGTTGTAGGTGGCCCAGCCAAGAGCCAGTTCCGACATATCTCCCGTCCCTATGACAAGCCCGCCCCTCTGGTTTGCAATATCCATCAGCACCTGCGTCCGTTCTCTGGCCTGCCCGTTCTCATAGGTCACATCATGTTTTTCCATGTCCTGACCGATATCCTGAAAATGCTTTGTCACAGAGTCTTTGATGTCCACTTCCTTGAGCGTCGCCCCCAACGTCTCCGCCAGTCTGCAGGCATTTTGATAAGTTCTGTCCGTGGTCCCGAAGCAAGGCATCGTCACTGCCAGAATCCCCTTCTTATCTTTGTCCATCAAATCAAAACACTTCGCCGTCACCAAAAGCGCCAACGTGGAATCCAGCCCTCCGGAGACGCCCACCACCGCATTCTTTGTGCCGGTATGCTCCAGACGTTTCTTCAGTCCGTAGCACTGGATCTTCAAAATATCGTCGCACCTCTTTTTTCTGACCCTGTCTTTTGCAGGCACAAAAGGCGTTTTGTCAAACTTTCTCGTGAGTTCCGTCTCCTCCTGTTTCAGGGAAAAGGGAAGTGCCTTATATCCGTCCCCTTCCGTCCGGAAGGTGTTAAGTCTCCTTCTCTCCGCGCACAGTCTGTAAAGATCCAGTTCCGCAAAGACGGATTCCCCCGTGAAGCGAAGGGCTTCCGCCAGAATGGCGCCGTTTTCCGCGATCATGTTGTGGCCGGAGAAAACGACATCCTGCGTGGATTCCCCCTCTCCTGCGTTTGCATAAACATAACCGCACACTAACCTTGCGCTGCCCGATTCCAGCAGCATCCTCCGGTACTCATCCTTCCCCACAGTCTCATTGGATGCAGACAGATTCACCAACACCGTCGCTCCCGCCAGCGCGTGGGAAGTCCCGGACGTCTCTGCGGCCCACATATCCTCGCAGATCTCGCAGCCTACGACAAGTTCCGGCATCTCCGCGCAGGCAAATAGGAGCCTGCTTCCAAAAGGAATCTTCTCTCCGTTTAACGAAAACTCATCCGGCTCTGCGTTCCCCGGCGTAAAATGCCTCGCCTCATAGAATTCCCCGTAATTCGGTATATACGTCTTCGGAATCATACCCAGCACTTTTCCGTCCTGCAGCGCCGCCGCCACATTGTACAGTTTTTGTCTGTGCACCACCGGCAGCCCCACAAAAACAAGGGCATCCAGACCTCTCGTATGTTCCGCGATCCCCTGCAGCGCCCGCAGCGCTTCTTTCAGCAAGATCTCCTGCAAAAACAGGTCCCCGCAGGTGTAACCCGTGATACACAGTTCCGGAAACACGATGATCTTTGCCTTTTTCTCAACTGCCTCATCAAGCTTCTCACAGATCCGCTCCGCATTGTAAACCGGATCCGCCACTTTTCCCTTAGGCGTAAGGGCCGCCACCCTGACAAAACCATGCTGCATCCTCTATTCCTCCCGCCGTTTTGACATTTCCCTTCATGCATTGCCCGAGCACTGCTCTGACAGTCTTTTCAAATCCTCTGTGGTAAACGTGTATGCCTCATTGCAGAAATGGCATTTCACCTCGATGGGTTTCCCATCCGAAATGATATCCCCCAGCTCCTTCTGCCCTATACTGATGAGCGCCTTCTCCACCCGCTTTTTATCGCAATTGCAGAAAAACCGCACCGGCAGCGTATCCGTCCACTGGATTTCCATTCCCTCCAATACGGTCTCCAAAATCCCCTCCGGTGTAAGCCCCTCCTCCAGCATCGTTGTCACCGGCTTGATCCGCTGCAGATTCTGCTCCAGCTTCTCGATTACCGCATCCTCGGCAAAGGGCATCAGCTGGATGATAAACCCGCCGGCCTGCTTTACCGTATTGTTTTTCTCCATCAAAACGCCTAACCCCACAGAGGACGGCGTCTGCTCGGAAACCGCAAAGTAGTAGGTCAAATCCTCCGCGATCTCCCCCGTCTGCAATGCAGTCTGCCCGGAATAAGGTTCTTTCATACCGAGATCTTTGATCACGTTCAGTACGCCGCCCGTTCCTCCCGTCAGCGCGCCGCCTACATCCAATTTTCCTTTCGCACTGGCGGGCAGGATCACCTGAGGCGCCAGCGCATACCCTTTGACACTTCCTGCCGCATCCGCCGTCACAACCAGTCCCTTTCCCGGTCCCTCCCCGCGGATCTGCAAGGTCAAAATGTCCTCCTCGCCCTTCATCATACTGCCCATCATAGCTCCGGCCGTCAGAAGCCTGCCGAGAGCCGCCGTCATCACCGGGCTCGTATTGTGGGCGGCTCTGGCCGTCTCCACCGTCTCTTTCGTTGTGGCCGCAAACACTCTGAGCTGTGCATTTGCCGCCGTTCCACGCACCATGTAATCTTTCATCATCGCTCCTCTTATCCTGCCGCTATTAAAAATGCAAAAAGCATCTATCTCCTGTTTTCGCCCATTATAACAGATTCCTATTCCATATTACAAGGGATATTATCCCTCGGTATATTATCCCTCGGAATCATATCCTTCGTCAGATCCTGCACCCACTTATATTTTCGAAACCGCATCATCACCCACGGAATCTTCCCCACCTCGTCCAAACAGGTGCAGGCGTAGACCGCAAGGGGAGACCAATGAAGCTTAAAAGCTCCGACAAGGGCAAGGGGGATCGCGATGAGCCACATGCTGACGATCAGACTGTACATGTCGAACAGCGTATCTCCGCCGCTGTCCAATACGCCGTTTATCGTGACTGTATTGACGCAGCGCCCGATCATGTAAAAAGCCATGATTACCATCATTCCCGTCAGGTATCTCTCCGCCTGCTCCGTCAGTATCACCATATTTACAATAAAGGGCGTTATGGCAAGCACCAGCGCCGTGGACAAAAACCCGATGCCATAAGAAATATTTTTTAGCTTTATACCGTAGGCTTTTCCGTAATCAAGCCGCCCCGCCCCCAGTTCGTACCCGACGATGATGCCCGCCGCGCTGCCGATACCGTTGCACAGACAGCAGATCAGATCGCGGACAACCGCTGCCACAGAGTTTGCCGCTGCCGCATCCTTTCCTATATGTCCCATGATCGCGGTGTAGGAAGTGAAACCGATGCCCCAGCACAGACAAGCTCCCAGCAGGGGAAGACATTGTCTGGCAAAATCAGCCCTCAACTGTTTTGATAATTGAAAGAACCTGCCAAATGCCGGACGGATATAGGATTCGCCCCTCGACAGGACAATACACAGCATCAACTCAATCACACGGGATATAGCGGTGGCCAGAGCAGCCCCTTTTGCCTGCATTCTCGGCGCACCAAGCAGCCCGAAAATAAATACTGCGTTCAACACGATATTTATGAGTACCGCACAGGAACTGATAAGAGCGCCGGGTTTCACATTTTCCGTCACTTTCATCATCGTCAGATAGCACTGGGACATACCTGTAAGCAGATATGACCAGCCTGCAATCCGCAGGTAAGAACTGCCGATGGCAATTAACGAAGCATCGCCGGCAAAAATGCGCATGAGCAGTTCCGGCGCCAGTTCACAAGCAAAAAAAAACAGAATAGAAACGATCCCGCAAAAGAGCAGCATCATATTAAAAATATCTTCCAGCGTACGTCTGTCGCCCTTTCCCCAGTACTGGGCGCCGAGTATCGCCCCGGCCCCCACAATGGCGGAAAGGAACATATTCTGCACAAACTGGATCTGTGTGGCAAGAGAGACTGCCGTCATCTCATCCTGCGCGACTTTCCCCAGCATAAGCGCGTCGCCTGCTGCCACCGCCGCGAGCATCAAACTCTGGAGCGCAATGGGCAGGGCAAGCCTAACCAGATTTCTATAAAATTCTCTTTTGTCGATCACGATTTCTTTTTTCATAGGCAGCTCCTCTTTGGCAAATGGCGCTTATATCATTTAAGTGCGTCTTCTTCGATAATTCCCATATCCGATAAATATCGGACGTATTCTTTTGACTTATTATCATACATGATATCTTCCTTTTCATCAATGCTCATGTGCGAAAAAACAACTATCAGAAATTCACAAGAAAACAGCTTCCTATTCCGCTTTTAACTTTCGGTTAATTTTTTCAACCAACAATGTAACAACAGCTCTATTGTTCCTGAAAGCCTGCTCTGCTATTATAAGAGCATAAACACAGAGGAGGTTCGCTATGAAAATCAATCAGATCATTCGGGAAAAGCGGAAAGAGTTATCTTTGACGCAAGAGCAAATCGCAGATTTTTTAGGTGTATCCGCGCCGGCTGTAAGTAAGTGGGAGAAAGGCAGCACTTATCCCGACATAACCCTTTTACCGGCGTTAGCACGTTTGCTTAAAATCGATTTGAACACGTTAATGTCTTTCCATGACGATTTGACAGATATAGAGATTGAAAATTTTGTTAATGAGATTGATAGGACAATAAAAGACCAGAACTATGACGCCGCTTTCCAAAAAGCAATCAACAAAATACATGAATATCCCACTTGCGAAAAATTGATATATGCTGTCATTCTTTATTTGGAGGGTGCGCTTATTCTTTACAATATATCTGAAATTGAGCGATACCGAAAAATATATGAAACGTTTTACAGGCGTTTAGCTGCAAGTGAAATTCCGGAAATAAGAGGTACGGCAACCCTTATGCTGATTTCCTATGCACGAAACCAAGGAGATTTTTCAAAGGCAGAGGAGCTGATAAATTCATTGCCGTTTTCCACAATAGACAAAGAGAAACAACTAGCTATCCTTTATCAACGGCAGGAACGATATCCGGATGCAGAAAAGTTCTGGGAACATCGGGTATATAAAGGTGTAACCGAGATACAGACCTCTTTATTAAATATGCTGGAAATCGCATTACAGGAAAAAAGGGAAAATGATGCGGACTTTTTTGCAGATACGTATGAAGCCGTTACCCGACAGTTTTGTTTTCCGGAATGGATGTGCTGCAATGCCCATTTGCTGCTTGCTTTAGTAAAAAAGGATAAGGATAGAAGTCTGTCTATTCTTCAAAAAATGTTGCCCGCCATGAAAAAAGAATGGAATTTGCAGGATTGCCAATTATATCGTAATATAAATGGCCGCAGCTCTGCACTTTTTTCAAGCAAACTGGCAAAAACAATTACTGATGAGTTGGCCAACAATGAGGAATACGCATTTCTTCGTGACGATTCGGAATTTGAAGCACTGATAGCACAAACCTTTTACATCCTGTAAGCGACACTATCATCTCCATCAACACCTGCGTGTACTGGATGTTGATTTTGCCAAAAATCATTTATATGTGACTCTTTCCCTAGAAAAACGGCGGCTTTGATTTCTCAAAGCCGCCGCTTCATAGGCGCGTGGAAATGTGTCTGCTGTACGACGGCTTTTTTCTTTTGCCGTCGTGCGGCAGATTGATTATTTAATTAACGGTAATACAAACTTTCCTGTAGCTAAAGCATAAATTGTTACACTACTTGCAACACACATGATGATGCCAAGCAGACGTAAAACAATCAAAACGCCATTCTGATTTATCAAGTTCTTAATAGTCTTAGATGGCAGGAATACCATCAGAAGTCCGACAATTAACACCACAGCAAATAATGTAATATACATAGCTGTTTTCTCCTTTTTACTTTTTACTTTGTTCAGAAAGATTTTTTTGGAATACACAATGCCGACTACCGCCAAGACAGTCACTACGGCATATATACATATCCAGTCCCAAAAGAGCTTGAACCCATAAAAAAGAATTTCACATGGAAAACCAATCCATAAAACGAATTGTGAATTGACATCCCAGAAGCTCAAAACAAATGCAGTTAGCGATAACCCTCCTAATATCATATTGATTATGAGAGCAACTCTTTGAGTACATCTATCTTTTTGAGTAAAATACATAAGTGCTCCCCATGTGCAAATTACTAAGACAGTTAGTAATAAGTTTGAAAAGACGGGTGTACCCTCAAAAGATATGCCTCCGACACTTATACTTGTCGCCGATGCGATAAGTGCAATGATTGCTGTGAAGTATTTTAGAAGAACTATCTTGTGTTTTTTTTTCTGAAGTTCAGTGGCTATTCCAATAAGATTTTCCTCAGACTTCTTTTCAATGTTTTCAGGCGCAATTCGTTCTCCGGCAAAAAACTCATTTAGCGTGATATTAAGCAACATACAAATATCATCAAACAATGCCGCGTCTGGTAAACATTTTCCAGTTTCCCATTTTGAAACAGCTTTATTTGTTACTCCGAGCTTTTCAGCAAACTGCATTTGTGTCATATTGTGTTCTTTTCTGCATTTTGCAATAAATTCTCCAATTTTGTTTTGATTCATATGGTATCTCCTTTCGAGTAAATCATAGCTTTTTTGTAAGTAGAATGAAACCAACCATAGGTAGAATTGGCGTTTTTACAGGTAGAATTGCAATTCCACTTGATGTTTCGCTTTTTGCCGCTTGTCGGAGGGGTTCTCTGTGTCCTTTGGCACGAACCAAAAAGGTGCAATTTTCACAGCGTCAGAGATTAAAGTCCATATCTCACCTCCACCCATATTATAATTTGTTTTTTGAGAAATGCAATTATCCCGGCTATAGAGGTGCAATAAAATACTACTTAAAAATAAAATTGTGTTTCGCTCTCATATTCCGCCCCGAAATATAAAATAATGTAGGGGTGATATGAGAATGTACCAATATGAAAAACGCCTGGACTGTCATGCCCTGGGCCAAGAAATCAAGCGCAGACGAAAAGCCAAAGGCTGGACGCAGGAGCATCTGGCCCAGCTTGTAGACCTTACCCCTCGCTCCATCATGTATATTGAGAACCGGGGCCAGCACACCAGTCTCAACGCCTTTTACAAACTCGTTACCCTTTTTGATATTTCCGTGGATGAATTTTTCTACCCGGACAAGCTGGGCGGCGAGAGTGAGCGCCGGAAACACATTGACCGGATGCTGAACGGAATGGACGAAAAGGAGCTTATCATCATAGAGGGAGCCGCAGAGGGTATCAGAAAAGCCAGAGAAACGGAGGGAACGTAAGAAAACGCGACCTCCGTTTTTCGCGCCATGTATAGGGGAG
>CAJTNC010000033.1 GCA_910577955.1 uncultured Lachnospiraceae bacterium
TAAGTTTACAGGAAAATACCGAAGATTTCTCTACACTTTCTTATTTGACGCTTACGTTCTTCAGCCTCCTTTGGCAAATTTTGTTGTGGTGACTTAATTCTACCAAACGGCTATAGACCATGTCTATTTTTATGAAATTAATTTGCGAAACTTATTATACGTCATCCGTCCAATATAAGGGAAACGCAAACCGCCGTGTAAGCATATTAACTCTGATTTCTCCGCTTTCCAACTTATTATTTTCTGAATCACTATAAAAATATCTGTGAAATTTGAAATGTAAAGAAATGAATTGTGAAAACTTAAGATATGAGAAAAAGGACTGCCAAAACAGCCATATAGTAACAGTCCGGTTGATACCTATTTGAAATTTTACTTTAATTATTTCTAATTAGTTAAGACTTAGTATATCCTACTCAAATGAGATTACTTTTTCTTTCAGTGCAGCATCGGTATTTCTTAATTTAAGTCAATACAACATGGGCTACATAACAGTCACTATGCCGAACTTGGGCTAACGGTGATTCCCCCTCTGAAAAGATGATAATGCTCATTTAACATCGTCAGGTTCTTATAATACTACATCTTCCCCTACTAAACCAGATAATCATCGTACCTGTTTTTCGCTCATTCGTCAAGAACAATAGACTTCAATACTTATAAGCTAATTATGAATCAACAGGACAGAAAGCCGAAAGCTCCAGTATATCATACGTTATAATTCGCATAATTTTACACCAATATAATCGCAGATAGGTTTAAAATCTCCAATATTAGTCGTACAAACTTTTTTATCCGTTGTCTGTAGTGCTTCAAGAGAAATAATACAATCTCCTAGATTTTTACATACCCTGCCTTTTAACGTTTCTTGGCCATCTCTTAATTTTACCAATGCAGTTTTCATTTTATCCTGCAAACCACTCTCATCTTCTAATCCGACAATATATTCTTTATACTTTTCCCAAAACTCACAAGAAGCGCAAAAATCATCTTTCTTTGAACAATTCACTCCCGGAATATCTGCTTTACTGTCTGCAAATTCAATCCTAGCCTTAGCACGATGACAATCAGTTTCGTTGAGTAACGGAGATTTCAATCCATATGAAAATCGTCTTTCTAATCGTTCCGGATAAGTCCGCAACTCCTCTTTGATCAAATCATAATCATCTTGATACATCTTACATAAATCATTAAATATGTAATAAACCCTTTTAAATGACCTGTCACTAAAGACATCATCGTTAATCTTATCTCTTACTCCTGCTAGATCCTTTTCTATTTGCATAATATTATAAAGTGTAACAAAGTCTTTTACTATATTATTTTTAAACTCACCTAATACATAAGTGGAAGAGCCGCAGTTATTATCAGATATAATTTTTTCAATTGCTCTTTTCCTCTTTTGTTTAAATATCCGTTCAATTTGCACGGTCGTATCTAACAGTATATCCAAAGATTATTCCTCCTCAGGAAAAGAATCAAGACCTACAGAATATAACTTCTCATCAAACTCCCAATATTTATCCTTATCAACAAAAAGAGACTTCACCGCTTCTATCATGTCTAACATGATCGCCACCTGCTCTTGTGTAAATAAGGATTTTGAATAATTACGTTTAATGATCTGATAAAATAAATGCAATAATCTTTTGCTATAATTATCATCATTGACATCATTATACTTTTTGAGTAAGTTCAATGTATTATTACAAACAGACGCACAATATGCTATCTGATCCCTGATATCATCCAAACCTTCTAACTTGCAGACTTCAGCAGTGATATTATTAAAAAGTCTATCTTGTCCACTATTCACTATATCTTTTCTCAACGTCTCATAATCCATTATATCCTTATTCGACGTCACATCATTATATGAATATCCGCTTATATTCCAATCCGGAAAGATGACATCCAATTTGCGGTTAAGATCATCTATTTGGCTATCTAATCTGTCTATTCTTTGATCCTGTACCTGATCTTTTTGCAGAAGCACACTTGTCATCAGATTTTTTAAAAACTCTTCTTTTCTCCAATCAGCAAATCCATACATGTCTGCTTTTATCTGTCCCATTACAATTTCTCCCTGATCTTTTGTAACTTCATAATAATATAATCCAAATCCTGCTTATCACACACAAACTTGGCTTTTTCTATTCCTTTTTCATTGTCGAAAAAAGCCGGAATCCCTTCTAAACCCAGCTTATCTGCAACCGCAAACTCAACTACGGCATACCTCATCTCGTCATCATCAGAAAAGACATATTTATTGATCTCATATTTTATATTTCTTAATTTGTTTTCCATTGTCTTTTCTTTAAACAGATATCTAAGCGAAACATTATCAAACAATAATTTTTCCTGTACATAATTTCTTTTTTCTGCCTTTTCCTCTACCAGCCGGCCTATATCTGATTCATCAGCACCATCTTCCTGCAAAACCTCTACTAATGACGGTTCTTCCAAATCAGGCATAACTATATTTTGTTGAATAATAAAAGCTATTTCCTCAAACAATATATTTTTATACTCCTGAAATTTTATGTCTGGGTATTCTTTGCAGAATTGTTCTTCGCTTAAATAAAGATTCAATTTCACCTTTTTTATGCAGCCAAAGAGTAACATTAACTGCTTTTTTTCTAATAAAATCTCAGTAATATCAACGCATCGTTTAAATACATTATATTCAGATTTAAATCTATAGCTGCTTTTATGTTCGATCTTCATATATAGTCCTCTCTTAGTTCCTACATAAATTGTAAAATGCTATTTCCTGAATAATATTTTAATATGGAAATCAAAATTTTATTTATGATATCATCAAAAATTTATTCGAAAGAGGCTCGCCATCAATCCGGCGAACCTCTCCAAGCTCTAAAGCTATACTCTCAGCTTTTCCTAAGCCAATTCATTACTTTTTCGCCAAACAGTGTAGCTATGCCATGCTCCCCTCCATTCCGCAAACTGTCTTCGACAGTTCACTTCATGTCGGTCACGGGCTTCGCCCTATGCATCCATCCGGATAAACGCTCTGGCGAGCAAGCTCTCCGCCGCCTTTATCCTTCTGTCTGCGCACGGCTCATTGCCTACGTGCATATGGCATCAATTGGAAATTGCCGCCTGCGCCGCCGCGAGTCTTGCTATAGGCACTCTGAACGGTGAGCAGGAAACATAATCTAAACCGATCTGATGGCAGAACTCCACGGAGGAAGGATCGCCGCCGTGCTCGCCGCAGATACCCACATGCAGACTCGGATTAACCGGCTTGCCGAGCTTGATCGTCATCTCCATCAGTCTTCCGACGCCTTCCCTGTCGATCTTTGCGAACGGATCGTTCTCAAAAATCTTGTTGTCGTAGTAAGAGTTCAGGAACTTACCTGCATCGTCACGGGAGAAACCGAATGTCATCTGTGTCAGGTCGTTGGTGCCGAAGCAGAAGAAGTCAGCTTCTTTCGCGATCTCGTCAGCAGTCAGGGCCGCCCTCGGGATCTCGATCATCGTACCCACTTCATATTCCAGCTTCACGCCTGCCTTCTCGATCTCAGCATCAGCAGTCTCCACAACCATTTTCTTTACAACCTTTAATTCCTTGATCTCACAGATCAGCGGAATCATGATCTCAGGCTTCACATTCCAGTCGGGATGAGCTTTCTGCACATTGATCGCCGCACGAATCACTGCTTTGGTCTGCATCTTCGCGATCTCCGGGTAGGTCACCGCCAGACGGCAGCCCCTGTGTCCCATCATCGGGTTGAACTCATGCAGGGAATCGATAAAAGCCTTGATCTCCGCTACGCTTCTGCCCTGTGCTTCCGCCAGCTTCCTGATATCCGCTTCCTCGGTCGGCACGAACTCATGCAGAGGAGGATCTAAGAAACGGATCGTAACCGGACATCCCTCAAGCGCCTCATATAATTTTTCAAAGTCGCTCTGCTGATAAGGAAGGATCTTATCCAGTGCGGCTTCTCTCTCTTCCACCTTATCCGCGCAAATCATCTCACGGAATGCCGCAATTCTGTCCTCTTCAAAGAACATGTGCTCGGTACGGCAAAGGCCGATGCCCTCTGCTCCCAGTTCGCGGGCTTTTCTCGCATCTGCGGGCGTATCTGCATTGGTTCTCACTTTCAGCTTTCTGTACTTGTCAGCCCACTCCATGATACGGCCAAACTCGCCTGCGATCGTAGCGTCGACAGTCGGGATGATGCCGTCGTAAATATTACCTGTGGAACCGTCGATGGAGATCGAATCTCCC
This sequence comes from uncultured Lachnospiraceae bacterium, assembly GCA_910577955.1. Taxonomy (GTDB): domain Bacteria; phylum Bacillota; class Clostridia; order Lachnospirales; family Lachnospiraceae; genus 1XD8-76. Next base: position 4,253 of record CAJTNC010000033.1, read on the forward strand.
TCATGATATTCCTTGCCTGCCAACGTAAATTTCTTATTTGCCTCATCCATCACGATATCGCCGCAGCCGGATACACAGCAAGTTCCCATGCCGCGCGCCACAACGGCTGCGTGAGAAGTCATGCCGCCGCGCACTGTCAGAATGCCCTGAGCCGCTTTCATGCCCGTGATATCTTCGGGGGAAGTCTCCAGACGGACTAAAACTACCTTCTCGCCTCTGCCTGCCCATTCCACCGCGTCCTCTGCGGAGAATACGATCTTACCGCATGCCGCGCCCGGAGATGCGCCCAGAGCTCTTGCCACAGGCTCGCTTGCCTTTAATGCCGCCTGATCGAACTGCGGGTGCAGCAGCGTGTCCAGATTACGGGGGTCGATCATAGCAACCGCTTCCTTCTCTGTTCTCATGCCTTCATCCACCAGATCGCAGGCAATCTTCAGAGCAGCCTGCGCTGTTCTCTTACCGCTTCTTGTCTGCAGCATATACAGCTTTCTGTCCTGAATCGTAAATTCCATATCCTGCATATCTCTGTAATGATTTTCCAGAGTCGCGCAGACTTTATTGAACTGCTCAAATACTTCCGGCATGATCTCCGCCATCTTAGAGATCGGCATGGGCGTACGCACGCCTGCCACAACGTCCTCGCCCTGCGCATTCATCAGGAATTCGCCCATCAGTTTCTTCTCGCCGGTAGCCGGATCTCTCGTAAACGCAACGCCGGTGCCGGACTCATCGGACCAGTTGCCGAATGCCATTTCCTGCACGTTTACCGCGGTACCCCAGGAATACGGGATATCATTGTCGCGGCGGTATACGTTCGCACGAGGGTTGTCCCAAGAACGGAACACAGCCTTCACCGCTCCCATCAACTGAGCTTTCGGATCGGACGGGAAGTCCTCGCCGATCTTTTCCTTATACTCTGCCTTGAACTGAGAAGCAAGTTTCTTCAGATCCTCAGCAGTCAGTTCCAGATCCTGCGTAACGCCTTTTTCTTTCTTCATCTCGTCGATGAGCTCTTCAAAATATTTCTTACCCACTTCCATGACCACGTCGGAATACATCTGGATAAATCTTCTGTAACAATCCCAAGCCCATCTTTCGTTGCCGGTCTTTTTCGCCACAACTTCCACTACCTGTTCGTTCAGACCGAGATTCAAAATTGTATCCATCATGCCCGGCATGGAAGCCCGCGCACCGGAACGAACCGACACGAGAAGCGGATTCTCGTTGTCGCCGAACTTTTTGCCGGTGATCTCTTCCATCTTGACAATGTGCTCGTTGATCTGCCCCATAATTTCATCGTTGATCTGTCTGCCATCCTCATAATACTGCGTGCAGGCTTCCGTCGTGATCGTAAAGCCCTGAGGTACCGGAAGACCGAGATTCGTCATCTCCGCAAGATTTGCGCCTTTCCCTCCCAAAAGTTCACGCATATCCGCGTTGCCCTCCGTAAACAAATAAACCCATTTTGCCATACTTTCTCTCCTTTTCTCCTCTCCGTATACCGCCTCATGGTTCGGACATCCCCCCCTGTAAACATCACATCTCACATTCAGGATGCATTTCCACGCTTGATATACTCACTATGGCAATATTATAACATATTGTCCCCCCCATGCCACCTGTTTTTTCAAAAAAAGTTAAATTTTACCATCGCAATTTACATGAAAAATATATGATTTTTATTTTCCTTGAAAAAACAACGGTTTTATGTATAATGTATAGAGTGGCAAAAACACAAAAAACACAGAAAAACAGAGGTTTAGAACATGATCAGTGCAAACAATGTGACCTATCGTGTAGGCAAAAAAGCATTATTTGAAGACGTTAACATTAAATTTACGGAAGGCAACTGCTACGGTATCATCGGCGCCAACGGAGCCGGAAAATCCACTTTCTTAAAAATCCTTTCCGGCGAGCTTGAAACCACAAACGGCGACATCGCCATCACTCCCGGCGAACGTCTCTCCGTGCTGGAGCAGGATCACTTTAAATACGACAACTATACCGTGATGGACACGGTAATTTTGGGCAACGCAAGGCTCTATGAAATTATGAAAGAAAAGGATGCCATCTATGCCAAAGAAGATTTTTCCGATGAGGACGGTATCCGTGCAAGCGAACTGGAGGCCGAGTTCGCAGAGATGGACGGCTGGGACGCGGACACAAACGCCTCCATGCTGTTAAACGGCCTCGGTATCGACGCTGCCCTCCATTACTCCCAGATGTCTGAGCTCGACGGCAGCCAGAAAGTAAAAGTGCTTCTGGCAAAGGCCCTCTTCGGCAATCCGGATATCCTGCTTTTGGATGAGCCCACAAACCATCTGGACTTAGACGCCATCAATTGGCTGGAGGAATTTCTGATCAGTTTCCAGAATACGGTCATCGTAGTCTCCCATGACAGATACTTCCTGAACAAAGTCTGCACCCATACCGCAGATATTGACTACGGCAAGATCGAACTGTTTTCCGGCAACTATGATTTCTGGTACCAGTCAAGCCAATTGATTTTAAAACAACGCAAGGAGGCCAACAAAAAGAAGGAGGAGCAGATCAAAGAGCTGCAGGAATTTATTTCCCGCTTCTCCGCCAACGCTTCGAAATCCAAACAGGCTACTTCCAGAAAGCGTGCGCTGGAAAAGATCCAGTTAGATGACATCAGGCCTTCCAGCAGAAAGTATCCCTACATCGATTTCCGCCCGGAGCGGGAGATCGGCAACGATGTACTGCTTGTTGAGAACCTTTCCAAAACCATAAACGGTGAGAAAGTGCTCGACAATATCTCCTTTATCGTCGGCCATGACGACAAGATTGCTTTCGTCGGCGGAAATGAACTGGCGAAAACCACGCTGTTCCAGATTCTCACCGGAGAGTTGGAACCGGACGAGGGATTCTACAAATGGGGCGTGACCACTTCTCAGGCCTACTTCCCCAAGGACAGCAATGCGGAATTTGACAACGATTACACGATCACGGAATGGCTCACCGCCTACTCCCCCGTCAAAGACGTGACCTATGTCAGGGGATTCCTCGGGCGTATGCTGTTTGCCGGCGACGACGGCGTCAAAAAAGTAAAAGTATTATCAGGAGGCGAACGTGTGCGCTGCCTGCTGTCCAAAATGATGATCAGCGGCGCAAACTGTCTGATCTTCGACGAACCTACCAACCATCTGGACATGGAATCCATCACGGCCTTGAACGAAGGCATGAAAAAATTCTCCGGCGTAGAGCTTTTTTCCTGCCATGACCATCAGGTAGTTCAGACTACTGCCAACCGCATCATGGAAATTTTGCCGGACGGCTCCCTGATCGACAAGATCACCACCTACGACGAATATCTGGAAAGCGATGAGATGGCGAGAAAACGGACGATCTACACCAAGACCGAATCCGACGAGGAGGATAACTGATGCACTTATTTTTTACCGATCTGGACGGGACTCTGTTAAACGATAAAAAGGTGATCACCCCGAAAACTTCAGAGGCCATAGACGCCTATATTTCGGCCGGAAATAAATTTATTATCTCTTCCGGCAGACCTTTCAACAACATCAGGGACGTGGTGAAATGGACGGGACTTGACCGCTATAAAGATCTGCTGTTGATTTGCAGCAACGGCTCTGTGGTCTATGACTGCGGCGCAGAAAAATTTCTTGTGGATCTCAGGCTTGATCCGCAGGACGTCATGCATGTTATCGACACGGCAGAGGAAATGGGCATCCACTGTCAGACCTACTCTTCCGACAAGGTTGTCTGCAGACGCGGGGGGCCGGAGACGGATTACTATACCGCTCAGACCGGGATGGATTATATTTTCGATGAAGATATTCTCTCCCGCCTCGATAAGCCCCCTCACAAGGCGTTGGCGATCTCCATGGAGAGTCCCGATAAGCTGGATAAGCTGAGAGAAAAACTCTCCCCTTGGATGGAAGGAAAGCTGACTACCGTCTTTTCCTGTCGGGAATATCTGGAGTTTGTGGACTACCGCTCCGGCAAGGGAAGCGCCGTCAAATATGTCTGCGATCTGTACGGTATTCCGGTTTCGCAGGCCTATGCCGCCGGAGATGCCAACAACGATTTCACCATGCTGACAGCCGTCGGAAACAGCATTGCCATGATAAACGGCAGTGACGAAATAAAAGCCATCGCTTCGGTCATCACCCAAAAAGACAATAACCACGATGGCCTTGCTGATATCCTGTCTGCACTGGCAAAGAAATAATCTTATGTATAGAACATGACCGCAAACACTGCCAACAGTCCTACCACAATGCTGATCACCAGAGGGACTGCGTTAAAATTCCGGCGGTTACAGTAATATTGATTCTGCGCGGGCGGCACCGCTGCATAGGGAACCTGCATACGTTCCAACATCTCCAGAAAATCCGCCGCCCGGCTGCTCATATACTCCTGCAGACCGAAACTGACCGTCTGGGCAAACCAGTGTTTCGCTACCTGCAGGTTATTCATATTATATTCCAGTCTGCCCATGTAATAGCAGTATCTGACAAACTCGTATTTACTGCTTAACTGTCCGGCCGCATACAGGTTCATCATATCCGCCTTGATCCTCTCTTCTTTTCCCGAGAACATCAGCTCCCGCATGTTTAATTCCTGCAAAAGCGCCAGCGCCAAAGTCTGCAGCCTGTGTTTCACCTGCGGATTATGAATCCAGTTGTTCCGAAAAACCTCCATACAGATACGGAAATTTCGCGTATCCTCCAGTTCCCCGTAAAACCGGCACCAGAAATAGTCGTACATCATTCTCGCCCTGTTGCTTAATCGCTCGTACTGCGGCTTTAACTCCATCAGATTATGGTAAGCCGCATCGAAATCCCCGAGCAGCAGATAAGCGTCTGTGCGATTGACGCGCTGACTTCTTTTTACATGCGGAAACTGAAACTTCTCCAAAAACTTCACACACTCCAGATAAGCCTGAAAATCGCACTCCTGCGTGGCGATAGTCTGCAAATTGTAATTGCGTAAAATCAACATCATAAAAAAGACATACAAAAACCAAAAGAAAAGCAGCGTCATCCCCACCGGATTATAGTGGGGAAGATACGCCCTCTGATAGGCGCGGTACAAAAAACTCTCCACTATGAGCAGAACCGTTAAAACCACCGGCCAGACAAGCGTCATCAGCACATGGAGCGCCTTGACCCACCTGACAATTCTTCTTACCGTTTTCATTCCCGTCATGTAATACCTCTGTTCTTTCAATAAATTATCCTTCCACGATGAGATAGCGTCCATCCCCCAGATCGAAGACTTCCGACGCTTCCAAAATGCTCTCCGGATCCGCTCCTTCCGTGTCTATCCCCTGTTCCTCGAAATATTCCAACACTTCCTCCGCCGATTCGGCGATCACAGCCATGCAGTCCTCCAAAAAAGCTTCCGCTTCGATTGCATTCTCCGCCACTTCCTCCGGAAACAGCTGTCTCTGATTTTCCAAAAAACTGTGAATGGCAGCATCATCATATTCGTACGTCATACTCTTACCAACCTTTCCTCGTTTTTTTGACTTTTTTGCTTATGATATATGCATCTCCGGAACAAACACCCGCTCGCCTGTTCCGCCGCTTTCTTTTCTCACCGATTCCGCGGCCTCCCTGCAAAATGCATCCTGCGCGGAAAAAGGCTCCTGAACGCGCCTGTTCACCCTTTCGTAATCGCCCTCCGAAGTCAGGATATGGGCTTTCATATTATCCTTGAGCTGGCACTCCAGAATATGCATAGCCTTCTGCTTCAGTCCCTCTTTCTCCACAGGGAACATGATCTCCACCCGGCGTTCCAGATTGCGCGGCATCCAATCGGCGCTTGCGCAGTAAACCTCCGGCTTGCCGTCGTTCTCAAAGTAGAATATCCTGGCGTGTTCCAAGAAGTTTCCGACAATGGAGCGCACCGTAATATTCTCGCTGACCCCCGGGATCCCGGTCTTTAAGCAGCAGATCCCACGCACGAGCAGTTCGATCTTCACCCCCGCCGCAGAGGCCTCATAGAGCGCCATGATCACATCCTTGTCGCACAGCGCATTCATCTTTGCGATGATATGGCTGTGATGGCCCTTTAAGGCATAATCCCTCTCTCTGCCGATCAGAGAGATAAAGCGGTCTTTTAACCAAAACGGCGCCACCGCCAGCTTGTTCCAGCTTCTCGGTTCCGAATAACCGGAAAGCATATTGAATACCGCCGTTGCGTCCTCCCCGATCTGTTCATTGCAGGTCATCAGCCCCACGTCCGTGTAAAGTTTCGCAGTAGAGTCGTTATAGTTGCCGGTTCCAAGATGCACATAACGCCTGATGCCGTCCTCCTCCCTGCGCACCACAAGGGTGATCTTGCAGTGGGTCTTTAGGCCCACCAGTCCGTAGATCACATGACAGCCCGCCTTTTCTAACCGTTTCGCCCAGAGAATATTGTTTTCCTCGTCAAAACGCGCTTTCAGTTCCACCAGCACAGTGACCTGTTTTCCGTTTTCCGCCGCCTGTTCAAGGGCCGCGATGATCGGTGAATTTCCGCTGACCCGATAGAGCGTTTGTTTGATGGCAAGCACCTCCTCGTCTCTGGACGCCTGACGCACAAAATCAACCACCGGTTCAAAGGTCTGGTAAGGATGATGCAAAAAGACATCATGCCGTCTGATCTGATTGAAAATGTCTCCCTCCTCCAGAAACTCCGGCACAGGCTGCGGCGTATAACGGGGGGTTTTGAAGGCCTCATACCCTTCAAGCCCGTAAAGCTTCATCAACACTGTCAGATCAAGAGGGCCCTTGATAGAATAAACGTCCTCTGGCTGTACCATCAGCTCCTCCTCCAAAATCTGCAGCAGTTTTTCATCGATGCCGGCCTCTACCTCCAGCCTGATAACTTGTCCCCACTGTCGCTTTTTCAGCTGCTTTTCGATCTCCTTCAAAAGATCTTCCGCCTCGTCCTCCTCGATGCTTAAATCCGCGTTCCTCATAATTCGGAAAGGGTAAACACACTCGATATCGTAGTTCAAAAAGAGTCTGTGGATATTGCGCTCAATAATCTGCTCCAAAAAGATAAAGCTTCTTTTTCCCGCCAAGGCATCCGGCAGTTCCACCACTCTTTCAAGGACCCCAGGCACCTGCACCGTGGCAAATTCCACTTCGCCCTTCCCCTGCTTTTTCTTCACAAGGGCGCCCAGATTTAACGTCTTATTTCGTACAAGGGGAAAGGGCCTTGAAGAATCTACCGCCATCGGCGTCAGCACAGGATACACATTGTCGGCAAAATAGCGGTCCACATACGCCGCCTGCTTCTCAGTCAGTTCCTCATGCCTTCCGACGATTTGCACATCCGCCTCTAAGAGACCGGACAGAATCTGTTTATTGTAGACCTGATACTGCTCTTTCACAATTGCGTGGGTTTCTTTATTTAAGACCTCCAACTGTTCTTTCGGCTTTAACCCAGCAATGTCCGGCTTATTATACTTCGCATTCACCATGTCCTTTAAGGACGCCACACGCACCATAAAAAATTCATCTAAGTTGGATGCCGTGATACTAAGAAATTTCAACCGTTCAAACAACGGAATTTTCACGTCTTTCGCCTCGCTGAGCACCCGCCTGTTAAACAGGATCCAACTCAGCTCCCTGTTGGTGTAGTAAGACGGATTTGCAAAATCCTTTCTCTCGCCCATGATAGTAACCATGCCCTTTCTAAAAACTCTTTTTCTGCCGAATCACCGGCCTGATGCTGTACACTTCCTCAAAGAAATCGGCCCGCTTTGTAAAAAGTCCCCGCTCCAAAGTAATATCCGCCGCCGTTTCCACCTGAATCACAAGCCTCTCGTCCTTTACCACGGTCTTTATGTCCTTGAACTTCTGTTTATGGCTCCGGTCCAGTCCGTTTGCCACCCGCAGGATCGCGGTGAGCTTTGCAACCACCAGATAGGCATCCTCGTCTAAGGCGCTCTCTCCCTCCGCCGCGTTGTAATACACAAAAGGTTCGTGATTATACTTCACCACGTTCGCCACGATCTCCCGCTCCTTGTGGGAAAGCCCGATGATCTCCGTGGACATGATGATATTGTAAGAGCACTTCCCCAGATTCACCATGCTGATATATTTTCCGCAGTCATGGAGTCTCGCCGAAAGCTGCAGCAAAAGTCTCTCCCGTCTCCCCAGCCCGTGAATCCGCTTCATGCTGTCAAAGATCGTCAGCGCGATCCTCTCTAAAGTCTCGCTGCGTTTTTTGCTGCCCATATAACGTTTGCTGATATTTTCAGCCCCGGAAAGGATATCCGCCTCAAAGTCATGTTCCACTTTGAATATCTTATGCTGCTCCGCATACTCGTAGGCGATGCCGTCGCATAACGTCACCCCCGGCGCCCACAGAAGGGATGCGTCCGTGATCTTCACGATCCGCTTTAACAAAACCGCCGAAATAAACAACAGTATGGCGTTTTCCTGCGGAATGTCCAGCACTCCGGCAATCTCCGGCAGAGTCCTGTACTGCACGGACTCCAAAAAACTCATATAGTCCGCCGCCTTGATCACCCCCGGCCTTTCCTTTGTGATCACCGGATTTTGCAGCACCACCGAAAGATAATCGTCCACCACGATGATGTTTTCAATCTTACAATCTTTCAGATACATCTTCTTAAAGACCGAAAGCTGGGCGGTGGCCAATTCGTCGATCATACTCTCTATCTTTGAGGACGCGGCATTCAAGTGGTTTAACCGCTCCTGCAGCCGCAGCACGCCGAGACGCATATTCTGGGTTGCAATCAGACTCCCCTTCTCAAACAGGGAAATCTGGATGCTGCCTCCGCCGATATCCACAATGGCAGTTCCCTTTTCCAGAATTTTATTAAAGTCCTCCGTCTTCGATGCGATGGACTTATAATCCATAAATCGCTGTTCGGAATTGCTCAGTACGTCGATCTTTATCCCCGTACGCTGCCTGATCTGGTCAAGCAGGATCTTCGTATTCTGCGTCTCCCTTATGGCGCTGGTGCCATATGCTTTATAATCGCTCACTCGGTAGGTTTTCATAATGTTCTGAAACTCTTTCAGGATGGCACACAATTCATTCACCGTCCCGTAGGATATCTTGCCCACCGCATAAGTGTCGCTCCCCAGATCTAACCGGTATCTGATATCATCCACCTGCTTCATGCCGCCCTTGCCGGATATCTCGAATATTTTCATTTCCAGATCGTAGGAACCCACGTCAATCGCCGCAAATGTTGTGATCGCCATCACTTTTCCTCCTCTTTCCCCAGCAGGAAATCAATAAATTGCTGGGCAGTCCGTCCGGACAGCCCTCCGTGGGACAACTCCCACCTGTTCGCCTCCAAAAGAAGCTTCTCTTCTTCCATTATTATATCATAACGCTTCGCCAAAGTTCTGACAATATTCTGAAACTCTTTCGGCGCCGGTTTTCCGAAATAAATCGTCACCCCGAAGCGATATGCCAGTGACAGTTTTTCCTGCACCGTATCGTTTGTGTGCAGCTCCTCATCCCTGTCATTCTTGTCGGATACAGTTTCCCTGATCAAGTGTCTCCTGTTGGAGGTCGCATAGATCAGCACATTTTTCGGTTTTTTCTCCAGACCGCCCTCGATCACCGCCTTCAGATATTTGTAATCCGTCTCAAAATCCTCAAAACTCAGGTCGTCCATATAGATGATAAACTTATAGTTCCTGTTTTTGATCTGGCCGATCACATCGTGCAGATCCCTGAACTGATGCTTGTATATCTCAATAATACGCAGCCCTTTTTCATAGTATTCGTTGGCAATGGCTTTGATGCTCGACGATTTTCCGGTCCCCGCATCCCCGAACAACAGACAGTTGTTGGCTTTTCTGTTTTGCACGAAAGCCTCCGTGTTCTCCCGCAGTTTTTTCTTCTGCGTCTCATATCCCACCAGATCCTCCAGACGCACATGAGCGATATTCGTGATCGGTACGATCTGAGCCCCGCTCTCGCCGGTTACAATGCGAAAGGCCTTGTGCAGCCCAAACTTTCCGACGCCGTAATCTTTGTAAAACTGCGTCAGCGTCTCCTTCATCTCCTCGGGCGTGCGGTCAAGACAAAACTGCTCTGCCAGATCACAGATCCGCTTTCTGATCCTTGTGTTGTAAACTTTACTCTCCTCGCCGCCGTTTTTGTAATTTTCTACCAGATCCCAGCTCTCTGCGCCGAAAAGTTCTTTTACCGGTGCAAAATCAAAATCAAAAAATTCCTTAAAAATTGCAATATCATGCAGCACTGCCTGATTGATGCTGCCCTCCACAGCCCCCACCACCTCGCAGGCGCGGCTGTAACTGTTTTCGTCGTTGACCAAAAGATTTGTCAGATAGCAGTGCCAGAGATTGCCGTAAAATCCGTGATTCCCCGCCAGTTCCAAAAGTCTGTGGATGCAGTCGTAAAACATCTCCCGCATAGGCCGCACGCCGAAAGCTTCCGCGGAAAAATCCCCTTCCGCTCCGACCTTTTTATAGTGTTCCATGATATAGGACATATCCGCCAGAAGAAGCCCTTCTTTTCCGGTTATGTTCCTGTATATGATCAGTTCTTTTTCACGCATGATTCCCCTCCGGTCTCCAAGTATCAGTAGTTGCCCAGTATTTTCATATTTCTCGCTTCGTCCCGCAGGCCGCGCAGCGCGTTCTTCACCGCAAAGTCTCCGAGATTGCCCTCAAAATCTATAAAAAATCGGTACTCCCAATTCCTCTCCTCGATCGGGCGGCTCTCTATTTTATTCATGTTCAGATCATTGTAGATAATGTGGGACAACATATGGTACAGGGAACCGCTCTCGTGGGGCAGTTCCAGACAGATGCTGACCTTTCTCGCGTCTTTCCTGAATATCTTCTGGTTCGTGACGATGATGAACCGCGTAGAATTGGAGCCGGATTGATTGACACCCTTTTCCAGTACCTCCAACCCGTAAATCTTCGCCGCATGCTCGCTGGCTATAGCTGCCTGACTCACATCCCCGTCCGCCTGCACCTTCTTTGCCGCAAAGGCGTTATTCTTCATGCTGATCTGCTGCCACGCCGGATGTTCGGAGAGAAACCTTGCGCTCTGCATCAACGACTGCGGATGTGAATACACGGTTTTGATATCCGAAAGCGTCGCCTCCGGAAGTCCCAACAGACAGTGTTCAATCCGGATAACCTGCTCTCCCACGATGTAATTTTCAAACTCCACCAACAGGTCGTATATTTCACTGACCACTCCCGCCGTGGAGTTTTCAATGGGCAGCACCGCGAAGTCTGCGCGCCCTTCGTCTATCGCCACCATGGCATCCCGAAATGTATCCACATGGAAACTGCTTATCTGTTCCCCGAAATACTGCATCATAGCCGCCTGTGAGTAGGCGCCGTCAGCCCCTTGAAATACCACTCTGGCGTTCTCCGTATCTAACCTGTCCACACCGATAAAGGGAAGCCTGCCGATCGCCCCCTTCTGGGTCAAAAGCTGGTACTGTCTCTTTCTGCTGATGGACATGATAAGCTGAAACAGCTCCTCCACCCCGTTTTTGTTGAAATCACTGTGCACAAGCGCCCCTAAAGCAGCCAGTTTTTCCTGCTCCCTCTGCTTATCAAACACCTTTTTTCCGGTCTCTATCTTATATTCGGCCACCCGCTCCGAAATCCCCATTCTCTTCTCATAAAGGGACACGATCTCTTTATCGATCCCGTCGATCTCCTCCCGGAGTTTTACCAAATCTTCCATTTTTACCCTCCTGCCGCTACGCTTATTCTATTACATTTATTTCGTGATAGCAAGGGGAAGAAAGGTGTTAAAATTTCCGCTTGTTTCTTTATTCGGCAACTTGCTAAAACACTGCCACAAATATCTTGCAAAAACAGCAAAGCTATTTTAAAATCATAGGTGAAAAATATATTCTGTACAGGAGAATCACGCCATGAAAAAATCTTTGCGTTTTATCATACCCGCCGTCCTGCTCGTCATTTTTGTTCCGGGCATCTACATGAAATACAAAAGCGCCTACCTTACCCCTATTCCGAGGGACACCATCGGCAACACTGCCGGAAACATCCGCGGGGAGGGACGCTTTTGCGAATACGACGGGAAAGTATATTTTTCCAATCCCTATGACAATGATACGCTGTATGTCATGAATCCCGACGGCAGCGGAATGAAGAAATTGCTGAATTCCGGTGTTTCCTATCTCAATGCGGGAGGCGACTACCTGTTTTATTATCTGGAGAGCACAACCGGCGGCACCGGGCTTGGCCATATCCGTTCCTCCACAGGCATCTACCGCTGTACTTTGAAAGGAAAGCAAAGTTCCTGTCTGGATAAACACATGGCAACCATGATGGTGCTGATCGGAGATGAAATATACTGCCAGCATTACGATAATACAAATTTCAGCACACTGCACAAAATTCCTGCCGGCGGAAGCAAAGAAGAGATCGAACTGAGCAAGGATATTATAGAAACTGCCTGTGTCGTGGGAGGTAAGATCTATTACAGCGGCCTCAAAGACGACCACTGTCTGTACGCATGGGATACCGAGACGGATACCTCCAGAATGATCTGGGAGGGTAACACCTGTTATCCTACGATAGTTGAAGACAACATTTATTTTATGAACATCGATGCCGACTATAGGCTGTTTCGCTATAACCTGTCAAGCGGTGAACTCACCGCCATGACGGATGAGCGGCTGGATTTCTATAATATTTACGATAATGTGATCTTTTATCAGACAAACGGTACTTCCTCCCCCGCCCTGATGCGCATGACTCTGGCCGGAGGCAGCAAGGAAGTGGTGGCAAGCGGCGTTTACCACAGGATCAACGCCACTTCAACCTACACCTATTTCCAGCCTTTTGATGATGACGGGATCATCTACCGCACCAGCACCTTCGGCCCTGTGGCGGTGGATCAGTTTCCGGAAGCCGCGGCCGCGGCTATGGAGGACAGCAAATAACATGTTTGGCAGGTCCTGCGCTTTATAAAACGGAGGAAGCCTTTAATTCCGCCAGCAGTTCTCCCACGCTCCTTCTGTAAACCGGGTGTACATAGTGGGGGGCAAGAGCTGCAAGGGGTTCTAAAACGAACAGCCTGTTTTTCATATCCGGATGCGGTATGGTCAATTCTTTTTTCATCAAAATCAGCTCATCATAAAATAAAATGTCCAGATCCAGCGTGCGGGGCCCCCAGTGGACTTCTCTTGTCCGCCCTGCAAGCTGTTCTTCTTTCTGCAGTCTGACAAGCAGGCTTTCCGGGCTGTAAAGGGTCTCCGCCTCCAGAACCCCGTTTAAGAAATCCCCCTGTTCCACGCCGCCGTAAGGAGCAGTCTCTATGTAATCAGACACTTTAATATTCCTAAAATGACTGTCCTCCTGCAGATTGCTCACCGCTCTCTCCAAATATCCGAGTTTATCTCCCATGTTGGATCCAAGGGCGATAAACACCCGGTGCCACCCTCTCTCTATCCTCACGGAAACACTGTCGAAACGAAGAGGGATCGGTGCATCCGGCTTATCCACTTCCAGCTCTATCCTTTTTACCGCTGGAAAAGCGAATAGGACTGCCTCCGCCAGCCGCCCTGCGACGGCCTCTAAAAGATCAAACCTGTTTTCCTGCATAAACTCGGCTATAAAAAGGCAGACCGCGCCGTAGTCCACGGCATCCCCGATCTCATCGCTTGTGCCTGCCTGTTCCATGTCGACGGACAAAACAGCGCTCACACAAAAATTCTGCCCCTTTTCTTTTTCCTGTTCGTACACTCCATGATAAGCATATACCCTGAGATTTTTGATTCTGATCTGATCCATTTCCTCTGTTCTCCTCACCGCGCTTTGGTGCGTCGTCCCGCAATCGTACTTACATATATTTCTTTAAGGCTTCCGCCATTTTTACCGCCCGAACATTTTCCTTAACGTCATGCACCCGCATAAAACCGCATCCCTTTAATACGCCGGCCACTGTCGTCACAAGCGTGCCTTCCAGTCTTTCTTCCACAGGCAGATCAAGGGTGAGGCCTATCACGGATTTCCTGCTGCACCCGAGCAAAAGAGGATACCCTAACGCCTGCAGTGTCTCCAGATTCGCGATCATCTCCAGATTTTGTTCATAGGTTTTTCCAAACCCGATACCCGGATCCAAGATGATCTTTTCTTTCGCTATCCCTGCTCTTTCCGCCAGAGACAGACTTTCTTTCAAATCATTCATAACATCTGTTATGAATGATTTATATACCGGCTCGATCCGATTATGCATCAGACAACATGGGACACCCGCTTCCGCTATGACTGATGCCATCTCCGCATCCTGCCGCAGTCCCCATATGTCGTTGATCATATCTGCCCCGGCCTCAATGCCCGCCTTCGCCGTTTCTGCCTTATGGGAGTCCAAAGATACCGGAATATCAAATCTCGATTTAATTTTTTCTATCACCGGAACCACGCGCCGGACCTCTTCCTCCGCCGCAACTTTTGCAAACCCCGGCCTTGTGGATTCTCCGCCGATATCGATGATTTCCGCGCCTTCCTTTATCATTTCCTCCGTATGAAAAAGCGCCTGATCGATTTTTTCAAACTTGCCGCCGTCAGAAAAAGAATCAGGTGTTATGTTTAAAATCCCCATGATATAACAGTGATGTTCTGTGTCAAAATGTCTGCCGCCTATCTGCATCCGCCATGTCTCCTATTGTCCGAAATCCCTCTTCTTCGCCCTTTTCCTTAGATTCAGTAACACAGTTCCGAATTCTTCTTACTCCCTTTCCAGTCGCACTCTCCCTCTGCCTCACAGCAAAAACAGCTTCTGCTCATCTTGTCTGCACGGTACAGCAGCCCCCTCAGGCTCTGCTCCTCCTTCACTGCCTCATTGCGGTGGTTTACAATCGCCTCAAGGATCTGCGCCGTCTCCTTTTCCGTAAAACCACAGTCTGAGAGAATTTCCGGCGCCAATAGCGCTGAAGCTTTTTCGTGCGGCATACCGAGCTCATACTGCTTCCACCTGCCGATATCATGCAGCAAGGCCGCCGCATAGATCATTTCTTCCTCCGCATCTTCGCTGTCGCCGCTGACGGGAACGCTATCCGAAAGACAACCATTCTGGAGATAAAAGATCATGGCCAGTCTGGCCACATCCAGAAAATGTCCCATGTCATGACGACAGAAACGTCTGTTTTCCTCCGCTTTCCTGTTTTTTGTCAGATACACTTGAAACAGCCCGTGATTCATAATTTTATTTACGCGTTCCATATCATATCCTCAGCATTCTGAAAAAATTCTGCTGCAGCAGTTCATTCTCCCGGAATCCCCCTTTCACAGCACAGGTCACGGTTTTGCTGCCGGGCTTTTTGATCCCCCGCATTGCCATGCACATATGTTCCGCCTCGCTGAGCACCATGACCCCTTTGGGGGAGAGATGCTCCATCACCGCCTCCGCGATCTGTTCCGTCATGCGCTCCTGAACCTGCAGTCTCTTCGCGTAGACTTCCACACATCTGGCCAGTTTGCTCAAACCAACGATCTTTCCGTCCGGAATATAAGCGATATGCACTTTCCCGAAAAAGGGCAGCATATGATGTTCACACATCGAGTAAAAGACGATATCTTTCTCTAAAACCATCTCTGCATTTTCCGTCTTAAACGTTTTGGATAAAATTTCAGAAACATCCTCCTCCATACCGCCGCAGAGTTCTCCGTACATACGGGCAATCCTCTCGGGCGTCTCCGCCAGCCCTTCCCGCTTCACATCCTCGCCGATCCCCTGAAGCAGCAGTTTAACGGCATCCTTTATTTTTTCCTGATCCACCATGTCTTCCACTCCTGTCTTTTATGATCCTGCCCAGTTCCCCAAGATAAGAGAGAGAACCAAAGGCAATGATGATCCAATCCTTCTGCGCAAGCAGATACGCCATTTCAACCGCCTCCTCCAGACTTGCCGCTCCTGTCACATGAGGATGATACCCCGCTGCAGCGACTGCCAGCTCATGTCCGGACATCGCCCGTTTCGAGTCGGGCGGCGTGATTGTGATGATCTGCTCCGCATAGGCATAAGTCTGGGCAATCACTTTCTCGTACTCTTTATCTTTTAACATTCCTATTATATAAAGAATCTTCTTATTTGTAAAATAAAACCGTATTCCCTCCGCCAGACGCTTCGCCGCGTCCTCGTTGTGGGCTCCATCCAGAATAAAATAAGGTTTTTTCGCCACAATTTCAAAACGGTAAGGCCATCTAGCCCCCAAAAGCCCCTGCCTCAGCTGCTTTTCCGTCACAGTAAAACCTTTTTTTGCCAATGCTTCTGTAATCTCAACCGCCAACGCCGCATTTTCCGGCTGTACCATCCCTGCAAGCGAAATCTCCAGACGGCGATAAAACACGCCGCCTTCTGTCCGGTAATCAAAACGCTGCTTCTCTAACCCGTACCGGATATGGGAAATCCTTTCAGCCTCCACCGCCCGAAACGATGCCTCTCCGGCCCTTCTCTTTAATACCGCAAGAGCTTCCGGCTGCTGTACGCCGCTTACGACCTCCGCGCCGGGTTTGATGATACCGGCCTTATGTCCCGCTATTTCTGCAAGCGTCTTTCCGAGAAAATCCATGTGGTCCATACTGATCGAAGAAAACGCCGAAACATATGTGTTTCTGATAATATTGGTGGCATCCAGATCGCCGCCCATCCCGCATTCCAACACCACGATATCACAGCGCTTCTCCATAAAATGCAAAAATCCCACCGCTGTCTCCATCTCAAACACCGTGGGATGGGGCAGTCCCTCAGCTGCCATAGCGTCTGCCTCTTCCCGCACCAGACTCATCCATTCCGCAAACTCTCTGGCCAAAATTTCCTTTCCGTTTACCTGAATCTTCTCCCGATAGGCATAGACCGCCGGAGAAGTAAAAAAGCCTACCCGATAGCCCGCCGCCCGCAAAACGCTGTAAACGTAAGCGGACACGGATCCCTTCCCGTTCGTTCCGGCAATGTGTACAAAAAAAAGAGACTCCTGTGGATTTCCAAGCCTTCTGCAAAGTTCCGCCGTCGATTCAAGTCCCGGAGAACTGCCGAGCGCCGACATTTCCTCAATATAATCCATAGTCTCATGATAGTTCATTTGCCCCTCCCAAAATACTTTCCATAGTATAAATCTACTCTATTTTGCTCATACTGTCTCTATGAACGCAAAAAAATCCTCCAAAAAACAACAAAAAAACCAATCCCCTATGCCGCTTCCGAAACTTTTTCTCCACTGCGGCATCGTCGGCTGGTGTATCGAAATCATTTTCACCGCATGCAGTGCACTGCAAAGGCGCGATCTGCAGTTAAAGGGAAGCACCTCTCTTTGGATGTTTCCCATCTATGGCTGCGCCGCTTTTCTGCGTCCTTTATATCGCACCGTTCACAAAATGCCCCTCATATTTCGAGGCAGCATCTACGCTGCGCTTATCTTCCTCGGTGAATTTACCTCCGGAGCGTTTCTCGCGAAAAAGAATCTGGCACCGTGGGACTACAGCAAAAACCGCTTTCGCATCGGTCCCCATATCCGGCTGGATTTTTTTCCCAACTGGTTTCTCACCGGGTTGTTCTATGAAAAATTTACACTGGGGAACGGTTTCCGCCGACTGTAACTCAATCTTCCAGCGCGTCCGGTATTCCGTTTCCGTCCAGATCCATTCCTGCATCGATGCTGAGAGTATTCATCGTCCTGCGTTTCATTCTGGCATCCTCCGAAGCCTCCAAAATGAAATCCTTAACAGCCTTCGCATTTTTTATATGTTCTATGCACAGTCTCGGGCTCGTCGTATCTCCCGTATGACACACGATGGTCCCCATGCCGAAAATCCGCTCCCACAAAGAGATGATAAGTTCCACATCCTGTACTTTGTACATATAGCAGTCATTTTCTCTCGTGCTGAAAAGTCCTGTGTTTACCGTGATCAGATCCTCTTTGATCGTGTACTTTGTAAAAGTCCATGGAAGTCCCAAAAATAACAATCGTTTTCTTTCAACATATTCCATACTCATTCTGTTCTCCTCTTCTTTCCTCTTCTTTCCGCCGCTTTCGGCGTCTCTATTTGTGCGCCGCCTTCCTGCTGTACTTTTCCTCGCAATATCTGCAACGGTAAATTTTCTTCGCCTCGTCAGCCAGCACAAAAATGTGCGGAAGTTCCTGTTCTATCGACGTAATGCAGCGCGGATTGTGACAGTGGATAACGTTCTTGATCACCTTCGGCAGGTGGAGCGCCTTCTTCTCCACGATCTCTCCCTGCTGTATGACGTTCACAGTTATATTATGATCAATATAGCCCAAAATGTCCAGATTCAGTGTATTGACATCGCACTCTACCTTGATGATATCCTTCTTTTCCATTTTATTGCTGCGGGCATTTTTGATGATCGCCACCGTGCAGTCCAGTTTGTCAAGCTGCAAATGTCTGTAAATCTCCATACTTTTTCCGGCTTTGATATGATCTAATACAAATCCCTCTTCAATTTTTCCTACATTCAGCATACTATACCATCTCCTTTTACGCTATCCCTAACAACCGCAATATCAGCGCCATGCGCACATACACGCCGTACTGCACCTGCTTAAAATACGCTGCCCGCGGGTCGCTGTCCACTTCCACCGAGATCTCATTCACTCTGGGCAGCGGATGCAGCACCAGACAGTCCGGTTTCGCAAGTTCCATCTTCGCCTTATCCAGAATATAGAAATCCTTCAAGCGCACATAATCCTCCTCATTGAAGAAGCGCTCCCTCTGCACCCTTGTCATATACAAAAGATCCAGTTCCGGAATACAGCTCTCCAAACTGATCACTTCCTCATAAGGAATCCCTTTTTCCCGCAGCATTTCAATGATATAATCCGGCACGCGCAGTTCCTCCGGAGAAATGAACCGAAAGGTGACGTTCTCATACCGCACCAGCGCATGGATCAGGGAGTGAACGGTTCGCCCGAATTTCAAGTCCCCACATAGTCCTATGGTAAAATTCCCGAGATGCCCCTTCAGCCCATGGATCGTCATCAAATCCGTCAAAGTCTGCGTAGGATGCTGGTGTCCGCCGTCCCCTGCATTGATCACGGGGATCGACGAATGGGATGCCGCCACAAAAGCCGCCCCCTCTTTCGGATGCCGCATCGCGCAGATATCCGCAAAACAACTGATCACACGGATCGTGTCGGAGACGCTCTCCCCTTTGGATGCGGAAGATGATGCCGCATCGGAAAATCCGAGCACACTGCCGCCTAAATTCAACATCGCCGTCTCAAAACTTAATCTGGTTCTTGTGCTTGGTTCATAAAAACAGGTCGCCAGCTTTTTCCCCGCACAGATATGTGCATATTTTGCAGGATCTCTCTCAATATCGTCTGCGATCTCAAACAGTTCGTCTAACTCCTCTGCTGAAAAATCCAGCGGACTCAATAGATGTCTCATACTATTTCCTACCTCCTGTACTGCTGTCTTATAAAAAGCGAAGGGATAAAAACCCCTTCGCCCTCTGTTTAACAAAATGATAATATTTCTTCTACCGGTTTTCTTCTCGGCGCCGCGGGTTCTTCCGCCGCATAACCCATAGGAATTAAGGCAGCTACCTCCCTGTCCTCCGGAAGCTCCAAAATGTCAGCCACTTTCCCATCGTCAAAAAGACCGAGAATAACAGAAGCTATTCCGCTTTCATGAGCCGCAAGGCAAAGTGTCTGAGAAGCGATCCCCGCATCGTACATCTGCCACCTGTCGCCTTTACTCGTGGAAAAAGAACCGTCTCTCTCAAAACCGGAACGGTTTTTGATGATCGTGACAGCCATCACCATAGGTGCAGACTCCATGATCTTACCGTTGTTCGGCCACATATCGGTGCATTCCCTCGACAATCTCTCCTTTTTCTCCCCCTCCACAGCCACAAATCTCACGATCTGCGTATGTTTCCAACTGGGGTAATAGGAAGCTGTCTCCACGATTTCTGAAAGAAGTTCACGGTCGACAGGCTGCTCCGTAAACTGCCGTACACTTCTGCGCCCCTTAATACATTCTTTTGCAGTCATGCAATACCTCCATTGTCTTGTTGCTCGTTTTCTGCTCCATGATTCTACTGACAAGTATAGCAAAAGGAGGGCAGGCTTTCAAGGTATTTTTTGTCAGCCTCTCCTCCCTGCAGTCTTCCTATTCCTCTATGTAAAACCGCGCTGCAATATCTTTCAACTTATCCGCCTCGCTCTGACACTGGGTCACCATCTCCATATTGTCGCCCATACGGTTCACCACGGAAGCCGTTTTCTCAGCAATATCCGTCACGCCGATTGCCGACTCATTGATCGTCTTGCTGATGCCTTCCAACCCCTCGGTAACCATGATGATCTTCTCGTTCAGCGTTACGACGGACTCCTGAATCGCGCTCATGCTGCGCTTCACGGTCAGCGCGTCATCATCGTACTGATTGCTCACATCATAGAATGTCTGATAATCGGGCACCACCTGATTCTCCATGAATTGCGTCGTCTCATGGAGCGTCGCTCCCATATTCCGCACCACTGTATTGACATCGGCTACGATGTGGTTGATGTTTGCCGCTGTCTCGGAGGTCTGGTTCGCCAGATTCCCGATCTCCGTGGCCACCACCGCAAAGCCTTTACCCGCTTCACCCGCCCTTGCAGCCTCGATAGATGCATTCAGAGCCAAAAGGCTTGTCTGGGATGATATCCGCATGATCACTTCCGTCAGCTCGTTGATCTTATCCACTGCTTTGGCTTCCTCAATCGCTTTTTCGGAATTTACCTGCAGTGCGGAGAACATCTCTCTGGCCAGTTTCACAGACTCTGTCACAGACTCTTTTAACTTTGCTGCCCGCTCTTCAATCTCACCAGCTAACGTCTCGCCCTCCACGGACATTTTCTGTATCCCCACGGACTCGTCTTTCATCTCTTCTATCCCCATGACCAGAGTCTGCGTCGTGGCCGTGGTTTCCTCCATGCCTGCCGCCAGTTCCTCGGTGGTGGCGGAGTTATTTGTGCAGGAGTCGTTCACTTCCACGGAACTCTCCTCCAAGACATCCACGATATCCGCCAGACGTGCACTGACGCTGCTGATATCTCCGATCACGCTGCGCAAACTTCCGCGCATACCCGCCACTGCGTTCGCCATAGCGCCGCACTCGTCTTTCCCCTTTGTGAGCTTTGCACTCCAAGGATGTTTCATAAACCGCAGATCTTTCATCTCATTGATCAGTATTGTTGTCTTTTTCAAGGGATTCATCATAAAGCCGGACAGAATAAAGATCACCACCGTAAGCACTATCAACACGGCGATCATGCCCTGCCCTGCGCTGACCATCATCATGGAAATCCCGCTCAAAATCTCCTCCTCATCGGTAGAAATCACGATGATGTCCTTGGTGGAAAGCACATAATAGGCTGCATATTTTACCTCGCCGTTAAACTCATAGCTCACCACCTCTGGCTTTGGTATAATGCCTGTCCGGATCTTTGATACAACGCCCTTTACCACTTCGTTTTCCACCGGCTGCCCGACCTTGCTCTGTGTCGGATGATAGAGCATGGTGCCTTCCGGAGATACCATATAAGCGTAAGACGATTCCACGCCCTCCATGCCCGCGCCGTCGAGAATCGTCGCATAGGCATTATAGTCCATTTCTTTCCCTGCCTGCTGCACTTCCGCAATCACCACCTGCATACCGACCGCGTAGGATTTTGCCAGACTGAGCAGTGAATTTTGCGTCAGTGTAGTGAGTTCCTCTTCCGCCCTCGGAACTGTGATCCACAGCACCATGATACAGGAACACAACGCTCCCAGCATCACAAATAAGATCATTTTCATTCGCATGGAGCGAAGCAGCGGCACTTTCCCTGCTTTTCCTGTTACTTTCTCCTGATTTTCACCCATCCTTCTTGCCCCCCTATTTCTATAATAGCAGTTTGCACATCATCATAAAAAACAGCTTAGTAATAGCATATAATATTTTTCACAATAGCGCTACTATTTTTTTTGATTTTTTCTACTGTTTCGACAAAAATAAGTGAAAATATCAATAGGAACAAATCAGGATCAACAGAAAAAATGATCGTTTTATCAGATTTTACCTAGAAATTTTGACGAAGTTTTTCCGGTCCCCTCTGCCTTCCACGATCCGGTAACCGATCTTTTCCATTCGCTCTTTCAGGGCATCAAGAGCCTGCTTTTCGTCTTTCATCCCTCCGTTTTCAACGGTTTTCCCCTCGTACAGCGCGTACTGATCCCGCACGGCATCCGGTGTCAGATTCGGCATACAGACATTGGCTCCCGCCTGTATCCCCATTTCCAGCCCCTGTCTGTGGAGCGTCCCTAAAGCCGTGGTAGCCGGCAAAAGGACGGATGGCAGCAAAACTCTGATCATTGCCAACAGAACCAGAGTAAGTTCCAAATTCCCCGCAGACTCTCTCCCGAAAGGGGTGTCGGACTGCGGAATAAAAGGGCCGATCCCCACCATATCAGGCTGCAGATCGCAGATAAACTTTATGTCTTTCTCCAGATGCTCCGGGCGCTGCCCCGGAGAACCCACCATGAAACCGCAGCCCACCTGATATCCGATCTCCTTCAGATCCCACAAACACCGTTTCCTGTTCTCCGGAGAACAGGATGCCGGATGGAGCTTTCTGTAATGTTCTTCATCCGCCGTCTCGTGGCGCAGCAGGTAGCGGTCCGCTCCTGCGTCAAACCATTGTTTATAGACCTGCCGCGGATGCTCCCCCACAGAAAGCGTGAGGGCGCAGTCCGGATACGCTCTTTTTATACATTCCACCAGAGATGCTGTCTTCTCCGGCGTATACAGGGGATCCTCCCCTCCCTGCAAGACAAAAGTACGGAAACCGAGCCTATACCCCTTTTTACAGCAGGTCAAAATCTCTTCCTCGTCCAGACGATACCGCCTGATATGATGATTAGATGCCCGGATGCCGCAATAATAGCAGTCGTTTTTACAGTAGTTCGTAAACTCGATCAGACCTCTGATATAGACGTCCTTTCCGTAGTATTCCTGCCTGACGGCTTCCGCCCTCCGAAAAAGCTCCCTGCGCCGCGTCTCATCTTCGTAATCAGTCAGTTTTCCTACCATGCCACGATCTCTATCATCCCCATGGTGTCATCCCAGCCCAGTACCTCAAAATAGTAACTTGTCTTACAATGTCCCGTTCCGTCGTCAAACGAAAAAGACTCCAGATCACTGTATGCTGCCTGTTCGATGTGAGCCGGGTCTAAAAATCCTGTGCCCCAGCCCCCTCCGGTATATTGATCCATATAATTATACCACTCATAAAGATCATGTTTCCCTATCGTCTCATCCCAGTTTCCTTTCAGGGAAGGATCCCACTTGATCCCGTTTGTCTCTATGATATTGCAATAGATCATTAACAGCTCCCCTATCGTATAGCCATACTCCGAAGCCGGAGCGGGCAGTTCAGGATAGATATATTTATCTGACAGCGGTTTTCTTCCCTCCGCCTTTCCGCAATTCACATAATGCTGATACAGCAACTGTGTGTCCCGGCCAAAAATCGGCATCAGGTCAGGATTAGACTCCACATAGTAGTCGCTGTCAAACAGCACGCCGTCCGGCATTCTGTCAGGAAGCGCCTCAGCGGTCAGCTTGTTGCTGCAGATCATCATACCCATTGCCAGCAGTGTCATCATAATTTTCTTTTTCATCTCTCTCCTCCTACTACAATGTATTTATGGTTAATATCCCTTACAGCCAGTAAGGAATTAT
>CAJTNC010000034.1 GCA_910577955.1 uncultured Lachnospiraceae bacterium
TCTTTAATTATCTGGAAGACGGCCACTGTTCGATCAGCAATTCACTTGCTGAGAACTGCATCCGTCCATTTGTGATCGGCAGAAAGAACTGGCTGTTTGCAGGAAGTCCGAAGGGGGCATCCGCAAGTGCTGGGATCTATACATTGGTAGAGACGGCCAAGGCAAATGGTCTTGCACCAATGAAGTATCTGAAATATATCCTGTCAGATATGCCGGGGAGCGCCTTTCTCGAACATCCTGAATATTTGGATGATTATCTGCCGTGGAGCCCTATAGCACAGGAACGGTGTCGATAACCACTGCCTTTTAGTATGGAGGTCTGGTGGTTATTTTTCTATCCACTATCTTATTTGACGCTTACGTTGTTAGGCGGTTTTTGTTTAACAACCTCTTGTTTATAGTTTTGATACTGATATTCTGCAACAGCCCTTTTTGCTCCGTCAAATTTTTGGGATAAAAAAATAAGGAAACCTCAATAAAATCAAGGTTTCCAAAACTTTTAACCAATGCGGAAGATGGGACTTGAACCCACACGGTGTAACCACCACAAGATCCTTAGTCTTGCTCGTCTGCCAGTTCCGACACTTCCGCATATCACCTAAAATGTTTGTCACGCCTATCATAATACCATTATCATATTTTCCTGTCAACTAGAAATTTGGAGAATATTTCTTTTCTACTTCATCTACTTATCACTTGACTTCATAGTGTTTTTGAACTAAAATGAGGGTAATAAACACTTAAAAATACGAAAGCGAGGGAGTTTTGTCATGAATTTAGTGAACATGAGGATTCAAAAACGGCTGACTACGAGTTTTCTGATCGTGTCCACGTTGTTGAGTGTTGCCGGCATTGTTGCCGCTATTGCGTCGTTTACTATAGGACGTCAATATGCTGAGGCGTTGGTGGGGTATGGTTTTGCCCAAGGAGATGTCGGCAGGATGATGAGGGAGTTTGCGGATTTGAGAAGTTGTACCCGTGCAATCATCGGTTATGATGATGAAGAAATTGTACGTGAAGTGTATGAAATTCATCAAAGTACCAAAGAGAAGTTTGAGAAAGAGATGGCAGCTGTCAAAGAAGGTCTGATATCGGAGGATGCAAAGAAGACTTTTGCAGAACTTGAAGTGGCTGTAGACAAGTATTTTGAGATCGAAGCGAAAGTGCAGGAGCTGGGCGGTTCCGTGAACCACGAGATGGTGGTTGCTGCACAGGATATGGCCTACAATGAGATGGCGCCTGTTTATAATGAAGCATATAGTTTAATGGAAGGCATCATGGAGAGCAAGACATCTTCCGGAACGAAACTCAGCAAGACATTAGATATCCTAGTGTATGTGGTTGCTGCGGCAATTGTTGTTCTTGTAGTGATAGGCGTAATTATTGCCTTGACTCTTGGAACTAAAGTTGCTGCCGGCATTGCGAAACCTCTTATGGCACTGGCGGACAGATTTGACAGATTTTCAAAAGGTGATCTGGAAAGTGAATTCCCGGTATATGACCGTCCGGATGAAGTCGGCGATATGATGAAGGCGGGTCGGGAGATGAGCCGCGTGCTGTGCGGTGTTATTCAGGATTTGAAGCAGGCGTTGATCAAACTCGCAGACGGCGACTGGACTGCAACGTCCCAGTATCCGGAGATGTTTATCGGTGACCTGACTGCAATCGCACAGGGCATGGATAATACTATCAATAAAATGAATGATGCATTACATAGTATCAGAGACGTATCTGATCAGGTATCGGTAGGCGCAAGCGGACTGGCGGAGGCAGCTCAGTCTCTGGCAGAAGGCGCTACGGATCAGGCCGGAGCAGTGGAAGAGCTGCAGGCGACGATCGCTAATATTACCGAGGCGGTAAATCATACGGCAGAAAAGACAAAAGAATCCTACGATCAGGCACAGCAGTATTCGGAAAAAGCGGATATCAGCCGTGGCGAGATGGAAAAACTCATGGAAGTTATGGGACGTATCAACGAGACATCCCAACAGATCGGCAACATTATTTCCGAGATCGAAGATATTGCAAGCCAGACGAACTTGTTGTCACTGAATGCTTCTATCGAAGCAGCTAGAGCAGGCGAAGCGGGCAAGGGCTTTGCGGTTGTTGCTGATCAGATCGGCAAACTGGCTGATCAGAGTGGTAAATCCGCCGTGGATACTCGTCGTTTGATTGAAGGTATTCTGCAGGAGATCGAGGCAGGAAACAGTGTGGCGGGACATGCGGCAGGCTCCATTGCAGAAGTAGTAGAAGGTGTAAATCAGATTGCAGGTACAGTATCCGATCTGGCACAAATTTCTTCCGAGCAGGCAGAGTCTATGGGACAGGTAGAGATCGGTATCAACCAGATATCCGAGATCGTACAGTCCAACTCCGCTGCGGCTGAAGAACTTTCCGCAACCAGTGAGGAAATGTTGGCTCAGGCTGAAACAATGACAAATCTGGAGAGACAGTTCACTTTGAGAGAGAACTAGACTGAAAGAATAACATAATATATGCTAAAGGGCTGCCGCGCTATGCGGACTAGCTTCTGAAAAAAAGGGCCATCCTGTGATTGAGCAGGGTGGCTCTTTTAGTTTAATATCCGAGATTTTCTGGTACAATGAATATTTTTATTCGCCCGGGCTGACCGCTGCGGCGGGTGATTACCGTGTGGCTGCAGACGCTTTCGGCAGAGAAACAGTGCGCGCATCTTCCCGACGTATGGCAGGGGGTGTCTCTGTGCAGACGCTGCACATTGGCGGGGGCGGCAACATTCTCGATCCGATGGATGCCTTCTTCTATGGAACCGACAAATTTGTTCATCCCCACAATGATAAATACCTCTTTGGGGCCCTGCATCAGGCAGGCGAGACGGTTTCCGTTTCCGTCGATATTGATCAGTTCGCCCTGATAGGTGATGGCGTTAGTGCTCATGAGAAAGACATCTGCCATCACGGCTTTTGCAAAAAACTTCCGCTTTTCTTCCGGTGTTTTTGCAGCAGCTCTGTCTAACAGCACATAGGATCCGTTTTGAATGGCGTCCATCAGTCCGCATTCGATAATAGATTCCGCTCCGCCCCATGTGATGGAACTGCCGGATGGAATTTTGGTGAGAATGTCTTTTACCATGGCCTCCGAATCATCGTAGTAGAATGCCTCGATGTTCCGTACTGCCAAATTTTTAATGATATTTGGTATGGCCGCCTGAAATGCGGCCTGCAGATTGTTCATGGTAAGCGCCTCCTTTTTGTTATATGGTTGTCATTATTTTCCATATTTTATTTTATCGTGCCGTCTGTAGAAAAACAAGTAATCTTTTTTCATTTCTATTGTAATATAAACAATAATATGAGATAATGTCGATATACATGCCAAGGAGGGAGAAACTTATGAATAGCAGTATTAAGAGATCAGTTAGTATTCGTGTTATCTGTGCTGTCATCATGATTTTACTGTTCAGCAGCATGACAACAATGAATATTATGAAAATTGATCGGTTACAGGAAAAAAGTATTTTAGCTGACAGCATGCTGAATCAGATACAGCGTGCCGAAGCCGCACACTACAAATGGTCGCTGAATTTAAGCGATGCTTTGTATGCCGGTTCAGAGTTTACCGGCAGCATGGATCATACAAGCTGTGTATTAGGAAAGTGGCTGTATGCGGAAATGGAGCTGGAAGATGAAAGCGTGGAGAAGCTTCGCAGCGAAATCGAGGTATTGCATAAGGAACTCCACGGTTCTGCAGCCACTGCGTTGGATTTGTATGCCAATGAGGCGAGCGAAGCGCAGGAGTATTATCAGGGAACGATTCAGCCGAATCTGGCGAATCTCGTGAGTTTGCTGGACGAGGTGGTGGAGCGGGGAGAAGCTCTTACAGCCGATTACACGGGTCGTATGAACAGAACGATCTCTTTTATGCATATTTCCACGGCTCTGTGTCTGGTGCTAGCTTTGGTAAGTTTGATTAGTCTGGTATTATATGTACAGAAGCAGGTCATTAAACCGATGATCAGCGTTACCATGAAGGCCAGACCGCTGAAAGAAGGCCATCTTTCACTGGAATTTGACTATCATTCCCAAAATGAGTTGGGAGAACTGGTGCAGACACTGGAAGAATCCATGGGACGCATCCAGAAGTATGTGGGAGACATTGACCGGATCATGGGTGAGTTGGCTCAGGGTAATTTCGATGTGAATACCTCTGTGCGTTACATAGGTGATTTCCGCTCGATCGAGGAGGCGCTTAATAACTTTACGGATTCTATTTCGCGTGCTATGGGAGGTATTATTCAGGCGCAGCAGAATGTGAGTGCCCATGCGGAGTCCTTGTCCGGCAGCGCGCAGACTTTGGCGCAGGGAGCTACCGATCAGGCAGGAGCTGTAGAAGAACTTTACGCTACGGTGGATGAACTTTCCGGAAGCGCGGCCAGAAATGCTGAGGCGATTTCCGATGCCAGAAATAATGCAGGGCTGACCAGCGAGCAGGTGAAACTGAGCAGCGCGCAGATGGAGAAGATGGTAGCGGCTATGGGAGATATTTCACAGGCTTCCCAGCAGATCGGCAGGATCATTGCAACGATCGAGGAGATTGCTTCCCAGACAAATCTGCTGGCTCTGAACGCAACGGTGGAAGCGGCCAGAGTAGGAGAGATCGGCAAGGGCTTTGCGGTAGTGGCAAGCGAAGTAGGACTTTTGGCATCCAAGTCGGATGAAGCCGTAAAAGCGACGAAGGCTTTGATCGATAACTCTGTGAGAGCAACCGAGCATGGAAGTCAGATCGTGGAAGAAGTATTCAGCTCTTTGAGGCAGGCGCAGGAACTGGTACTGCAGTCTGATGCGTCTATCCATTCTATTGCGGAAGCAATTGAGCTGGAGGCGGAGACGCTGGCACAGGTGACGCTGGGAATCGGGCAGATATCCGATGTGGTACAGAGCAATTCGGCAAGCAGTCAGGAATCAGCGGCTGTCAGTGTAGAGCTTTTTGAGCAGGTTCATTTGCTGGAGGAAGAGACAAAGAGATTCCAGCTGAAAAAAGTTTGATATTTTTGAATTTTGAAAACTGTCACGGTGTTGCGCCGTGGCAGTTTTTTGATGTCCGGAATTCTTTGGGGAAGATAATGCAGGACGGTTTCCGGAGCAGCTTAGTTCCGGACAAGACTTTTATAAAAGCAAATAGACAGATAAATAGTTAGAATATTCTGTAAATTCTAAAATAAATGAATAAAGAAATGAAAAATAAAATAATTAAAACTTTTTTAAAAAAGTGTATTGACAATTAAAGAAAAGATGATATAATAAAACCATAAACAACAAAACAACAGAGAAAAAAGAAAAGGCGGTACGGTCCAATGAGAAAGTGAATCTGAAATCGGAAAAGTATTAAAGTAAGGTGGTATAAGCCGATGGACAGGTAAAAGGAAGTCCCCAAAACAAAATACTGCGAAAGAGGTAAGGACCAATGGGCTGAAGAGAAAGATCCTAAGAAAAAATAAAAAGAGGTAAGGGCCAATGGACAAGTAAAAGTTTAGGTCGATGTAAGAAGCAGAAAAAAGAGAAAGTAGAAGTAAAGAAAAACATGATAAAGGTGGTATAGACCAATGGGCCATTAAAAGAATTCCAAATCAGAATATAGCGAAAGCGGTATGAACCGATAAGAAGTAATGGGAAGTGTATTGACAGGAAAAAGGGGAAGACCGGGATCGAGATAGCAAGATAAGAGAATACGATAAAACCTGATAAAACAGGTAATACAGAATTTGATGGTACAGCGGTAGACACCGATGAAGTAATAAATCATGAAATCTAAGTAAAGGAGGTACGGTCCACCTAAAACATAAAACTTCACCATAAAAGAATAAGGAACAAAAAACAAACTGAAGCGGACGAGTACATCTGAACAGGTAACGAAAAAAGAGAAAAGAAACGTTACAGTACACGAGTACAAAGCAGAGAGAATGGAAAGGAAGCAGAAGGCCAAAACTTTATATAGATCATATAAAAGATGGGAGAAGGACCATTGGATACGATAGTTTAGAAGAGGGTATTAGTCGAAAAGATTGATACCCTCTTTGCTTATTCTCTGGTTATCATGGAGATTGCGCCATTTTTTCGTATGCGGTACAATGGTGATGAAAATGCTAAGCAGGGGGAATCCGGATACGGAAACTGCGTGGATTTCATCAATGTTATGGCTTATGACGGCGGCGACGGGGAACGGCATTCTTCATATCAGTTTGCCGTTGACTGCGGGAATTACTGGAAAGAGATAAGAGGGCTTCCCGCACACAAAGTGGTATTGGACGTTCCTTTCTATGCAAGACCCGGCTGGGCCGACTATGGCACGATTCTGTCGAGTGTGCCGGATGCCTACGGCACAGATCACGTTTTTTGCCAGAAGTCTGCTGCAGGCCATAGGAGGTCGGTAAATATATATCGAGACTTGCGGTATTTAATATCATACTTGTGTCTTTTTTTATCAGCATCATATTTATTGTAGAAATTTGCAGGAAAATAAGGTATAATATTGAAACATATTATACCGGCTCGGAGCGAAGCGCAGCAGCCGTGTGAAGATGTGGTTTGCGGCCGGCTTGAACACACACAGGAAATGAGGATATCATGAGAAAAAACAAAAGGGCGGAAAAAGAGTACAGGAAAAAGCACTTTATTGCAGAGGATGAAGAGTACGATGACGATGAAATAGATGATGAAGAAGACTATGAAGATGATGACGACGAAGACGACGACGATGATGAAGACGACGATGAAGACGACGATGAAGAGTACGATGACGGCGAAGATGAAATAGATGATGACGGCGACGGCAGGTGGGGCAGTGAAAGTGCCAGACGTGTGCGGAGGCGGTCA
This sequence comes from uncultured Lachnospiraceae bacterium, assembly GCA_910577955.1. Classification (GTDB taxonomy): domain Bacteria; phylum Bacillota; class Clostridia; order Lachnospirales; family Lachnospiraceae; genus 1XD8-76. The sequence goes on from CAJTNC010000034.1 coordinate 6,852, forward strand.
CGTCGGATAAGAAACCAGATCTTTGCATATGCGGTGGTGGTGATTCTGGCTGCAGGAGCTTTAGGCGGCGCTTTTTTTGGAGGAAGAAAGATTGTCCGGAAGTTTCAGGAGAACAAGCAGGCAAAGGAGCAGGAAGAGCAGGCGGAATTAGAGCAGGAAGAAGAACCCGTTGTGGATATAGAGAGCGGCGAACAGGATGAAGAGATAGAAAGCGAAGCGGAGACGCTCAGCCCCTTGGATGAGATTGCGATGGCGCGGATCGCCGAAATGCCGCTGACGGATAAAGTTGCGGCGCTGTTTATAGTGGAACCGGAGCAGATCACGGGAGTGGATGCTGTGACAAAAGCGGGCGACGCCACGAAGGATGCCCTTACTACGTACAAAGTTGGCGGACTTGTGTATGGAGCGAAGAATATTACCGGGGAAGATCAGCTGAAAGAGCTCTTGAGCAACACGGCATTGATCGATCAGACGCTGTTTTTGGCAGTGAATGAGGAAGGCGGTGAAAATTCTGTGCTGGCGTCTAAACTTGCGGTGACCAAAGTGCCGGATATGGCGTCGGTGGACGGAGTGGACAGTGCGCGTCTGGCCGGAAGCGATACGGGCGCTTATCTTGCAGAGTACGGATTTAATTTGAATCTTGCGCCGGTTGCCGATGTGAAAACATCGGAGGGCAGTATTCTCGGAAACAGAAGCTTTGGCAGTGATCCGGGGCAGGTGGGTGAAATGGCGGCGGCCTACGTGCAGGGACTTGCCGAAAAGGGAGTCAGCTCCTGCGTAAAGACATTCCCGGGGCTTGGTAACGTCACGGAATCTCCGGCGAATGGTATGGCGGAGACTGATCGCAGTCAAAGCGATATGGAGAACGTGGAATTTACTGCTTATCAGACTGCCATTGCAGCAGGCAGCGAGTTTGTCATGGTGGGGACGATTTCGGCGCCGGCTCTGGCCGGAGACAATACGCCCTGTTGTCTTTCCTCCTCGGTGATCGGATTGCTGCGCAGCAATCTGGGGTATGACGGTATTGTGATTACCGGGGCATTGAATGAAGCGGCAGTCAAAGATTACTATACATCGGCGGAAGCGGCGGAGAAAGCTTTGCGGGCAGGGGCGGACATGCTTTATATGCCGGAAAATTTTAAGGAGGCTTACGAGGGCTTGCGGCAGGCAGCGGAGGCGGATGAAGCGCTGCAGAGTCGTATTGACGAAGCATTGCTGCGCATATATCGGGTAAAATACAAGGATAAAGTATAGCTGTCTCAAACAGCGTCAAAAAATTTGTAAGGGATATTGACAATCGAATAAAGAGATGATAAATTAAACATATGAACAATTATTCATATGTTTAATTTTTTTGTAATGTTCTTAGCGAAGTAAATAGTCGTTGCTTAGTGTAAGGCCACTTTACGCAGAACAAAGGAGGAGGGAGAAATGGGAGCAGAGTGCTGTGAGCAGATTTTTATACATGAAGAACTGGTGGAAAAAGTAAATAAGGAGATGCCTAAGGAAGAAGAACTGTACGATTTGGCGGAGTTGTTTAAGGTGTTTGGCGATTCCACAAGGATCCGCATTCTGTTTGTGCTATTTGAGGCGGAGGTCTGTGTGTGCGATCTTGCGGAGGTGCTGCACATGACGCAGTCGGCTGTTTCACATCAGTTGAAGATATTGAAGCAGGCAAAACTGGTCAGCGCCAGAAGGGAGGGAAAATCGGTGTTTTATGCGCTGGCGGATGATCATGTGCGGACGATCATTGCACAAGGGCGGGAGCATATCGAGGAATAAAAAGAAAATATAAAAGGAGAGATAAGATATGAAGAAAAAATTCAAGATGGAAGATCTGGACTGCGCAAACTGCGCGGCAAAAATGGAGGAAGCGATAAAAAAGATTGACGGTGTAAGTGACGCTAATGTCAGTTTTATGGCTCAAAAAATGACGATTGAGGCGGCGGACGACAGATTTGATGAGATCATGAAAGAAGTGGCGGCGGTCTGCGCGAAAGTAGAGCCCGACTGCAAAATCTTAATGTAAAAACAGCAGCGCAGGAGGAATGGTTCTGCCGGAGGGCAGCCGACATAGAAAACGATAAAGGGTGAAAAGGTGTGGAGATGACAAAGAAGCAGAAAAATATGTTGAAGAGAATTATCATATCGGCCGTACTGTTTGCAGTGTTGATGGTCTGCGAGCATACGGGTATATTCGGAGGTCTGGCCGGTACATGGTTTCTTTTGCCTTTTTATGCGGTGCCATATTTGATCGTTGGTTATGATATTATTTACAAGGCGGCCCGCAACATAAAAAACGGGCAGATATTTGATGAAAATTTTCTGATGATGTTAGCGACATTCGGGGCTTTTGGAGTGAGAGAGTACGCTGAGGCGGCGGCTGTGATGCTGTTTTATCAGGTGGGCGAATTGTTCCAGAGTTATGCGGTGGGAAAATCACGCCAGTCTATCGCGGATATGATGGATATCTGTCCGGAATATGCCAATGTAGAGCAGGAGGGCGAACTTGTGCAGGTCGATCCGGACGAGGTGGAGGTCGGCAGCATTATTGTCGTGAAGCCGGGAGAGCGGATTCCGCTTGACGGTATTGTGGCGGAGGGAGAGTCCTATGTGGATACGGCAGCACTGACCGGTGAATCTGTGCCGAGAAAGGTATCTGTAAATGAGGAGATATTCAGTGGCTGCGTGAACGGGAGCGGCACTTTGAAAATAAGGACGACCAAAGAATTTGATGATTCCACCGTGGCGAAAATTCTGGAACTGGTAGAAAATGCAAGCAGCAAGAAAGCGAAAACAGAAAAGTTTATTACAAAATTCGCGAGATATTATACGCCCTTTGTGACGATAGCCGCGGTGTTGTTAGCGCTTGTTCCTCCTCTTATAACAGGCGGAGGATTCGGAGAGTGGATTGGGAGAGCCTGCACGTTTCTTGTGATATCCTGTCCCTGTGCGTTGGTGATTTCCGTACCCCTTGGATTTTTCGGTGGGATAGGGGCAGCCTCCCGCATGGGGGTGCTGGTGAAAGGCGGAAACTTCTTAGAGGCAGTGGCTGAAATGACCACGATTGTATTCGATAAGACGGGAACGCTGACAAAAGGGATGTTTCAGGTTACTAAAATTTTGCCGGCGGAAAGTATTGGCAATATCGAGGGAGAAGAAAGTGATCTCGGGGATTGCGGAGACAGTCAAAAGGAGGCAGGAAGTTTCAGATTATTGGAGTTGGCGGCCCTTGGAGAGGGCTACTCGAACCATCCGATCGCCGTTTCCATCCGGGAGGCCTACGAGGAGAACGGCGGAAAGTTGGACCTGAGTCTGGTGGATGAGGCGGAAGAGATTGCCGGATACGGGATCTGCGTCAAGGTGGACGGCAGGGAAGTGCTGCTTGGAAATGAAAAACTGATGCAGCTGAAAGAGATAGAATATCAGCCGGTGTCAGAGGCCGGGACCATCGTGTATGCCGCCTGCGGGAAGCAGTTTCTTGGCGCCTTGGTGATTTCTGACGCGGTCAAGGAAGGCGCGGCAGAAGCAATCCGCGATATGAAGAGGGCCGGAGTGAAGAAGTGCGTGATGCTGACCGGAGACAGAAGGCAGGCGGCTCAGGCGGCAGCAGCAGAACTCGGCATTGACGAGGTGCACGCGGAACTCCTGCCGGCGGATAAGGTTCGCATTACCGAAAACCTGTTAGAGCAGCAAAAGGGAAAAGGGAAATTAGCCTTTGCAGGGGACGGAATCAACGATGCACCGGTATTGACCAGAGCGGACATCGGTATCGCTATGGGAAGTATGGGTTCCGATGCGGCTATCGAGGCGGCGGATGTTGTGCTGATGGACGACGATGTGAGAAAGATTGCGGCAGTAGTGCGGTGTGCGAGAAAAACTCTTACTATTGTGAAGCAGAATATTGTTTTTGCCCTCGGCGTCAAAGCGCTTGTGCTGATTCTCGGAGCCTTTGGAATGGCAAATATGTGGGAGGCTGTTTTTGCCGATGTGGGCGTGGCGGTGCTTGCCATCATGAACTCTATGAGGGCGTTAAAGGCGTCATAATATAAAAAATGAAAATATCATGGAAGAAAAGCGGTTGCGTGCAGCCGCTTTTTTGTGATATAATGGGCGCAAACAGCGAAATATTCACAAAGGATAGTAAACCTATGGTTTGTTTGAAGATAAAAAATACAAGAGAATTCATGCAGAAGTTTTTGATGACGGAGACTTTTGCAGATTTTTTATTGGCGGAAGCAAGAATTGACACCTTTGTCAGATATGATATTGACGGTCATGTCAGGAAAGAGTTTTACACGAAAGAAGAGCAGGAAATGCAGGAATTCCATGAATATGCGGCATGGGAGGCTCTGCGACCGCAGGTATTGCAGTTTGTGAAGGGTAAGCGGACTCCTCTTTTTATGAAACTGGTGTTAGTTTATACGCCGGAGAAGGCGCAGGCATGTCTGGAGGAGGAAGATCAGGCTGCGGAGAGCGCAAATTTTGTTAAATATCTGTTATGCACCGTGAAATATGAAAACGGTGTGATCACCCTGACGGGAGGTATCTCCTATCGGGGTTTTACTATGGACAAAAACCCGGAAAAATTTTGGGATCACAGACTATGTCTTTTGGTAGAACAGATGGGGTTGGAATATGAAATCGTATCATTCATATAATAGAAAAAGCGGCGGAAGAAGATCTTACGGAGGAAAAAAGAGCTGGCAGCGGAAGATGCCGCTGTGGGCTTCGATTACCTTGCTAGCATTGTATCTTTTGGCGCAGAGTTTGTCGGGAACTGAAGAAACAATCGGTTCGACCGATATGGTCAATCAGAGCACGGAGACATCGGGCACTGCGGAAATCGTGAAAGTGAAAGATCCCGAGGGGGAGCTGGAAGTGCATTTTCTTGACGTGGGGCACGGAGATTCCACAGTGATCGTTTGCGGAGAACATGCGATGATGATTGACTGCGGGGATGATGCACAGGGTACGAAACTGCAAAATTATCTGGCAAAGCACGGGATAAATAAGCTGGATTATCTTGTGTTGACCCATCCGGACAAAGATCATATCGGCGGCGCGCCGGTGATCATCACAAAGTTTCCGGTGGGGAAAGTATTTGAATCCGGATTTTATAAAGATAATAAGACGGCTGAAAAACTGCGGCAGACGCTGAAGTACGAACGGATAGAGACGGTGGTGCCGGAGGTGGGGACGGAGTATCAGCTGGGAGAGGCATATTTTACGATCCTTGCGCCAAACCGGACATACGAGGACTCCAATGATTCTTCTATCGCCCTGTTGCTGCATTTTGGAGAGAACACGTTTTTGTTCACCGGGGACGCGGAAAAAGAAGCGGAATCTGATATGGTGGAGAACGGAGAAACAGCCGGCCTGTCTTTGAAAGCGGACGTCTATCAGGTGGGGCACCACGGCAGTAAAAGTTCCAGCAAGAAGAAGTTTTTGGAGGCTGTCTCCCCGGAGTTTGCGGTGATCAGCTGCGACTATCAGGGCGAGTATGGACATCCCCATGCGGAGGTTTTAAACCGTTTGAGGGAGAGGGGGATTCAGGTGTTTCGCACCGACGAGCAGGGCACTGTGGTGGCGGTTTCCGACGGAAAAAGCATTACATGGAACTGTTCGCCGTCAGAGAGCTGGATCGCAGGTGAGCCGGGAAAAAGCAGGGATTAGGGGGCGGAGATGACAGGGATGCGAGGAAAAAAGTGTAAAATAGGGATAACAACTTTTGTGACAATTCTGTCAGTTTTTTCTGTTGTGATGCAGGGGTTTACTGTTTGCGCCACGGCGGAGGAGCCTGTACCCACAGGCCCGGACTGGGCAATGGATGCGGCAGCGGCTCCCGCGGTGGTGGCCGAGGGTGCGATATTGATGGATGTAGACACAGGCGTCGTATTTTATGAAAAGAATATCCATGAAAAATATTATCCGGCATCGATCACAAAACTGCTGACCTGCTTGGTGGCAGCGGAAAACAGCGAATTGACTGATGTAGTCAAATTTTCCCATGAGGCGGTATTCGGTATAGAGAGCGGTTCTTCCCACATCGGAATTGACGAAGGCGAGGAGTTGACGATGAAAGACTGCTACTACGGGGCGCTGTTGGAATCCGCCAATGAAGTATGTTCGGGAATCGCGGAGCATGTGGGAGGCAGTGTGGAAGGCTTCGCTGCCATGATGAATGAGAAAGTGAAGGAACTCGGGGGGAACGAATCTAATTTTGTGAACGCCAACGGACTGCACAACGATAATCATTATACGAGCGCTTACGATATGGCTCTGATAGGGCAGGCGTTTGCAAAAAACGAAATGCTTCTTGAAATATCGGGCACCGATTTTTATCATATAGACGCCACGGCTGCACAGCCGGACGAAATTGATCTGAGGCACCACCATCGTATGCTGCCGGGCTGTCAGTTGAGCAAGGCAAGACCCTACGAGTACATGATTGGGGGCAAAAACGGTTTTACGAGCATAGCCCGGACGACGTTGGTCACTTTTGCGAAAAAGGACGGGCACAGACTGGTCTGCGTTCTTTTAAAGGATGAGAATCCGCATCACTATACGGATACGTTGTCACTGTTTGAGTATGGCTTTGCCTGTTATGAAAACCCGTCGCTGAAAGATCAGATCGATGCGAAGACTAAGGAGCTGCAGGGTAAGCAGGAAGTATCTGAGAATGAGACGTCCGAGGACGGGATTGTCGCCGCCTCCGCGGGAACGGCAGCTTTAGGAGACGGGGCCGGAATTTCTGCCGGAGGGAACGGGACGGAAGGTCTCGGGTTAGACGAGATGGACAGGCGGGTGGACAACGTGGGGAAAGATAAAGCGTCCGGCCGGACCGGGGAGGCGGATGCAGAAAAAGAGGTCAGGTATAAAACCGGAAAGGGGCAGACAGGCAGTATTCCGGTATTGACTATTGTAGTCACTGTCGTTGCTGCGGCGGCTGTCTCAGTCTGCGGCGTTATTTTTTACCGAAATTATATGCAGGAGATGGAAAGAAGACGCAGACGGGCCGAGATCATGGCGAGACACCGGGCCAGAAGAGAGGCCGGTTGAAGAAGCGGCAGCCAAATTTTATGCGGAAGAAAACGGAGAAAGCAATGGAGAGTCACGAAATAGAGAACGACAAAAAGATATCGGAGCATTCCAGAAAGGAACAAGCTGTGGAAGCTTTTTTCGGCGGATGCAACTGTGCGCAGGCCGTGTTTGTCACATATGCGGATCTGTTTGGGATCGACAGGCAGACAGCGATGAATCTGACAAATTCTATGGGCGGCGGCATCAGCAGACTGCGGGAAGTGTGCGGTACGGTGTCGGCTATCGCGCTGCTCACAGGGCTTGCGGAGGGAGCCGTCGATCCGCAGGACTTACAGGCCAGAGAAAAAGTATATGGAAGAACCAGAGAACTTCTTTCTCTTTTCGAGGAAGAAAACGGATCTCTGATCTGCAGGGAATTGCTTGGAAAGGCAGGGCGCGAGATGTCTTCAATGCCTTCGGAAAGGACGCCCGAATACTACAAAAAGCGTCCCTGCGCAAAGTATGTGGCCAGCGCGGCGAAAATACTTGAGGAAAATCTTATAACAATAAAACAGGAAACTTAACAGCTCAGACAGATATGACAGCCATTTTTGCTTGAGGCTTCTTCTGAAATATGATAAACTATGTAGAGTGTCAGAAAACGATCAAAGAGAGGGAGAAGCCATGAGCAGTATTTTCAAATTTCATCATGATGTGGACACGGACCAGATCATTGCCTCGCAGTATCTGCTTTTACCAAATATCGAAGAAATGAAAGGATATACGTTTGAATCGTTGGATGAAGAATTCGCGAAAAAGGTTTGCCCGGGCGATATTATCGTGGCGGGGGAGAATTTTGGCTGCGGTTCTTCCAGAGAACAGGCGCCGGGAGTTTTGAAGGCTCTCGGGATCAAAGCGGTGGTGGCAAAATCTTTTGCAAGAATTTTTTACCGTAATGCCATCAATATCGGACTTCCGGTACTTGTGAGCAAGGATTTTTACGATGTGGCAGACAATGGTCAGGAAGCGGAGTTGGATCTGGCGGAGGGAACGATTGTGTATGAGGGCACGATTTACACCTGCACAAAGCTTCCTCCTTATATGCAGAATATATTGAATCAGGGCGGGCTGATCGCTTCGTTAAATCAGGAGGATTGAGAATGGGCATGACAATAGGCGAGAAGATCATAGCAAGAGCGGCGGGTGCCAACAGTGTTGCGCCCGGTGAGATACATACGGTGGATGTGGACTACCTGATGAGCAATGACGGTACAACGCATCTGACCATTGATATGTTTTATGATCAGTTGAAAAATCCGAGGATCGCGGATAAGGATAAACTTGTTTTTATCATCGATCACAATATTCCGGCGGAAAATCCGAAGACGGCGGCGGCTCACAAAAAGATGAGAGAGTTTGCAAGAAAATATGACATTGCCTTCTATGAAGGAAAGGGCGTCTGCCATCAGATCATGCTTGAGGATTTCGTATCGCCGGGACAATTTGTTATGGGAGCGGATTCTCACACCTGTTCCTACGGGGCTGTAGGAGCTTTCGGCACAGGGATCGGCTGCACGGATTTTCTGTACGCAATGGTGACAGGAAAATCGTGGGTGCTGGTGCCGGAGACTATCCGCTTTAACCTGACCGGAAAATTCAGGGAGGGCGTTTATGCCAGAGATCTCATTTTGACGATCATCGGCGATATCGGCGCAAACGGCTGTAACTATAAGATCATGGAGTTTGCGGGGGAGGGCGCCCGCGGCCTGAGCATCAACGACAGGTTTGTGCTCTGCAATCTGGCGGTGGAGGCCGGAGCGAAGACCGGCATTGTGGAACCCGACGAAAAAGTGGCGGAATACATGAAAGAGCGCGGGAGAACTTACGACGACCTCTTTGTGAGCGACGCGGACGCTTCCTTCTTAGAGGTATATAATTACGATCTGTCGAAGATCGAGCCGGTGGTGGCAAAGCCTCATTTTGTGGATAATGTGGAACCTTTATCGCAGATCGGCGAGGTAAAGATCGACGAGGCTTTTCTCGGCTCCTGCAACAACGGGCGCATCGACGAGCTGCGGGTGGCGGCTTCCATCCTGAAGGGGAGAAAGGTTCATCCGGACGTGCGGTTTTTGATCGCGCCGGCTTCTAACAGTGTCTATTTGCAGGCGGTGGAAGAAGGGCTTGTGGACATTTTCTTGGAGTCCGGAGCGATGATGATGAACCCCAACTGTTCGGTCTGCTGGGGAAGTTGTCAGGGCGTGATCGGGGAGGGAGAAGTTTTGATCTCCACCGGGACGAGAAACTTTAAAGGACGGGCCGGCCACAAGGATTCAAACGTCTATCTGGCCTCGGCGGCGACGGTGACAGCGTCGGCTGTGGCGGGGAAGATCGCAGGGCCGGAGGAGTTGTAATAATGACGGGGATTCGGTAAACTCATGCATATCTTATTCAGACACGCTTTCGCTTACCGGGTTTACCGCAGATCATATTGAGACAGGAGAACAGATATGACAGAGTTTACAGGAAAAGTATGGCTTTTAGGCGATGACATAGATACCGATATCATCATCCCCACGGAATATCTGGCGCTGCCGGGGGTGGAGGAGATGAAAAAGTACGCTTTTTCGCCCCTCAGAGAGGAGCTTGCGGGACAGATAAAAGAAGGGGATATCATCGTGGCGGGAAAGAATTTCGGCTGCGGTTCTTCCAGAGAACAGGCGCCGGAGATCATAAAACAACTGGGCGTTCGCTGCGTGGTGGCCAAATCCTTTGCGAGGATCTTTTTTCGCAATGCCATCAACAACGGACTGCTGTTGATTGAAAATAAGGATCTTCGGGATAATTTAGCGGAGGGAGATACGGTCACTGTGACGGTGGGTGAGAAGATCCATGCGGGCGGCAGAGACTATCCGATCACGCCGCTGCCGGAAAATTTGATGGATATTCTGAATGCAGGCGGTCTGGTGAAGGCTATGCAGAAAAGAAACGGGGTGTGAACATGGGACATACATTGATTGAGAAGATCGTCATGAGAAATACAGGAGAGCATTCCGTATTGCCCGGAGAGATCAGGACGGTGAAGGTGGACCGGGTGATGATCCACGATATTTTTATTCCCTTTGTGGTGGAAAAGTTTCGCGAGATGGGATTTCAGAAAGTCTGGGATCAGGATAAGGTGGTGTTGATCTACGATCATCTTGTACCCACCAGCGCGGTGGAGGACGTGCGGCACTTTAAGATCGGGGATGCATTTGTGAAGGAGCAGGGGCTGACTCATTTTCACAGAGCCGACGGGATCTGCCACCAGCTCATGCCGGAGATGGGCTATGCGAAACCGGGAAATATTGTGTTCGGGACGGATTCTCATACGACGACTTACGGCTGCGTGGGCTGTTTTTCTTCCGGCATCGGATATACGGAGATGGCGGCGGTGCTCGGCACCGGAGAGATGTGGATCAGAGTGCCGGAGACGATCAAGGTGGTGATCAACGGCAAACTGCCTGCGGGCGTTTATGCGAAAGATATCATACTGCGCCTGATCGGAGATCTGCGGGCGGACGGAGCGACTTACAAGGTGTTGGAATTTTCGGGAAGCGCCGTGGAGGAGATGAGCATATCCTCCAGAATGACAATTGCGAATATGGCCATTGAAGCCGGAGCGAAGGCGGCGCTGTTTGCGCCGGATGAAAAGACCTGTGCATACTCAGGGATCAAGCCGGAAGAGGTGGAATGGCTGCGGGCGGACGAAGACGCACAGTATTGTCAGACGGTGGAATATCAGGCGGAGGAGCTGGTGCCGGTGTTGGCCTGTCCCTCTCAGGTGGATAATATTCACGATGTGTCGGAGATGGCCGGTACAAAATTAGATCAGGTGTTTATCGGATCCTGTACCAATGGCAGACTGGAGGACCTGGCGGAGGCGGCAAAGATTCTGGAAGGAAAGAAAGTGGCTCCCTTTGTGAAACTGATCGTGACCCCCGCCAGCAGAAGCGTCTATAAGGAGGCTTTGGAGGCCGGTTTTATCAAGATATTAGCGGAGGCAGGGGCTGTCATCACCCATCCCGGCTGCGGACTGTGCTGCGGGAGAGCCTGCGGCATCCTGACGGACGGAGAGAGAGTGCTCGCCACGAACAACAGGAACTTCTTGGGGCGCATGGGTACTTCCAAAGTGGAGATATTTTTGGGATCCCCGGCCACGGCGGCAGCGTCCGCGGTGACGGGAGTGATCACGGATCCCAGAAAATAAGCCGGCAGAATTCGTGTTTTATTGCGCCTGCCTGTGCAGAGTTTATAATCCAACACAGGCACGCTCTCGCTGCGGCTCGACCGTAGCGGAGAAAACCTAAATTCGCAAATATATTAAAAAAAGGAGACGGTAAAATGGGGATTTTTTCTACACAGCTTGCCAATGTGGTGGAGTGGAATGAGAGCGATCCGGGTACGCTGCTATGGAAATGGCAGAATAATGAGATCAAAAAGGGTTCCAAACTGATCATCAGAATGGGACAGGACGCCATTTTCATGTATAACGGCAGAGTGGAGGGCGTCTTTAAGCATGAGGGACAGTTTGATATCGAATCCCAGATCATTCCGTTTCTGACTACTTTAAAAAGTTTTAAGTTTGGATTCAACACGCCGCTAAAGGCGGAAGTGCTGTTCATCAATACGAAAGAACAACTTGTGAAATGGGGGACAAAGAGCGCGATCAATCTGCCGGCCCCGGGACTGCCCGGCGGGATGCCCGTCAGAGCTTTCGGCACGTTCAGCTGTAAGGTGGAGGAGGCAAAGGTTCTGATCGAAAAAATCGCCGGAGTAAAGAAAGTGTTTACCGTGCAGGACGTGAAGGACCGCATCACCACGAATCTGGATCAGCTTTTGATGAGCTGGATCGGCAGAGAAGGTCGGGATATGTTCAACCTCCAGATGGATGCAGGCAGCATTGCGAAAGGCATTTTGTCCGATTTAGATGCGGATATGCAAAATATCGGCATCTCCATCACAAACTTTAAGATCGAGAGTTTTTCCTATCCCGAAGAGATCCGGAAGATGCAGGAGAAAGCGGCGGCTCAGTCTATGGTCGGCGATGTGGGAAGATACCAGCAGATCGCGGTGGCCGATGCGATGGGAAAAGGAGGTGCCGGGACCGGAGGGAGCGTTGCTTCCGATATGGTGCAGCTTCAGATGGGCATGGCTATGGGACAGCAGATGATGCAGGGAATGATGCAGACCGGACAGCAAAGTCAGACTGCTCCGGCGGGCGGGCTGCAGGGGCAGGGAGCGTCTGTAGGCGGGCAGCAGACCCTGCCGTCCGTATCACCGAAATTCTGCCCGAACTGCGGAACTCCCACCACAGGGACGAAGTTTTGCGGGAACTGCGGCAGCCAGCTTTTTGCGTGACGGAAGAAACGAACAAAAAAGAAAGATGAAGTAAAGAATGAGCATATACGATACGTTGAATGATAAACAGAAGGAGGCGGTCTTTTGCACAGAGGGACCGCTTCTGATATTAGCGGGGGCGGGCAGCGGCAAGACCAGAGTGCTGACCCACAGGATAGCTTATCTGATCGATAGATGCGGCGTCAATCCGTGGCACATCCTTGCCATCACGTTCACTAACAAAGCGGCGGGCGAGATGCGGGAAAGGGTGGACAATCTGGTGGGATTTGGTTCGGAGAGCATCTGGGTCTCCACGTTCCACTCCGCCTGTGTCAGAATCCTGCACAGGCATATTGACCTGTTAGGGTATGACACCAACTTTACGATCTATGATACGGACGATCAGAAGACCGTGATGAGGGACGTCTGCAAAAAGCTGCAGATCGATACGAAGCAGCTCAAGGAGAGGGCGATTTTGAACGTCATTTCCAGCGCTAAAAACGAGCTGGTGGGTGCGGAAGCCTTTGAGAGGAATGCGGCTTGGGATTTTTCACAGCGGAAGATCGCGGCGGCCTACAAGGAGTATCAGCAGACCCTGCGGAAAAACAATGCGTTGGATTTTGACGATTTGCTCATGCTGACTGTGGAACTTTTTAAAAAGTGCCCGGAGGTGCTGGAAAATTATCAGAACCGGTTTACCTATATCATGGTGGACGAGTATCAGGACACGAACACGGCTCAGTTTGAACTGGTGCGGCTGCTTGCGGCGAAAAGCAGGAATTTGTGCGTGGTGGGAGACGACGATCAGTCCATCTATAAATTCAGAGGGGCAAATATCCGCAATATTCTGGACTTTGAGAAGGAGTATCCCGACGCTGCGGTGGTGAGACTTGAGCAGAATTACCGTTCCACCCAGAGCATTCTGGATGCCGCAAACGCCGTGATCAGCCACAATGAGGGCAGAAAGGCAAAGAGTCTTTGGACCGATCAGGGAGCAGGAAAGAAAGTGCGCTTTCAACAGCTTGACACGGCCTATGAGGAAGCGGAATACATCAGCGATGATATCGTGAGAAAGCATCGGATGAACGGGGGCAGCTTTTCTGATTTTGCCATTTTGTACCGGACAAACGCTCAGGCGCGTATTTTGGAGGAGCGTATGGTCATGGAGGGTATTCCCTACAATGTGGTGGGCGGGACAAACTTCTATGCCCGCAGAGAGATCAAGGATATGTTGGCCTACTTAAAGACCATCGACAACGGGGCTGACGATGTGGCGGTAAAGCGTATCATCAATATCCCGAAACGGGGGATCGGTCAGACTACCATACAGCGGGTGCAGGATTATGCGGATGAGAACGGCATGAGTTTTTACGATGCGCTGCGGGAGGGGGAAAACGTGCCGGGAGTGGGCAGGAGCCTGCCGAAGCTTTCAAATTTTGTCACCATGATACAGGCATTCCGCGGAAAGATGGAATATTATTCTCTGAAAGAGCTGTTAGAGGATGTTTTGGAACAGACGGGCTATCTGGAGGAACTGCGGGCTTCCGATGAGGAGGACGCGGAGGACCGCATCGACAATGTGGAAGAGCTGTTGAGCAAGCTGGTCTCCTACGAGGATAGCGCGGAGGAGCCTTCCTTGAGCGAGTTTCTGGAACAGGTTGCTCTGGTCAGCGATATTGACAATGTGGACGGAGGAGACGGAAGGGTGCTTCTTATGACTCTTCACTCGGCGAAAGGACTGGAATTTCCCTATGTCTATCTGACGGGGTTGGAGGACGGTCTGTTTCCGAGCTATATGTCCATCGTATCGGAAGATCGGGACGATCTCGAGGAAGAGAGGCGGCTGGCCTATGTGGGCATCACCAGAGCGATGCGGGAGCTGATGCTGACCTGTGCGAGACAGCGCATGGTGCGCGGAGAGACTCAGTATAATGCGGTGAGCAGGTTTGTCAGGGAGATTCCGACGGAACTGTTGGACGGCTATGTGCCGTCCTCTAAGAGATGGCAGGATGAGGAGAATGATTTTAACGAGACACGGCGGGTAACTTTCAGAGACAGTGCGCCAAAGGGCAGCGCTTATCAGACCTTCGGCAACGGGGGCCTAAAGAGAGTGACAAGAACGCCGGAGCAGGAAAAGCCTTATATTGCGAAGGCGGGGGGAGCTTCCGGGCTGCAGAATATAAACGGACTTTCGAAAGGAATACAGCCCTCCGGCGGCGCGCCGGACTACGGCGTGGGAGACAGAGTGCTGCACACCAAATACGGGGCAGGCACAGTGCTCTCCTTGGAGCGGGGGACAAAAGATTATCAGGTGACGGTGATGTTTGACACAATGGGGCAGCGATCCATGTATGCGGGATTCGCGAGGTTAAAGAAGATGGACTGACGCGGACGGTCTGCAGCGGTCAGAGAGTGAAAAAACGGAAACAGAAAGGATGAGCAGTGGGAGAAAAGCTTCATAAAATTTTTATGAAATTGTAGTAAAATAAAGTGGTTTATGATATACTAAAACAAATATAGGCGTTAGAGACGCTGTGAAATTTTCGGGTAAATATCAGAAACAGAGAGGGAGGTATTTTTTCATGGAAGATAGGTATCATGCTATGATGGAGACATTGGGAAGGCTGACAAAGCGTGAGGAAGAGAAGAAGGATATCAGCAAAATCGTGACCTGCGTGCTGATCGTACTGGCTGTTTTGGCGGCAATCGGCGGTGCGGCTTACGCGATTTACCGTTTTATGTCGGGGGACGATTTGGACGATTTTGAAGACGAGTTCGAGGACGACTTTGAAGACGAGTTCTTTGAAGATGAGGAAGCGATGGAAGAGACAAAGGAAGAGCCCGCAGAGCAGAAAGAGGGCGCGGCGGAATAATCTGCCGGATATGATAAACGTAAAAAAGCGGAAAGTGTGGGCGGGTTTGTCCGCACTTTCTTTTACAACAATGTTGAAGCATAAGGACAGTTCATGAAATGAGCTGTCCGTTGTTTTTAGATGGAAAGGGACAGGCATATGAAAAAGGGACAGATCATGGAAGGCGTTGTGGAGAGAGTGGATTTTCCGAACAGAGGACTGGTGTTGGCCAAAGAAGAAAACGGTGAGGAAGCGTTCTGTGTTGTGAAAAATGTATTGCCGGGACAAAGGATCTCTTTCCGTGTGCAGAAAAAGCGAAATGGGCGGGCGCAGGGGCAGCTGCTAGAGGTGCTCGAGAAGGCGCAGAACGAAGTGGTAAGTCCCTGTCCTCATTTTGGAGCCTGCGGCGGCTGCTTGTACCATAATCTGTCCTATGGGGATCAGTGCGGATTAAAAAGTAAGCAGGTGAAAGACTTGTTGGAGCCTGTGCTGCGCAGGCAGGGAGAGTGGAGGTTTGAAGATATCAAGTCAAGTCCTGCCGTGTACGGATACCGCAATAAGATGGAGTTTACTTTCGGGGATGAAGTGAAGGACGGACCGTTGTCTGTCGGCTTACATAAGCGGGGCGGATTTTACGATATTCTTACGGTTTCCGATTGTTTGATCATGGACGGGGATTATCGGAAGATTTTGGCGGCAGCGAGAGAGTATTTCGAGAGGACGGGGCTGCCGTTTTTCCACAGGCTGCGTCATACGGGCTTTTTGCGCCACCTGCTTGTCAGAAAGGGTGCGAAAACAGGCGAGATATTGGTGGCGCTTGTGACGACAAGCGGGATAGACAGTGTGGCGGAAAAAGAAGAAGGGGCGGCTTTGGAAGGGGAAAGGGCCGTTTTAGAAACAAACGAAACTGTTTTCAAGGAGATAGACGGGTTTGCGGAGATGCTGCTGAAACTGCCTCTAGATGGGAAGATCACGGGGATACTCCATATGTGTAATGACTCCGTTGCGGATGTGGTAAAGAGCGATAAGACGCGGATATTATACGGAAGAGACTATTTTTATGAGGAACTTTTGGGGCTGCGTTTCCGGATCAGCGCGTTTTCCTTTTTCCAGACAAATTCTCTCGGGGCGGAGGTGCTTTACAGTACCGCAAGAGAATTTATCGGGGACTTGGGCGGAAAGGCTACAGGGGAGGTAAAGCCAGACAAGGTTGTGTTCGATCTGTACAGCGGCACGGGGACGATAGCCCAGCTTATGGCGCCTATGGCAAAGAAGGTGGTGGGCGTGGAGATCGTGGAGGAAGCTGTGGCGGCAGCCAGAGAAAACGCGGCGTTAAACGGATTGGATAATTGCGAATTTATAGCGGGAGACGTCCTGAAGGTGTTGGATGAACTGGTGGAGAAGCCGGATTTTATTGTGCTTGATCCGCCGCGGGACGGGGTGCATCCTAAGGCGCTAAAAAAGATCCTCGCCTACGGGGTGGAGCGGATCGTCTATATTTCCTGTAAACCGACCAGTCTGGCAAGGGATCTGGAGAGCTTTCTCGAGGAAGGGTATAGGGCGGAAAGGGTGGTCTGCTGCGACCAGTTCCCGTGGACGGGGAATGTGGAGACGGTTGTCTTGCTTTCCAAGGGCGAGATCGACTCGAAAAAGATTCGGGTTGAGTTCTCTTTGGAAGATATGGATATGTCGGAGTTCCAAGATGGAGCAACCTATCCGCAGATCAAGGAGTATGTTTTGGAGCATACCGGGTTAAAGGTGTCCAACCTCTATATCTCACAGATCAAACGGAAATGTGGGATTGAAGTAGGCAAAAACTACAATCTGCCGAAGGCTGAGGATTCCAGACAGCCACAATGCCCGCCGGAAAAAGAGAAAGCAATCCGAGAAGCATTCAAATATTTTGGGATGATCTAACATCCAGCAAAATGGAGGTTTCTTATGGATAGATTGATTTCTTGTGAGTTCAACATGGATAATGCCTGTGTGGAACTGAAATTCTTAGATGGCAGTATGATTGCCATTGATACCATCGCCGTGGAG
>CAJTNC010000035.1 GCA_910577955.1 uncultured Lachnospiraceae bacterium
CCATGCTTCGCAAACCTGCATAAATACTGAATGTGTGGAGTTTTGCTCATGGCTATCATTATTTAATTTTAGGAGGTTATTATTATGGCAATATTCAATTTCGGAAAGAAAAAAGAAGAAAAAATAACATCTGCTTGTACCTGCAGCTGTGGAGGCCCGACAAGTGAAGGGGAAAGAATGGCAAGTGATTGCTGTCCGAATTTGAAAGAGGGAGAAATATGTTGTGTCAAAGTATTAGGTGCTGGTTGTAAGTCTTGCCATGAACAATTTGAGAATGCCAAACAGGCGGTAAAAGAAATGGGACTTTCCGTAGAGGTAGAATACATTACTGATATGCAGAAAGTAATGGAATACGGCGTTATGAGTATGCCTGCCATCGTTGTCAATGAAAAGGTTGTGTCTATGGGCAAAGTATTAAAATCTGCAGATGTAATTGCCCTGTTGCAAAATTAAAATTAGCGGAGGGGATTCAATGCTTGAAAGTATACCGTCTCAATCAATTATGACTGAATTGCTTGGTCAATCTTTGTTTGAAGTTTGGCAAGAGTTGTGTTTGGCTATCGATGAAAAATACGAAATGGAACGATTATGGAATACAGGTGGAAAGAATTGGACTTACGAGTATAAATATCGTAGAGGCGGCAAAACACTTTGCTGCCTGTATGCAAAAAGTAATTGTGTTGGTTTCATGATTATCTTTGGAAAAAATGAAAGAACAAAATTAGAAGATATAAGAGGGACTCTTTCTGCTGCTGTTTGTAGGCAGTATGATGAAGCAAAAACTTATCATGATGGGAAATGGGTAATGTTTGAACCGACAAATACTGCTGAATTTGATGATTATATTAAGTTGTTGGCTATTAAAAGAAAACCGAATAGGAAATAGAGATAATAGGATGATCAAATAATGGGGGAAGCACTTGGAAAAGTTGTAGAAGCACTGGTAGATGTATTTAAGAGAAACTATAAGAGGCCTAAATTGTGGTTTACAGTAGGGGTACTTATATTTGTTATAATACTTTTGATTCCTTATATTGATTCAAATTTTTTCTATTTTAAAAGAATAGAAAAACGGATTGATATTCTTGCAAAGGTAATGTCGCTAGATCAAACGATGATAAACAGTAATCAAGCATACAAAGATGAGTATCAGAGTATTTTACAAGAAATTGAACAACAAAGAGATCGTTCATTAAATTCGCTGATGAATAAATTTATTTGCAATGCGAATTACCTTATGGTAACGGAAGGAGGTAAAGGAAACAGAGTAATTAAGTTTTTAACAGGTGCATTATGGTTTATAATTATGACTATATGTATTCCTTTTATAAAAACATTTAAAAAGAAAAGCGATAAAGTAATAGCTTTTGTGATTTTAATGTTAATATCAGCTATGGTTGGTGGAATCTTTTCTATGATACCTGTAATTATATCTCCAATAGTGAATTATGTGGGTATTCCTCTGCTGCAGCTTGGGATAGTAATTATTGTAGCGATTAAAAGTAATAAAAAAGGACAAGGAACTTAAAGTATGATTGGATTGATTTTTCTTCTTATGCTGATAATTCCGAACTTATTTTGGACGAAGAATCAGCCAAAAGGCTACGAAGAATATGTACATAATGAAAGCAAAATTCTGCTGTTATTTGAAAGGATAGGCGAGGTTTTAGTGACTTGTTTGCTGCTTATTTTCAGCGATTTTAATATTCAGGATATTACTGCATGGACGATATGGTTGATTGCGGCATTTGTGCTGATGATCCTGTATGAATTATATTGGATACGATATTTTAAAAGTGAAAAGACGATGAAAGATTTTTACAGCAGTTTTATGGGTATTCCTGTTGCGGGGGCGTCTCTTCCGGTTATCGCGTGCGGCTTGATTGCGGTATACGGGCGGAATCCGATGTTGTTTGCGGCGGCAGCCATACTGGGAATAGGACATATTGGCATACATTTAAATCATCGGAAAGAGTTATAAATTTTAATTGCGGAAGCTTACTTGATCCGAACTTATGAGATTTCTATACTCGGAGGGACTGACACCCGCAAGTTTTTTAAAGATGGAAGAAAAGTAAGTCGCATCGTGATAGCCCACCATCTCGGAAATGGCATAAATGTAGATATCGGTGCCGCGCAGCAGTTCTTTCGCCCGGTCTATGCGGACCTGATTGATGTGATCCGTCAGAGAAATGTTTGCGGTCTTTTTGAAGGTCCGGCTTAAGTGGGAGGCGGAAATATGCAGATGATCGGCAATCTGTTCTAAAGACAGATCAGAAGATAGATTTTCCCTGATATACTGCATGGCTTTTTCGGCCAGTTGATTCTGGGTGGTTGAAGTATCGTTCAGGCTGTCACGGATATCGCAGAATAGCGTTGTCACAGCCTGTTCTAAGGCAAAGATATCGCAGGCGCTGCGGATGGCCGTCAGGTGATCTGTGGACAGCGCGGGAAGTTCCTTCTTGATCGTGATCCGGGAACAGATATAGTAGATCTGGGAACAGATATTTTTGACCTCTTGGGCATCTAAGAAATTTCGCTTGAATTTTGCAAAAATATTCCGCAGCAGTATTTCGGCTTCGGCAAACTGCCAGTCCAACAAAAGATTTTCAAACTGGAACAGATCGAGGGAATTTTCGGCGGTCAGATCACAGTTTTCCATTTTTTCCGAGGAAAAGACAGAGACATTATTTTCGGCGTAGAAATTAAAGGTCAACGCCCGGATCGCTTCGGAAACGGCCTGACGGAAAGTGGCGGGGGCAGTGTGGAGGCGGCTGATGCCCACGGAGATTTCTCTGGAATCAAGGGTGCGCATGATCGCCTCGATCTCATTGCAGTTTGCGAGTATTCTGCCAAAGTCACTGTGAAAGTAAACAGTGATGATCAGATTGTTGTATCGGTAACAGTAAGCGTTTTCCTTTTCGTCAATGATGATTTTCTTTAAGGAAGAGATATCTTCGTGGTAAGGGATCAGCCGGAATGCCGCCACATAATAGTGGTCGAGGTCTAGCTGATAGGCCAGAAGTTTTTCTTCAAACTGCGGTTTATAGGCGTGGTCCGTCAAGACCTGCAGAAACTGTTCCTTTAAGAAGGCATCTTCCTCTTTGGCGATCTTAAACTGACGTTTGGAGCTGACAAGCTGCTTTTGGGCAGTCTGCACCGCCTCAAACAGTTCTTTTTTGTTGGTGGGCTTCAGAATGAAAGCGGACACATTGTAGTGAATGGCAGTTTGGGCATACTCAAAATCCGCGTATCCGGTCAGAAGAATGACCTTCTTCTCAGGGCAGTTTTCAAAGACATATTTAGCGACGCAAAGTCCGTCCGCCTCCGGCATTCTGATATCCGTGATGATGATGTCCGCTTCATGATTTTTCAGAAACTCGATGGCCTCGAGACCGTCGTTTGCGGTGCCCGCGACTTCACAGTCGATAGCGTTCCAGTTCATAAATTCGGCAATTCCTTTTCGCATGGTGGATTCATCATCCACGATCAGCAGTTTAAATGTCATGGTCTTCACCCGCTTTCGTCATATTGAGAGAATCTTCGGCACAGGCAGATATCGGAATCCGGAAGGAGATTGTGGTGCAAAGGTTCGGAACGCTCTCGATCTTGAGCCGTGCCCTTTCGCCAAACAGCAGTTCCAACCGCTTATCCAGATTTTTAAGTCCGATATGAGTGTGGGTGTCTTTGGAGGAGGAGGGGATACTTCGGATATCCGGAATTTCCGAAAATCCCACGCCGTTGTCGATGATCGCGACTTCCATCTCTGCAGATTCAGAATCTCCGGAGTCCGCCGGAAAGATCTGGATGATCAGTTTCCCCTTTCCCTTTTTCGGTTCTAAGCCGTGGACGATGGCGTTTTCCACCAGAGGCTGGATGCAGAAACAGGGAACTTTGCATTTCATCAGTTCCTCGGTGATACGGATCGCGCAGTCGATGCGATCTTCAAAACGACGCTGCTGCAGATAAATATAGAACTTAACGTAATCCATCTCTTTTTCCAGTTCTATAAAATCAGCCTCCTTTGACAGGGTATTAGCTTTCAATAGTTCCCCCAGTGATATGACCATCTGATAGATCTCCTCGTTGTTGATGATCTGTGCTTTCCATGCGATGGTATTGAGCACATTGAAGAGAAAGTGGGGGTCCATCTGGGACTGCAGCGCCCGTATTTCGGCATTCTTTAGCAGGAGCTGTTTTTGAAAATTATCATTATAGTATGTGTCAAGCTGTTTTAACATGCGGTTGAAAGAGTCGCTCCACACCTCAAATTCGTGATACATCCTCATAGCCGGAAGTTCTCTGCTTGTCCCGGCGGAGATTTGATTGATATGATAGATCATACGCTTTACCGGGGAAGTGATCATCCGGCTGATGATGATGGAGGCCGCTGAAGCTATCAAAACGGTGAGAACCAGAAGAAACAGATAGCTCTCAAGGGTCTGGTTTAAATCTTGCAGCAGCAGATTTTTGGGTGCAACGACAGCGGAGGCGATCTCCGGTCTGGCCAGACGTTTTGAAGCCGCAAAATAGCTTTCTCCGTTTAAAATCTCTTCCCGGAAGGAGATGGAGGAGGCGCTCAATGTCTGACGGGAGGCAAGTTCTATCCCCTGCGTCTTCATGGCGTCGTTTGAGACGAGAGTCATTTCCTCGTCATAGAGGCAGATAAACCAAGAGGGATCCAATCCTTCCACGCAATACTGCATCCATTTTTCACGGTTGAGCTTGATAAAAAAAGTTCCCATATAATTGCCGGTGTTGCCGCTGTAAAGATTTCGGATAAAATAGAGACTGTTTTCAGCTTCGGGAAGCACTCTGCACATCAGGTAGGGATTTGTCTGATCCAAATCTTGTAGGAGCAGAGCGTTTTGTTCACTGTAGGGCTCAAAAGAACCGGAGGTATAAATGTGGAACAGGGCTCCGTCTTTGCTGATAATGAAAACGGAGTCCGTAAAATTATGGCTGGCGAGGGAAGTCCTGTAGTACATGGAGGACATCTGCCGTTCTATGGCAAGTTTTTTCTCGTATCCGATGCGGGAGGAATCCGGGGATTCGAGGGTCTCTAAAAGCAGCGTATCGGAGAGAAACAGAGGGGCAGCGGAATTGATGGAGGCGATCTGATCCGAAATTTTCTGATTGACCTGATTTAATTGGGAAGTGAAGGATCTCTCGTAGTTTTCCATCAGAACTTCCGCAGTTTTGTTATAATAAAAGAAACCGGAGAACAGCAGAGTGACCGTCACGATCAGGCAGACGGCTATTGTGATAAACGTGCGAAGGGACATGATATTATGGATGTTTTTTGACTTCATACGGCTTTCTCCCTTGCGGAAATAGAGATTCACGAACTCTGTGAGAATCGCTTTCCTATATAGTATCTCATATTTGACAGGACGCTTCAATGCGGTTTTGGGAATACGCAAGATTTTTAAGGAAGAGAGCATGAGAGTAAAAGTCATCGGAAAAATATCAAAGATTGACATAAAATGACAGGGATCGACGGCGAAATAATACAATATCGGCACAAAGGATTTTATTCAAAATACCATCGGGACTTGCTACAATTTCGTCATACCAAAAGTTTTCGATTCACATAAAGGAGGAAGTGTATGAAGAAAAAAATCATGAACAGGATTCTGGGAGCGGCGATGACCGGGATCATGGTATTTTCGCTGACAGCCTGCGGAAATGGCGGCGGTGGGGAAAACGCCGGGAGCAGTAATACAGGGGCCGGAGAGGGCAGTGCACAGGAGGAGACGGCGTCCGGCGATGAAAAGGTCGTGTTGGATGTGATCAACTACCATGTGGGCACCGACTATGCGGCGGAGTATTACTCTTATCTTTTTGAGGCTTTTCAGGAGACCGAAGAGGGCCGCAACGTAGAATTCCGTTTTGAGGAGATCCCGACCACCGATGCGTTCAACCAGAAGATCAAGTTGTTGATTTCCAGCGGGGATTTGCCGGATATCGTTTTTAACGGCGGAAATAACATTACGGAACTGGCGGCAAAATCGGGAAAAGTGGCGGATCTGACACCTTATTTCGAAGCGGATCCGGAGTGGAAAGCGCTGTTTGACGAGACCTCTTTGGAATTTAATACGGTGGACGGAAAGATATACGGTGTTCCGGTATCCAAAGAGATTTCCTATATTTATTACAATAAGGAACTGTTTAAGCAGGCGGGCATCGAGGCGCCGGAAACCGCTTATGCAAGCTGGGATGAATTTTTTGAGGCCTGCGATAAGTTGAAAGAGGCGGGTATCACACCGGTGGGAATGGACACTGCGGATTCAGGATGGCTTACTAACCTGTGGATGAGCGCATTGATCGGTACCGCCGGGGATGCAGGAAACACATGGATGAACAGTATGTATCCCACAGATTTCAATACGCCGGAGGTGGAGGCGGCCGCGGAGACCATCCAGAGAATGTTTATGGAATATACGACAGCGGATGCAGTAGGCGGCAAATATGATCCGATGGCTACACATTTCTTTAACGGAGAGGTGGCAATGTTCCCCAACGGACCGTGGATGATCCCCGATTTTTCCGAGACGGAAAAGGCTCCGGAAGGTTTTTATGACAAGGTCGGAATCATGCTGATGCCGGAGAATGGCATGGAGATGGTACCCACGCCCGGCGATATGGTGGGAGCTTCCGAACCGGAGAAGATCGAGGCGGCCGTCGCATTCTTAAAGTTTGAGACAAAGCCGGAAAACCAGATCAAGGCGTTGGAAATGACAGGATTACAGCCGGTGTCCAACGATTTGGAGATTCCCTCCGAGTTGACGGAGAGCGATCCTTTGATGGCGAGAGTGCTGGAGATCCAGAATGAAGCCGCGGTCACCTACGGGCAGAATCAGGCTTACTGGTATCAGAACACAATAGACACCTTTTCCACAGAACTTCCGGAACTGGCATACGGCAATATAACGCCTCAGGAGTTCTGCAAAAAATTATCGGAATCGGCTGCAAAGAATCAGGAGTAAAACAGGAAGGACGGGGGCTGCTGCTGCAGCCCCTTTTTGAAAGGAGCAGCCTATGAAAATAAAAAATAAAGGACTGTGGATCGCTCTGTTCACTTTGCCCTGCATGTTGTTGTTTGCACTTGTCTATGCGGCGCCCATTGTGACAGTGGCCTACACGTCCCTGTGCAATTATACAACTTTTTCCGCGCCGGAATTTGCGGGGATCAAAAATTTTGTGACGATCTTCAGTGATAAGGATTTTCTCGTGTCCGTAAAAAATACATTAGTGTGGGTGTTGCTGCAGTCCGTATTCCATGTGACGCTAGGCCTTATCATGGCGTTAGTGCTCAGAAGAAAGCCAAAGGGCTGGCAGGTCGTGCGGACCGCCTATATGATTCCGAACATCATCCCAACGGCGGCAACCGGCGTGATGTTTACACTATTGTTAAATCCAAGCTTTGGTGTGGTTAAACCACTGTGGGAAAAACTGGGATTCGAGACAAGTCAGGTGCCGAACCTGTTTGGCAATTCCAGATATGCGTTTTGGACGGTGACCTTTACATGGATTTTGTATTCGGGATTCAACACGATCATCTTTCTGGCGGAGATGGGGGCCATAGACAAGGAGGTCTATGAGGCGGCCAGAGTGGACGGGGCAAAACCGTGGCAGATTGACAGGTATATCACACTGCCGCTGATGAAAAATATATTCGGTACCTGCGTGACGCTTGCCTCCGTGGCTATGGTGTCCCAGTTTGACATAATCTATATGACGACAAAGGGAGGGCCGGGAAACAGCACCTTAAATCTGCCGATCTATCTGTACAAGGCGGCAACCCTTGAAAATAATTACGGAAAAGCAAACGCAGTGGGCGTTGTTCAGATTGTGATCGGAATATCCCTTGTGCTGCTGATACAGCGGCTGTTTATGGCAAAAGCCGGAGAGGAGGACGGAAAATAAATGAAAAAGACACCACAGGCAATGATTTTTCTTGCCAAGATTGCAAAATATCTCTTTTTAATTTTTTTTACGCTGATTGCAGTAGCCCCTATTGTCTGGGCGGCCATCAGTTCCTTTAAAACTTATGCGGAGATCAATTCTTCCGCACTCTCTTGGCCTTCCGCTTTTCAGTTGGACAACTACAGGGCAGCGTTTCGGTATGCGCCCATTGCAAAATACTTTTTAAACAGCGTCATTATCGTGGGATGCAGCGTGTTGGTCACGGTGGCCCTTGTGGCCATGTGCGCCTATATCATCTCAAGGTTCCGGTTTAAATTGAAAACAGTTATCGTTCTTTTGATATCGGCGTCGCTGATGCTGCCGGCACAGGCCATATCCCAGCCGCTGTTTGCCATATTTCAAAAGCTTCACATTTTTGATACGAAGCCCGGGCTGATCATCGTGTACTCGGCGATGGGGATCCCCATGTCCTTTTTTGTTATGGTCAGCTACTATAAGACCATATCGCCGGCCTTGGAGGAGTCGGCGTATATTGACGGGGCGTCCTTTTTGCAGGCATTTTTTTCAATCATACTGCCCCTTGCAAAACCGGGACTTGTGACCATAGCGCTGTTACAGTTTATCAATACATGGAATGAATTTTATTTTGCTCTGATGCTGACCAGCGGAGATTCGGCCAGAACGGTGCCGATCGCCCTGAATTACTATATGGGAACCTTCGCCAACAATTATTCCGCTCTGTTTGCGGCGGTGGTGATGACGGTGCTGCCTACGATCATTTTGTTTATCATATTGCAGAGACAGGTGGTGGAGAGCCTGACGGCGGGCGCAGTGAAAGGATAGGATAGGAAATGGAAAAAAGAAGAGAAGCGATTTATCCGATCGAAGAGTGGACGGTCACGGAGAAAGCCTTTGACAGAAGGACGAATTACAGGAACGAGACGACTTTTGCGCTCTCTAACGGCTACATCGGCACGAGGGGTACCTTTGAGGAAGCTTACGATTTCGATGTGGATACGGGGCTTGAGGGTAATTTTGTAAACGGGTTTTATGAGAGCGAAAAAATACGCTACGGCGAGGCGAATTTCGGTTCTCCGCTCTGCAGTCAGTCGCTTTTAAACCTGCCGAACTTAAAAGAGACAAGGATGTATGCCGAGGGAGAAAGATTTGACATGGAGCATGGCCAGACTTCGGAGTATGCGAGAGTGCTGCATATGAGGGAAGGATTTTTGGAAAGAAGCCTTGTTTGGACATCTCCGGAGGGGAGAGTCATGCGGATTCGGACGAAGCGGCTGGTATCCTTTGAAAGAAAACATATCATGGCCACAAGGTTTGAGGTGACGCCTCTCAATTTCTCCGGAAAGATCCGCTTCTTGTCAAAGCTGCAGGGGGATGTGGAAAATCATACGAGAAAGACCAACCCCATAGTAGACTACGGTCCCTTCGGCAGGAAGCTTGAAGCAGAGAAGCTTGGGAGAGAAGACAGTCTGCTCTATTATGAAGGGACGACACAGATGAGCGGTCTGACAGTGGGATGTGGCAGCAGTCACAGAATCCTGCGGGGGGAAGCTTGCGGCGGAGGATGCATGGTATCCGGCGAGACGGCGGAACTTGAGGCGGCCTGCAGCATGGAAGTTGACGCGGCAAAGCGGGAGACGGTGGTGTTTGAAAAGATGACCTGCTACGCCACGTCTTTGGATATGGAAAAAGAAAAGCTGGAAGAGTTTGTGATGAGGGAACTGTCAGCTGCGGAGGAGACAGGGTATGAGTTATTGGAAAAAAAGCAGGCGGAATATCTGCGCCGTTTTTGGGAGACGGCGGATATCTGTATAGAAGGGGAAGATAGCAGCGCGCTGGTGCAGGGACTGCGCTTCAATCTGTTTCACATCTTTCAGGCGGCAGGGCGTGACGGGAAGACCGGAATGGGAGCGAAGGGATTATCCGGCGAGGGTTATGAGGGCCACTATTTTTGGGACACGGAAATGTATGTGCTGCCGGTATTTCTCTATACGGAACCTGAGACGGCAAAAAAATTGTTGGATTACAGGTACGTTACGCTGGACAGGGCGAGAGAGCGGGCTAGAGTGCTGGGACATGAAAGGGGGGCATTGTTTCCTTGGCGGACCATCAACGGGGAGGAAGCCTCCACCTACTATCCGCTGGGGACGGCTCAGTACCACATCAATGCAGATATCGCCTACGCGCTCTCATTGTATCTGCAGGTGACAGGCGACAGAGAATACCTGAAAGAAAAGGGAGCGGAACTGCTTATCGAGACAGCCAGAGTCTGGGCAGATGTGGGGAGCTTTGCGGAATGTAAGGAGGGCAGATACTGCATCTGCTGT
This sequence comes from uncultured Lachnospiraceae bacterium, assembly GCA_910577955.1. GTDB lineage: Bacteria > Bacillota > Clostridia > Lachnospirales > Lachnospiraceae > 1XD8-76. The sequence goes on from CAJTNC010000035.1 coordinate 10,275, forward strand.
GTGACCGGGCCGGATGAATACAATGTGCTGGTGGACAACAACTTCTATACGAACCTGATGGCCAGAGAACATCTGCGGGATGCGGCGGAGGCTGTGCGGTGGTTTAAGAAGGAGGAGCCCGCAGAGTATGAGAGATTAAAAGAGAAACTGGATTTGCGGGAGGAAGAACTTGTACTCTGGGATGAGATCGCGGAAAAAATGTATCTGCCCTATGAGGAGAAGAGGGGAATTTATCCGCTGGACGACGGTTTCCTGATGAGAAAGCCTTGGGATGAGTCGAAGATACCGGAGGAAAAGAGGGCGTGGCTCTATGAGAACTATCATCCGCTATTTATCATGCGGCACCGGATGTCAAAGCAGGCGGACACTGTACTTGGACTGTATTTGCACAGCAATCTTTTTTCCAAAGAAGAGATCCGGAGAAATTACGACTTTTATCAGGAGGTTACGCTGCATCACTCCTCCCTCTCCACCTGTATCTTCGGGATCGTGGCCTGCAGTATCGGCAAAGTAGAGGAGGCCTACGATTATTTTATGCAGTCGGCGCGGATGGATCTGGATGATCATCACAACAATTTTTATGCGGGGATCCACGCCGCCAATATGGCCGGGACTTGGCAGACGGTGGCAAACGGTTTCGGCGGGATGCGCTGCCAGAAAGGGATACTGCGTTTTGAGCCGAGGATACCGGATAGGTGGGAAAAATATTCTTTCCGTGTGCGGTATGGGGGGAGTGTGCTCAAGGTGACCGTGACAAAAGAAAGGGCGCTCTTTTCGTTGGAAGATGGAGAAAAGGTGCGGATACTGGTGTATGGCAAAGAGGTGGAAGTGGAAGGGAAAACGGAGATAAAGTTGGGAGGAAATGATTTTGAAGAACTATAAAAAATACAGGGCGATATTTTTTGACTGGGACGGCACGGCGGTGCTGTCCCGAAAGGCCCCTGCGGAGGAGGCGGTGAGGGCGATGAAACCGTTGTTGGGACAGGGGACCAAGCTTGTGATCGTCAGCGGTACGACGATGGAGAATATAGCAGACGGAGAGATTGGCAGATATTTTACGGCACAGGAGCTGGATCATTTGTATCTCGGGTTAGGCAGAGGAGCCTTTAACTATGCGTTTCGGGAGGGAAGCCCCTATGTGTTTCGGGATATGCTGCCTGATAGAGATTGTCTTGAGAAGATCCACCGCATTTGTTTTGAGATACATATGGAATTGAAAAAGCGGTATGATTTTGATACGGATATTGTGTTCAGCAGACCGAACTACTGCAAAATAGATCTGATGCCGGAAGCGCTGCGGGGAGATAATTTGTTCATGCAGGAAAATGAACTGGAAATCTTAAAGGAAAGCTTTCGCAGGCACGGAATCGCGGATGGGCTGAAAGGGCTGACGGAGCTTGCGGTAAGCATCGGCAGGGAATACGGGATGGCAGTAAAGCCCACCTGTGACGCAAAGTATCTGGAAGTGGGGATCAGCAGTAAGAGCGACAATGCGGATACGATATTTGAGAAGATTGAGGAGGATATAAGTCTAAAGGCACAGGAGTGTGCCTTCTGGGGAGATGAGTTTGTGGGAGCGGAAGAGGGGATCTACGGGAGCGACAGCTTTATGATAACGGGAAAGACAAGAGGAGGAGATTTTTTTGATGTCTCTGACGTGGGTGGAGAAAGACCTGATGGAGTGGTCAGATTGGGAGGAGGCGTAGAACGGTTTTTAGATTTTCTGAGGGATCAGGGGCAGAAGGAATGATATGATGGGACGGAAGAGAAGCATTGCGGCGCAGCTTCGCAAATTTTCTCTAAATCATGTCAAGAATTCGTTGACAGTATATCTCTGTTCTGATACAATAAATTTTGGCAATCGGAAGATTCGGTTGCCTATATGCTGCTGTGGCTCAGTCGGTAGAGCGTCGCATTGGTAGTGCGGAGGTCACGGGTCCGATTCCCGTCAGCAGCTTCGTCATGACAGAGCAGAGAAAGCGGAAACCTTTATTTTAAAGGGATTCCGCTTTCTTTGTATTTTTAAATTGCAAAAGCCCATATTTAATACTTCTTTCTATTTTTAATAGTGATTTTTGTAATATTTTGCGATCTTAAAATGTTTCTTCTTTTGACTATGATCAATTTAACAAGTATAGTCATCTTATCTGGTATATTCAGCCACATTTTTATACACCATAATGAGGAAAAAGGAGCTAAGATCATGATAAGCTATGAACCTCTATGGGAGACAATGCGGCGGGTAGACATAACAACGTATGCCCTGATCAATAAATATGGCGTTCCGTCCAGTACAGTACACGGTTTAAAACACAATAAAAATATCAACATGTACACACTTGAAAGATTGTGCAATATTTTAAACTGCACACCCGACCAAGTCGTTAAGTTCGAGAAGGAGTAAACAACGTTTCTGCGTTTGGAGCCCCTTCTCTTTTTTTGCCCAAATCTTCAAAAGATGGTGCAGCGTAAAAGGTTTTAACTTTTCACCATCCAATGCCCACGCATTGCACGTGCCGCCTCTTCGATCCCTAATGGCAGGCTGCTTATAAAATACCTTTCCTCTATGTTTACTTTGCCTTCCTCTCCCGTTACTGTGTTACGTGTCAGGATGACTGTCTTTTAATAGGCACATTTCTTCAGAAATTTGTCCTCGGAAAAATACAGACTGACATCTTCCGGTGAATTCCCCTGATTTGCCTTTAGCGCCGGTACATAGTCCGCCCGTTTCTGACGGATCTTCTTTACAATTGCTGTCTGTGTTCCCATTGCATCCGTTGTAATTATGGTTCCTTTTATCTTATGCAATACCTTTTTTCCTGCCTTATATCTGTAACTGTACTTACATAGTCTAAAAGTGCCTTCATGAACAAATCCATCCCTTTTCTTTGATTATACCAAAAATAAATGAAATGTTCATAATTTATTCATTCATGCGTTTGTCCTGAGCTTTTCCCTAAGTCCTCAGATGGAATGTTGTCAGGAAAGCTCACCAAATAGTTGGCAATGCAATACCATTAGCGGAAGATAAAAGAGTGGATGGCACTTCAAAACAGTGGCATCCAGTCTTTTTTATGAAATCAGCATAATGCTCACAGAGTTTTTGATATTAATGTGATTCTAATCACACTTTTATGTAATTTGGGGTGATGAAATAGGTATGCGACAAAACCAAACTTCCCGTGACGGCAAAAATAAGAGGAGAAACATAAAACGGTTGATATTTTTGCCGATAATGTGATATACTATATTGTAGATTCGTGAAGTTTTTGGATTCGATTTATGACGGAGGAGAGCAGATGCGATACCTTTCAGTTACTGAAATAGCAAAAAAATGGAATGTGTCAGAACGCAGCGTTAGAAATTACTGCGCCCAGAGGCGTGTGATTGGTGCGTTCCTTACCGGCAAGATCTGGAACATTCCTGAAAATGCAGAGAAGCCGGAGCGAACCAACAAGAGAAAAGAAGAACCGATTACTCTGTTGGACATTCTGAAAGAGCAGAAGGCAAGCAAATACTCCGGTGGTATTTACCATAAAACACAAATTGATTTGACATATAATTCAAACCACATGGAAGGAAGCCGTCTGACCCACGATCAGACCAGATATATTTATGAAACCAATACCATCGGTGTAGAAAATGAAGTCCTCAATGTGGATGATGTGATCGAAACGGCGAATCATTTCCGTTGTATCGACATGATGATTGAGAACGCTAAAGCAGCGTTGACCGAGAAATTCGTCAAGGAACTTCACTTGATTTTGAAGAATGGCACCAGTGATTCCAGAAAAGATTGGTTTGCGGTTGGTGATTATAAGAAGTTACCGAATGAAGTTGGCGGCATGGATACCGCTCTTCCGGAAGAAGTTGCAGGCAGGATGAAAGCACTGCTGATGGAATACAATGCCAAGGAGGGAAAGACCTTTGAGGATATTCTGGATTTTCATGTGAAGTTTGAACGGATTCATCCGTTTCAGGACGGTAACGGTCGTGTGGGCAGACTGATCATGTTCAAGGAATGTTTGAAATATAATATTGTTCCGTTTATCATTGAGGATAATCTGAAACTGTTCTATTATCGTGGATTGAAAGAATGGGATCATGAAAAAGGCTATCTGATAGATACCTGCCTGACGGCACAGGATAAATATAAAGCATATTTGGATTATTTCAGAATGGCATATTAAGCAGGAAACGGGGGGCAGTTATGTCAGCAGAAAAGAACTGGCAATTTGAACTTGAAGAATATATCAAACAGGGTGAACCTGATCAAATTGAAAAAAGTGAAGCATGGCAGACTGCAATCGGCTTGCAGGCGGTAGATGGTTTGAAAACCTCGGCTTATCTGTTAGATACTGCCAAGGAACATATCGAAGGAAAAATCAGCATTGATGAAGCGCAGAAACGTATTCAGAGTTATTACGAGCAGCGTACTGATTGCACAGAGATTGAGAACGACACAAAGGAAGCAGATATTGTGTCCACAAGGATTGCGAAGCTGTTGGGCGAGAAAGCGTTCCGGTTTTCACCGGCTGAATGGCTGATGATTCATCGCAGGCTGTTTGACGGTGTATTTCCCCACGCCGGTCAGGTTCGCCAGTATAATATTACGAAAAAAGAATGGGTGCTGAAAGGCGATACTGTCACTGCCTTATGCAGCGTGGAACAGTATCAAAGACACCCTTGATTATGATTTTGCAACGGAGAAACAGTTTTCTTATGAGGGTTTGTCCGTTGAACGCTGCGTGAAGCATCTTGCTAAGTTTGTTTCGGATATTTGGCAGATTCATCCGTTCTGTGAGGGAAACACCAGAGCTATGGCGGTTTTTATGATTAAATACATGAAAACATTTGGGTTCAAGGTAAACAACGATGCTTTTGAGAAAAACTCTTGGTATTTCCGTAATGCATTGGTAAGAGCAAATTATAATGATTTACAGAACGGTGTTCATGCTACTACAAAGTTCTTGGAAATGTTTTTTTGGCAATTTGATTCTGGGAATGGAATATGAGCTGAAAAACAGATATATGCATGTGGACTATGCGGATGATCATTCCCAAAGTGTCAATCCTAAAGTTCCAAAGTCTCAATTTGATACTTTGGAATGTACTTTAGAGGAACTGGCGATTCTGGAGCTAATTTGTGAGAATCCGGCAATTAAGCAGAAGGATCTTGTGGCAGAGACCGGAAAATCTCTTAGCACTGTAAAGCGAATTATGGATTCCTTGTAGAAAAAGGAATATATCCGCAAAGTAGATGGAAAGAGATACGGAAAATGGGAAATTTTAGTTTGAAATAATTTTTTTGAAATACAAGTTCCGATAATTTCGGATTATGAGAAGCTTTCATGTATGAAGATCGTGGAAGGAGGATATGCAAATGAGTACAATATTACCGAAAAAAGCAATGTCTGAAGAAGATATTAAGTTGCAGTATATTACCCCTGCGATTACTTCAAAATGGGACAGAGGCAAGATTACCATGGAGACACAGGTTACGGATGGTAAAATCAATCTGAAGGGTAACTTTGTGTTCCGTGAAAAGCCAAAACGTGCAGACTATATTTTGTATCTGAACGCCAATAACCCGATTGCCATTATTGAAGCTAAGGACAATAAGTACAGCATTTCTCATGGATTACAGCAGGCCATGACTTATGCTCAGATGCTTGATCTTCCGTTTGCGTATAGTTCCAATGGCGATGGGTTTGCGGAGCATGATTTCCTCACAGGCAAAGAGCGTCAGTTCGCTCTGGATGAGTTCCCGATGGAAGCTGAATTGATTGCCCGTTTCAAGCAGGAGTCTGGAATGACCCCGGCACAGGAAGCAGTAATTGAGCAGCCCTATTACAGTAGTCAGAATACATATCCTCCTCGTTACTATCAACGTATTGCTATCAACAGAACCGTAGATGCCATTGCAAGAGGTCAGAATCGCTTGCTGCTCGTTATGGCTACCGGTACGGGTAAAACCTATACTGCTTTCCAGATTGTTTATCGTATGCTGCAAAGCGGTTTGAAACGAAAGATTCTTTACCTTGCCGACCGCAATATTCTTGTGGATCAGTCTATTCAGCAGGATTTCGCTCCGTTGGAAAAGGTTATTCATAAAATCAATGTTGCCAAGGATGATAAGAGCACCATTACTTCTCATGAGGTATATTTCTCCTTGTATCAGCAGTTGGTTGGTGACGATGACAAGGAGCATTTCAGCGAACTGTTTACCCCAGATTTCTTTGACCTCATTATCGTGGATGAGTGCCATCGTGGATCTGCGAAAGAGGAAAGTCGTTGGCGCAGAATTTTGGAATATTTCAATTCTGCTACCCAGATTGGTATGACCGCAACTCCGAAGGAAACGAAGTATATTTCCAATTTGAGTTATTTTGGAGAGCCTATCTATATGTACAGCCTGAAAGAAGGAATCGAAGATGGCTTCCTTGCGCCGTTCAAAGTTATCAATATTATGACCGATATTGGTGAGGGCTGGCGTCCTCGTAAGGGCCAAAGAGATATTTACGGTAATAAGATCAAAGACCGCATTTATACCAATAGTGACTATGATTACAACATCATTATCGAAGATCGAACTCAGCAAGTTGCATCCGAAATTACCCACTATCTGAAAAGCACAGACAGAATGGCAAAAACCATCGTGTTCTGTGCCACAGAAGATGCTGCGGAGCGTATGCGTCAGGCATTGGTCAATCTGAACTCTGATATGGTCAAAGAAAATCCAGACTATGTTGTGCGTATTACCGGCAGCGATGACTACGGTAAAAAGAAACTGGATTACTTCATTTCTGTTTCTGCACCTTATCCGGTTATTGCGACAACATCTAAGCTGCTGTCTACCGGAGCAGATTGTAAGATGACAAAGCTGATCGTTCTGGATGAAATGATTGGCTCTATGACGGAGTTTAAGCAGATTATCGGTCGAGGAACAAGACTGCGTGAAAAGGAAGGAAAAACACACTTTGTGGTTATGGACTTCCGTAATGTCAGCAGACTGTTTGCTGATCCTGATTGGGACGGACCGATTGAAATTAGCGAAAATTTTCAACCACAAAAGAAAGTTTCTTATGGAGAAATAGAGATTCTACCTGGTGTGGTAAGGGAGACTCCCATTCTGTATGGCGCTCAGAAGCCGGTTGTTGGTCGTGATGGCTGCAAGGTAGAAATTATCCATAAAACGGTTTCTGTTTACGATACAAATGGCAAACTACTCCGTCAGGAAAGTATTGTCGATTATACGAAGGAGAATATTCGTGGAGAATACGCATCTTTGGATAACTTCATCCATAAGTGGTCAAAGGAAGAAAAGAAAGAGAAAATCAGAGAAATGCTCTTGGAGCGTGGTATTGACCTTGAACTGATAAAGGCAGATCAGAATATGGCTGATGTGGATGATTTTGACTTTATTTGTCATGTGGCTTTTGATAAGAAGCCGCTGACACGCAAGGAAAGAGCCAACAATGTGAAAAAACGCGATTTTCTCAGTAAATACAGCGGTGCTGCAAGAGAGGTTCTGGAAGCACTTCTTGACAAGTATATGAACACAGGTATTTATGAGATAGAAAAGACAGAGATCTTAAAACTTGATCCGTTCCTAAAGATTGGTAAACCTGCAAAGATCGCCGGATATTTCGGTGGAAAAGCTGGCTATATGCAGGCAGTTAAGGAACTTGAAGAAGCAATTTACGCAGATGAGGTAGTATAAATTATGAAAGGATCTGAAACGAAACTTGTTTCCTATATGCAGGGTTCTGATAAGCGATTTGTTATTCCTGTATATCAGAGAAATTATGAGTGGAAAACTGAAAATTGCAAACAACTGTATGATGATTTGATTAAGATTATCCGTCGTGGGCGCAAAAGTCATTTCTTTGGCAGCATTGTGCCTGTTCATAGCGATGGAGAGTTCAATGAGTATATGGTCATTGATGGTCAACAGAGATTGACAACGATTTCTTTGCTCCTGCTTGCAATGTATAACCTGATGAAAAATGGTGTATTAACACCGGAAAAAGGTAATCTTGCAGAGAAGAAATTACTCTTGATGAACTTTATAAAGCGATAACGAAACTGGAGATTATCAATATTACATTGAATCAGGATGATAATCCTCAGCTGTTCTTTGAAAGTTTGAACTCTACTGGTGTTGCTTTGATTGAGGGTTATAAAGAAAAAATAGGCTCAGGGAAACCATTTTCATTACGTTTTGTGCCTGAGCGAAGCGAAAGGAATGGATATAACTATGAGTAATTTGTCAGGATTTGTAAAAAGACTCCGTGACATTATGCGCAATGACGCTGGTATTAACGGTGATGCACAGCGTATTGAGCAGATTGCATGGATGCTCTTTTTGAAGGTATACGATGTAAAAGAGCAGGATTGGGAATGGGATGATGAGAATTATGTTTCTATCATTCCGGAAGAATGCCGTTGGCAAAATTGGGCTGTCGATGATCATACAGGTATTGCAATGACAGGTGACAAGCTGCTGAAGTTTGTGAATAACACACTGTTCCCAACTCTGAAAACACTCCCTGTTGATGTATCGACTCCAATTAAAAAGGCTATCGTGCAGACCACTTTTGCCGATGCCAACCAGTATATGAAAGATGGCGTTTTGCTCCGTCAGGTTATCAATGTTATTGATGATCTTGACTTTGGAGACTACGAGGAAAGCCATGCTTTCGGCGAAATCTATGAAACTATTTTGAAGGAACTGCAAAGCGCAGGTTCTTCCGGTGAGTTCTACACCCCTCGTGCTGTGACCGATTTTATGGCAAAGATGATCAATCCGCAGATAGGCGAACAGGTTGCAGACTTTGCCTGTGGTACGGGTGGTTTCCTTACAAGCTGGCTGAAGGAACTTTCTGCGAAAATCGAAACTACCGAAGATCAGGCAGCTTATGATGCTTCTATTTATGGTATCGAGAAGAAGCAGTTCCCTTATATGCTGTGCATCACTAATATGCTGCTGCATGGCATTGATGTGCCGAAAATCTACCATGACAACTCTTTACTGAAAGATGTTCTGGACTATACACAGGATGACCAGTTCGATGTTATCCTGATGAATCCTCCTTACGGCGGCAATGAAAAAACGGAAGTGAAGAACCACTTTCCGACAGACTTGGCAAGCAGCGAGACAGCAGACCTCTTTATGTCTGTTATCATGTATCGTTTGAAAAAGGATGGTCGTGCAGCGGTTATCTTGCCTGACGGTTTCCTGTTCGGCACAGATAATGCAAAGGTTGCTATCAAGAAAAAGCTGTTTTCTGAGTTCGACCTGCATACTGTAATCCGTATGCCGCACAGCGTATTTGCACCGTACACATCTATCACGACTAACATACTTTTCTTTGATCATACTAAACCGACAGAGGAAACTTGGTTTTACCGTCTGGATATGCCGGAGGGTTACAAGAATTTCTCCAAGACCAAGCCGATGGAACTGAAGCACTTTACTCCTGCTATGGATTGGTGGAATAACAGAGAAGAAATCAATGTAGACGGCTTCGATAAGGCAAAAAAATATACCGCAGAAGAAATCGCTGCAAGAAACTACAATATTGACCTTTGCGGTTATCCTCATGAGGAAGAAGAAATTCTGCCGCCGAAGGAATTGATTCAGCAGTATCAGGAAAAACGAGCAAGCCTGAATGCGGATATTGACCGTATTCTGGCACAGATTATAGAAATCTTGGGAATTGACTTGGAGGAAGAATAATGACCGGACAACAGCTGAAAAACTCAATATTACAGATGGCTGTTCAGGGCAAACTCGTTCCGCAAGACCCAAACGATGAGCCAGCTTCTGTATTATTTGAGAGGATAAGAAAAGAAAAAGAACAGTTCATCAAAGAAGGAAAAATCAAGAAGGAGAAGAACTCTTCCTGTATCTTCCGTGGTGCCGATAATTTGCCTTATGAGAAAGTCGGCAAAAACGAGCCGGTGTGTATTGCGGACGA
>CAJTNC010000036.1 GCA_910577955.1 uncultured Lachnospiraceae bacterium
CATGCTTCGCAAACCTGCATAAATACTGAATGTGTGGAGTTTTGCTCATGGCTACATAAAAACAACTAAGGAGGTTTCAAAATGAAGAAGAAGTTATGGGCGGTATTGTTGACAGGGGCGATGGCTGCTGCTGCACTGACGGGCTGCGGCAAGGAGGCTGCGCCTGTGCCGGCGGAGACATCGGAGGAACAGACACAAGCGGATGAAAGCGAGACCCCGGCTGTAGAAGATGATCAGACGGAAGCTTCGGGAGGCGGGTATGATTTTGTTTTTGTTTGCCCGATCGTAGGCATGGAATACTGGAATCTTTGTTCGGACGGAATTGAAAAGGCGGATGAAGAGCTGGGCACACATACCCAGATTATCGGTCCTACGGATTCCTCTACTTTTACAACGGAAATTGCCAACTATATGGAATCTGCTATCGCCACGCAGCCGGATGCCATTATGGCTTATTCCGGACTGGAAGTGATGGCTCCGCTGATCGAAAAGGCTAAAGAACAGGGGATTCCGTTTATCTCCATCGACAGCGATGCGCCGGATACTTCCAGAATCGCCTATATCGGGACAGATCCTTATAATGCGGGATACAAGACCGGTGAAGCAATGGTTGAATTTACAGGCGGTACGGCAAAAGTTGCTATTCTGTGCAGTTCCCTCTCTTCCGAGAAGGAGATGAAAGAGGTGGATGCATTCAAAGACGCATTGAAAGGACACGACATCGAGATTCTGACAATGGAGGAGACGGATGCGGATCTCGCCACTGCCGTTGTCAAAATGGAAGCCCTTGTGTCCACTTATCCTGAAATGACTGCAGTGCTCGGCACCTCCGCTTATGATGTACAGGGGGCGGCAAAAGTAAAAAAAGAGAGAGGTTTGGATAATCTGGTGCTGATTGGTTATGATGATTTGGATGAGACATTAAATTATATCAGAGAGGGTATCATCAATGGCGTTGTAGTACAGGATCCTTATAATATGGGATATCAGGGTGTATACCTTATGAATGAGTATGTGGAAAAGGGCAGTCTGGAAGAAGAAAATTATGATACGGGTACGATTCTGGTGACAAAAGAAAATGTAGATAACTATCGCGGCTGATCACGGTCATCTGCATAGTTTGGGTAGATGAAAGTAAAGGGCTGCATACTGCGGGGAACCGGTGCAGCCCTTTCTGAAAGGAGCAGGAAAATGAATGCGATAAAAAAGATGATGAAAGTCAGGGAAATCGGGGTGCTCATTCCCCTTCTCCTGTTGTGGCTGGTTACCTACTTTGTAAATCATGCGTTTTTCAGCGCAACCAGCATGATCGCGCTGTTTCGCTCGATCTCTGTGTCCGCGCTGGGGGCGATAGGCGCTTCTTTTGTTTTTTGCTGCGGCATGATGGATGTGTCGGGCGGTTCTATTTACGGACTGGCGGGCATGATGACGGCCATAGCGATGAAGGAATGGGGGATGCCGGTATGGCTTGCGATTTTAGTCGGCTTGCTCGTGGGCATTGTCTTTGGGATCATCAACAGTCTGATCATCAACGGATTGGATATACCGGCGTTCATTGCGACGCTCGGATCCCAGTATATAGCAAGGGGCATTGTGAATGTCGTGTCGGAAGGGCGGTCCTATACGGGATTTCCGGACAGCTTTAACAGAATCGGCGAAGTCGGTCCCTTTGGCATCCCGTGGAGTGTTTATATCAGCCTGATCGTGGCGGTAGCTGCGGCGTGGATGTTGAAATATTCCGTATTCGGACGTAAGCTGATGGCGGTCGGAGGCAACGCGGAGACAGCCCGTGTCTGCGGTATCAATATCAAAAATGTCAGAAGTATGGCATTTGTGATGAATGCGGTCCTCTGCGCGCTGGCGGGCATTTTATCTTCGGCGAGACTGCAGACTGCTCAGGCGGCAGCAGGTACAGGTTGGGAGATGACGGTCATTGCGGCGGCGATCATCGGCGGCGTCAGTATGTACGGCGGTTCCGCCACGATCATCGGCGCATTGTTGGGAGTGGGAATCATGGAAACGCTGACCGTATCTATGACGATGATCAGAGTAAATGCCTACTGGCAAAGGGTCGTGATCGGCGTTGTCATTGTTTTGGCTGTGGGAATGGATACTTACAAGAGGAAACATCTGTCCGGAGGAAAGTGATATGGCAAAAAAGATATTATTGGAGATGAAACATATTACAAAACGCTTTCAGGGAGTTACCGCTCTTGACAATGTTACTTTTAATGCCTATGAGGGGGAAATACTTGCGCTGTGCGGAGAAAACGGCGCCGGAAAGAGCACCTTGATGAAGATTCTCAGCGGTTCTTACCCTGAGAACAGTTATGAAGGTGAGATTTATATCAACGGAGAAAGATGTCATTTTATGGATCCGGCACAGTCTGAAAAGATGGGGATCGGCATGATCTATCAGGAGATCAGCATGCATCTGGATATGACCGTGGCAGAAAACCTTTTTATCGGCCGCTGGCCTATGAAGGGCAGGCAGGTGGACTGGAAAAAAATGAATGCGGAGGCAAAAAAATATCTGGATCTGGTCGGTCTGGATGTGAAACCGGATGATATTCTGCGGCGGTTGGGGGCCAGTAAACAACAGTTGGTTTCCATTGCCAGAGCCTTGAGCAAAGATTTGAAGATCCTGGTCCTTGACGAACCTACATCGCCGCTCACCCAAAAGGAATCCAAAATCCTGTTTCAGATTCTGGAATCCCTGAAAGAAAGAGGGATTGCCTGTATCCTGATCACACACAAGATGGACGAGGTGTTTCAGAACGCAGACAGAGTGACGGTTCTGCGTGACGGGAAGAGCGTGGCTTCCTATTTGCTGGAGGAAACCAACGAAAGGCGGATCGTTGCGGATATGGTGGGACGCGAGATCACCAATTTCTATCCGAAAGAGGAAGTGCCGATCGGTGAACCGATCATGGAAGTAAAAGATTTTTCCGTGCCGCATCCGTCCATTCCGAACAGAAAGATTATAGACAATGTATCCTTTGTACTGCATAAAGGGGAGATATTGGGCATCGCAGGGCTTGTGGGAGCGGGCAGAAGCGAACTGGTAAATTCAATTTTCGGAAAAGACCCGAAGATTTCCGGAAAAGTGATCATCGATGGCAAAGAAGTGCGGATAAAATCGCCCTCCGATGCCATGAAGCACGGTATTGCACTGCTGACGGAAGAACGCAAAAAAGACGGAATCATAGAAGGCATGACGATCAGAGAAAATATAACGCTTCCATTATTAAAGACAGTGTCGGGGAAGGGGGTTTTGAATTTCAGAAAAGAAAGGGAGTTGTCCGGAAAGTATTTTGAGAGTCTGAACGTAAAAGCCCCGGGAACAGATACCCTTTTAAGCCAGTTATCCGGCGGAAATCAACAGAAAGTCGTTCTGGGGAAGTGGATTGCGAGAGAACCCGGAATCTTGATTCTGGATGAGCCGACAAGAGGAATTGATGTGGGTGCAAAATATGAAATCTATAAGATCATAGTGGATCTGGCAAAACAGGGAAAAGGCATTATTATGATCTCTTCCGAATTGCCGGAACTTTTGTCTATGGCAGACCGGATCATGGTGATTTCAGATCAGAAGATCAGAGGAACTTTAAATGCAAGGGAAGCCACACAGCAAAAGATAATGGAGTTGTCCGCATTATCGGAGAACAGTATAGCACAGTAAGGGTAGGAGGCAAAGAATGAAGCAGACAATCTCAGTAAAAATGGACCACGAGGTTTTGGTTTACATGAACGGAATTTCCTATTCGTGCAAACGGCACTGGTTTAATCATACCATGCAGGATTTGAAAATGGACATCATTGCTCCCAAAATGCGGGAAGGACATAAACCCTGTCCGGCAATCCTCTGGATATGCGGAGGGGCATACCGGGTGGTGGATCGCTCTATATGGATGCCGGAGATGACTTATCTGGCAAGGAGAGGATATGTGGTGGCAAGTTTGGAATACCGCACAAGCAATGAAGTGCAGTTTCCCGAGCCGTTAATTGATGTAAAGGCGGCGATCCGCTATCTGAAGGCTCACGCGGAAACTTTTGCCATCGATCCGGACAGGATCTGCGTGATGGGGGAATCGGCGGGCGGCACACTGGCTTCTCTGGCGGGACTCACAGCGGACAAAAAAGAATTTGAGAGCGGGGACAATCTTCAGGTGGACAGTTCCGTAAAAGCGGTGGTGGATTTTTACGGTTTGGTAGATTTCTCCATCGATGCGCTGAATGTAAGCGAAGGAATTCCCACTTGGACAATACAGGAATTTTTGGGGGAAAATTATTCAAAGGAAACGGCGAAGAAAGCGAGTGCCGTCAGCTATGTGAGTGAAAGCGCGCCTCCGTTTTTGATCCTGCACGGTACAAAAGATAAGGTGGTTCCGATCCGTCAGAGCGAGATGCTGGAAGAGGCGCTGAAAATACATAATGTCTATCACGAAGTTTATTTTCTGGAGGGCGCCGAGCACGGAACCGATGAGTTCTATCAGGAGGAGGTGCTGCAGAAGGTGGCGGCATTTTTGGAGAGGGTAGTTTGAATCTCACCCGTTTGGATTCTGCCGGACAGTGAGAAGAATAATTTTGTCAATTCCCCTTGACACTGTCCGGTACATATGCTATTTTATAAAAGGTCGTTACGACCATGCCGAAGACAGCAGGCGCCGGAGAACCGGCGTAAGGACATCCGCCTGCCGAGGAAAAGTATGAGTGAGAAACTTTTGCCTTCCTGTCTTTGGAAGGTTTTTTTCTTCCTGTCATGCAGGAAGCTTCGGTATAAAATCTAAAAGGAGGTAAAGAAATGGCAAAGGTTGAACTGAAAAAGCCTATCGTGGATGAGATTTCTGCAGCGATCAAAGATGCGCAGACAGTTGTGCTTGTGGATTACCGCGGACTTACGGTAGAACAGGATACCGCGCTCAGAAGACAGCTTCGTGAAGCGGGAGTAGGCTACAAAGTTTACAAGAACACATTCATGAACTTTGCGTTCAAAGGAACAGACTGCGAAGGACTGACAGATCTGTTGGAAGGCCCCAGCGCAATGGCGACCTGTGATACGGATGCGACAGCGGCAGCGAGGGTTCTGTGCAAATTTGCGAAGACAGCGCCCAAACTTGAGATCAAGGGCGGCGTAGTGGAAGGCAAAGTGTACGATGCAAAAGGGATCGAGCAGATTTCCAATATTCCTTCCAGAGAGGAACTGCTTGGAAGATTGCTTGGCAGCATGCAGTCACCGGTTACGAATTTTGCCCGCGTGCTGAAACAGATCGCGGAAAAAGACGGCGAAGCGGCAGAGGCATAAATTGAAACGAAAATATGAAACAATGATAAATTAAAATGGAGGAAAGAATCATGGCTAAATTATCCACACAGGAATTTATTGATGCTATCAAAGAGTTATCCGTAATGGAATTAAACGATCTTGTAAAAGCTTGCGAAGAGGAATTCGGCGTATCTGCGGCAGCAGGCGTAGTTGTTGCGGCAGCAGCAGGCCCTGCAGAGGCAGCAGAAGAGAAGACTGAGTTCGACGTTGAGCTGACAGAGGTTGGCGCAGAGAAGATCAAAGTAATCAAAGTTGTTCGTGAGGCAACCGGTCTTGGTCTGAAGGAAGCAAAAGAAGCAGTTGAGTCCGCTCCGAAGGTACTGAAAGAAGCAGTGACGAAGGAAGAGGCGGAAGAGCTGAAGAAGAAACTGGAAGAAGTAGGCGCAAAGGTTACTCTGAAATAATCTGTTTCTGCGAAAGATACAGCCACTCACCCGGGAAAGGGTGGGTGGCATTCTGATTTTTATGAAAATTTCTCAAAATTTTTCTTGACGGGTAAAAATAGCTTGTAGTATACTGGATAATGCACTATTGTCGAGTGGTATGCTTTTTCGTGCCCAAAACACCGAAAAATAGGCAATAAAATAGAGAACGGGGTGAGTGTTGATGGAAAAAAACAGAATACGTCCGATGGCTTCCGGAAAACAGATACGTATGAGCTATCAAAGACACAAAGAGGTTCTGGAAATGCCGAATCTGATTGAAGTCCAAAAAGATTCTTATGGGTGGTTTCTCAGTGAAGGTTTAAAAGAAGTCTTTGATGATATTTCTCCGATCACGGATTACAGCGGGCAGCTCAGTCTGGAATTTGTGGATTTTGAGCTGTGTAAAGACGATGTAAAGTATTCTATCGAGAAATGTAAAGAGAGAGATGCAACTTATGCTGCACCCTTGAAGGTGAGAGTGCGTCTTTACAATAAGGAAAAGGAAGAGATCAGCGAACATGAGATTTTCATGGGCGATCTTCCGCTTATGACGGAGACAGGCACCTTTGTGATCAACGGTGCTGAGCGTGTTATCGTCAGCCAGCTTGTGCGTTCCCCCGGTATTTATTATGATGTCACGAAAGCGAAATTCGGCAAGGAGCTGTACGCCTGTACGGTAATTCCCAACAGAGGCGCATGGTTGGAGTATGAGACTGACGCGAACGATGTGTTCTATGTGCGCGTGGACAGGACAAGGAAGGTGCCGATCACGGCGTTGATCCGTGCGCTGGGCGTGGGAACCAATGAGGAGATCATTGAACTGTTCGGCGATGAACCGAAGATTCAGGCAAGTATTGCAAAAGACCCTTCTACCAATTATCAGGAGGGTATGTTGGAATTATACAAAAAGATCCGTCCGGGCGAGCCTCTCAGCGTAGACAGCGCCTCCAGCCTGATCAACGGTATGTTTTTTGATCCCAGACGTTACGACCTTGCAAAGGTAGGCAGATATAAATTCAATAAAAAACTGATGCTGAAGAACAGGATCCGCGGCCGTGTACTGGCGGAGGATGCCGTTGACATGCAGACCGGTGAAATCATCGCGGCGGCAGGCACGACAGTGACAGCCGAGATCGCGGATGCGATTCAGAACGCTGCGATCCCTTCTGTTTTGGTGGAGACTCCTGAGAAAAATGTCAAGATACTCTCCAACCTGATGGTGGATTTAGCGAGTTATGTAAACTGCAATCCAAAAGATCTGGGTGTCAGGGAGTTGGTTTACTATCCTGTTTTAGCGCAGATTCTGGAGGAATATGCGGGAGATGAGGATGCCGTCAAAGAGGCGATCCGGAAAAATGTACATGAACTCGTGCCGAAGCATATTACAAAAGAAGATATTCTGACATCCATTAACTATAATATTCATCTGGAATATGGTATCGGCAATGCGGATGATATCGACCATCTGGGCAACAGAAGAATCAGAGCGGTAGGTGAACTGCTGCAGAACCAGTACCGGATCGGTCTCTCCAGATTGGAGAGAGTGGTCAGGGAGAGGATGACGACCCATGATGCGGAGAATCTTTCTCCTCAGGCGTTGATCAATATTAAACCGGTGCAGGCCGCTGTGAAAGAATTTTTCGGGTCTTCCCAGTTGTCTCAGTTTATGGATCAGACGAATCCGTTAGGCGAGTTGACCCACAAGAGACGTTTGTCCGCGTTGGGTCCCGGCGGACTTTCAAGAGATCGTGCCGGATTCGAGGTGCGTGACGTGCATTATACACACTACGGACGCATGTGCCCCATTGAGACGCCGGAGGGTCCTAATATCGGTCTGATCAACTCACTGGCATGTTATGCGAGGATCAACGAGTACGGATTCGTGGAGGCGCCTTACCGCAAGATCGATAAGAGCGATCCGGAGAATCCCAGAGTTACCGATGAGATCATCTATATGACGGCGGACGAGGAGGATGATTACTACGTAGCGCAGGCTTCTGCGGCGTTGGATGAAGAGGGATATTTTATCGGCAAGAGCGTGTCCGGCCGTTATATGGAGGAGACAAAGGACTATCCGATCAAGAGGATGGATTACATGGACGTATCACCTAAGATGGTGTTCTCCGTGGCGACGGCCCTGATTCCGTTTTTACAAAATGACGACGCACACCGTGCCCTCATGGGTTCCAACATGCAGCGTCAGGCTGTGCCGCTTCTGTTTCCGGAAGCGCCCGCAGTTGGTACCGGTATGGAACAGAAAGCAGCTGTCGATTCCGGTGTCTGTGTGCTTGCCAGAAAGAGCGGTACGATTACCTATGTATCTTCCCGCATTATCAAAATGGTATGTGACGACGGGGAGCAGGATGAGTATCATCTGACGAAGTTTGTCAGAAGCAACCAGTCCAACTGTTATAACCAGAAACCCATCGTGAAAAAGGGAGACCGAGTGAAAGCCGGCGAGGTGATCGCGGACGGCCCGTCCACGGCGTTGGGTGAATTGGCTCTTGGCGAAAATCCGTTGATCGGTTTTATGACATGGGAAGGCTACAACTACGAGGATGCTGTGCTGATCAGCGAGAGACTTGTGCGGGAGGATGTCTATACATCCATTCACATTGAGGAGTATGAGGCGGAAGCAAGAGATACGAAGCTGGGCGCAGAGTGTATTACGAAGGATGTGCCGGGCGTGGGCGATGATGCCTTGAAGGATCTGGACAGCAACGGAATTATCCGCATCGGTGCGGAAGTGCGCGCCGGTGATATTCTGGTGGGTAAGGTAACTCCGAAAGGAGAGACGGAGCTGACTGCGGAGGAGAGACTGCTTCGTGCGATATTCGGCGAGAAAGCGAGAGAAGTGCGTGATACATCTCTGAAAGTGCCTCACGGCGAATATGGAACCGTGATCGACGCAAAAGTATTTACAAGGGAAAACGGCGACGAGTTGTCCCCTGGCGTAAATATGGCTGTGCGCATTTATATTGCGCAGAAGAGAAAGATTTCTGTGGGCGATAAGATGGCAGGCCGCCACGGCAACAAGGGCGTTGTGTCCAGAGTGCTGCCTGTGGAGGATATGCCTTACTTGCCGAATGGCCGTCCCCTTGACATTGTGTTAAATCCGCTTGGCGTTCCTTCCCGTATGAACGTAGGACAGGTATTGGAGATCCATTTGTCCCTTGCAGCGAAGGTGTTAGGTTTCAATGTGGCCACACCGGTGTTTGACGGGGCGAAGGAAATTGATATAGAAGACACTTTGGAGATGGCGAACGATTACGCCAACACAACGTGGGAAGAGTTTGAAGCAAAATATAAGGATGTTGCACTGCCGGAAGTGATGCAGTATCTGTATGATCACAGAGACCACCGCGCGGTGTGGAAAGGTGTGCCTATTTCCAAAGACGGTAAAGTGAGACTGCGGGACGGCAGAAGCGGAGAGTATTTCGATGCGCCTGTCACCATCGGGCACATGCACTACCTGAAACTGCACCATCTGGTGGACGATAAGATCCATGCGCGTGCTACCGGACCGTATTCCCTTGTAACGCAGCAGCCTCTCGGCGGTAAAGCCCAGTTCGGCGGTCAGCGTTTCGGTGAGATGGAGGTTTGGGCCCTTGAGGCGTACGGAGCATCCTACACGCTGCAGGAGATCCTGACTGTGAAGTCGGACGATGTTGTGGGACGTGTAAAGACCTACGAGGCGATCATCAAAGGTGAGAATATACCGGAGCCCGGTATTCCCGAATCATTCAAGGTTCTGCTTAAAGAATTGCAGTCATTGGGACTGGATATCCGTGTACTGCGGGAGGACAATACGGAAGTGGAAGTCATGGAATCTGTTGACTATGGCGAGACGGACTACCGCTATGAGATGGAAGGCGACAAGAATTATAATCAGGGAGAAGAATCTTTTGACGGTTATCAGACGCAGGAGTTTTCTGTGGAAGGTGAACTGCAGAGTATAGAGGACGATGTAGAGGAAGAGGACGAATACTACGAGGAAGACGAGCTCGAAGCGGATATTTATGACGAACCGTTAAGCGATGATAGGATTTGATCGATACAGGCATCATGAAAAAATGGAGGGAATCATGGCAGAAATAAAGAATGAGGGTTATCAGCCTATGACATTTGACGCAATCAGAATAGGCCTTGCGTCACCTGATAAGATCAGGGAATGGTCCCGCGGCGAAGTGATGAAACCGGAGACGATCAACTACAGAACCTTAAAACCGGAACCAAACGGATTGTTCTGCGAGCGGATCTTCGGACCCAGTAAAGACTGGGAGTGTCATTGTGGAAAATATAAAAAGATCCGATATAAAGGCGTGATCTGTGACAGGTGCGGAGTGGAAGTAACCAAATCCGCAGTCCGCAGGGAGCGTATGGGACATATTGAACTGGCGGCGCCGGTATCCCACATCTGGTACTTCAAGGGAATACCCAGCAGAATGGGACTGATTCTTGATCTTTCTCCCAGAGTGTTGGAAAAGGTGTTGTATTTTGCGTCCTACATCGTGCTGGATGCAGCTGAGACAGATCTGGAATACAAACAGATCCTGACTGAGAAGGAGTATCAGGATGCCAGAGAGAAATGGGGCAGCAGATTCCGCGCCGGTATGGGAGCGGAATCCATTAAGGAACTGCTGCAGGCTATCGATCTGGACGCGGAAGCGGAGGAACTGAAAGTAGGCTTAAAGGCGTCCACCGGACAAAAGAGGGCAAGAATCATTAAGCGTTTGGAAGTGGTGGAATCTTTCAGAGAGTCCGGAAACATGCCGGAGTGGATGATCATGGATGCCATTCCCGTGATTCCGCCCGATCTGCGCCCGATGGTGCAGCTTGACGGCGGCCGTTTTGCGACCTCTGACTTAAACGATTTATACAGAAGAATCATCAATAGAAACAACAGGTTAAAGAGACTGTTGGAGCTTGGCGCTCCCGATATCATCGTGCGCAATGAGAAAAGAATGCTGCAGGAAGCGGTGGACGCGCTGATCGATAACGGCAGACGGGGCCGCCCCGTGACCGGACCGGGCAACAGAGCGCTGAAATCCCTTTCCGACATGCTGAAAGGAAAATCCGGACGTTTCCGTCAGAACCTGTTGGGAAAACGTGTGGACTATTCGGGACGTTCCGTTATTGTAATCGGACCGGAGCTGAAAATATACCAGTGCGGTCTGCCGAAAGAGATGGCGATCGAACTGTTCAAGCCCTTTGTTATGAAAGAGTTGTGCTCTAAAGGGATCGCGCAGAATATCAAGAGCGCGAAAAAAATGGTGGAGCGTTTGGACGTGCAGGTGTGGGACGTTTTGGAGGAGGTTATCAAAGACCACCCCGTAATGCTGAACCGTGCACCAACGCTGCACAGACTGGGTATTCAGGCATTTGAACCGGTGCTGGTGGAAGGTAAAGCGATCAAGCTGCATCCCCTTGTGTGTACCGCGTTCAACGCCGACTTCGACGGTGACCAGATGGCTGTGCATCTGCCTTTGTCTCAGGAAGCGCAGGCAGAATGCCGTTTCCTGTTGCTGTCGCCCAACAACCTGTTAAAGCCTTCCGACGGCGGTCTGGTTGCGGTGCCTTCTCAGGATATGGTACTCGGTATCTATTATCTGACGCAGGAGAGACCGGGGGCTATTGGTGAGGGAAATGCCTACAGGAATGTCAACGAGGCGATCCTTGCCTACGAGAACGGCGAGTGTACCCTGCATTCACGCATTAAAGTGAGGGTGACGAAGGAAAACGCGGAGGGAGAAAAAGTTTCCGGCATCGTGGAATCTACGCTTGGACGTTTCCTCTTTAATGAAATCATTCCGCAGGATCTCGGTTTTGTGGACAGAAGCAAACCGGAGAATCTGTTAAAGCTGGAAGTGGATAAGTTGGTCGGCAAGAAGCAGTTAAAGCCGATCCTTGAAAAAGTCATCAATATCCACGGATCTTCCAGAACCGCGGAAGTGCTGGATGACGTAAAGAATTTAGGTTACCATTATTCCACGAAGGCGGCGATCACGGTTTCGATCTCCGATATCATTGTGCCGAAAGAAAAGCAGCAGATGTTGGATGAGGCGCAGGCGAAGGTAGACAAGATCGCCATGGAATACAACCGTGGTAAATATACGGATGAAGAGCGTTACAGACGAGTGCTGGAGACGTGGGATAAGACGGATGACGTCTTAAAGGAACTGTCTATGGACAGTATGGACGACTACAACAATATCAAGATGATGGCGGATTCAGGCGCCCGTGGTTCCAAAGAGCAGATCAAACAGCTCGCAGGTATGCGCGGACTGATGGCGGATACCACCAGTAGAACGATCGAGCTGCCGGTCAAATCCAACTTTAGAGAGGGAATGGACGTACTGGAGTATTTCATTTCCGCTCACGGCGGCCGAAAAGGTCTGGCGGATACGGCTCTTCGTACAGCGGACTCCGGTTATTTGACCAGACGTATGGTGGACGTTTGTCAGGAGCTGATCATCCGTGAGATCGACTGTGCAGAAGGCGCGGAAGTGCTGCCCGGCATGGTGGTCAAGGCATTCCAGGAGGAAGGCAAGAAAGACGGTGAGAAGAAAGAAGATGTGTTGGAGAGCCTGCGGGAGAGAATCACGGGACGCGTGTCCTGCGATGAGATCCACGACAGGGACGGCAACGTCATTGTAAAGAGAAATCATATGATCACTCCCAGCAGAGCGGAAAAGATCATAGCGGCAGGGGTTGACAAGGATGGCATGCCGCTTGAGGAAGTGAGGATCCGGACTATCCTGACTTGTAAGTCCCATGTGGGTATCTGCGCGAAATGCTACGGTGCGAACATGGCTACAGGCGAGACGGTGCAGGTCGGCGAGGCGGTCGGCATCATTGCGGCACAGTCCATCGGCGAGCCGGGCACACAGTTGACGATGAGAACGTTCCACACCGGCGGTGTGGCGGGTGAAGATATCACTTCCGGTCTGCCCCGTGTAGAGGAGCTGTTTGAGGCGAGAAAGCCGAAGAAGACCGCTATCCTGACGGAGATCGCCGGGACGGTGAGCATCAATGATAATAAGAAGAAACGGGAAGTGACCGTGACGAATCCGGAGACGGGCGAGGCTAAGACTTATCCGATCCCCTACAAATATCAGATCAGGGTGGAGAACGGCGACGTGTTGGAAGCGGGCGATGAACTGACAAAGGGCGGTTCCATCAATCCCCACGATCTGTTGAAGATCAAGGGCGTCCGCGCGGTGCAGGATTATATGATCAGAGAAGTACAGAAAGTGTACCGTCAGCAGGGTGTTGATATCAGCGATAAGCACATTGAGATCATCGTGCACCAGATGCTTAAAAAGATCCGCATTGAGAATAACGGCGATGCGCCGTTCCTGCCGGGCACTTTGGTGGACGTTCTGGACTACGAAGAGATGAACACGAAGCTGATCGAGGAAGGCAAAGAGCCGGCCGACGGAAAACAGGTGATGCTTGGAATTACAAAGGCGGCCCTTGCGACAGATTCTTTCCTGTCCGCTGCTTCTTTCCAGGAGACCACAAAGGTGTTGACTGAGGCGGCGATCCGCGGAAAAGTCGATTCACTGATCGGCCTGAAAGAGAATGTGATCATCGGTAAGCTGATTCCGGCAGGAACCGGTATGAAGAGATATCGGAACACCAGACTGGATACAGACCAAAATCTGATGATAAATCCGCTGGATGCTGAGGAAGAGATTAGTTTTGAGGATGGAGAGGAACCTGTGACGGAAGAGATGGAAATGGCGGAAGTGATGGAAGACATGGAAGTCGAGGAAGCAGGGGAAGAAAACTTTGAGGCGGAAGATATGAGCGATATCGAAGACGCCGAGTATGAGGAGGATGCAGAGGAAGTACCGGCAGAGTAAAGAATATCGCGAGTTTCTCCACATTTTCTGAATTTTTTCTTGACAGAGGATAATGAAGTTATTATACTGTAAGTTGCTGTGTAAAAGTTACCGGTCTAAACCCTGCGGGGTCAAACCAGTGGCGGGTAACCGGCAACTTACAGTTTATAATAGATTTTACAATCAAGGAGGTGAAACAGAATGCCAACATTTAACCAGTTAGTAAGAAAGGGACGTCAGACAGTTTCCAAGAAGTCTACAGCACCTGCACTGCAGAAAGGCTATAACTCTCTGCACAAGAAAGTGACAGATGTATCCGCTCCTCAGAAGAGAGGCGTTTGTACGGCTGTGAAAACTGCAACCCCGAAGAAGCCTAACTCAGCTCTTAGAAAAATTGCCAGAGTGCGTCTTTCCAACGGTATGGAAGTTACATCCTACATTCCGGGTGAGGGCCACAATCTGCAGGAGCATAGTGTTGTACTGATCCGTGGCGGCAGGGTAAAAGACTTACCCGGTACAAGATACCACATCATCAGAGGAACACTGGATACTGCAGGTGTTGCCAACAGAAGACAGGCACGTTCCAAGTACGGCGCTAAGAGACCGAAAGCAGGTAAATAATTATTTACCTTAGTATGGGACCACGAAGAAACTAAGTATAGTGTTGGAATTCTGTATGAAAGTGCCGCCGTCTCCTTTTGCAGGGAGTGGCGATGCTGAATAGATAGACTGCACAACACATTAGTCGGCAGTATGACTGCGCATTGTGAGTACCTGTGATTTAATCAGTGATGCTTCTATAATAGGAATGAACCGGACGGAACTGTGAGCGGAATGGGCACACGGGCGCTTTTTGGAGCAGAACGGATTTCTGTGGAGGAGCAGTCACAAATAATTAAGGAGGGAAGAGACGTGCCACGTAAAGGACATATCCAAAAAAGAGATGTACTGGCGGATCCTTTGTACGACAACAAGGTGGTGACAAAGCTGATCAACAACATTATGTTGGATGGTAAGCGCGGAGTTGCTCAGAAGATCGTATACGGCGCATTTGCCAGAGTAGAGGAAAAGACCGGGAAACCGGCAGTGGAAGTATTTGAGGAGGCTATGAACAACATCATGCCCCTTCTGGAAGTAAAAGCAAGACGTATCGGCGGCGCTACCTATCAGGTGCCTATCGAGGTAAGACCTGACAGACGTCAGGCTCTGGGGCTTCGCTGGCTGACAACTTTCTCCCGCAAGAGAGGCGAGAAGACCATGCAGGAGAGACTTGCGAATGAGATTATGGATGCGGCGAACAATACAGGTGCATCTGTAAAGAGAAAAGAAGAAATGCACAAGATGGCAGAGGCAAACAAGGCGTTTGCGCACTATCGTTTCTAGGACTGTCATTTGGATTTAGGAGGAAGAAACTTTGGCTGGAAGAGAATATCCGTTAGAGAGAACCAGAAATATAGGTATTATGGCTCATATCGACGCAGGTAAGACCACTTTGTCAGAGCGTATCTTGTATTATACTGGTGTAAACTATAAGATCGGTGATACTCACGAAGGTACTGCAACGATGGACTGGATGGAGCAGGAACAGGAGAGAGGTATCACAATCACATCAGCCGCTACAACATGTCACTGGACTTTGGAAGAGTTTACGAAGGCCAAACCGGGTGCATTAGAGCATCGTATCAATATTATTGATACGCCGGGCCACGTTGACTTTACGGTTGAGGTTGAGCGTTCTCTGCGCGTACTGGATGGCGCTGTTGGCGTATTCTGTGCGAAAGGTGGCGTGGAACCTCAGTCTGAAAACGTATGGCGCCAGGCTGATACCTACAACGTACCCAGAATGGCATTCATCAATAAGATGGATATTCTGGGGGCTGACTTCTATGGCGCCGTTGAGCAGATTCGGAACAGACTTGGAAAGAATGCAATCTGTCTGCAGCTGCCTATCGGAAAAGAAGATGAATTTAAAGGCATCATTGACCTGTTTGAAATGAAGGCATATATTTACAACGATGATAAGGGCGACGATATCACTGTGACAGATGATCTCGGCGACATGGCGGAAGATGCGGAATTATACCGCTCCGAACTCGTTGAAAAGATATCCGAATTGGATGACGATCTGATGGAAATGTATTTGGAAGGGGAAGAACCTTCCGTAGAACAGATGAAAGCGGCACTCAGGAAAGCTACCTGCGACTGCAGGGCGGTTCCGGTATGCTGCGGTTCCGCTTACAGAAACAAAGGTGTGCAGAAGCTGATCGATGCGGTGATCGAATATATGCCTGCACCGACAGATATCCCTGCAATCAAGGGGGTTGACCTGGAGGGCAACGAAATCGAAAGACACGCATCCGATGAAGAACCTTTTTCAGCACTTGCGTTTAAGATTATGGCGGATCCTTTTGTAGGAAAGCTGGCATTTTTCAGAGTGTATTCCGGTACATTGAATTCCGGTTCTTATGTGTTAAATGCCACAAAGGATAAAAAAGAGCGTGTGGGACGTATTTTGCAGATGCACGCCAACAAGAGAGCGGAATTGGATAAGGTGTATTCCGGTGATATTGCGGCTGCAGTCGGGTTTAAACTGACGACGACAGGCGATACTATTTGTGATGAACAGCATCCGGTTATTCTGGAATCCATGGAATTCCCCGAGCCCGTTATCGAACTGGCTATCGAGCCTAAGACAAAGGCGGGTCAGGGCAAGATGGGTGAAGCGCTCGCAAAACTGGCGGAGGAAGATCCTACATTCCGCGCACACACAGACGGCGAGACAGGCCAGACTATTATTGCAGGTATGGGCGAACTCCATCTGGAGATCATCGTGGATCGTCTGTTGCGTGAATTTAAGGTGGAGGCTAATGTCGGCGCACCTCAGGTTGCTTACAAAGAGACCTTTACAAAACCTGTGGATCAGGAATACAAGTACGCGAAACAGTCCGGCGGCCGCGGCCAGTACGGTCACTGTAAAGTTAAATTCGAGCCCATGGATCCCAACGGCGAAGAGACCTTCAAGTTTGAGTCCAGCGTTGTGGGCGGCGCGATCCCGAAAGAGTATATCCCTGCTGTAGGCGAGGGTATCAAGGAAGCGGCGAAAGCCGGTATTCTGGGCGGATTCCCGGTGCTGGGCGTAAACGCTAACGTATACGACGGTTCCTACCATGAGGTCGACTCTTCTGAAATGGCATTCCACATTGCCGGTTCTATGGCATTCAAGGAAGCGATGAGGAAAGGCAATGCCGTGCTGCTTGAGCCTATCATGAAAGTGGAAGTGACAATGCCTGAGGAATATATGGGCGACGTTATCGGCGACATCAACTCCAGACGCGGACGTATCGAAGGTATGGACGATCTGGGCGGCGGTAAGATCGTACGCGGTTATGTGCCGCTTGCCGAAATGTTCGGTTATTCCACTGACCTGCGAAGCAAAACTCAGGGACGAGGCAATTACTCCATGTTCTTTGAGAAGTATGAGCCGGTACCGAAGAGCGTTCAGGAGAAAGTGCTTGCAGCAAAGGCAAAATAAATAAGAAAAACTCTTGAAAATATCAATAGTTTTGATATAATCAGAGATAGCTGATTGTATGATTTTGGAAAAACATCAATTTTGGAACAAGGTAACAAAAATAAGGAGGACTTTAGAAAATGGCTAAAGCTAAATTTGACAGAACCAAGACCCATTGTAACATTGGTACCATCGGCCACGTTGACCATGGTAAAACAACACTGACAGCAGCGATCACAAAGGTGCTTGCTGAGAGAGTAAGCGGTAATGAGAAGGTAGATTTCGAGAACATCGATAAGGCTCCGGAAGAGAGAGAGCGTGGTATTACAATTTCTACCGCTCACGTAGAGTATCAGACAGAAGGAAGACATTACGCACACGTTGACTGCCCGGGACATGCTGACTATGTAAAGAACATGATCACCGGTGCGGCTCAGATGGACGGCGCTATCCTCGTAGTTGCGGCTACGGATGGTGTTATGGCTCAGACAAAAGAGCACATTCTTCTGTCCCGTCAGGTAGGCGTGCCCTATATCGTTGTATTCCTGAACAAGTGCGATATGGTGGATGACGAAGAGCTGATCGAGTTAGTTGAAATGGAAGTTACAGAGCAGCTTGAAGAGTACGGCTTTACAGATTGCCCGATCATCAAGGGTTCCGCTCTGAAAGCTCTGGAAGATCCCAACGGTGAGTGGGGCGACAAGATCATGGAACTGATGAGCACAGTTGACTCTTATATTCCTGATCCTGAGCGTGATACAGATAAGCCTTTCCTGATGCCTGTCGAGGACGTATTCACAATCACAGGTCGTGGTACGGTTGCTACAGGTAGAGTGGAGAGAGGTACTCTGCACCTGAACGAGGATGTTGAGATCGTTGGTATCAAGGAAGAGACAAAGAAGAGCGTTGTAACCGGTATCGAAATGTTCCGTAAGATGCTTGACGAGGCTCAGGCTGGTGACAACATCGGCGCTCTGCTGCGTGGTGTAAACAGAACAGAAATCGAAAGAGGACAGGTCCTTGCAAAACCCGGTTCCGTAAAATGCCATAAGAAATTTACGGCTCAGGTTTACGTTTTGACAAAAGACGAGGGTGGCCGTCATACACCTTTCTTCAACAACTACAGACCTCAGTTCTATTTCAGAACAACTGACGTAACAGGCGTTATCAATCTGCCTGCAGGCGTTGAGATGTGCATGCCTGGCGATAACATCGAGATGACGATCGAACTGATCCATCCGATCGCTATGGAGCAGGGTCTTACTTTCGCTATCCGTGAGGGTGGTAGGACTGTTGGTTCTGGTCGTGTGGCTACGATTATTGAATAATCAATAGAATTGCAGTAAATTCAAGGGTTTCAAGCATTTGCTTGGAACCCTTTTTACATGAAGCGCCACTTTAGAAGACTAAAGTGGCTACAAAATGGCTACGATATTTTATTCTTGCACGATTTCTCTATTTTATATTTTTCAAATCAGCGGCTCTTTCAGGAGAGGTATGATTTTTCTTCAGCATTTTTGCATATTCAAACAGATCGCGTCTGGTTATATCATCCAGTACATATAAATCCGCAATCAATTGATCTACCATAGGCA
The DNA here is from genome assembly GCA_910577955.1 of uncultured Lachnospiraceae bacterium. Lineage (GTDB taxonomy): Bacteria > Bacillota > Clostridia > Lachnospirales > Lachnospiraceae > 1XD8-76. Next base: position 18,705 of record CAJTNC010000036.1, read on the forward strand.
GCTCTGTGTAATCAAACTTTTTCAGGATACGGGC
>CAJTNC010000037.1 GCA_910577955.1 uncultured Lachnospiraceae bacterium
TTAGTATGGAGGTCTGGTGGTTATTTTTCTATCCACTATCTTATTTGACGCTTACAATATTTTTCATAGAAAAGGAGCTGCGCGCTAATTACTTAGTGCGACAGCTCCTTTTAGCGTTCCAAGTGTTGTTTCGATTTAGAAGAAAATCATTTGGATGCAGTGTTTTCCGCCAAAAAAGTCTCGAATTCGCTTTCGGGTATCGGTCTGGCATAGCGGTAACCCTGAGCCACGTTTGCGCCGATTTCGTGCATCAGTTCCACATCCGAATCGGTTTCTATACCCTCACAGACGATCTGGGCATTCAAATCGCCGGCCATATCGACAATTCGTTTCATGATTTTTACCTGCCGCTCCCTGTCCGTCTGATTGAGCAGGAAAGAGCGATCCAGCTTGATGACGGAAGCGGGTATCTTTTCGATGACGCCAAGGGAGGAGTAACCCGATCCGAAATCATCGATGGACAGGCGGATGCCTCTGACATAGAGATCCCGCATAGTCTGTTCCGCCATTTCCTGCTGGAATTCTTCCATGACGACAGTCTCTGTGACTTCAACTTCGATCAATTCTTTCGGAATTTGGTTTTCGTCCATAATGCTGACCAGATGCTCCACAAATCCGGGCCTTGTAAAGTGGATTCTGGAAAAATTGCAGGAGATCGTGACGACTGCCTCGCCCTGATCAAGGCGCCTGCGCAGCATCCGGCACACACAGCTGAATACAAAGAAATCAAGTTCTGTCACTTTCCCGGTCTGTTCATAGTAGGGAACAAAGAACCCCGGGGATCTGACCAGACCGGAAGCGGTGGGATCCACAAAGCGGACTAAGGCTTCCGCACCGACAATTTTTTCCGTGCGGACATCAACTTTCGCCTGATAGTAGGTTGTGAAGTTGTCTTCAATGTCGATGGAATCCAACAGTTTCTGCTGTTCATGCCGCTCGATAACATTTTTTTCAAGATCCGAATCAAAGATTTTGATTTTTTCCGTTCCGCCGATCGGAATAAAATCAAGAGCCTGAATTGCACAGGCGATAGCGCTGTGTATGTCAATATTGTCGGAAGGAATAAAACGAAGTCCGGCATGAAGCTCAATGCTGTTGCCTATCTTGGAGAGAATATACTCCTCGGCGAGACGGCAGATGTTTTGCAGCCGTTCCGCAATGGGCCCCAGTTCCGAGGACAGCATCAGCACAAAGTGATCTCCGTCGGCTTTAGCGCAGATCTCATTTCTGCTCTGTACACAAAGGGTTAATTCTTCAGATATGGCCTCTAACAATTTCTGGCTGCTGTCCCAGCCATAGACGACTTTATACCGCTGAAATTGAACAATATTGAAATAGGCGATGGCATATGTATGTTTTCCTTTGTCGGCGTCTATCAGCTTCTGACCGGAATAGATCAAATAGTTGAGATTCCAAATGTTGAAATCCATATCCTTGTACATCAGTTTCTGTATTTTTTTGGTGTCCCGGAAAATATGCGCGGCAACAAGGACGGCGGTGGTAAGCAATGTCAGGAGGATGGCAATAATGGCAAAGCTATGATCTGCAACGAACTGGCTCATACTGCCTACCGCATAGAGATTGCGCTCCATCATATAATCACTGACTGCGCGGGCGTCTATCGTCATGAGAACTTTGCTCAAGATGCCGGCAAGCTGTGTGTCTGTACTGCGCACGGTCATGGCAACGCCGTGCTCCTGATTCAGAACCCGTCTGATTTCCAGATTATAATGATGCATTTCCGAACTTAACTGATATTCAGCCAGATAGCCGTCGCACAGCGCTGCATCGGCCTTTTTCTCCCTGACTGCATCCAGACAGTCCAACTGTGTGTCAAAGATCAACAGTTCGGCATTGCTTTCGTTCTCCAGCACGAGTCGGGCTTCTTCTTCCAGATATTTTACTGCGGCGAGCGTATGGATATGGCTGGTTTCCACATTTTTTTCCATAACCAACAGGAGAGGGATCTGTGTGTATTCCCTCAGTCGTGTCAGATTGTTTTCGGCGGTCTCTTCATTTGTGTGGACGCAGTATGACATTACATCGATGGAACCTTCCGCGAGAGCCTCGCTGGCTTGATCCGGACTTTCCAGTTTTTTCCACTCCAAGGTAAGCCCGGTGAGACCTGCGATATTTTCAAGCAGTTCACGGGTGAGTCCGCTGCAGGCACCCTGATCTTCGTAGATAAAGGGATAGTACCCGTCGAAATAACCTACTACGACAGGGCCGGAATTTTTGATAAATTCTTTTTCTTCGGTTGTAAATACGATGGTTTTATCGAGACGGCTCTGATAATATGTATTCATCAGCTCCGCTTCCAAAGCCGGTTCGTGCATTTTCATATCCGCAATGGCCTGATCCAGTTCCCGCATGACGTTATCGTTGCCCGGATAACTGATATAATAGAAAGGTCTGGGCGCAAAACGGCCGATCAGGCGTTGACCCTCGCGGACTTCCATGAAAGTGTGGACCAACGCGTCGATCTCCCCGTCCTCTAAAGCCTGTTGAAGGTCGGCGGTGGTGTCATACTCTATTATTTTGGGTGCAATAATACCGTTGTCCCATAAATAGTGCATGAATTCGCTGCGGCGAACATAAGTTTTCACCATGCCGTAGGTGATGTCCTTCATAGCTGTGAAGTCTTCATAGGCAAGACCGCTGTCCTTGTCCGATGCGATAATGCCAAAGGTATAGCCGCTGGCAAGATCTGCGTACTGGAAAGTTCTGGCCCTCTCGGCGGAGTATTGGGCGCTTCCCACCAGATCCACCTTTTTTTCGGACAAAAGGGAGAGGGCTTCATCCCAGCTTCCGCACTCCACATATTCCACTTTCCAGTCCACATATTTGGTCAGATTTTCCAGATAATCCACGTCCATACCGCTGAGGGTGCCGTCCTCGCTTTTGTTATGATATCCATCCATTGGAAAAAAGGCCACTTTTACATGTCTTTTATTTGACGCCTTTACGGTATCGGGATGCGGGGCTGCAGACAGCCAGATCCCGGCGCTGATGCACAGACAGACTATAGTACTAATTATAAAACGCATTCTTTTTGTATGAAACATATAACCCCTCCCCCGACTCGAAAACAAGTCTTGTATATTATAGCATATAGGGAGAGCGCACACAATGTTTTCTTGTGCATTTTGCTGTTTTGGAGAGCGCTCGGGTGTGAATGACGGACGAAGTGCGGCAGTATCCGAAGAAATAAAAAAATCGGGAAAAACCCCGATTTAAGACGGAGATGGAGAGATTTGAACTCTCGCGCCGGTTGCCCGACCTACCGCATTTCGAGTGCGGACCCTTCAGCCACTTGGGTACATCTCCAAAAACTGTAACTATTATAACGGCTTTAGGGGAAACAGTCAAATTATATTTTGAAAAAGTTGCACGAAAAAATCTTTGATTTTTCAGCAGATTAAAATATTGTGATGAGGAAAAAAATACTATATAATATTAAAGGACAGTAAAACGGTAAAGGTTGACGGGTAAAAAGAGGGAAAGCAGTAAAACAAACAGTATGAAGGAGGAATTAAGAATGAAGCGAATCGGTATGCTTACCAGCGGCGGCGACTGTCAGGCATTGAACGCGGCGATGAGGGGCGTAGTGAAATGTCTGGCCTGCAGCGGAGAACCTGTGGAGATCTATGGATTTTTAGAGGGATACAAGGGACTGATCTACGGTAATTTCAGAATGCTCACAGGCGCAGACTTCTCCGGCATCCTGACAAAAGGCGGTACAATTTTAGGCAGTTCCAGAACACCGTTCAAACTGATGCGGGAGCCGGATGAGAACGGGCTGGACAAAGTGGAGGCAATGAAGCAAAATTATTATAAGCTGCGTCTTGACTGTCTTGTGATCTTAGGCGGAAACGGAACCCACAAGACGGCAAACATGCTGAGAGAAGAAGGACTGAATGTGGTGACGCTGCCAAAGACTATCGACAACGACCTTTGGGGAACGGACATGACTTTCGGTTTCCAGAGCGCGGTGAATATTGCGACGGACTGCATCGACTGTATACATACCACGGCGGCTTCCCACGGACGTGTGTTTATCGTGGAGGTGATGGGGCATAAAGTCGGCTACCTGACACTGAACGCGGGTATGGCAGGCGGAGCGGACATCATTTTGATTCCTGAGATTCCGTATGATATAAATAAGGTAGTAGATGCTATCAACAAGCGCTCGGAGCGCGGCAGCAAATTTACGATACTGGCGGTGGCGGAAGGCGCGATCTCTAAAGAGAATGCGGCGCTCTCCAAGAAAGAATTAAAAAAGAAAATGGCGGATTACAAATACCCGTCGGTTTCTTATGAAATTGCGGAAAAGATTCAGAAGAAAACAGGGCTTGACGTGCGGGTTACGGTGCCCGGCCATACCCAGAGAGGCGGAAGCCCCTGTCCTTATGACCGTGTGTTTGCAAGCAGACTTGGCGCGGAAGCGGGCCGCCTGATTTTAAAGGGAGAGTACGGCTTCATGGTGGGATATAGAAACCGTGAGATCGTGAAAGTGCCGCTTGAGGATGTTGCGGGCAAGCTGAAAATGGTTGCGCCGGACTCCGATATTATCAGAGAAGCAAAGATGCTCGGCATCAGCTTTGGAGATTAAAATTTTATGTTAGACCGGAATGGAGAACCATATGTCATATACAGCGCTCTACCGTAAATTTCGTCCGCTCTGCTTTGAGGATGTAAAGGGACAGGAACATATTGTCACAACGCTGAAAAATCAGATCAGGGCAGAGCGGGTCGGGCATGCTTATCTGTTTACGGGTACAAGGGGAACCGGCAAAACCACCATCGCAAAGATTCTGGCAAGGGCGGTGAACTGTGAAAATCCGAAGGATGGCAGCCCCTGCGGAGAGTGCGCTTCCTGTAAGCGCATTCTTGCCGGTGTGGGCGTAAATGTGATCGAAATGGATGCGGCATCCAATAACGGCGTGGAAGACGTGAGGGGAATCGTAGAAGATATTTCCTATTCGCCGGCGGAGGGAAAGTATAAAGTGTATATTATCGACGAAGTGCACATGCTTTCCCCGTCGGCTTTTAACGCGCTCTTAAAGACGTTGGAGGAGCCGCCGGCTTATGTGATCTTTATTTTGGCGACGACGGAAGTGCATAAAATACCGATCACGATACTGTCCCGCTGCCAGCGGTATGATTTTAAGAGGATTTCCATCGAGACGATCGCGGCCAGACTCAGGGAACTGATGGAGAAAGAAAGCGTGCAGGTGCAGGATCGTGCGCTTTATTATATCGCTAAAACTGCTGACGGCTCCATGCGCGATGCGCTGAGCCTTTTGGAGAGGTGCGTTTCTTTTTATTATGGGGAGGAACTGACCTATGACAGAGCGCTGGAAGTGCTTGGGGCGGTGGATACCGATGTGTTCAGCAGACTGTTTCGCAGCGTTTTGGAACAGGATGTGGCGGGCTGTATTTCCAAGCTGGAGGAACTGATCATGCAGGGGCGTGAACTGGTACAGTTTGTGGGGGATTTCACGTGGTACCTTCGCAATCTCCTTCTGATCAAAACCGCGGATACGGACGCCATGGAAGATGTGATCGACATGTCCTCCGACAATCTGAAAAAATTGAAAGAGGAAGCTCAGATGACAGATACCGGGACGATCATGCGTTATATCAGAGTCCTCTCGGAACTCTCCGGGCAGCTCAGACTGTCGGCGCAGAAGCGGATCATGATCGAGATGACGCTGATTAAACTTTGCAGACCCCAGATGGAGAGTGATACGGAGTCTCTGGCTGACCGGGTGCGGACCTTGGAGCGAAAAGTAGAAAAAGGCATCCCGATTCAGAATATTTCTGCGGCAGGGGGAAGTTCGGCGCAGGGCGGAACGGCAAAAAACGACAAGGCTGTCAGGAAGGCTCCGCTTCCCGCGGCACTGCCGGAGGAGATCAGGCAGGTTGTGGATCGCTGGGGCAGTATCGCCGCCAATACGGAGCAGCCGATGAGGACGTACTTGCGGGGCGTGCGGCTGAGTATGGACAATGAAAACAGGCTGGTGCTTGCCAGTGCAGACCGCACGCAGTACGACTGGCTCTCCACGGAGGAGCACAAAGCGCAGGTCGAGGAGAGCATAGCTGAGGCCATCGGAAAAAGGGTGGAAGTTCGTTTTGAGGCGGCGGAAGATGAGAGCGAACTGGAGGAGAACTACCCGGATCTGGGGATGATCCATATGGAGATTGAGGAGGAGTAGGACTATGGTTTTACTCCTTTTGTATTCGTATAAAGCCCATTCAAATTTATTCTATATCTTTCGGCAGTATCTTATCTCCGAAATATTGAGTCAGCATCAGTACTAATGCACTACATGCAAGAATCCCATCTATAATTCCGGCGGGCAGTAAAAACATCATTAAAACCATTGTTATAATGCAATTGATTATGGAAAGTATAAATCCCCACATCCTGTTTCTCAATAATCCGATTGCGCCGACGGTTCGCACTGCGCCGTAGATAGCGCCCATGACGATCATCATATTCAGATTATCTTGAAAGTATGGGAGTTTAAATGAAAAATATTGTCCTATATCAAACTTATCATTTCCCAAAATCATAACAGGTATAAAACAGAACATACCGCCGATTTCCATAAATACGCCATGAATAATCATGATAAATGCAGCTATCTTATATCTTCTCATAATATAACAACTCCTTTTTCGACAGATGCGATTTTTCTTAAATATACGTATTAAAACATGTTCTTTAAATTATGTTCTATCAAAAAAATAATGTCAAGAGACATCAAATAAAAACTGTAAATTATGCATTTTGGTGCGCGACAAGATTTGGGTTTACGAAAACAGGATTTTGCGGTAGAATCATCATATGTAACTATATTAAAAGTCGGCGGAGGAAATAATATGGCAAAACGAGGCGGTTATCCGGGCGGCATGATGGGGATGCCGGGAAATATGAACAATCTGATGAAGCAGGCGCAGAGAATGCAGCGCCAGTTGGAGGAGAGTCAGAAAGAACTGGAGACGAAAGAGTTCACGGCGAAAGCCGGCGGCGGTGCGGTGGAAGTGACTGTGACCGGTAAAAAGGAACTCACGAAAATAAAACTTTCCGAGGAAGCGGTGGATCCGGAGGATATCGAGACATTGGAAGATATGATCATGGCGGCAGTGAATGAGGCGATTAAACAGGCGGATGCTGCGAACGGAGAGCTGATGGGCAAAATGACAGGGGGATTATCCTTCTGATGGAACTCTACAGCGGGAATATCAATAAATTGATAGAGGAACTTTCCTCCCTGCCGGGAATCGGGGAGAAGTCGGCAGGGAGGCTTGCATTCTATATTATAAATATGCCCAAAGACCGGGTGGAACGGCTGGCGAAAACACTGACGGAAGCGAGAGAACAGGTTCGCTACTGCAGAGAGTGTTTTACCCTGACGGATCGGGAGAGCTGTCCGATCTGTGAAAATCCCCGAAGGAATCACAGGCTGATCATGGTGGTGGAAAATCCGAGGGATCTGGCGGCCTATGAGAAGACCGGGAAGTACGAGGGGGTCTACCATGTGCTTCACGGCTGCATCTCTCCTATGCTTGGGATCGGACCCGGAGATATTCGCCTGAAGGAACTGATGGTGCGGTTAGAGGGCGATGTTGACGAGGTGATCATTGCCACAAATTCCTCTCTGGAGGGGGAGACAACGGCTATGTACATCAGTAAATTGATCAAACCGACGGGAATCAAAGTGACCAGAATCGCCAGCGGCGTTCCGGTGGGCGGCGATCTGGAAAATATCGACGAGGTGACGCTTTTGCGTGCGCTGGAGGGCCGGGTGGAATTGTAAGCCGGTGAAAAAGGAGAAGATATGAGCATAACAAAAAAGGTGTTTGGAACGGATAAAAAGACAAAGAAAGCAGTTTATGAGTACAGCATCAAAAATAAGAATGGAATGTGCGCCAAAATTCTGAATTACGGTGGGATCATCAGGGAACTGTGGGTGCCGGGAAGAGACAGAAAGACTGTGGATGTGGTGCTTGGGCACGATGATTTGATGCCTTATTATGAGAATCCGGGATATCTCGGTGCGGCCATCGGGCCAAACGCCAATCGCATCGGCGGTGCGAAGTTTACCATAGACGGAACAGAGTATCAGATTCCGGCCAACGAGAACGGAAACAACCTTCACAGTGACAACGAAAGCGGTTACCATGTGAGAGTGTTTGACGTGGAGGAGGGAGTGAACAGCATACGGCTGTTTTTGCAGGACGAAGACGGGGATATGGGATTTCCGGGGAACAAGAAGTTTGAGGTCGTTTACATTGTGACTGATGAGAATGAACTGCGTCTGGATTACCATTTTGTCAGCGACAAAAATACGGTATTAAACCCCACGAACCACAGTTATTTTAATCTTAGGGGGCAAGACGGCGGCAGCATTGAAGATCATGTGCTCTGGCTGAATGCTTCCTGTTATACGCCGGTGGCAGCAGGCTCCATTCCCACAGGCGAGATATTGCCGGTGAAGGGGACGCCTATGGATTTCACAGAGCCGAAAGAAATCGGGTTAGAGATCGGTGCGGATTTTGCGCAGTTGAAACTGGGCGGCGGATACGATCACAATTGGGTCATCGACGGTGCGGACGGACAGCTGAAGCTTGCGGCGAAAGTCACGGCGCCCGGAACGAGCCGGACTATGAAGGTTTACACTACGCTGCCCGGCATACAATTTTATGCGGGAAACTTTATCGGTGAGCAGGAAGGAAAATTGGGGGCGGCATATCACAACAGATGCGGTCTTGCGCTGGAGACCCAGTATTTTCCCGACTCCATCAATAAAGAGAATTTTCCGGATGCGGTATTCGGGCCGGAGAGACAGTATGTATCCAGCACGGTTTATCAATTTTGCAACAACTAAAAAGGCGGACTATGTTTGATAAGAAAAAGAAGACGGAAGAGCGCGGGAGAGAGCACTATTCTGATAAGATCGTAAAATACCGGCTTCGAAAACTGTATCAGGGAGCGCTGGCGGCGGCGGTAATCGCAGCTGCGGCAGCGGCGTTTTGGATCAGCCAGAAAAACAGAGTGTATACGGAATTTACGGTGACTCACAGCAGTGTGAGAAATGTAGCGGCGAGCGCGAAGACGATCGCGCTGGGCAATTATATCCTGACCTACAGTAACGACGGCGCAAGCTGTTTTGATTTAAAAGGAAAGCCGGTCTGGAACGAAACTTTCGAAATGCAGTCCCCCATTGTGGCAATCTGTAACGATACGATCGCATTCGGGGATTCCGGAGGCAGGAAGATATACGTGATGAATACTCAGGGTATACTCGGGGAGATCGCGACAAATATGCCTATCCGTGCTCTCGCTGTAGCACAGACCGGAGTGGTGGCGGCTGTGCTGGACGATTCCGATATCACATGGATTTACCTTTATAACAGTAAGGGGGAGGCGGCAGTCCGCTTTAAGACAACGATGAGCCAGTTCGGTTATCCCATCGACATATCCCTCTCTCCCAACAATAATCTCGCGATGGTGTCTTTTTTGGCACAGGATGAGAGTTCTGTGAAATCCAGTGTGGCCTTCTACAACTTCGGCGAGGTGGGGAAAAACGAGGTGGATAATTATATGAGCGGGTATGACTATCCGGCTGTCATTCCCCATGTGCAGTTTATGACTTCCGAGCTGGCTTACGCTATGGCGGACGACAGATTGGCGTTCTACGAAGGAGCGCAGAAGCCTGTGAGCAAGTTTGAGGTGCTGTTGGATGGCGAGGTGCGATCCGTATATCACAATGAGGCTTATGTGGCGTTGGTGACATATGATACCACCGGAACTCATAAATATATGATCACGGTGTATGACAGTGATGGGAAAAAGCATTTGAGTCAGGGATTTGATTTGGAATACAGAAATGTGGTGTTAAAAGGCGAAAATGTCTATATCTACGGGGAAACAGAGTGCTGCATATTCAGCCTGTCGGGTGTGGAGAAGTTTAACGGGGCGATGAACAGAAATATAAGTCTTCTGATCCCCGGGGATTCTGTGAACAGCTTTACGCTTGTAAGTCAGGAATCTATTGACACGGTGGAATTAAAATAAAGGAAAGACAGAATGTATATCGTTTTGGGAACAGTGGTTTTGATTTACATATGGCGGATCTTCCGCGGATCCAGAGCGGGGCTGATCGATGAGGCGGGAGCTCTTGCGGATATTGTGATCGTTTCTTTTGCGGTGGTGGCGGGTATTGTCGTGATAGAATCGGCGCTGGAGAAAAATCTGATCGGTTTTCTGGTGGCCGGAATCATTCTGCTGCTTATTTTAATTGCGAGGAAACTTCTCAGACTGGTGTTCTCCTCTCTGGGTATGATCGCAAAGCTGCCGCTTTTAAACGGGCTGAATAAATTTTTAGGAATGCTTGCCGGCATTGTGGAAGCCACTGTGGTGATCTGGGTGGGATTTGCGGTGATCTCCTGTCTGAAGATTCCGATAAAGGGGCAGCTTATCACGGAGCTGATTCAGGAAAATGTGTTTTTGGATTTTTTATATAAACGCAATCTGCTCTATAATTTTATCCAGAGGATGATAGGAATTTTCTTATGAATAAAATTTTGCTTTTGGAAGATGACGCTTCGCTGATCGACGGTTTACAGTATGCCCTGTGCAAAGAGGGGTATGAGGTGGAGGTGGCCCGCAGGGTAAGCGAGGCGATGGAGTATTTTGAAAACGGTTATGATCTCCTGCTGCTGGATGTGGCGCTGCCTGACGGGATGGGCTTCGAAGTTTGCGAGAGCGTGCGAAAAAGCGGCAGTTCTGTTCCTGTTATCTTTCTGACGGCGGCGGACGATGAGATGAGCATTGTGAGAGGATTTGACAGCGGCGGGGACGATTATGTGACCAAGCCCTTCCGGCTCAGCGAACTGCGGGCGCGGATCCATGCGCTTCTGCGGCGGGCGGGAATGGATCAGAAAAATGACAGACGTTTGGTTTCCGGAAATATAACCATGGATTTGGAGAAGAGTCTGGCGGAGAAAGACGGTAAGGTTTTAGAACTTACCGGAGCGGAATATCGTCTGCTCGGTCTGCTTATCAGAAATGCGGGGATCGTTGTGACAAGAAACAGGATTTTGGAAGAATTGTGGGACAGCGGCGGAAGTTTTGTGGATGACAACACCGTTTCTGTTTATGTCAGGAGGCTGCGGGAAAAGATAGAAAGGGATCCCTCGAAGCCGGAACGCCTGATGACGGTAAGGGGATTCGGATATAGATGGAATGAGGGATAAATATGTTTTGGAGAGAAAAGCATACGAAGATGTTTTTGATGGAGCTGCTGTGCATTGCCTGTGTGGGAATGACGGCAGCTTTGCTGATGGTGAGGCTGCAGGAGAATAGGCTGCGGATATTTCTGCTTGAACACGATACTGCCATCGCGGCGTCGCTGCTTGAGCAAAGCGGTGACGAACGGATGGCGGCGCAGGTTATAGCGGGTGTATGGGCAGGAAAAGAGGAGAAAGGCTTTCCGACGGCGGAATACATGGAAGCAGGGGAAAGGCTGCTGCACCGAATCGGATTTTCGGAAAATGCGGATATTCGCCTGACACCGGCGCTCTACGGCTTTTTGGCAGCAGAAAAGGCGGTGGTTTTTCCGGCGGTCATACTGTTTACGGTACTGCTTTTTGTCAGTGTCACAAGGTATCTGCGAAAGCAGGACAGGATCTATACGGAGGCGATTGCCGCGCTGGAAAAATGTGGGGAAGATGATTTTTCTCTGAAACTGCCGGAACTGTATGACGGCACACTATATCAGCTGTTCTCACGCATAAACTTTATGGCGGGTATGCTGAAAACAGGGAAAGAGACGGAGAAAAAGGTAAAGGAATTTTTGAAGGCCACGGTGGCCGATATTTCCCATCAGCTGAAAACGCCGCTTTCCGCGTTATCCCTTTATCAGGAGATCATACGGAACGAGCCGGAACAGGCGGAAACCGTCGCGCTTTTTGCGGAAAAATCGGAGGCGGCGCTTGCGAGAATAGAAGGGTTGATCCGGATGCTTTTAAAGCTCACAAGATTGGACGCGGGGAGCGTTGTTTTCTCCAAGAGGTTTTTGGATGTGAAAGAACTTGTTTTCGGGGCGGCTGAAGAATTGGTGGACAGGGCGGAGGCAGAGAAAAAGAGGATACTGTTTTCCGGGGACAGTGTGAAAGTATACTGCGATCCGGAGTGGAGCAGGGAGGCGCTGGGGAATCTGATAAAAAATGCGCTGGATCATACGGAGGCCGGAGATATGATCCGTATCAACTGGGAGAGGACGCCCCTGATGACCAGATTTACTGTGGCGGATACCGGAGAAGGAATCGCAAAAGAGGATATCCATCATATTTTCAAACGGTTTTATAAGAGTGGAAACAGCAAAGACGGGCAGGGAGCGGGGCTTGGGCTTGCTTTTGTGAAAGCTGTTGCGGAGGGGCAGGGAGGAAGCGTCAGCGCGTGGAGCGAACCGGGATATGGGGCGTCGTTTGTTCTGACTCTTCCGAGCGGCTACTAAAAGAAGGGGCTATGGAAATATGAATACCTTACAATTTTGTAAACCTTACAATATTGTAAGGTGAAATTCATCGAATCGTAAGGCGGGCATTGTATCATGACAGAAAAAGACGAAGACATAATCTTTTGACGGAGGAAATGCGTATGGAAATTTTAAGGGTACAAAACCTGTGTAAAACTTACGGTGACGGCGAGAGCGCTGTAAAAGCGCTGACGGACGTTTCTTTTTCCATGGAGAAGGGGGAGTTCGCGGCGGTGGTGGGAGCTTCCGGTTCCGGAAAAAGCACGCTCTTAAACTGTATCGGCGGTCTGGATCAGCCGACCTCGGGCGGCATTACGTTAAACGGGGAGGATCTGTTATCGATGAGCGAGCGACAGCGCACGGTATTTCGCAGGCGGAACATCGGTTTTATTTTTCAGTCTTTTCAATTGATTCCGGAACTGAATGTGGAACAGAATATTATGTTTCCGCTGCTGCTTGATTACAGAAAACCGGAAAAGCGGGAGATGGATGAACTGTTGGAAACGCTGGGGCTTACGGAGCGCAGAAAGCATCTGCCGGGACAGTTGTCGGGCGGGCAGCAGCAGCGGGCGGCAATTGGCAGAGCGCTGATCACAAGACCGCTCCTTATTTTGGCGGACGAGCCTACCGGAAATCTTGACAGCGCAAGCAGTCTCGACGTGATGGAGCTTTTAGCTATCGCTTCCCGCAAATACGGGCAGACGGTGCTGATGATCACCCACAATATGAATCTGGCGGCTTCCGCCGACAGGGTACTCAGTGTAGCGGATGGGCGGCTTGCAGATTTGGGAGGGAAACGCAATGAAAAATTATCTTAGTTTGATTCCCATATCTGTAAAAGCGCACAAAAAGAAAAGCAGGATGACCCGACTCTGTATTTTTCTGGCGGTATTTTTAGTCACGACGATTTTCGGCATGGCGGATATGCAGGTGCGCAGCCAGAAGATCCGGACGATCCGTGAGTACGGCAATTGGCATATCAACATAAGAAATCTTACGGAAAAAGAGGCGGAACTGATCGCGCTGCGTCCGGATGTGGAGGCTTCTTCTTGGTATAATACATTAAATTACAGATTGAGGGAAGATTATATCGTGTTTTCGGGGCAGGATGCGGTAAGCGGCGTGTGGGCCGGCGAGAACGGGAAGAAAACCTGCATCTGCGGAATGGAGGAGGCGTTCTTAAACAGGATCATGGCGGAGGATCTGACGGAGGGTACGTTCCCAAAGGAGGGAGAGGCGCTGCTGTTGGATAATGCCAAAACTTCTATGAGTGTAAAGATTGGGGATGACGTGTTGCTCCGCACGCCTTCCGGGGATGAAAAAGCCTACCGGATATCAGGTTTTGCGGAGACTACGGCCATGACGGCAAAGAGCGACGCCGTCGTACTCTGTCTGCCTGTGGAGGCTTTTCTGGAATTGTACCGACAGGAAAAGCAAGAGGGCAGGACAGATGCGGATGCGGTTTACTGTGTAAGGCTGAAAGACCGCATCGACCACCGGAGGGCGATCGAAAATATCAAAACGGAGTTTGAACTGGATGAAAGCGATGTGGGCGAAAATACCATGCTGTTAGGACTCTCCGGGGCAGGAAAAGATCCTGCGGTCCGCGCTGTTTACGGTGCGGCGGCGGTACTGTTTTTGCTGGTGCTGGCGGCAGGGACGCTGATGATCGCCAGCAGTATGAACAGCAACGTGATGCAGCGCACGAGCTTTTTCGGATTGCTTCGGTGCATTGGAGCGGATAGGAAGCAGACTATGCGTTTTGTACGGTTGGAAGCAATTCGCTTTTGCGGGGAAGCGCTTCCGGCAGGGGTGGCTTCCGGGGTTGTCATGACATGGGCGATGTGTGCGATCCTCCGTTTTTTGAGCGCGGAATATTTTGTGGATCTGCCGATATTCGGAATAAGCGTCGGCGGTATTGTGATGGGGGCGGTGACAGGGCTTCTCACGGTACTTATCGCTGCGGGATCGCCGGCTAAAAAGGCGGCAAAGGTGTCGCCGTTGACTGCAGTGTCGGGGAATGCATGGCGCGTACAGCCCTTAAAACGGGCGGCGGTCACAAAGGGGCTGAAGATCGATACGGCATTGGGGATATACCATGCGGGGCAGAACAAGAGAAACTTTCTGTTGATGACGGGGTCTTTTGCGATCAGTATCATATTATTTTTGGCGTTCTCATCGCTGTGGGATTTCATGGGACACGCTATTACGCCGCTGCGCCCCTATACGCCGGATTTCTCAATTGTCAGCAAGGATGAAACCTGCTCGGTGCCAAAGGAACTTGTGCGGGAATTGTATCAAATAGAGGGCGTAAAACGGGTTTATGGAAGGCAGTTTGCCTATAATATCGGGGCGATAAGCGATTCCGGCAGGGAAAATGTGATGTTGATCTCCTACGAAGCGCTGCAGTTTAACTGGGCGGATGAGGAAAAATGGGCATCTGATAAAAGGGGGCTCGAAAAGGCGGCCAAAGATGCGGAGGAGGGGTTGGTGCTTGCGGCGTACTCCGAAAACAGTCCGTGGAGGCAGGGGGATAAAGTGGTCACGGATCTGGGTGATCTGACCATAGCGGGGTTTTTGGAACACTGCCCCTTTGGCGGTATGCAGGATACGGATGTCTTTGTCTGTTCGGAAGCGCTGTTTACAAAACTGACCGGGAAGACTGATTACACGGTCATCGATGTACAGACAAAGGGGCATGCGGGGGAAGAGACAGCGGAAAAACTGCGCGGACTGGCGGGGGAGGAGTACCTGTTTTCCGACAACAGATTGAGCAACAGCAGTGCAAAAGGAGCCTATTACTCCTTTGCGGTCTTTGTATACGGATTTCTTGGCATCATTGCCCTGATCGCTGCGTTTAATATTATCAACAGTATTTCCATGAGTGTATCGGCAAAGTTCAGGCAGTACGGCGCGATGAGAGCGGTTGGGATGGACATGAAGCAGATAGGCAGGATGCTGCGGGCGGAGACGTGCACTTATGCGGGGGCCGGCGTTATCGCAGGAGTTTTGTTTGGACTGCCTATTCACAAATTCCTGTGGAACCAAATGATCTATCCGCGTTGGAATGATGTCTGGGAGGTGCCGGCGGCGGAGCTTTTCATGATCGTGGCGCTGGTTGCGGTATCTTGTGTGATCGCAGTGCGCAGGCCGGTAAAAGAGATTGGGAAAATGGATGTGGTAGATGTGATAGCGGATTATTAAATGAGAAGAAAAAGGGCGCGGCGCAAGAGGGGATGGGCTTTTATGACCGGCACTAAGATTTGAGAAAAAATTTCCAAAAAGTAGTTGACAATCTTTATATGGTTTGATATTATATAAAAGCTTCACATCAGAAGAGACTTTGGTGTGAAGCTTTTAGAACCTTGACAAATAAACAGTAATGCAGCCCTGAAAATATTCCAAAGCTGTCGGAGTGAACCCGGAAGGAAGAAGAAGCGGAAGGGGGACGGAAGACAGCGGAATGATTTCAGAGAAAGAAAAAAG
>CAJTNC010000038.1 GCA_910577955.1 uncultured Lachnospiraceae bacterium
AGAACCTGGGAGAAAGGAAAATCCAATCACTTCCTAACATGATTGGATTATACGTGATAAATAGCTTTCTGTTTCGCCACAGGCAGGAAAAGATATCAGGGTTTTCATCGGGATTTCAATCAGTTTACCAATTCCCGTATATTATGTGTTATAATGTTTATGTGATTTTGTTTTCCTCATTTTTTCCCTTATCAGGGCTTATAATGCCCTGTGGGAAGATATAATACAAGGGAAACTTTAAGGGAAAGTTCACCTGCGATAAATTTAGTATTTTCAAGGGTTAGCGGAGATTTTAATAATAAAATATAGCAGCTAATGTTTCCTTTAAAAATCATCAAATCACAATCGGATTTTGTAAGGAGACCGGCTATGAAAAATCCTTGGGAAGAAATTTCATTATCTGATTATGAAAATCATATGAGATTGGATTCTGTTATGCAGTTACAGGCCATGAACGAAATGATGAAGAGTCAATTTAATGACTATTCTGTCACAAATATTATGATATTAGGTATTGCCGGCGGCAACGGTCTTGAACATATTTCCAAAGATAAATTTGAGAAAGTTTACGGAGTAGATGTCAATTCCGATTATTTGAAAGAGACTGCGCATAGATATTCCTGTTTAGATGGAATTTTGAATTGCCTATGTATTGATCTGATAAATGAAACGGATAAGCTGCCAAAGGCGGATATGGTTATAGCCAATCTATTGATCGAGTATATTGGCTATGAATGTTTTCAAAGAGCAGTCCGACAGGCAGATCCGAAATATGTTTCTTGTATGATTCAAATAAATTCAGAGGGTAACTGGGTGTCGGAATCGCCATATTTGCACGCATTCGACGTACTGGAACAAGTACATCATCAAATAGAAGTACATACCTTAGAAAAGACCATGCTTGAAATTGGCTATCATACAATAAAAACTTTGGAGTATGCGTTGCCTAATGGGAAAAAATTTATACAGATAGATTTTGAAAGATAGAGGTCGATCTCTTCATTTGCGACTTAAAATTCCCCTGATTTGTTATATTTTTTTGTTTTATTTAACAGAATGTAAATTCCGATCAATACAAGAACAGTAATACCGAGTATCATATACATCTGCTCAGTATTTATTAGATTTCCGGAAAAATAGAGATTGCAGTCAAGAGAATCTTTTATTTTTTCAACTACATCTGTCGGAATGCCCTGATTTTGCATTTCAGCGAGTGCCCCTTGCATTGTATGATTGCGAATAAGGGATGTGCCATAGGTGCCCGGCAAAAATGAGAGTATTTTTTGCAGTCCTTCGTCAAATGATGAAATAGGCATATACGCACCACAAAGAAAACCGTATCCTGCACTAAGGATCGTCTCTACTGCTGAAATTTGTCCATGCGTTGATAAGAAAAAGTTAATGATCGAAGATAATGCCGTTCCAAATAAAGCAAGAAGCAAAATATCAAGAAACAAAAAGAATACATCTGCGAGCGACATATACCAACCGACGACAGCCACATAAGCAAGGCAGATACCCGCTGCAGAGAAGCAAATAATAAGTGTTGAAAGCAAGGCCGCAGCATAATAACTCAGAGAAAGTGCAGCTGACTTTACAGGAGATATTCTTAAATCTTTTATCGTGCCGTTTGCTTTATCTTGCACCATTAAAAAATTTGAACAGAAAGCAACCGTTATACACGAAACAGCAAGAATGGAGGAGATAAGTTGACCGCCTACAAGTCCCTCTATGATACCTTTTGATAATTTGGGGTAAGCAGATAAATTAGATGTAAAACTATCACGGTACGTATTTCCGAGAAAGGTTACATAAAGCACAAGCAGTATAGCAGGTGTGATCAAAGAGGTAACGAACATCCACTTATCTTTGAAAAGCAATTTGATATTTCTTTTATTAAGCGCAAGAAACGTATTCATTTTTCTGTACCTCCCACCAACGTTTTCCCTGTGGCGGCAAGGAAAACATCATCCATTTTTCCTTTTGTTATTTCGTAATCATTAAACAACTGTGGATTATGAATAATCAAATCAGTTGCGCTTTTTGTGTTCGGTACCGAAAGACGATAACCGTTTCGTATCTGCTCATATTTTACACCAAGTTCTCTGATAGCATCTTCATCTACACCGTAAATTGTGATGTAATCTCCGGTATAAATATTTTTTAATTCAAGCGGAGTACCCTCTGCGGATATTTTCCCATCATCGATGATTACAACATAATCAGCTTCTGCGGCTTCTTCCATATAATGCGTAGTTAAAAATACGGTCATATTTTCATCTTTGCGGAAACTTGATATAACATTCCAAATGAGTCGGCGTGTCTGCGGATCGAGCCCTGTTGTCGGCTCATCAAGAATAAGGATTTTAGGCATATGAAACAAAGCCCTTGCAATATCGATTCTTCGGCGTTGTCCTCCTGATAATTTACCGACGGTGCGTTTCAATAGATTTTCAATTTCTAGTATTTCGGCAAGTTCCGAAAGCCGATTCTTAAATTCTGTTCCGGTAATACCGTATAAAGCGGCCCGACTTTCCAAATTATCATAAACAGAAAGGGCGGTATCCAAGACAGATGCTTGAAAAACTACCCCCAGTTCACGCTTAATAAAGTCCATATCCTTATCTGAATCGTGTTCGTCAATAAAAATGCTCCCGCTGTCTTTTGACAGTTGTCCGCACATAATATTGATTGTGGTTGATTTTCCTGCCCCATTGATACCAAGAAAGGCAAATAACTCTCCCTCTTTTACATGGAAACTTAAATCTTGAACAGCTTTTACACTTCCGAAACTCTTGCTGAGATGATTGATTTGAATAATATTGCTCATTTAATTTCCTCTTCCACAGATTTACATATATATACCATAACATAATATATTACCTAAGTCATCAATATCTTTTGTGCAGGAACATATTTCTATGTTATAATTCAGTAGGTGATTAGACTTTAGCGGGAAGGACTTTTGACGGAATAAGCAGGAAACAGCAGAGAGGCTATCATGATTTATATTGCAGACAATATATCAAACTATTTGATATATCTTTTTATAATTCATTTCGGATTCAGGTTAAACCCAAGAAAAAACAAGCTTTTTATTAGCGCCTCGGTTCTGGCTATGTTGTCTGCCGGGGTTTACAACGCATATTTTGATACAAACTCTCCGATCGTCTATATTTTTTGGAGCGCCGTTTCTATCTGTTTATTTTTTGAAGACAGATTGAGTCATCTGTTCGTGCTGAGCGCAGCCCTCATGTATTTCACGGGAATCATTGATACGTTCAGCGTTATGCTGATACAGATTGTTTTAATAGGCGGAGGAGTCAGCGGCACGGGGATAACTTGGTGGATGGAATCTGCCTACCTGCTCTCATTTTTGGTATACTTTCTGATATACTTGAAGCTCTTTAAGAAAAATGACATATATTTGTGCGATATAAAATTCAAGTATAAGTTTGCGCTTTTCATACAGGGAAGTATTTTCCAGATGTTCTATGATTATGTTTTTTATTTCTTTGACGAAAATCATGCAAGGTATGGATTCGATGCCTATGCGGTATTTTTTATCAGCATAGCGGGGGCGATTTATTCCATTTTTCTTACGCTCGGCCTTGCCATAAAAAATATACAGTCAGACAGGCAGAACAGGGAATTGCAATCTTTTATGTATATGCAGAAACAGCAGTATGATTACCAATTACAGCAGTCGGCGGCTGTACGGCGTTTTAGGCATGATTTGATAAATCATATGGGTGTTCTCAGAGAGTTGGCGAATCAAAAAAAGACAGAAGAGGTCAAAGAGTACATAGATACTATTTGGAAGATACAGGACGAGTTTGATTTGAAAATCCATACGGGAGACGGTCTGTTTGATGTAATCCTGAATTATTATTTATATTTGGCAGAAAAGGAAAATATAGATTTTACGGTGACAGGAAAACTGACAGGGAAAACAAGTTTAGAGATGTTTGATATTACGACACTGATGGGGAATATATTGCAGAATGCTCTGGAAGCAGCAGTACAAACAGCCGTTCCTAAAATCCGGGTTGAAATGATAGAACATAAAAAAGAAATTTTTATTGTTGTCAGCAATAGTGAGGTGAAAGAAATGAATATCCGGAAAGGGTTTCTCAGGACATCAAAAGCAGATAAGTCGAATCATGGATTCGGTCTGAAAAATGTTGCTGCTGCGGTCCGCAAATATCATGGGGAGTATTATACGGAATCCATAGTGGAAAATGGACAAGCAATGTTTAAAATCAGTATTGCCATCCCAAAAGTGATCTCTGAGGAGGACAAGGCATGAAAATAGGTATTGTGGAAGATGAGCCGGTATGGAGAAATAAGATAAAGGCATCAATTGAAAAATACTGCACAGATAAAAATATTTCTGCTCAGGTTAAAGCCTATGATAATGAAAAAGATTTTACGGAAAATGCAGATGCGGATTTATTGTTTCTGGATATCGAGCTTGCAGAAGGTGAAGATGGTTTCAGGATAGCTGAAAAATTGATGGATTCCGGAAGTCAGTGCAAGATATGTTTTTTAACGTCACATACGGAAATGGCCAGATACGGATACAAAGTGAATGCATTCAGATACATCGATAAGAAATATCTCGAAGAAATAGACGAGGCGCTTGATTCCTTCTTTAAAACCAAGATTCAGGAAAGAACCATTTATTGTAAGGATACCGCAGGGATCCGGCACAGGATAAATTTAAGAGAGCTTTTGCTTATCGAGACGAGTGGGAGAAAATTAAGATATCTCATGCGAAACGGCGATGAGCATATTTGTGAAGGACGGATATCCGAGACAGCGCAAAGCCTGTCTCCATTTGGCTTTTCTTGTGTTCAGCGCTCGTATATCGTCAATTTAAAATATATTGAAAGTGTAAACAGCCACGAGATCATGCTCTGTAACGGGTTAAAGATAGCGATCGGCAGGGTTCACAGCAAAGAGTTTAAGAAAGAGTTTTTCAGATGGAGAATGTTGTTCGATGACTAATTCGTGTCGTTTGTGCAAAAAATATGTCTTTTATGCAGATAACATGCCATTTTTTTCTCAGTGTGGTATAAAAACAGTAAACGGCATGATAGAAAAAGCAGGTATCATGTAATAATGGCGCCGGAAAAAGTCAGGAGATATAGCGCAGAAATGAGGAGAATGGTTCATGAAAAAAATGAGAATGAAAATGGCAATGATAATGATCGTGTTTGTGTGTACGCTTTCGTCATGCGGAAAGCCGGAGGATTTCGGCAATACGCAAATGGATGCAGAAGGCAGCATAAAAGAAATTTCCGAAGAAAATCCGCAGGCAGTATCCGATGAAGCCGAAGCGGATTCGTATGAGGGCGAATCCGATGATTATGATGCGGATGCCGAACCGGAACATCCGACAGGAGAATATGATTATGAGGGCGAATATAACAGTTATGATGTAAACGAGCCGGCGCTGGAAATAAAGAAAAATGATGACGGGACTTATCAGATCCAGATAGACTTATTCAGGTTGTACTCGTTAGATGATGGTACCGGTAAGGAAACGGAAAAAGGATTGGAATTTGCAGCTGCAGGTCCCGGCGGAAATGAAGTGAATGGAGTAATAAAACTGGAAGAGGATATTGCGGCCGTAACCATCTTTGGTCAGGAATGGCTTGATTTTGCAGGATTAAGTGAATATAGATTTTACAAAACATCTGATGTGCCAAACATACAGGAGATAGAAAATACGAGTCCGGAAATGTCGGCGGATGAGCTGTTAGATTCCTTTATCAATGGCCGGATAAGCGCCGTTGACTCAACAGATTTGACATCGACGTTTTATATTACCGACTTGAATATGGACTCTGAAGAAGAGAACGCTTATTCTATTGGGGAGAAAGTGGATCTTGACAATGACGGCGAAAACGAACTGATTCTTAACGGGCCTTACGGCGGAATATATCTGGATGCGCGTGATAACATGGTATATGAATTTGCCGGAGGAGACGGCACTGCGCTCATTCTTTCTTATATCTATTATTATAACGGGGAGATATGGATTATGTACAGCAACAGATCGAGTGCAGGATTTGAATGGTACCATATGGAAAAATTTGAAGGCGCTGATCATTTAGTTGCAGAAATGGATTTCGGCGAGGAATTTGACCAAAATAATCCGGAGGCAGGCATAAAATATACTTTGAATGGAGCCGAAATTTCATATGATGAATATATGGCATTAGGCAGTAAAATTTTCGCCGCTGAAGTATATACAAACTGAGAGAAATCGGTGTGGCCGCGGACGAAGCATATATTATGTAAAGCCAAAAGAATCATGGAAATGAATTTTTGTTTTGCGGAGAGGGAATGAGGTATGTACAGGATTGGGATCTGTGATGACGACAAAGAACTGTGTTCCGGATTGGAAGAACAAATTTATTCCATAGCAAAAGGATTGTCGGTGAAAGCAGATGTTGAGGTTTGGCATTCCGGTGAAAGTATATTAAATGACTTGCAGAAAGGCACGCAGCTGGATTTGATATTTTTAGACATCGAATTGGTGCAGGCAGACGGCATATTGGTGGGGAAGTTTATTCGCAATGAAATGGATGACATAAGTACCCACATAGTATACATTTCTTCCAGACAGACATATGCAATGCAGTTGTTCAAGATCCAGCCTCTTGATTTTTTGGTAAAACCCATATCCGATGCGCAGATAAAGGAGGTTCTTCTCAGGAGCATCAGGCAGAGGCAGAGCCTCAAAAGCAGCTTCGAGTACCAAAAAGGGGGTGCAATATTCAGGATCCCGACAAAGGATATTGCTTATTTAACGAGTATGGACAAGAAGATCCGGCTTGTTACAAGAGACGGTGAAGAGGAATTTTACGGAAAGCTGAAAAATATTATAGATGAGCTTCCTGCGGATTTTATGATGATACACAAGTCCCATATTATCAATCAGGTATATGTCAGCGAATACGCTTACGACTGCGTAAAAATGTCTGACGGAACGGTTTTAAATATCAGTAAGCCGTATCGGAAAGAAATTAGAGGAAAAATAAAGCAACATCGGAGAGCAGAAATATATGGTGACTTATAGAGTGGTATCTGAACTGATTGTAAATATCCTGCGGGTTCTGCTGATCAGGAAAATGATGGAGCTGTTTCTGGCCGCAGCTGATGAAAACGGAAAAAAGATCGGAGCGGGATTTGTATGCTATTATCTGCTGACCATCGCTCTGTACAATATTTTCAACATATCAGTGCCATACGGTATCTGTAATTATCTGGGTATCGCGGGACTGACTTTTCTTTATCAGGGAACATGGAAAAAGCGGGTCTGGGTATCGTTAGCGATATTTGCTACAGATCTGGCATGTGCTCTTGTCGTTTATTTTGCTTTTTCACAGAAGTATTTCGGGCACCAGCAGGCAGTTCGGACGCTTTTGCTCTTGATCTGCGTCACATTGATCAGTCATATCGCATATCCGGCGGACAGCGGGGAAATCGTGTTTGATAAAAGGCAGATATTTATTTTGATCATGATTCCTGCGGCAAGCGTACTTATTTTATGTGTTTTGCTGTATGGGAGATATGAGGGGACGGCGGCCGCGTTGATTAGTATATCCATACTTATCATCAATCTGGGCATATTTTATCTCTATCATATGATGGCCGAAAACTATAGGAATTTAAGGGAAAATGATATCTACAGACAGCAGACATCCATCTACCGCAACCAGTTGGACGTGATCATGGAATCGCAGGGGCGTATCCGGGCGTTGAGGCATGACATGAAAAATCACATCATGGCGCTTCAGATGCTTTTGCAGAAAAAGGATTTGGAGGAAGCCGGCAGGTATCTCGGCTCCATGCAGGATTTTATGACGAATCCGTCAGAATATGTTGTCACAGGAAACGAATCCGTCGACGGTTTGTTGAACTATAAGCTGCAGAGGGCAAATGAGATCCTGAAGGTGGTGGAGGCAAAGGTAAATATACCGGAAAAACTGATGCTGCATTCTTTTGACTTAAACGTGGTGTTGGGGAATCTGCTTGACAATGCCATAGAGGCGGCAGTCCGGACAGAAGAAAAAGAACTGAAAATAGCAATCAGGCTTGAGAAGGGGATCCTGTTTATCCATATCCGCAATAGTTGTCAGGGGATTGCAGACGGAAGGGTGGAACGCCCAAGAACCACGAAGGAGGATGCGCCGAACCATGGAATCGGTCTGGGCAATGTGCGGCGAATCATTGAAAAATATCATGGAGACATGGATCTGGTGTGTGAAAACGGATGTATGGAAACAGATATCATCATGTACATAAAGGAACTCTGATCTAGCTGATTCCGGCAAAAATATGGTTTGATTTCGCCAAAATCCAAAAGAACTCTGTTTTTGTGGTATGCTTTGTACAACATAAAAAAAGGGATCTTGTTTGGGAGGTATCAGTATGAGAAGAAATCATTTATTCTTAACGATGGCAGCAATACTTTGCGCCCTTGGCCTTACCGGCTGTCAAAAAGCGCCGGATGCGGTGGAGGAAAACGGCATAATGCACGCTCAGGGCGATATGGAAAGACAGGTGCAGGACATTGCTGCGGCAGGCTCACAGGAGCAGACGCAAGCGGGAGGCGGGCGTGACAGGGAGGCAGGTCAATATCAGGGCACAGTAGGCACAGGCGATAATATAATAAGCATAAACGCCGAAATTCCCGCGCTGCCTGATCAACTGTATATCATGACGTTAAAGCCCGATGAAAGGCTTGACGGAGACACGCTGCTCGCCTTCCTCGACGGCGAAAGCGGCAGTATAGAGGATACTTCACAGGAATATTTAAAAGAGATAGAAGAGAATGACAGATCCAACAGCACCCCTGACGGAAACGGCGAAAGGTTTTTATATTCCAGATTCGGTGACCGCAGCGCGAATCGGCTTGGCGACGGGAAAAAGGAGGCGTCCTTTTCGGGCCATACGTCGGCGTATTATGTGGATCATGGGTTGAGGGAAAAATATTTCGAGGTGTACAGCAAGGATGACGGAGAAACGCTCATTCCTCCGGAAAGGATGGGCGATGGCAGCTTTTCGGCAAACGAAGCAGCGGAAATACTGTTGGACAAGCTGAAAGCCGTGGGAGTGAGTGAGCTTGTTTTTCGGAAAATATACTATATTGAAGGCGGTGATTACGGCTTTTACCAGATGGAGTTTGTGCCCGCCTATGATGGAATCGCGGTGGACATCGGAGCCGACAGCTATGCGCTTGGGCAGGTTTCTCCCAATGGGTATGCAATTGTTTCGAAGGAGGGCGTGGCGGAGGTCTTTCTTTCAGATTTCTGCGCAAAGGCGGCGGATAAAGAGCCTGTCACGGCGATTTCTTTTGAGCAGGTTTTGGATATACTGGAACAGTATTTGGATGGCGGCATGCTGGAATCGGATGGCACGATCTTATACGATAGAGTGGAATTAAATTATTATCCGGTGCCAAATCCTGCGCCTGCTTTGGACGAGATAGAGTATAAACAGGAATTGGTGCTTACGCCCATATGGCATATCTATATGCCCCTTGACGAATATGTGGAGGGAGGCTGCGGAGATGCCGTGGGGCCGGTCCACATATGTGTGAATGCGGTCACAGGGGAACTGGAAGAGGCGGATTAGGAACCGTGAGGCGGGAAAGTGATAGAGGGTGTGTGAAGGCATATGAAATTTCTATGGATGGATGTCAAAAGAAGTTTTGCGACTCCGGGATTTTTGGCGGGCATTTTGGGGCTCGGGGCATTGCTTGTGTATAATTTTGTCACGGAATCGCTTCATTCGGGGAGTCCCTATTATGCGATTGTGAATATACTGGCCGCATCGGGTTTTACCGTGTTTCCGGTGCTGGGGTATGCGGCTCGCTTTTGCGGGGAGTATGAGAGCGGGTATTACAGGATGATTCTTGCCCGGATGAAACCGCAGAGATTTGCCAGAATACGGATCATCAGCGTGTCGTTGTCCGGAGGAGTCATCGTTGCGCTTCCCTATCTTCTCGTATGCCTTGCGGCTGTGTATCTGGAGTCGCCGGAGGTGGCCAATGCCAACCTTCTGGGACTGGACGCTTCGGGCGTGAATGTTTTGAGGATGGAGGCAGATATCGAGATGGTTGTGATAGGTCAGACCTATGGACTTGGCGTAATGGTGGCAGTCAAGGTGGTGCTGGGTTTTCTGTTCGGGGCCGCATGGGCTTTGGCGGGCCTTGCGTTTGCGGTGTGGATGCCCAATAAGTATGTGGCACTGCTGGCCCCCTTCGTCCTGTATCAATCCCTTTATATCTTGATGCCGGGTTGTCTGAATCCCGCCCTGTTAGTGCGCGGGGACGATGCAGGCCATGTGTTGTCGATTGCAGCGGAGTGTGTCTGGCTTTTTGCCGCTGCGGTGGCTGTCATGGCGGGATTTGGGAGGAGATGCAGGGATGAGTAAGGGCATAAGAATTGCCAAGGCAATCCGGATCGCCTTTTGGATGCTGCGGCAGGAGATGGGGAGTGTCCGGACGATCATGGGGTATCTGTTGGGAATGACATTTCTGGCGCTGGGAGCGAACGACTTTTTGCGGTATGCAATGGAGATGAGAGAACCCGTCAATGTTTGTGAAACCTTTATTGTCACCTCAAATCAGGGGATGGCGTGCAGGCTCTGGGTTCTGGGCTATCTGTTGGTCATAGGGGATGCGCCTTTTGTCAAAGGGAATACCTATATGGTACTGTATCGCAGCGGCAGACGGGTCTGGAATGCAGGTATGCTGTTTTATGTTTTCCTGCAGGCGCTTTTGTATATCCTGTGTCTTGCAGCCGTTTCCGTCGCAGCCGGCATTCCGTTTGGATTTTCCGGGAAACTTTGGAGCAGTCCCGTCTATATGCTGGCAACCGCTGCCTCGAATGCGATGGCGGAAAAATACCATATTTATTTTGAAGGTGCGGCAATGATGGAATATATGACAGTTTTTCGGGCCTTTGGCATTACCTTTTTATATATGCTTTGCTATTTTGTTTTTCTGGGGGTTCTTTTGTATCTCTGCAGCCTTGCGCTCGGCGGTTTTTGGGGATTGGCAGCAGTGTCAGCGGCGCATTTGGGAGGCGTTGTGTTATCCTTTGCCGGCAGGCTGCATTCGAGCCCGGTATACTATGTGGACAGCGCCGGCAGTCACTGGAGGTACCCTTGCCGGATGCTGGTTTTCATCCTGATTATGACAGCGGTGTCATTAGTTGCCGTGAAGAGGGCGGATATCTGATATGCAAATAGACGAAACAGAGAGGTGCATTATGGAGCAGAGTATGGTTTTAAAATTTTTCGGAGGAGTTTCACAGGACGCTTCAAGTTTGGCAGTTGACTTTGAAAAGGTATTGCGTGAACTGGCGGCATGGCTTTTGCCCATTGGCGTCTGCCTGCTGGCAGAGGGGCTCCGGCTTGAAAAGTGGAGGAAAATAGAGACGCTTGCAAGTTACCGTTATGTGACGGTAAAAAAATGGTGGCGGCGGAAGTTTGCCGGAATTATGCGAAATGGCGTATTGACGGCGGCGGTTATGTTTATCATGGCAATGGCGGCCGATATCGTAAACGATGGGAAACTTTCGGATAAAAGTTTGAATGTGTTCTTTTTATGGCTTGTCCATATGATATTGACAATGACATTTTTTCTGATGCTGGATCTGACCGGAGTCAGAAAACTTGCGCCGGCAATCCTGTTGCTGTCGGAAGGGGGCACTTTTCTCGTGGGATTTTCAAATACGAGGATAGCCCGGTTTATGTACGGAATGTGGGGTATGTATTTTCAGAGTAAATGGTATTTTGAGGAGACGGGAGTCTCGGTGTTATCTTCCATTTTGTTTGAGATGGCGCTGATTGCGCTTATCTATCTGGCCGGAGGGATTTTTCTGGAGAGGAAAGGGGTTTTCGTATGACAGAGATAATCAGAATTGAAAATGTAAGCAAAAAATTCGGAGATGTTACCGCCCTTGAAAATGTAGATTTGAGCATGGAGAAAGGAAAAATATACGGTATTGTCGGAAGAAACGGTTCCGGAAAAACGGTACTATTTAAACTGATCACAGGTTTTTTAAAGCCTACGAAAGGGCGGGTCACTGTTTGCGGAAAAGAGATCGGGAAGGACATAGATTTTGCGGACAATATTGGGATCATCATAGAAAATCCCGGATTTTTAAAGGGGTATACGGGGTTTAAGAACCTGACATATTTGGCGGGCATACGCAATGTGATCGGTAAAGAGGAAATCAGGGAGAGCATGAAAAAAGTAGGACTTGACCCGGATAGCCGTAAGAAGGTTGGGAAATATTCATTAGGAATGAAACAGCGTTTGGGCATTGCTCAGGCTATCATGGAAAATCCTGAAATACTGATTCTGGACGAGCCGATGAACAGTCTGGATAAGCAGGGGGTGGAGGAGGTCAGAGAGATTTTGATGGGACTGCGGGACGACGGAAAAACGATCATACTTGCAAGCCATAATAAAGAGGACATAGAGATCTTGTGTGATGAAGTGTACGAGATGGATCAGGGGAAATTTTATTTTGACAACTCCGATCAAAAGTAATATACTTATCTACGATAAATGTTAAGGATATCCAAAACTATCATTAACCGAAAGCATATCAATAAATTGCATTGTGAGAGAAGATTACTGTCATGACAACAATTTTGGAAAAAATAAGGGAAAATGCCGGGCAATACCCGGAACGTATCGCGTATAGTGTAGAAAATCACGGGGGGGTACTGAAGGGGCCGGCTCGTTAACATGGCATGAACTGGATCTTTATTCAGATAAGCTGGCTGCTTATCTGAATAGGTATTGTGTTACAAAAAAGCCGATAGTAGTATATGGACACAAAGATCCATATATGCTGGTTTGTTTTATTGCTTGTGTAAAATCTGGCAGGGCATACTGTCCGGTTGATATTTCTGTTCCTTTGAGCAGGACAGAAGTGATTATTAATGAGGTGAATCCCGAATTAGTATTAACAACCGAGGCACTTATGCTGTCTAATGATCAAATTTTGACGAAAAAACAAATTTCGGAGATCATCGAAAAGGAAATTTCTACGATTCCTCAAAATGAATACGTTTCAGCAGAAGATGTGTTTTATATTATTTTTACTTCCGGCAGTACCGGAGTGCCCAAAGGAGTCCAAATTACGAGAGACTGTTTGGATCATTTTATTATGTGGGCAGTAAGTCTTGGAAATCAGCTTCGGGAAAATAAGCATTACATTTTCTTAAATCAGGCGCCTTTTTCTTTCGATTTATCAGTCATGGATTTGTATCTTTCCCTGTACATGGGAGGAACCTTGTGGGCATTAAAAAAGGATATTCAGGGAGATATGAAAAGTCTTATTCAGTCACTTGAATGTTCCGGCGCCAATGTTTGGGTTTCTACCCCTTCTTTTGCGGATGTCTGTCTGGCTGATAAGAAGTTTTCGGAAAATATATTGCCAAATCTGGATTTATTTCTTTTTTGTGGGGAGACTTTGACCAATCGCACTGTGGAAAAGCTTGAAACTGCTTTTCCGAGAGCAACTATCGTAAACACATATGGGCCAACGGAATCCACAGTCGCAGTAACGGAAGTGGAAGTCACCCCTCAGGTCAGAGGACAATTCAATCCGCTGCCCGTGGGAAAAGCCAAATCAGGAACCTGGATTTTGATTATGGATGAGCAGGGAAATGTAGTCCCGGATGGGGAAAAGGGTGAAATTATTATAGTCGGGGATTCTGTCAGTATAGGCTACTGGAATAATCCGGTACTTACCGGTAAAGTCTTTGGAACATATAACATAGACGGGATAACGTATAGACTGTATCATACCGGAGACAAAGGGTACAAAAAGGAAGGACAATTATTTTATTGCGGCAGAATAGACTTTCAGATTAAGCTGCATGGATATCGTATAGAAATAGAGGATATAGAAAGCAATTTAATGAAGCTGGAAAGTATAAGCAAAGTTGCCGTGACGCCTGTTTATCGGGAAGGCCAGGTAAAAAGCTTAAATGCATATATTGTTTCGAAGCGGGAAGTGAGTAATTCTTTCTCGGAAGCACAGCGAATCAGGGCCGAGCTAAAAGCGTTTTTGCCGGAATATATGATTCCTAAAAAAATTATATTCAAGGATCAGCTTCCAATGACGAATAACGGAAAGGTTGACAGAAAAGCATTGGGAGGAATATAAAATGAGTTTTTTTGATGGATATGATTTTTATTTCTACTTAGTCCTTTTCCTGATTCCGGCCATAATTTTGGGTTTACGTGAAAAAAGTTTGCGATGGTATCGGACAATAGCTACTGCTTTTTTTATCTGGATGGTTTACCGTGATACACCGGTACAATTTCTTTATTTACTGGCTTATGTCGTCATAGCGGTGTATTTGGTTAAGATATATCTGGTACTTAGAAAAAAATATGGGCGAAACAAGTATTTGTACGGACATGCGGTTTTATTTGCATTATTGCCTTTGATCACATATAAAATCAGTGGGATGTCAGGGGGAAATTTATTTGGCTTTTTGGGAATTTCATATATTTGCTTCCGTGTAATTCAGGTAATCATTGAAACATACGATGGTGTTATTACGGAAATCGATGAAAAGCAGTTTTTAATGTTTCTTCTTTTTTTTCCGAGTCTAAGCTCCGGCCCCATTGACAGAAGCAGGCGTTTTGCGGAGGATGACAGCAAAATATATGCAAGGAACGAATATGTGGAATTACTGGAAACCGGAATGTTTAAATTAGTATTGGGCGCTTTTTATAAAATAGTCTGTTCGGCATATTTCTATCGCCTGCTGACAGAAGTTTTTGAGGGGAAACATAAACCTCTGTACTTAATAGGGTACGCGTATATATATGGGATGTACTTGTTCTTTGACTTTGCAGGTTATAGTGCTATGGCTGTAGGAACCAGTTATATTTTAGGCATCCGAATGCCGGATAATTTTAACAAACCATTTTTGAGTACAGATATGAAAGACTTTTGGAACCGATGGCATATAACATTGTCCACATGGTTCCGGGATTTTGTATTTACGCGGTTTATGGTTGATTCCGCACGCAGAAAGCGTTTCAAAAACCGCTTATATGGAGCTTCTGTAGGGCTGATTTTGAATATGGGAATCATGGGAATCTGGCATGGCGCAGAGGCTCATTATATTGCATACGGATTGTACCACGGTTTCATTCTGGCAATTACAGAAGTATATCAGAAAAAGTCAAAATTTTATCGTGAGAACAAGGATAAAGTTTGGTACCGAGGGTGTTCTTGGTTCTTGACTCTTAATATGGTCATGCTTGGCTTCTTGATCTTTTCAGGGTATATGCAGGAAGTTATAGTTGTAATAAAAAATAAAATTTAAAGTCTGCAAATAAAAAGTCAAGCAGAAATTGATGAACTTTGAAAATTTTATACA
>CAJTNC010000039.1 GCA_910577955.1 uncultured Lachnospiraceae bacterium
TGCTTCGCAAACCTGCATAAATACTGAATGTGTGGAGTTTTGCTCATGGCTAATATAAAGGGCAGAGGAGGTGAGTTAAGGAATGGATTACGCAGATATGGAAATTGTTTATCAGAAGTATTCCAGATTAGTTTATGGATTTTTATATTCCCATACGCACAATGCCGAATGGTCAGAGGATATGACGCAGGAAACTTTTTTGAAGGCAAGTATGTCTATTTCACGTTATGACGCTTCCTGTAAACTGTCTGTATGGCTTTGCCAGATTGCAAAGCATATATTATGGCAGGAATTTCGGAAGAAGAATCGTTTCAAAATGGTGGAATTTACCGATAATCTGATAGATGATTCAATGTCGGAAGGGGAAACTCTTGTTATTCGGCAGGAAAATAAGATAGAGCTTTATCAGGCAATTCACCTTCTGCCAGAACAGGAGAGAGAAGTTGTATTGTATCGCATAAGTGGGGAACTGTCTTTTCGCGAAATCGGAGAAATAATGGGAAAAAGTGAAAATTGGAGCAGGACTGTTTTTTTTCGTGCCAAACAAAAAATCAGAAAGGAGATCAGTAAGAATGAATGAGAAATGTAACTGTGATGTGATACGGGATCTTCTTCCCGGCTACATTGACAACATTTTAAGTGACACAGGAAGCAAGCTGGTGAAAAACCATCTAGGGGAATGCGAAGAATGCCATAAAATTTATACAGAAATGGAGGAAGGTATCGGAAAAGATGATTTATCTGTCTATGATACTATTGCTGTGGACGCATTAAAAAAGATACGAAAACGTACGAACCGCTTAAAAATAACCATAGGAATACTGGCGGGTATTCTGTTTATGTTACTATTATCTGCCGCCCTTAAAATTTATGTGATTGGTAAGCCGCTTGGAACAGGGTCTATGTCCATAACAGATGTTGTATATGATGAAGAAACGGGGGAGCTTACTGTAAGTGGAAAAATAAATCTGTATTCTTTTCATGTTAGCAAAGTGGTGTGGGAAGAAGATGAGAATGAGCCGAATATTGTGAATGTGATAGTTTATTATGCGGAAACAATACCTTTTGCAGAAGATAAGACCGATTTTTCTGTTGTAATTCCTAATGTAAAAGGGAAAAAGGTTTACCTTGCCTGCCCGGAATATGATCGAATGGAAATATATGACTGGCGGACACATCACTATGAAGAGATAGAGAATTTGAAAAATGAAATATACAGCAAAATATCAGAACTTAACGAAAAAACGGACTGTTTAAACTGTATGAGGGGAATAACGACAGTGGAAGGCATAGAAGGAATTAGTTTCAATGTGGATTTTATATATGGGGAAGACGCATCCTACTGGTGGTTTAATGGTATGCTGACAACGGACGGAGAACTGGAACCGGCAGATTTTGAAATATGGATTTCTCTTGAGGAACCCCATAAAATTCTTATCTATGATTATCAAACAGGTGAATATATAGATGATTTTTCCATTATATCAAACAGAAGACCGGCAGAGGAGATGATTCATTTTCAGTTCTAACAGATAAATTTTCTTAAACTATCAACATAGCACAGAAAGAATGAGGTAGCAACCTATTTAGTTGAGGTACATTTCTCTGATACAACTACCCAAAGTGTAGAGGACAAGCTAAGGCGTGTCATTCTCCACGATTTAGAGTATGGGAAACAGGGAAAATCAAGAAAAAGTGATGAAAAATGATGAATATGTCCTTGACAAGCAGCAACAGGATGATCTGACAAGCGGCTGATTGGCTGATGGCAGTATGAAGACTTTGGACCATCAGCCGGATATCACGGTTATATATTGCGATTCTGCAGTCGAATATTCATCTGTTTTACCTGTTTTTTTATGGCGCAGTACTGTGAGAGCCAGATGACTGTGTAGATGGCGAAGAAAAGGCCGAAAAATCCCAAAGCTCCGGGGATATTGTGGGGCATCCATTGCATAAAGCAGGCGATGGGGAAGGAAGCTGCGGAGCATACCGCAAGGTGGGTGAGCGTCATTTTTAAAAGGCTCCAGTTTTCTATCTCCCAGATGACGGATGCGCCGCCCCACATCGCGCCGTAGAGCAGGGCAAAGATAGTCTGCAATATAACGGCGTTTATTTCACTGCCGCATGTCAAGATCAGATCATGAGGGACAGCCAAATAGGCTCCTGCACCATAAATCAGGGAGAAGATGACTGTTATGATAGTGCTGATCGTAAGGCCGATGGGGGCGCCGATCAGAGCGCGTATAAAAATTTTATTTTTCATATTTATAGTTTTCCTTTCTTTCCGGAAATTTAGATTCCCAGAACTTGTTTGATTTTTTTGACATATCTTCTCGATACATAGGTGGTAGTGCCGTCTGAAAGTGTGACGCATATGGTGCCGGCAAAGCTCAAATCAAAATTTTTCACCTTTTTGAGATTGACGATCTCCGAGTTGGAAATGCGGACAAACTTATCTTTGTCGAGTCGCTGTTCCAGTTCATACAGGCGCAGGCGCAGAGTGTATTCCCCGTTTTCCGCTTGGGCATATACCTTGCCGGCGGCAGTATAGAGGCGGATAATATCGGACTGCTCCAGTATCTCCAGCGTATCGTTCCGGAAACCGGAGAGAATCCGGGGTGATTTTTCTGAAATCTTTCCCACAAGAGTGTTTAACTCATCGGTCATTTTGTCGGTAAGTATGATGATCTTCGGTTCTTTAAAAGCGGCATCAATTTTGATCTCTAATTGCATATAGTTTGTCACCTCCTTTTTGCGGCTGCAGTTACAGTATACAGTAAAGGGTATATGCTGTCTGCTGTTTTTTGACAGGCGGTTGTTTTCGGGGTACAAATGGCTTTGCTCCGATATGTTTTTACTTTTTTTCGGTTATAGAGTATGGTAAGATATTCATGTGGATGGATAGAGAGTGTGTGAGACAGACAGGAGGGAAGGATGAAGAGAGTGATAGAGGTGTGTGCCGGCAGCTACGGGGATTGTCTAAACGCGGCCCTTGGCGGCGCGGACAGGGTGGAACTGAATGCGGCGCTCAGTGTAGGCGGGCTGACGCCCGGAATTGCCACGCTCAGGCGGGTAAAACAGGATACGGATTTGAAGGTGATCTGTATGGTGCGCCCCAGAGCGGCGGGATTTTGTTATACGAAAGCGGAAAAAGCGGTGATGTTTGAGGAAGCGGAACTCCTTTTGGAAAACGGTGCGGACGGGCTGGCCTTTGGTTTCCTGTGTGAGGCTGGCAGCATAGACCGGGAGAGCACAGAGAGAATGATCGATCTGATCCATGAAAGGAAGAAAGAAGCGGTGTTCCACCGGGCTTTCGATGTGTGTGCAGATGCATATGCGGCTATGGAACTTCTGATCTCTCTGGGGGCAGACCGCGTTCTGACTTCCGGGCAGCGGGCGAAGGCGATGGAAGGGAAGGAACTTTTAAAAAAGTTACAGGAAGATTACGGCTCTAAAATAGAATTGTTGGCGGGCAGCGGGGTGAACGCGGAAAATGCCGCAGAGTTGATGGCGTATACCGGAATAAGTCAGATACATTCTTCCTGCAAGACATATCTGGAGGATAAGACAACAGCGGGAGAGTATGTTTCCTACGCGTATCTCCCTGCGCCATATGAGCGGTGTTACGACGGGGTGTCTTTCGAGGCGGTGAGAAAGCTTGTCAATTATTCTAAGGATCAGATGCCTCGTGATGGCGGAGCGTGATGGGTAAATGAAAAATATGGATTTCAAGGCGCTTATGCAGTTTGCAAGAGGGAATGCAACACTTTTTGAGTGGAGCGGCTCTCCAATCGTCTCAAACAGTACATTGCAGGGTTATCTGCTGGGGGATAAAGTCAGGCAATCGGTGAATTGCTGGATGTGAAGAAAAGAACGACAGAGGGAGAAGAGAATTTGCAGATGCCCGTTATAAGGGAGTTCATTGAATCGGAGACCGTGAGGCTGAAAGAAATAGCAGATGATCTGGAGGATGATCATAACAGGGACCTTACGGCGCTTAACCGTATTTTCATAGAAACTATCACGGAGAAGGAGACTTCATAATGCGCAGATAAAATATCACAAGGCCAAACGGCGTCTTTGCCCTTTGGCCTTGTGCTTTATATTTCGTATCGTTTACAGCTCTTCGCCGTTGGTGGCGATCACGTTTTTGTACCAGTAGAAGGAATCTTTGCGCAGTCTTTCACCGGTTCCGTTTCCTCTGTCGTCGAGATCCACATAGATGTAGCCGTAGCGTTTGCTCATCTCGCCCTGAGAACAGGAGATGATATCGATGGGCCCCCATGAGGCGTAACCGAACACATCCACGCCGTCCTTTACCGCTTCTTTCATGGCTTTGATATTGCCTTCCAGATAGGCGATCCGGTAGTCGTCATGCACTTTGCCGTCCACCACCTCATCCAGAGCGCCCAGTCCGTTTTCCGCGATAAAAATAGGTTTCTGATAGCGGTCCCAGTAGAGGTTTAAGGAGTTCCGGAACCCAAGAGGGTCGATCCCCCAGCCCCAGATGGACTTTTCGATATAGGGGTTAGCCGTGGCTTCCAGCGGACTTGCCGCACTGGCTGTGTCGGCGTCGGTCTTCGCTGCGGCTGTCTGTGTAAAATAGTAGGAGAAGGACACAAAATCGACGGTGTTTTCTCTGAGCAGTTTTTCTTCCTCCGCCGTGATCTCAAAGGAAATGTTGTTGTCCTTGAAAAAGCGCAGGGCGTATCCGGGATATTCGCCGCGGACGCTGACATCGGAGAAGAAATACTGATTCATCTGGTTGATCTGCGTGGCCGCGAAGACGTCCTCCGGCTTGCAGGTTCTGGGATATCTGGTGTCGTCCC
Source organism: uncultured Lachnospiraceae bacterium (assembly GCA_910577955.1). Lineage (GTDB taxonomy): Bacteria > Bacillota > Clostridia > Lachnospirales > Lachnospiraceae > 1XD8-76. The sequence continues at coordinate 4,833 of CAJTNC010000039.1, forward strand.
CCAACATCATGCCGATCTTTAACTCCGGATATGTCTCGTGGGCATATTTTGTGGCCAGAGCTTCCGCCACAAACTGGTTGTGGACAGCCTGATATACGTCGTTTTGGGTGTAGCCCTCCATCAATCCGAGGGAAGAGAATTCACCCCATCCCCCCAGACAGTTCACCTGATTTAACAGGATCCAGTATTTTACTTTATCGTGGTAGCGGTCAAACAGAGTCCGGCTGAACTTTACATAAGCGTCCACAGTCTCTTTGCCGAGGAAACCGTTGTATTTCGTCACAAGGTGCAAGGGCATCTCATAGTGGGTGATGGTCATCACCGGTTCCATCCCAAGCTTTAACATTTCATCCAACATATCGTCATAGAAGCGAAGTCCTGCCTCATTAGGCTCATTCTCCACCCCCGTGGGGAAGATTCTGGTCCAGGCGAAGGAAGTTCTGAAACAGGTAAAACCCATTTCGGCCATCAGCGCCAGATCCTCTTTGTAGGTGTGATAAAAATCGATGGCGCCTCTTCTCGGATAATATCCTTCCTTGTCGGCCAACGCCTTTTCGATATCTTCCTTTGTGTGTTTAAAGCCTACGACCTGTTTGCGGGAATAGACTTCCGGCAATATTTCTATGTCCGCCATGGACGGCCCTTTCCCATCCGCATCCCAGGCGCCCTCCGCCTGATTGGCGGCGATGGCGCCGCCCCAGAGAAAATCTTTCGGGAAACCCGACGGTGCTTGTCTCATAGTATTTGTCCTTTCCGGCATGTTATTATCTGCCTGTTGTCCTGCTTTATTTTTTGAAGTCAGTCGTAATACGCTCATAGAAGCTGATCAGATGATTCGCCATATTAAGCTCCGAGTAGATGGTCATCAACGTATCCTGCGCATGGGAGAACAAAAGCGTAGTCTGCAGATCGTCGTCCTCAATAGTGGACTGGATCGTGTCGGTCTGGATCCTGTGGGCTTTTACGATCTCCTTTTTGGCTTCTTTCATTTTTTCCTTTGCCGCATCGATATCTCCTTCGGATTCAATATGGCGCAGGGCTTCGTTCACAAAATTTCTGCTGTCTCCGGCATGCATGATGATCTGCATGGCGGCCGTATTTAATTCTTCCATTGATAATTTTGCCATAGGTTATATCTCCTGATTTTTCTGACTTGATTTGTGCTGCTTCAAGCTTTTGCCTCTTTCTTTTCCTGCTCCGCTTTTTCTTCAGCCAGACACTGGTTGTCGTAGACTTTGAAGAACGGATAGTATACGATCCAGCTCACTGCGAAAATAGCCAGTACAAGAAGCACGCCTGAGACGGAACCTGTCACCAAAAAGCCTACGATGGGGCTCGGCAGATACCAGAAGTTGAAAGGCGCTGCGGGAATCGGAACCAGTCCCCATTTCAGAGCAAACCAAGTCATTGTCGGCCCAACCAGTCCCATGATCCACATAGGAACCATCAGGATCGGATTGAACGTGATGGGAGCGCCGAATACGAGGGGCTCGTTGATGTTGCAGAGGGAGGGAACGATGGTCGTCTTGCCGATCACTTTCAGTTTTTTCGATTTTGCGATCAACAGCATGATAGCCAACGCCAATGTGGTTCCGCCGCCGCCTAACAGGAAAAGGTTTGCCGCTTCGCCGGTGTGGATGTACATAGGAGCCTGACCGGCCGCCACTGCCGCCATGTTGTCGCCGATACCCTGTAAACAGATCACCGAGGTAACAGGGTAAATTACCCATGTGGAGATGCCGAAGGTATACAGGAAGGCATATCCGATGAAGTTTAAGAGCAGGAAGCCCCAGAAGGACTGCCCGATGGCGATAAACGGTGTGAAGATCATGGTGATCACTTCAAAGATAGAAATGTCAAGCACAAAGGTGAAGATCCAGCCGAACAGAAGGCACAGCGTGATCGGGATCAGCGTGTCAAACCATACGGTGATAAAGTCGGGGAGCGATGTGTCCTCGCCGAAGAAAGAGTGCTTCGCAAACTGATTCATCACCGCTGCAACAAGTAAGCCTGCAATCAGGGCGCAGAGCATGCCGGCTGTTCCGAAGTTGGAGAAAGGAACGATGAAATTTCCGGCTTCATCGAAGGTGGGGTAGATGAACATCAGATACAGAGCGATGCCTGCCATACCCGCCTGTTTAGCGGTCTTTCTGTGTTTTTTCTTCTCCATGATCGTGGTCGGGATCAGGTAAGCTAAGAAAATGGACAAAAGTCCGAAGGAAAAGTTGCTTAACATTGTCAGATCCGGTATAAAGGGTACATATTCGCGGATAATACTGAATACGGTGGCGAAGGAACCGATCAGAATAACCGGCATGGCCGCCAGTATGGATTCCTGTACGGCTGCGATCCACGGATTTCTGGCCATTTTGTTCATTTTGGGGGCAAATACATTTGTCATCCAAGTCATTAGTTTTTGCATGGTTTTTCTCTCCTTGTTTTTATGGTAGATTCTGTTTAGAAAGATTTGAATTCTTCTTTCAGCATGTCGATGATGCCCGCGCCGTCCATGGAGCCGTAGAGTTCCTCGGGCACGATCCTGACAGGTACCTCATAGGGTTCGGCGATCTTTTCCAGATCCTGCAGCATGTATTTTAAGTGAGGGCCCACAAGAAGCAGATCGATCTCTTCAATATATTCCTCCACTTCCGCGTCGCCGCGGGCTTTGATGGAAAGGTCGATGCCTTTGTCTTTGGCCGCTTTGCGGATGTTTTTGGCTAAAAATCCGCTGCTTGCGCCGGTGCCGCATACTAATAGAATGTTCATAGGTGCTACTCCTTTCTTTTGATGAAATATGATTTGTCGGAACATCGTTCGTTTTGTCTGTGACTTTAGCTTAGCGAAAAACAGAAGGAGAAACAAATAGAAAAGGTTCCGCGGGGGAGGAACTATTTTTATTTGTGGAAAAGGGGTGCTGTGATTATAGTTACAATAGAAGAGATTTACGCTGATATCACTCTTGAAAGGCGGATAATTATCATGAAACTGACAAAGCAGCAGAAGTTACTTCTGTACCTTGCAAATGAATCGGACCGGTCTGTCCCGGCGGCTGTTTTATCTGATTACCTCGGGGTATCCACCAGACAGATCAGAAAATATGTGGCAAAAATAAATGAGGAGAAGGGCGCGGATCTGATCCTTTCGGGCTCTCAGGGCTACCGGATCGATATGGCCCTTTACAAAGAACAGGAGTTTTTGGAGATAGAGACGCCGGCAACCAGGATCAACTATATTATTCAGAAGCTCATCTCCGAGAAGGAGGGCTATGATATTTTTGATTTAGCGGAGGAGCTGTATGTGAGCGTGCCTACCATCGAGAGTGATTTAAGGGAGATACGCGGGATCTTGAAAAAGTTTGAACTTTATCTCCGGCGCAGCCGCAACAACATTTTTCTGATGGGAGACGAGAAGAGCAAGCGCATCCTGATGAGTCATCTGATCTCCTCCGATTCTTACGACAGCTTTGTCTTAAAGGACGAGGTGAGGATGTTGGCCTTTCATTATGAGTATTGGGGTTTTCGGACGACGATCCGTGAAATTTTTGCAGAAAACGATATTTTTGTGAATGATTATGCGCTCAACAATATCGCCCTGCACTTGATCGTTGTCATAGACCGTATCCGCAGCCGGTATATATTGGAGGGGATCGGGGAAATTGAAAAAATAGAGAATACGAAACTGCACCGGGTATCCTGCCAGATCAGGGAATACATTGAACATACCTATCAGGTGGAGATCAATGATGCGGAGTTATATAATCTGGCGTTAGTGATTTCCAATAATACCACGATGGTGGACTACAACTCCATCACTGCGGATAGTATCGGTGATTATATTGAACAAAACTATATCGATGCCGCCCATAAGATCATAAGGGAAGTGGAGGAGTGTTATTGTCTGGATGCTTTTGACGAGGATTTTATCGCGACTTTTACGATCCATGTCATGAATCTGTTTAACCGGGCAAAAAACGGTTACTTTACGAAAAATCCGCTGACCCACAAAATGAAAGCGGCCTATCCGCTGATCTATGATATCGCCGTGTTTATCGCTCAGGGATTTAAGCGGGACTACGATATTGTGCTGCCGGAAGATGAGATCGCCTATCTTGCTTTTCATATCGGCGCATATTTTGAGAATAATGTACAGAAAAAGAAGAAGGTCAGCTGCGCGTTTGTTTACGCGGATTACTATTCCATACACAAAAATATGCTGAATCAGTTGATGTCAAAATTTGAAAATCAGATCAATGTAAAGTATGCTCTTCCGGTGGATCATTATCAGCCGGAGAAGGTGGACTGCGACCTGATCATTTCCACTATCAATATTCCGTTTCATACCCAGTCCATCGTGATCCAGCCTTTTTTGACGGACAAGGATATAAGCAGGCTGCGGGATGTGATCGAGACCATATCGGCGGCAAAACGCAACGAGTTTATCAAAGAATATCTGTTGGATTTCTTTGACGAGAAGCTGTTTTATAAAAATCCCTCTTTTTCCAATAGAGAGGAAGCGATCACTAAAATGGCGGGGGATGTGATAGATCTGGGATATGCCCTTGATACGCTCAGGGAAGATATGCTTGCCAGAGAGAATATGTCCGGCACGGCTTTTGGCAACGTTGCAGTTCCCCATTCACTGTCAAAAAATACAAAGACGAGTTTTATTTCCATCGCCGTAAGCGATCAGCCTCTTATATGGGGAAGCAGCAAAGTCAATCTGATTGCGATGATCGGGGTAAATGAGGACTCCAGAAAATTGTTTGCGGAGGTGTTCGATCTTTTTATCGACATTATGAGCGAGCCGGCCAACACCAGACAGCTGCTCAGAGCGGAAAGTTTTCAGGAGTTTATGGATATTTTGAAAACCTTTATGAAGACAGACGCTGCATGGAGCGGGTAACTGTGTGCTCCCTGCAGCGTCTGCCTGCTTTTTCCGCTTGGACGGTTTTATCTTTATCCGATCATATCATTTCTTATTTTGCGGATTTTACTTCCGTCATAACAGTCACCATCTTGTCCAACATTTTGCCGTCCTTTTCGTTGATGACTACCAAATTGTTCTTGATGTCATCGGACAATACGCAGACTTCCATGTTGATAAGTTCCTCCGGAAGATACTCTGCAGCCGCATTATTGAAGCAGACATAGGAGAAATTGCTTAACAGCTCGGCGGAGATTTCGGGGCGGAGAATAAAATCAATAAAAAGCTGCGCCTCTTTTTTGTGCTTTGTCCCTTTTAAGATCACAAAGTTGTCGATGGTAAGAGGAAACTGTTCTTCTTTCATCACAACTTCCAGATCACTGTTTTCCCGCATGGCCTGTATCGCGTCGCCGCTGTAGATGTAGGCAAGGGCCACCTCGCCCCTTGTGACGGCGATCCGCTCATCGGCGATCTGAGAGTAGGATTTTAAGTTGTCGTTGAGCTGCAGCAGATATTCTTTTGCCTCGTCAAGAGCGGCTATATCCGTAGTCACGGGATCGATGCCGCAGCCCTGCAGCGCAAGCGTGATGTTGCTCTCGATATCGTCGAAGATCAACAGATTATTCTTCAGCGCGGGATTCAAGAGATCCTCGGCGGTGTTCACCGTGATTCCCAGTTCATCCATCATCGGTTTGTTGGCCAGAGCAACATTGATGGTCCCGAAATAAGGAACGGTGTATTCGTTTTTGGGATCGTAAACAAGACCGAGATAGGCGTCGTCGATATTGCCTAAATTGGTGATGGCGCCCTCGTCGAAGGGTTCAAGCAGGTCGTTGTCCTTAAAGGCCTGAATATAAGTGTTGGTAGGAACCGCTATGTCATATTCGCCCTCTTTGCCGGCAATCAGTTTTGCTAATAGCTCGTCGTTGGATTCATAGGTAGTCTCTATAACTTTGATCCCGTATTCTTCCTCAAACTGATCGAGGATATCCTGCGTCATATATTCGGACCAGTTGTAGAGATAAATCTCGTCAGCGTAGCCGTTGCCGTCTTTATCCTCGGATGAAGCGTTGCCGTCTGAGCCGCAGCCTGAGAGAGCACAGGCACATCCCACTGTTAAAATGCCTGCTGCAAGTAGTGCGAAAGTACGTTTCATTCTATTTCCTCCTGTTTTATATTGCCGTGTCGGGTGCACGGCTGCGTTGATAATGTAAGAAAAGCAAATTGTTAAAGTAACTTTTGCTCCTTAATATAATAAAGGAAAATGTAAGTTTGTCAACATTTTTTTTTGCAGAGTCTTTTGCGGAGAAATATTTGAGGATCCTAAGTCTGCGGAGGCGTATTTCCTCTTGTAAAAAATGTCGGATTTTAGTAAAATATGAGTAAAATAGAAAGGAGGAAGAGATGGTTGGAATAAAAGATATCGCAAAGGCGGCGGGCGTTTCTGCTTCCACTGTATCCAATGTGCTGAACGGGAAGAAGAATGTAGGGGAGAAAACCAGAGAAAAGATACTGGCTTTGGTAAAAGAGATGAACTATGTCCCAAATGAGGCCGGGAAAATATTGAAGACTAACGAAAACAAGACGATTCTTTTTGTATTCAGCGATTTTGACAGGAATTTTTATCTGAATGTGCTGAAGGGAGTCAACGATTACCTGAAGGATAAGGAGTATGATTTTTTGATCTGCACCCAGAGATCATGCGAAAAGTATATGCGGAACAATATGAGCAGCGGCTGCATCATTCTGGATGCCGCCATGGACGACAGCCTGATCTACCGCTGTGCCAACGAGCATTATCCGATCGTAGTGCTTGACCGCATTCTGGATTCACCCTATATCAAAAGCGTTGTGGTTGATAACTACTGTGCCATGTGCGACATGGTGCAGGATATTATTGACAGGGGATACCGGAAGTTTGCGTTTATCGGGGGGATCGAGAAGACTACGGACGCCATGGAGCGGTATCAGGGATTTTACGATACTCTTCAAAAAAATAGCATCCATTTTCCACAGAAAAATTATTTTGTGGGCGATTACCGGGAAAAAAGCGGCTATACGGCGGCGAAGATTCTGGCGCTGACGGAGGTGCTGCCGGATGCGCTGATCTGTGCCAATGACAGGATGGCCATCGGCGCTATCAAGGCCTTTCGCGAGGAGAATATCAGGGTGCCGGAGGATATCGCCGTTACGGGATTCGATGACAACGAAAGGGCGGGAGAGATAGGGCTTACCACCGTGGCTGTCCCGGACTATGAGCGCGGCTATCTGGCGGCTTTATATCTGATAGAAGCCCTGAAGGGAAAGGAAACAGCCAATATCTTCAGAATTTCCGCAAAAATTAAAAATCGAAAAACTGTTTTAGTAAAAAAGAAGTAGAAATTAGTAAAATAATAAAATGAAAGTAAAATGCCATGTGAAAAATGCCGGACATATAGGGCGACACATGGCATTTTTTTTGATTGCAATGTGTATTTGTGCTGAAAATTCTATATATAATGCAAAATGCTGAAAACTGCGTTGACGAAGTGGGAAAATTTGTATAAGATATTAGTATAACGTTTAACAAAAAACGAAAAAAGGGGATGGAGTTATGAAGTTGAACAAAGTAATCGGAATACTATTGGCAGCGACTCTGGCAGCGACTCTGGCAGCAGCTATGACAGCTTGCGGAAGCACAGGCGGGGCACCGGAGACGGGAGCTGCCACGGAAGCCGGAAGCGGTGCAGAGGCAGACAGAGATGGGGGGGCAGGAGCAGACAAGATCATTGTCTTCCAGTCCAAGGTTGAGATCATCGATCAGATGGAGGAACTGGCCGAGGAATATGAGGCGCAGACCGGTGTGGAGGTTGAAGTGTGGGGAACTACAGGCGACGACTACATGCAGCAGCTTAAAACTAAGATGGCGAATAATCAGGGACCTACCGTGTTTTCCCTGCTTCCCGGTTCCGAATCCGAGACGATGGGAAATTATCTGGAAGATCTGAGTGGTTTGAGCTTTGTCGACAAGATTGCGGAGGGCATGGCAAATACCAATTCTCAGGGGAAAATCGTGGGGATTCCGTACACCATGGAAGGCTTCGGCATGGTTTACAATAAGGATCTGGTCAATGCGGAGGATATCACCGATTACGATTCCTTTGTGAAAATGCTGAAGGATCAGAAAGCAAACGGCGTGAACGGATTCGGCCTCTCTCAGGAAAGCTATTTCCTGATCGGACATATTTTGAACACCCCGTTTGCACTGCAGGAGGATCCCATCGGTTTTATTGAAAAACTTAACGCAGGGGAAGTAAAGATGGCCGATACACCGGAGTTCCAGGAATTTGCAAAATTCTATGAAGCGATCCGTGAGAATTCCTACAATCCGATGGAAGAAAACTATGACTGAATATTATCCCCCTTGGGAGCCACCAGTTTCCCGCTTCAGAGCCACCCGGAAA
>CAJTNC010000040.1 GCA_910577955.1 uncultured Lachnospiraceae bacterium
TGGGAGAAAGGAAAATCCAATCACTTCCTAACATGATTGGATTATACGTGATAAAATGGACTTTGGATTAGCGGTAATGCAAGATCTGGAACAATTAAAAGATGTATATAGAGAAATCATAAAAAATATGAATGAAAAAGGTATTCAGATTTGGGATGATATTTACCCTTGTGAGTTCTTTGAGGAAGATATAAGAAATAATCGCCTTTATATTTTGAAGGATTATAGTGAAATCATATCTGCATTTGCTTTATGCGGCGTAAGCACAGGCGAAAATGCAGTTGAGTGGAAAGACAAGTATGCTAAAGCTATGTATATTGACCGTTTAGGTGTTAATATCAAACATTTAAAAAAAGGCATAGGCAGTTTGATGATTGCTGAGGCGAGACAAATCACAAAAACATTAGGCGCTGAATATCTAAGGCTTTTTGTTGTAGATATAAATGAGCCTGCCATTCAACTTTATCATAAAAATAATTTTTCGAAAGTTGATGGAGTTTATGAGGAAGTATTCGATGATGGTTTTGTGTTACATGAATATGGATATGAAATAAAAGTATAAGTCAGATTACAGCGTTGCTGAGAACTGAAAACAACAAAAAGACTGAATTTTTTTATGAAAAGTGAAGCTGCATTATAGAATAGGATTCATTAAACTGATAAATCGAATTTAATTAAGGAGTGAAATACATGAACATCAGAAAAATAGCTAAAGCACATATAGCAACTATTATGGTTTTATCGGCAATATTCTTGTGTGCGGGATGTGGAACCGATATACCAAAAGAGGCAGCGCCAACTGTAATTGCGGAAGAAATTTTAAATAATGAAAGCTTGGTGATAGAGAGTGATATAAAAGAAGAAAACCAAGATAAAGACACGGCAAACAGAAATGATGTAACAGAAGATCAAAAGGCACCGGCTGAAAAAACAAATATTTACAATGATGTTCTGACGCAATACAGCGACATGGTTCAAAATGACTTTTACGTTGATCTACGGGATTCAGATACCTATGAAAGCAGTTTTGGAGAGGCAATCGGGCTTGAAATCCGCACACATAAGCAGGACATTTATTACACATTTTATGATATAGATGGAAACGGAACAATGGAACTTATTATTGCAGGAGGGGAAAATGCTGCATCAAATCCCACCTTTTCCCCTTGGAATTATGACTTATACGGGTATGACGGAACTAATGTAGTTCATATTTTCCCGGATATGGATTTTGGTTACAGAACGAATTTTTCGATTTATGACCATGGAGTGATAGAAGTGTTTTACAGCGGCAGTGCTGCGGAATCAGGCGTTGATTTCTACAGAATAAGCACTGACGGGTTTACTCCCGAACTAATTGATTCTTTTTCCGCAGTTGCTCATTTAGAAGGAGATGAGCCTGTATTTACCTATTCTCACTATAGGAATGAAATTACGGAAGAAGAATATAATGCCAACATTCAAGGCTACGAAATTGCTCTTACAGAATTAGATTGGATACAGATTCAATAAAATGTACTGTCTTGTCTGCGCTGGTTGGTACTGTAATGATCTGCCCCTCGGAGAAACCCAGATTTCTGCTGGTTATTCCTAAATTCTGTAAGCTCTTTTCTTGGTTTCGTTTTTTTCATGAAAATAAATAGGAAAGCATGGCTTTTACCGCGTTCAGCTGCTGTACCACATGGGACTTCTGAAGGAGAACGAGGAGTTAAAGTGGGCAGAGAATATGGATATTTATATATAAGAAGCAGGTCAGTTAAGCCCACGGAAACAGTTCACAGCACCCGGAGAGCATTTCACAACAAACAGATTGCCTGAATGATTCAAGCAGACTATAATAACTGTTATTTCATAATGGCAAACAGGAGAGATTAAGAGTGAAACTAAAAAAAGTAATGATATTGTTTGGCACTGTCTGTATATTGAGTAACAAATCGCTCCGGCAAACCATTTTCATTGCATTTTGTGCCTAGAGCAAAGCGAAAGGAATGGCTATGAAGTTGACAAATGCTTTCATGGTATCAGGGCTTACAAAAACATATCAGGACTTTATTTTGGACCATGTTTCATTTACCGTTCCAGACGGCTCCATTGTCGGACTGATCGGAGAAAACGGCGCTGGGAAAAGCACGACTATTAATGCCGCTTTAGGGCTGATTCAGAAAGAAGAAGGCACTGTTTCTATTTTGGGCAGAGAAGAGTTGGATAGAGATATCAAAGAACAGATTGGCGTCGTGTTTGATGGCAGCAATTATCCCGAGCTCCTTTCCCCACGTAAATTGAACCGGGTCATGAAAAACATTTACAGATTCTGGGACGAACAGAAATATTGGGGATTGCTGAAACAATTTTCCCTGCCGTCTGATAAGCAGATTAAACAGTTTTCAAAAGGAATGAAGATGAAGTTGGCTATTTCTGTTGCATTTTCCCATCATTCCAGACTGTTAATCCTAGATGAAGCCACTTGTGGGCTTGATCCGGTTGTGCGGGATGATATTCTCGATATGCTTTTAGGTTTTGTGCAGGATGAAGAGCATTCCATACTGGTATCTTCCCATATTACCAGTGATTTGGAGAAGATTGCCGATTATATCGTATTTATTCATGAGGGGAAGGTGGTTTTTGAGAAAACCAAAGATGAACTAATCGAGCGGTTTGGTATCATCAGGTGTGGATCGACGCAATTTGGCGCACTGGACAAATCCGATATTATCTCATACCGTAGAATGGGCTATGAATGGCAAATTCTGGTTTCAGACCGGAAGAGGATACAGAAAAAATATTCGAAAGCTCTGGTTGTCCCGGCAACGATTGATGAAATTATGCTGCTTTATGTAAAGGGGGAAAAGTCATGAAAGGTGTTTTAGTCAAGGATCTGTATATTGCCGGAAGCAATATCCTCGTAACCATAGTAAGCCTGATTGTTTTGGGTTTGGGGTTATCCTTTTTGTTGGAAACCAGCGCACTTCTGGTTTTGGCTCCGGTTGCTTCTACAACAGCAGCATTTATTAGCATTACCAGTGATGCAGCTTCCAAATGGAACAAAAATGTCATTACCATGCCGGTATCAAGGGAGCAGATTATTGGCGAGAAGTTTTTGCTTTATATTCTGCTGGCCGTGTTGGGTATAATGACAGCGCTGATTCCCTGTGTGGTTCTTGCCTGTTTCGGTGAGGATATAACGCTACACTCTTTGTGTCTGTATGGCTCTATCGGGATAAGCGCTACTCTGTTGGCAGGCGGCATCAGTCTGCCATGTGCGTATCTATTTGATCCGGAGAAATCGCAGATTGTCTTTATGATGTCTTTCATGGCATCAACGGGAATCATTACAGGTCTTGTGCTTCTTGCAAACTTGGTTTTTTCTGTGAAAGAGAATACCATTCTTACTTTCAACATTGTGCTTGTCATTTCTGTGATTTGATTTTTTATCTCGTACAGAATTGCGGTAAAGGTATTTCAAAAACAGGATATCACTTGAAAGCTATAATAAAATACTTTTCTTGAGGATAAATGAGAGGTGACACATTGATCCATATTGCAATCTGTGATGATGAAAAACATATGTCCGATTATATGAGGACTAATGTATCGAATTTTTTTCGTAAAAAGAATACAGAGATCCATCTGCGGACGTTTGCCAGCGGAGAAGAACTGTTAAACTACGATGGACAGATCGACATCCTGTTTCTGGATATCCAGATGAAAGGCATGGATGGTATGGAAACAGCAAGGAGGCTGAGAGAGAATAAGTTCCGGGGAATTCTGATTTTCATCACGGTACTTAAAGAGATGGTATTCCAATCTTTCGAGGTGCAGGCCTACGACTATTTGGTTAAGCCGTTTGATGAAAAACAGTTTGAAAAGACTATGGAGCGTTGTTTATCTTCCATACAAAATGCCAGCGAGGACAGCCTGTTTGTGCAAAAGGGATATGAGGGGTGCATCATTCGTAAAGGCGAGATTGTTTTTTGTGAGATTATAGACCGGAAGATATATCTGAACTTGGCGTCAGGCGAGGTTGTTGATTATTATGAGAAAATCGAAAATCTGGAAACGAAGCTGGATGAACATTTTTTCCGATGCCACAGGAGCTACCTCATCAATCTGAAGCATTTAAGAGGTTATAAAAACGGAACTGCATATATGGATAACGGTGGGGAGATTCCTGTATCGCGTTTGCGGAGTAAGAAGTTTTCCGATGTGGTTTTGAAGTATATGAAGAATATCTAAGAGCTTTTGTATACAGGGACAGATAAGATAGCTGGGTATTTGGATTTTTTCGATATTTTCTTCCGATGCGCACGATTACCGGTTTCGTGGCGTTTGTGTTTCTTTTTACGGCATGCGGGGTACTGGTCTGCCATGCAGATTACGAATAATCCGGTAGTGGATATTCTGGCAGGAAACAAACCATGGAATGTAAAACGGTGGCTGAAAAATATGGCGGAGTCATGAGTACAGAGACAAAGAGGGATATATTTGTCCTCCATGTGCTGCTGATCATTCCACAGCGTCCAGAAAGCATCCTACAACAAATGGATTAACAGGTTACTCTTTACAGACGAAAAAAGAAAAAGAGGGTTGTCTGTACAGGCAGCAGCAAGGCGATGGAAAATCCATCGCTTGACAAAATCAAATTAAAGGAGGAATATACTTATGGCAATGCAGATTAATGGAAACTATGACCATTCCGAAACCGACTATGCAGAAAGGGTGAAGGAAAAACAGGACGCTGAAAGGTCGGAAAAGGTAAAGGCAGCAAAGAAGGATGTAGAGGGAAAAAGCTCTGGTAATCTGTCCGCACCACTGGATGAATACATCAGCAGTGAAAGATCAGGGAAAAAGCCTACGGGACTGTACCAAGTAGGTCGGGACGAAAACGGCAACCGGAAAATTTTTTTTGATGATTCGAAAGCGGCTCATGTGAATGAAGAGAAAAAACTGAAAGCGGAGGAAGATCGTTCCAAAGAAAGCGCAGACGGCAAAGAGCCAAAGATAAACGAGAACAGCCCGAGGAAGCCGGAGGAGAAATGTGTTACGGATACCGATAAGGTTGACAGGGAAATTAAGAGTCTGAAAGAGAAAAAGCAGCAGTTGGAACAGCAGATCCAGTCAGCTTCCGGGAATGAGAAGAAAATCCGGGAACTGGAGAAAAGGCTGACGCAGGTAGAAAACGAGTTAAGCCAAAAAGACAATGATACATACAGGCGGCAGAATGCTTCTGTATCAGAATAAAGGAAAGAACTATCATATGCGCAATAAGTATTTCAAAGCATTAAGCTGTATGGTTTTTGTAACCAGTGTTTTATTGGGGCTGGCATGGTGCAGCAGTATGCTTATCCCGAAAATGGCAGTCGGTGAGCAGATACTCTGGCACTTGCTGCCTATGGGAATTGTGCCGCTGATTATAAGTCTCTGAACGAATGTATCCTTTGTGCAGGTTATATTTTCTTTATTTTCTATAAAATCCATGTTAAAATCCGTTTTTTTATAAAAAAATATTGAGATTTTACTGAGGGCGGTACAGACGTTAATTGTTTGGAATACGAAAAGACTGCCTCTTTTAGTAGAAAACTACATTTTGGATGGTTAGAAACCTATAAAATTTTACACAAATTTTACATAAATCATCTTTTGGATTTTACTTAGACCGGATACCATTTAATTATACGACAATTCTTCAGGGAGGATTATAGTCAGATGGATTTCTTTGGATTGATGACAATGATTGGCGGGCTTGCTTTATTTTTATACGGAATGAAAACGATGGGAGATGCCTTGTCCAAGATGGCAGGCGGCAGGCTGGAGCAAGTGTTGGAGCGTATGACGAATAATCCGGTGAAAGCTGTCCTGCTTGGGGCAGGAGTGACAGCAGTGATCCAGTCTTCTTCTGCCACAACAGTTATGGTAGTGGGGTTTGTCAATTCCGGTATTATGAAGTTGTCACAGGCAGTAGGCGTGATTATGGGTGCAAATATCGGTACGACAATTACCTCGTGGATTCTAAGCCTTTCCGGTATCGAAAGTGGGAATTTCTTTGTAAAACTTCTGAAACCATCGTCTTTTTCCCCGGTATTGGCACTCATCGGTGTGATACTGGTAATGTTTATCAAAAATACGAAAAAGAATGATGTGGGAACGATTTTGATTGGGTTTGCAGTGCTTATGTTTGGAATGGAAACCATGAGCAGCGCCGTAAAGCCGCTTGCGGATGTACCGGAATTTACATCGCTTTTTACGGCATTTGAAAACCCTGTTTTAGGTATGATGGTCGGAGCGGTTTTAACTGCAGTGATTCAGAGTTCTTCTGCCTCTGTCGGTATTTTGCAGGCGATGTGTGCCACCGGGAGCGTAACGGTGGGAGCCGCGCTTCCGGTAATCATGGGGCAGAATATCGGAACCTGTGTCACGGCTTTGCTTTCTGGTGTCGGGGCAAACAAGAATGCAAGAAGGGCATCGTTGGTGCATCTTTATTTTAACCTGATAGGTACATTTGTGTTTATGACAGTGTTTTATGTCATGAATCATTTTGTACGGTTTACTTTTCTGTCGGATACGGCAAACGGTGCAGTCATTGCAGTGATACATAGCGTGTTTAATATTGTCTCAACAATCGTGCTGCTTCCTGCTTCTGAGTTGCTGGTAAAACTGGCACATTTGACCATTCCTCAGTCAGAGGGCGAAACACTGGAAACATCAGGAAAAGTGCTGGACGAAAGATTTTTGGAAAAACCTGCGTTTGCGGTTGCACAATGTAAAAATGCAGTGTGTGATATGGCACAGCTTATCTTAAAGGCAATGAGTTTATGTGTATTCATACAGGAGAAATATGATGAAAACGCAGTGCAGACAATTATGGAAATTGAGCAGGAGGTAGATGCCAGAGAAGATGAGTTATCGTCCTATCTGGCAAAACTTTCCACAAAGCCATTGTCTGAACGAGACAGTAAAACCATCAATAAATTCAGTAGGTGCATTACGGATTTTGAGAGGATATCCGATTATACAAAGGGCATCGCATTCACACAAAAGAAGCTATATAAGGGCAAAGAAAAGTTTTCAAAGAAAGCGACTGGAGAAGCGAGGTTGATTTATGAGGCCACCCTCGAAATCGTGGAATATACGGTTTCAGGGTTTATACACGGGGACAAAGAGATGGCGTTTCGTATTGATCCGCTTGCCGATGTGATCAGTCAGATAAAAAAAGATATCCGAAAGAACCATAGCAAGAGACTGGAAAAGGGGAGGTGTTCTGTGGAACTTGGCTTGGCGCTTACAGATATGGTCACTTCTCTGGAACGTATTGCGAAGCATTGTTCCAACATAGCGGAGGAGCAGATGGCATCCGAAACAAACCAGCATGCATTACATCAATATGCACGGAATGTCAAAGAGAGGAACGAATTGTATAAGGAACTGTATGAAGGATATACAGAAAAGTATTCGTTGGAAAAACTTGAGAAAACATCAATTATCAGATAATGTAAATATGCGTGGGCGCCTTGCAAATGAGATGCAGATGATTGTCGTCAATATAATAGTGTGAAACAAAGTAGAGGAAAACCATAAATGGGCACACTTAAATAAGCTGTCTAAGGCAGGCAACTTTTTGAAGTGTTATAGAGTTAGAAAATTAGATTAAGAAGCCAATGGTTCGTCAGGGGGAAGTAATCCTTCTCGTTGAAATAGTTTCTTGGCTGGCTTGATAGCTTTTGCCTTTTGGTAGCAAGAATCATACGGGCAATAGCAATAATGGCTCTTTTCTTGCCACGGCGTTTAACAAGCGAATCATATTTCTTTTTGTAGTAGATTCATTGCTCTCTGGTGTTAAACCAGCCCAGCAACATAAACGTTTAGAACTTGAGAATTGAGACATATCAGTACCGATTTCGGAGATGATAGTGATTGCATTACCACGTTTAACACCCGGAATGGTACAGAGGAACCGGACGGCATTTTCAAAATCAGGATTAGAAGAAATTATATTTTCTATCATTTTATCAACATCATTGATTTCGGCTGTGATATAATCCATATGTGCGCTGACAAGGCGCATACGGTTTTTGGGGGCATCAGTCATCTGATACTCTTCGATGGATTCTAAACAGCATCTTCTTTGGATTTGAGGGTTCTTAGAAGCTTAGAAGCGATTTCTTCGTGGTTAACGGATGTACCCGAGTGTTCAAGCAGATAGTCGATAATGGATGTAGCTGACTTTATTTTACAGCACGGCGCAGAGAGTTGGAACATTTTCATTACTATTTGTGCCGCCAGCTGAAGGCGGCGGAATGGAGATTAGTATGATAAAAGGAGGTGCGCAAAATGGCAATTGGTAGAGTCTTAGGCAGCATAGAGGCATTGGCGGCTGTTGTCAATCCTCATAAAGGAGCAGTGGAATTAGTGGAACAGCAGATAGATGAGTTGGCAGATGATCTTGTTCGGGATACCTATGAAACAACAATGAAGCCGGTTGATTATGCTTATCCGAGTGAGAATTATAATGATATTATGAAAGTTAGTGCGGGAGAACATTCCTCATCATCGAACAATAAGCGTCAGCCTCAATAAAAGTCTGATTGCAGAGGTACCTTGGGAAATACCTTGCAATAGATGTGTGAAAGCAATATGAAAGAAATGCAGTATTTTAGCATAATTAGATAAAAATTTGCATACACATTTGACAATACTTTTTAGAAGTTTGCTGCGGCTACTTTCAGATAGTGTCAGTAATAAAAACACGAAATATATTGACATTTTCCTGAGTAGTACATATAATAACACATAGATAATTATCTATGTAAGGTGGATGGAACAGATGGACGAAAAAAGAGCGGCGGTAATTTTTAAAGCCTTTTGTGATGAGAACCGCATTAGAATTATAAAGTTACTGCGTTCCGGCGAAAAATGTGCCTGCAAGTTATTGGACGAAATAAATGTGACACAACCTACTCTTTCCCACCATATGAAAATACTTTGTGATGCCGGAATTGTTGTTGGGCGCAAAGAGGGAAAATGGACACATTATTCTATTTCCGAAAAAGGCGTAGAGCAAGCAAAAGTATATTTAGAGCAGATGACAACACTTGATATTAAAAATGAGAATGAGTCGTACTGTGAAAAGTAAGGAAGTTTACGAAGTGCTTTTCCGTGCGGCTTATCTTAAAAATTTCACATAGACATATTTCTATATAACTATATGAAAGGGGATTTTTAATGGAAGCAATAAAATTTGCGTGGGACTTCCTGCAAAATGAAGTTCTTGGTATGGGATGGCTTAACCGGCTTATATCAACAGTATTGAACACCTGCGGTTTAGATACTACAAGCAGAATAGGCGGCAGTGTTCACTTTTTTATTTACGATACCATAAAAATTATGGTGCTGCTCGCTGTGTTGATTCTGATTATTTCGTATATTCAGAGTTATTTCCCGCCTGAACGAACGAAAAAGATACTCGGTAGATTTCACGGTATTTGGGCGAATATCATTGCGGCATTGCTTGGTACAGTAACGCCGTTTTGTTCCTGTTCCTCGATACCGTTGTTTATCGGATTTACAAGCGCAGGTTTACCGTTAGGTGTTACATTTTCTTTCCTGATTTCTTCTCCGATGGTGGATCTCGGCAGTCTTGTTTTGCTGATGAGTATTTTCGGTTGGAAAGTTGCGGTTTTGTATGTTGTTCTTGGTTTGGTTATTGCTGTTGCCGGCGGTATGTTGATTGAAAAACTGCATCTGGAAAACCAAGTGGAGGAATATATCCGAAATGGTCACGCCATTGATCTTCCGCAGGAAGAACTGCATTTTAAAGAACGTATGAAATATGTCTGGCAGCAGGTGGTTTCAACGGCAAAAAAGGTTGCGCCCTATGTTTTGATCGGTGTAGGTATCGGGGCATTTATTCACAATTGGATACCCGAAGATTTCATTGTCAAAGTGCTTGGAGATAACAATCCCGTTGGTGTTGTACTTGCAACTATTGCGGGTGTTCCGATGTATGCAGATATTTTCGGTACAATTCCGATTGCGGAAGCTTTGCTTGCAAAAGGCGCATTGCTTGGCGTCGTCTTATCCTTTATGATGGGTGTGACTACTCTTTCTCTCCCTTCAATGATTATGCTTCGCAAGGCAGTTAAGCCGAAGCTGCTTGGCATTTTCATTGCAATATGTACGATCGGTATTATCGTTGTAGGTTATTTCTTCAACGCTATACAATATTTCATTATTTATAGAGATGAGCAAAACACATTGATTTAAATATAGGATTTGGCAGTTAGTGTCTGT
>CAJTNC010000041.1 GCA_910577955.1 uncultured Lachnospiraceae bacterium
TCAACGATATCCACTATCAGATTATACCCTCCGGGAAGGGTCTTAATATCCCTAACCAGTGTCTCCTCTGAAAAATCCGTAATATTCCATATGATATGTGTAACTAACAATTCCTCATTGAGCACATGCGGTACCGCCGGATTTTCAAGCAGCTGCTTTATCTCTGAAGAAAATATAAAATTATCCTTATCTCTATAATAATAAAAAGGTTTTGCTCCGAGTCTGTCCCTTGAGCAGAATATTCTTCTCCTTTTCCTGTCCCATATCGCAAACCCCCACATCCCATTCAGATGGTATACGCAGTCCGTCCCCCAAAATGCATAGGCTTTCAGCAAAACTTCCGTGTCTGAATTCGTGTGGAATTTTATTCCTCTTGATTCCAGTTCCTTTCTTACTTCTATATAATTATAAATTTCGCCGTTAAAAGTAACACAAGTCTCCTCATTCTCTGCAAGCATAGGCTGATGCCCCTGCTGCGAAAGATCTATAATGCTTAGCCTTCTATGTCCCAAAGCGAGAAAGCTGTTGTCCATATCCATTTCTTTTATATTTTTATATGGAAGATCAATACTGTCTTCTCCAACTAACAACGTGCATCTGTCATCCGAACACAATACATAGCCTTCGTCATCCGGCCCTCTATGTTTAGCTATCTGGTTCATGTTAACCAATAAATCCGATTTTATTTTCCTGTTGCTGTTAAACCAGCCACAAATTCCACACATAATTTATTCTCCAATCAGAGGAAGTTTATTCAATCTTTTTATATATCTCTAATAACTCTTTTTCGGCCACTGCCCAGTTATAGTTTTTAAGGAATATCTCCCTGCCCAGTCTCCCCATTTCTTCTGCTTCTTCCGAATGCGAAAATAAATACTCTATTTTCTCTGCAATATCCTTTTCATTTTCGGGATCTACCAATAATCCCACCGGATATTTTTCAAGAAACGCCCTGTTGTATGGAAAATCCGAAATAATGAGTGGCAGCCCCATCCCCATATATTCATACGTTTTTGTTGGGAGATTACTCATTTTATGATATTGCCCAATCGGAAGCAGAGTACACATTCCTATTTTGCTCTCACGATAAAACTCACTTAATTCGTCACCATTAAGGAATCCGTAATAAACAATAGATTCATCTTCTGCCATTCCCATTATTTTCTTTTTAAATTCTCCAGAAGAAAAATTTCCTGCTAATAATAGTTTTGCTGAAGCAATCCTTGCTGCCGCTGCCAAATGTTCTATTCCTCTTTCGTAAGTCAGTCCTCCGCTATAGCAGATAGTCCGTTTATCGGCTGAAAATTTTCTGTCTTTATAATTTAACTCCTCGTTTCTCGGGTAATTATTCACATATCCTACCAATTTACTTCTATTTTCAAAAGACAATTTATAATCTAACCCACTTTCCTCTATTCTGCTTGGCACAATGACCGCATCTATTTTATTTGAAATATAAGTTTCATATTTTAAATAAAATGCAGCAACAAGCCTCCGCAGAATTTTGGGAATATAGGTTTTGTTACGTATTTGCTCAGCATATGCTTCATGGCTGTCAAAGATCACTTTTTTCCCTTTTCGCTTTAAAGAAGACGCTATCAACAGCAATTCCGGATCATGCAAATGATAGATATCTGCGTCTATTTCCAGTGCTTTTCTGTATACTTTATTTACTCCGCTTATAAATCGTTTTATCCTGCTTTCTCCAAACGCCTGCTCTGTAGATATGATTTTAACGTTTTGAAAAATTTCATCTTCTTTATCGTCATTCACTATAAATGCAACTTCATAACCGGCACTGGCCAACGAAACACATTCTCTTTTCAGAATCCGGTTATCATATCTTGGGTGCGCACTCGACACATGACAAATCCTCATCTTCTCTCTCCCTCCAATCCCTCATCCCGTGGAAACATAAAAAATACAAAACACATGATCAAAAAACCATGTGTCAGTACTACTGTGCTCCATGTGCCATTTGAAAACAGGGCTGCATAATATACCACAAGCCCGACCGTGTATCTGGTGGGAAGACCCTCAGAAGCCATATCAAAGAGCCTGAAACAGATGATCAGTATAAACGGCATGACCAATATCCCCATGATCCCCATATTCGACCAGACATCTGCCAGAAGCCCGTTATTACAACTGACTATCTGTGAAAGATAATTATTACCGATCACGTAAGACAATGATAAAGGGTAAGGTCTCTCAAACCCCACCTTTCCCAGAAAAGTTCCCCTGAATATCTCTGTTGGACTATTTCTGAAATAACGGTAATATTCATCGGATAACTGAGCCAGCAGATACCCCATCCGCCGAAAAAAAAGGCTGATAATATATCCATGTTCAAAAACTTTTTCCTCCAGCATAGCCAGTATAGCCACACCTATCCCTCCGGGTACAATCCATGAGACCATCTGTCTTCTCCAGAAAATTGCTCCGGCAAGAACTAAAATCCCCATAAACAACACACTCTTATGTCCGGCAAACGAAAAATTTAGGATCAATAAAAATGTCCCCCATAAAACCAGAACATATTTCTTCTGCCTAAAACAAAAAAGTATCAAGAGCGGTATCAGGATCGTTGAAAAGCTCTGCAGATACCGAAATCCGGCGGACAGATCATAGCCTGCCGCTTCCGCACGGATATCATAGACTTCCAACAGGTCTGTCACGATGCGGAACCCTGTGTATTTCCATGACAGGTATACCGTAAAAATGCTTACTCCGGCCAAGACGATATACATTAAAAAAGAACACCGCCGTCCGCTTATACCTGTCCTTTTCCAAACAATGACAGGTATCCTAATCTGCAGGACGGATAACAGTGTCCAGTAAAGTATGGCAAAAAACAGAAAGCTACTGCTCCCGCTCCCCAGACTGCAGTATGTCGTGAGGGGGATAAAATAGATCATATTCAAAACAATGAACATGACCGAAGATACCGTCCGCCTCTTCACAAATTCATAAAAAAATATGGCGTACATTCCCAGATACAGATAACTGCTGGCCGTATTGAGCACATGGATCCTGATCCCATATTGAAATGTAGGCCCGATATAAAGCAGATATATTACATCTACCAGTATTTTATAAAGAAACAGACATAACCCCTGCACCTGAAATGATGAAAAAAGCATATCGCTTTTCTCTAAGATATCTTTGCACCTTTTCCTACACATAATTTATTCTCCAATGAGAGGGAGTTACCTTCCACCTTTTATACATTTTTCATGCTTTATTGAAACAAATACTTCCATATAAAACAGAAAATGCGACACCCAACATGATTGAAAATGTGAGTATTGCATAAAATCGCTCTTCACAGCTGTCCACGCCCACAATGCTCCTGGCATAAATCAGTGCCTTATGCTTATTTACATTTACGGCGTCTTCATAGTAAATCTCGCCCACAATGCCCGCCATATCGCAGTATTCGCGCAACAGATACGGATTATAAATAACCTCATACTGTTCTTCTGCTTCTATATCTGCAATCAGGTCGTTGAACTTATCCGCTAATGCATTGATATTTTTCATCTCTTCTTCCAACAATAAATCCATTTCACTGTTTGCCCTTTGCGCTTCAGCCGGATCCAAATCCTTCATCTTAGCAAGGCTCTCCACCCAGAACTCTGTCTCCTGCTCCGCATATATTTTTAAATTCCTGTCTTTCTCCTCTGCCTTTTTTCCAAGTTCCTCCAGCCGCTTTTTTGCTTTATCCTGTCTGAGGCGCGCCATCTCTCTCTTTTGTATGACAAACTGCTCCGCCGCTTTTGGATCATCATAGATCATTGCTTTTTCGCTGATATAAAATTCCTGTATTTCGTCAAACTTTCTTCGCTCCTCCATTGCCGCCGCTTCCAGTTCTGAAACCTTTTTCATACTTTCTCCTCTCAGGTTTACCTGCTTCAAATACTGAATATAAGCATTCAGTCCACAGCTTTTTTCCTTTAACTCCATAAAAGCCATGTAGTAGTATGTCTCATCCCTTTTCAAATGTTCCAGATTCACTTTCTGCACGATCGTATCTTCCACGGCATATGGTTTCTGATCAAAAGTCCGGTAATCTATGTATCCCCATATTGCCCCCCCAAGAAGAATTCCTAAAAATATGAGAAGCATTCCCTTTTTATTTTTTCTAATATTTTTTGTTATATCCCCAAATCCGAGCTCTATTCGCGCATCGCTAAATCTAATATGAGAGCCTTTCATTGTCTACTCCTCCCCTTGTCCGATATGCCGCTATTCTCCTCGGAATCCCTTTTAACATTTCCCACCTCATCCATCTGCCCGACCACCTTCGCCGGCACTCCGGCCGCCAGCGCATAATCCGGCACATCCCTCGTCACTACCGCTCCGGCGGCCACCATCGCATACCGTCCGACCGTATGCCCGCACACAATCGTCGCATTAGCCCCGATGGACGCCCCCTTTTTAATCAGGGTTTTTTTATAATTCTCACGCCCCTTCGGGTATTCCGCTCTGGGAGTCAGATCGTTTGTGAATACGCAAGATGGCCCACAAAACACTCCGTCCTCTAACTCCACGCCCTCATAAAGCGATACATTGTTCTGAATCTTGCATCGATCTCCAATCACCACGTTATTTGAAACATTTACATTCTGGCCCAAAGAACATTCTCTTCCAATTCTGGCGCCAGACTGGATATGACAGAAATGCCAGATATTTGTTCCTTCTCCGATTTCCACATTTTCGTCTATATAGCTGCTTTCATGAACAAAATAATGTTTTATCATACCGCCTCCTTTAAGAGGCGCATATATCTCTTCTGTTTTACCCCCCCGAAACTGTCGAAAAAGATCTTGCCGGATTTCCCGCAACAATCATATCTCTTTCAACAGATTTCGTGACCACCGCTCCCATGCCTAATAAAACTTTATCTCCAATCTCTATTCGATTCCTCAATGTTGCATTTAACCCTATAAATGTTTTCTCACCAACAACATCGTAACCTCCCACGATTGCCCCTGCTGTCACTTCGACATTTCTCAAAAGATGCGCATCATGTCCAATATGCACAAATGCATCCAGTTTTACATAATCTTCCAGAATTGTATTGCCCGCAGATCCTCTTGACACATTGTCATGTACTCCAATCTCTACATTGTTTCCGATGGTCACTCTCCCAAGAGAAGGAATTCTTATTTTATTTCCACTTTCATTCTCAGCAATTGTATAACCATTTGCTCCGACAACGGCATATTCATTTGCAACAAATCTGTCTCCGATTGTAGAATTCTTAATTACGGTTCCATTCAAAAGAACCGCATTCTCACCAATTACTACATGATGCCCCACAATACATCCCTGTTCAATATGGGAATCTTTTCCAATCACTGCCGTTTCACTTATATAAGAACCGTTTGAATATATATATTGGTATTTTTTATCCTCTTCTGCCTGTATACTTTCCAATTCAGCCGCAAGTTTTGCATATTCCAACTGCGGATTTTTAACAAGAAGAATGGCATGATTTTTCTTTAATGAATTTGGAATTTCTATACTGTTTTCAGCAAAGACAAGACATTGTTCTGCAGATTCCAGTTTTGTCAGTTGATCTGATATCTTTTTGTTAATATACATTGCGGTATTGGACTGTGGTCTTCCAATATAGGAAACGCCCGTTATATTAAAATGATAATCTTCATGAATCCTACTCACATCGTACTGCATCAAATTATCCTCTCCTGTAAGGCATTGGAAATCTATCAATAAAATCCACCGTGGAACACTTTTTCAGGGGCAGCTTCACGGCTTTCCCCTCCGCCGCCGACTTATAGATGGCAAGCACCAGCTCTAACGCCCTTCTTCCGGCTTCGCCGTTCACATAGGGTTCCTTGTCGTTTGCTATCGCGTCGATCACATCCGCATATAACGGCGTATGCCCGAAGCCGTACACGTTTGGCGGATTCTCCTCAAACTGTGCGATCACTTCTTCCGCGCTTTCCAGTGTATCCGCAAACCGCCACTCCTCTATCTTATTGACGCTCTGACCTCCCGCTTTCACCGTGCCTTTTTCTCCAAATAAATAGAGGGTCTCCTCCAGATTCTTCGGACAGATATCTGTGGTTCCCTCTATGATCCCATAAGTTCCGTTCTTAAATTTTACCAGTGCTACGCCCAGATCTTCCGCTTCGATGTAGGGATGGTTTAACCGGTCGGTCATTCCCACAACTTCTTCCACTTCTTCCCCCATCATCCACCGCAGCAGATCGATGTTGTGGATACACTGGTTCATTAACGCCCCGCCGTCCTGTTCCCAGGTGCCCCGCCATTTTGCCTGTTCGTAATAATTTTTATCCCTGCACCAACGGATATGGGCCGTCCCGTAAAACATCCTTCCGAACCGCCCCGCCTCTAAAGCTTCCCGTATCTTCTGCACGGACTTGTTGAACCGGTTCTGGTGGTTGGCGCAGACTTTCACGCCTTTTTCCTTCGCCGCCTTTAGGATCGCATCCGCATCAGCCAGTGACAACGCAATTGGCTTTTCAATGATCAGGTTGCAGCCCGCTTCTATGCAGTCAAGGGCGATGGCCGCATGTTTTCCTGACTCCGTAGCGATAGCCGCAAGTTCCGGTTTCTCCTTCTTTAACATCTCACGGTAGTCGGTATACTGAGGCACATCCCCCAGACCAAACTTTAAAGCTTTCTCCTCCATGGCCGCCTGATTGATATCACAGATCCCCACAATTTCTAACCCGTTTGCTTTTGCCGCCGCGATGTGGTTGGGCGAGATCCTCCCGCAGCCTATCAGTGCATATCTCATCTTTTCCTCCAAAAATTTAACTCTCAATCCATTGGTTACAACAACAGCTTTGCTAAAAATATTAGCTTTCCTGTATACTAAATTCAGCAGTCATCTTTTCTATATTTCTATTATTTGTTATCAATATTTTATTTCAGCCATTTTTTATAACTTTCACAAACATACTATTTCTGCGCTCAATCTTCATCTTGAACTTCAAAAACTGAAAGGCCTTTGAGCAGCGCTCCGCTGATAACGGAATCCGATATATTTATAATGCCTCTATATTACTGCGGTCTTTGATATCCTTCATCACGTTCTTCGTGTCAAAGACCGCCTCTGCATGCTTCTGCACCATCTCATAATCCACATTGTGGTGAGCCGCCGTCACCATCACAAGGTCAAAACCCTGCACAGTTTCCGGCGTCAGCTCCTTTAAACTCTCCCCGCTCTGTCCATACATGTTTTGAAAGGAAGGCACCCAGGGGTCATAGTACGCCACCTCCGCCCCCACTTTCCTCAGTTCCTTCATCACACGGATGGCAGGGGACTCTCTGTAGTCATCGATATCATTCTTATAACTCACCCCAAGCATCAGAATTTTTGCCCCGTTGATGGCTTTCTTATGCTTGTTTAAGATGTGCATGGCCCGCTCCACACAGTACTCTGGCTGCCCGTCGTTGATCACCATAGAATTCTCAATGAGTGTCGTATGGAAGCCGTACTCCCTCGCTTTCCAGGTCAGGTAGTAGGGATCAAGAGGAATACAGTGTCCCCCTAACCCCGGTCCCGGATAGAAAGCTTGAAAGCCGTAGGGCTTTGTCTTCGCCGCATCAATTACTTCCCAGACGGAGATCCCCATTTCATGACAGAGGCGGCCGATCTCGTTGATCAGCCCAATATTCACATTCCGGTAGGTATTCTCCAGAATCTTCTCCATCTCCGCCACAGCAGGGGAGGATACCGTGTACACTTCCCCCTCCAGCACTGCCCGGTACATCGCCGATATCACTTCCGCCCCGTCCTCCGAACAGGCCCCCACTACTTTTGGGGTGTTCTTCGTCTTATAGATCAAGTTGCCGGGATCCACCCGCTCCGGGGAAAAGCCCAGATAAAAATCCCGACCACATGTCAGGCCGGAACCCTTCTCTAAGATAGGCCTAATCAGTTCTTCCGTCGTCCCAGGATAGGTGGTGGATTCAAGCACCACCATCGTCCCTGCCTTCAAGTGCGTCGACACTGCCTCCGCCGAATCCCTCACATAACTGATGTCCGGCTCCTGATGGACATCTAGCGGCGTGGGGACGCAGATGGCAATGAAATCCACATCTTTGATAAAGGAAAAATCACCGGTGGCTGACAGCATCCCGCTTTTTACAAGCTCCGCCAGATCTGAATCCACCACGTCCCCGATATAATTCTCTCCCCGGTTGACCATCTCCACTTTTGCCGCCTGTACGTCAAAGCCGATGGTCTTAAATCCTGCTATCGCTTTCTCCACCGCAAGCGGTAATCCTACATAGCCAAGGCCTACGACACCGGCTATGATCTCTCTTTTTTCAATTTTCTTTAACAAATCCGATTTCATTGTCATTATGTTTACCTCTTCCGCACAATATTCAGCTTTTTTAAGTCAAATTGATTTTACTCAAAAAGTTCTGCGAACCTTTTTGCCAGAACATCAAAAGTATACTGCTCCAGAACAGCCTTTTTTCCTCTCTCTCCCATCTCACGCCTCTCTTCCTCCGACATGGATAAAAGGCATCGGATCCCCTTTGCGATATCCTCTTCCTGACCTGCTCCCGCCATGATCCCGCATCTGTATTCCTCTATCGGCGAGCTCCTTGTGTCCACAGCAAAAAGAACAGACTTTGCCGCCATCATCGAATCATACATCTTGTTTAAGCAGACGCCAAATCTCTGGTACAACGTAGACTGTTTGGAGCCTATATAAGAACAGTCAAAAAATTTCAATAATTCCGGCACTGCCTTTTTCGGCACGGGCGGTAGAAAAAGCACATTCCCTATCTTCTCCTCTTCTTTCCTCTTTCTCAACTGTTCTTTCTCTACACCACTCCCCACAAGAACAAACTGCACTTCTTTCTCAGTTGTCTTTTTTGCCGCATCTAACAGCACATCCAACGCATTTGACAGTGCATGCCCACCGAAATAGCCGACAACAAACTTTCCTTCCGCTTTCAGTTTCTCTAATATTTTCTTATGCTCTTCCGGCAATGGCATCGGATTCTCCCAGTCCTCTTTTACAATCCCATTGGATATTGCCGCAAACTTTTCCGGACGCATCCCGTGCTTTATCATATAGTCCTTGGCCAGAGGCGGAAGCGACACCACATGATCTGAATGTCTGTATGCAGAATCCTCCGCCATCTGTATCATCACGATGAATGGATGGTACTTTGACATCCCTCCCAGTTCTATCAGGGTGGCCGGCCACATGTCATGCACCTCATGGATCAGCTTCGCTTTTGCTCTTTTTGCAATCCTCTGCCCCGCATAGGTATCCAACGGATAGGTGGAAGATGTGATCACCACATCCGGTTTGCACTCTTTTGCAATCTTCCCCGCTTTTGCCCACAGCTTTCCCACGAAACGGAACATCGTAAGCGCCCTCTTTGCTCCGTTCCCTTCATACTTCCCTGTTTTGATCCAGTGGTACCGGATCCCGTCAATGTCCTCTGTTTCAAAATCAGCCTCCACTTCCGGGTTTCCCGTCCGCAAGTGGGAGTAATCCGCCGCGATGATATCCACCTGATGCCCCATCTTGATCCATTCTCTGGCAAAATAGTAAGGCCGGAACTCCATCCCCATCTCCGGGGATCCCGCGTAATGGTTGATCAGCAGTATCCTCATTCCCGCTCCTGTCTTTCTCTGTTTTATTTAGGTAATTGCGAAACGCATTGATCCCGTCGTTTTGTTGTATGGAATTTACCTATCCATAAGCAGGCGCTGCGAGACCGTCGGCAGTTAGCGAGGTGTTTTCGAGCT
>CAJTNC010000042.1 GCA_910577955.1 uncultured Lachnospiraceae bacterium
AGAATGGATCAAGATGGGGCATCAGGTGGATATCATCGCGGCGGATTACTCCCACCTGCGGACGGGAAACCCGGAAGTGGGGGCTGATTTTGAAACAGAGGACATCGACGGGATCCGGTACCACTGGATCAAAACGGGGAAGTATGAGGGGAACGGAGCAAAGAGGGCGCTTACGATGTTCCGTTTCGTGGGGAAGCTGTGGAGGAAAGCAGGGAAGATCGTGCAGGAGTATGCCCCCGATGTGGTGATCACATCTTCAACCTATCCGTTAGATACCTATGGGGGACAGAGGATCGCAAAAAAGGCAAAGGCAAAGCTGATCCATGAGGTCCACGATATGTGGCCGGCCACCCTGATAGAACTGGGAGGGATGTCAAGATACCATCCCTTTGTGGTGGTGATGCAGATGGCGGAAAATTCCTTCTGCCGGAAATCGGATCATGTCGTATCGTTACTCCCGCATGCAAAAGAATATTTTGTGGCACACGGCATGAGGGAAGATAAGTTTGTGACGATCGCGAATGGAATCGTAAAGGAGGACTGGGACAACCCGGAACCACTGCCGGAAGAGCATAGGAGAGAGCTTGAAAAGCTGAAAGAAGAAAAAAGATTTATTGTCGGCTATTTCGGAGGCCACGCGCTGTCGAACGCACTGGATGTAATGCTGGATGCGGCAAAGAGGACGGCGGAAAAGGAGATCCGTTTTGTGCTTGTAGGGGGCGGCACCGAAAAGGGAAGACTGATAAGGAGAGCAGAAGAGGAAAAGATCGAAAACGTACTGTTCCTTCCGCCTGTGCCAAAGAAGTCGGTGCCGGAACTGGTGAAGTATTTTGACTGTTCCGTCATCTGCGCCATGACCTCCCCGCTGTACCGGTTTGGGGTCTGTCTGAATAAGATGTATGACTCCATGATGGCGGCAAAACCGGTTCTTTTTGCTATGGATGCACCGGCCACCCCGATAGAAGAGTATGGATGCGGGATTCTGGTCAGGAGCGGCAGAGAGGAAAAAATAGCGGAAGCGGTGGAAAGACTGTACCGTATGAAGGAGGAAGAACGGCAGGAGATGGGGAGACGAGGAAGGCAGGCAGTGTTTCAGCATTTCACGTATGATATCCTTGCAGAGAGATTTGAGAGCCTTTTTGAGAGGCAGAGAGTATAAGGGAAGAGAATAAATAAGGAAGATACTGGTTTTATAGAAAAGAATGAATAGGTGATTGCAAAACTCATTGATGCGTAAATTTTGCACTGGCAATACTTGCAGAAAGAGGAGTTTCGCAAACGCCTGAAAAAGCATGAAGAGACAGAGGTGTGAAAGATGGACATGAAAGAGAAGCTGTTAAAGAAGATAGAAGACCGTACGGTGGTGGCCGGCGTCGTAGGTCTTGGCTATGTCGGGCTGCCGCTGGCAGTGGAGAAGGCGAAAGCCGGTTTTAAGACCATCGGCTTTGACGTACAGGCTGCAAAAGTGGAAATGGTCAACAGGGGCTGCAACTATATCGGTGATGTGGTGGACTCGGATCTGGAGGAACTTGTAAAGGGCGGGATGCTGTCGGCGACCAGCGACTTTTCCTTTATCAAGGATGTGGACTTTATCGCGATCTGCGTCCCCACGCCCCTTGATATCCATCAGGAGCCGGACATCAGTTATGTGAGAGATTCGGCCAAAGCCGTATCGAAGCATCTGAAAGCAGGGACGATGGTGGTGCTTGAATCCACCACCTATCCCGGGACGACGGAAGAATTGATCAAGCCTATCCTTGAAAAGGGTTCCGGCCTCACCTGCGGTCTGGATTTTTATCTGGGCTTTTCCCCGGAGCGGGTGGATCCCGGCAACCTGATCTATAAGACAAAGAATACACCTAAGGTAGTGGGGGCCTGTTCGGAGGACGGGGCGGAAGTGATATCCGCGATGTACCGGGCTGTTCTGGAGGGAGACGTATATACCGTATCAAGCCCGGCAGTGGCGGAGATGGAAAAGATCCTGGAAAACACCTACCGCAATGTCAACATCGGGCTGATCAACGAGATCGGACGCCTCTGTCATGAGATGGGGATCTCCGTCTGGGAAGTGATCGATGCGGCGAAGACGAAACCCTACGGGTTTCAGGCATTCTATCCGGGGCCGGGGTTAGGAGGGCACTGCATCCCCCTTGATCCCTACTACCTGACATGGAAGGCAAGGGAGTACGGTTTTCATACGACGTTAATTGAAAACAGCATGGTGATCAACGACGGGCAGCCGGAATACTGTGTGGAGCGGGCCATGCACATCTTAAACAGACATAAGAAAGCCATCAACGGGGCGAAGATCCTGATGCTTGGCGTGAGTTATAAGAACGATATCGATGACTACAGGGAATCTCCGGCCATCCGGGTGATGAAAGAGCTGCGGAAAGTGGGGGCTGAGGTAGAATACTATGATCCCTGGGTGCCGTCCTTTCAAAACATGTACGGGCAGAGCGGAGAGAGCTTAAAAGAGCTGACGCCGGAGACCGTGCAGGGCTTTGACCTCGTGATGGTGACGGCGGCCCACCACAACGTGGACTATGAGCTGGTACAGAAAAATGCGAAAGCTGTCTTTGATACAAAGAATGTGATGAAGGACATCAGGGACAGAAGCAATATCGAGGCGCTGTAATGAAAGTATTGACAGTGGCAGGGGCAAGGCCTTTGGAGGGAGGCCTTTTTTGCCGGAAGAAAATGTGTTGCTATATTTGACTTCGTGGTCTGGCCGGAGACGTTGGTGGGGAAGAGGAATATGTTATCGTCGCCGAAGGCGGAGAAGATCGTTAAATTTCTGGAGGAAAAAAGATGAGATATGCACTGATAGGCTGCGGGAGGATCTCACCCAACCATATCGCGGCGGCAAAAGCAAACGGGTTGGAGTTTACAGGGATCTGCGATATCGATCGGGAGGCAATGAAAGAAAAGGCATCCGGGTTTGACCTCGGGGAGGTGCCGCAGTATACGGACTATCGCGAGATGTTGGAGAAGGAGAGGCCGGAACTTGTGGCCATCGCCACGGAGTCGGGGAAACATGCGGCCATCGCCCTGGACTGCATAGAAGCGGGCTGCAACTTAATTATCGAAAAACCGATCGCCTTGTCATTGGCTGATGCGGATGCGATCCTAAAGGCGGCGAAGGAAAAAGGCGTGAAAGTCTGCGCCAACCACCAGAACCGGTTCAACAAGTCCGTGCAGAAGATACGGGAAGCTTTGGAAGAGGGACGGTTCGGACGGATGTTTTACGGGACGGCCCATATCCGCTGGTGCAGGGATAAAAATTATTACGAACAGGCGAAATGGAGGGGCACCTGGGAACAGGACGGCGGAGCGTTAATGAACCAGTGTATCCACAACATCGATTTGCTGCGTTGGATGATGGGGGATGAAGTGGAAGAGGTCGTGGGAATGACCGACCAGCTGAATCACTCCTATATAGAGGCGGAGGATCTGGGGCTTGCCCTGATAAAATTTAAAAACGGGACTTACGGGATCGTAGAGGGGACCACAGATATCTATCCGAAGAATCTGGAGGAGACCCTCTATTTATTTGGTGAAAAGGGAACGGTAAAGGCGGGCGGCCAGAGCGTCAACAAGATAGAGGAGTGGCGGTTTGCGGATACGCAGGAGAAGTCTGAGGAAGTGATCGCGGAGTTTGGAGAGAATCCGCCGAACGTATACGGCTTCGGGCATACGCCTTTATATGCGGATGTAATCGACGCGATACAGAATGACAGGGAACCCTATGTGAACGGCGAAGCCGGAAGAAGAGCCCTGGAGCTGGTGCTTGCGATCTACAAATCGGCGTCTGAGGGGAAAGCCGTGAAGCTGCCGCTTGCGGAGTGCTCCACAATGGATTTCAAAGGAAGGTTTTAGAGATGGAAGAAGCATATATCCACCCCTCCAGCTATGTGGATGAAAAGGCAGAGATCGGAGAAGGGACCAAGGTCTGGCATTTCTGCCATATCCAGTCCGGCGCCAGAATCGGGAGAGACTGCTCTCTGGGTCAGAACGTAAACGTATCGAATAACGTGGTGGTGGGGGACCGGTGCAAGATCCAGAACAACGTATCACTCTATGAGGGAGTGGAACTGGAGGAGGGCGTCTTTTGCGGCCCTTCCTGTGTTTTTACAAACGATCTGACGCCCAGAGCGGAATACCCGAAGGGCCGTGAGAACTATAAGAAAACGCTGGTCAAAAAGGGGGCATCCATCGGAGCCAATGCGACGGTGGTGTGCGGGCATACGATCGGACGGTATGCGATGGTGGCTGCCGGGGCAGTGGTGACGAAGGACGTGCCGGACTACGCGCTGGTGGCCGGGGTGCCGGCGAAAGTGGTAGGACATGTGGATGAGAGGGGAAATATAGATGATTAAAATATGTCACATAACGAGCGCACACCCGAGATATGACGTGAGGATATTTGAAAAAGAGTGTGTGTCACTATGTGAGTCAGGTTATGAGGTATTCCTGATCGTAAATGATTTACTGGAAGCTGAAGACTGCCGGGGGATCAATATATCATCCGTGCCTTGTAAAACACAAAGCAGGCTGAAGCGTTTTGCGTATGCGGCAAAAAAAGTTTACGAAAAAGCGGCGGAGGTGGATGCGGACCTCTATCATGTCCACGACCCGGAGCTTTTGCCGTATGGTTTGAAGCTGAAGAGGAACGGAAAGAAAGTGATCTTTGACAGCCATGAGGATGTCCCGTCGCAGATACTGGACAAAGGCTGGATCCCCGCTTTCCTGCGCAGAATCATCTCGGGACTATACAAAAGGTACGAATCCCATGTGGTAAAGAGACTGGATGCCGTCGTTGCGGCGACGCCCCATATAGCGGAGAAATTCAAAGGACGAGCTAAAATCGTGGAGGTTGTAAACAATTACCCGAAACTGGATGATATCCTGTTCCATGATAAGCCTTTTGCAGAGAGAGAGAAGATTTTATGCTACGCTGGCGGGATAAGCGAGCAGCGCGGGGAGAAGGTCATGCTGGAGGCAGTGGAGGGGCTGGATGCGACTCTTATTTTGGCAGGGGATCATGAGAAGCATAGAACAGGACAGGCAGTTTATACCGGGAAGTTAAATAGGGAGCAGGTCAATGAACTGTACGGCAGGTCGGTGGCCGGCATGGTTACGCTTTTACCGACAGCAAGCTATATTTATTCCCAGCCGATCAAAATGTTTGAATATATGGCGGCGGGCCTGCCCTTTGTGGCATCAGATTTCCCGCTGTGGAAGAGCATTGTGGAAGAGAACGGCTGCGGGATCTGCGTGGACTGCGGTAAAGCGGATGAGGTAAGGGCTGCGGTAGTAGAGCTTTTGGAGGATCCCTGCAGGGCACAGGAGATGGGAAGGAACGGGCGCAGGGCTGTGGAGACAAGATACAACTGGAACGTTGAGGAAAAAAAGCTGGTATCCCTGTATCGGGATCTTCTGGGGAAGGGATGAGGGATGGCATATAAAATAAGGATAAATGATGTATGATGGGGATCAGGGAAAGGTATAAAGATATTTTAGAAAAAAGTGATGCATTCTTTTCATCATTTCCGGTACAGAGTTTTTGTCTGCTTCTTTATAAAGTATTGGTGGATATCATATATCTGCTTTATATCGGGCCTACTTTTGATTATGGGATCCGGATAAATGTGCTTAATATAGCCAGCAGTTATCTGTATTTAGGGATGTACAGCATATGTATGTATGGATTTGTGAAGAGCCGGAATGTATCTTCTTTCATGTTCCTTATCTTAAACATGATCTATTTCATCCCCCTTACGACATACTGCAGTCTGGGGAGCGGGAGCAGCAGCTTCCTGTTTTTTGCCATACTTTACTGGACACTGTTCTCCTTCCTGCAAGTCAGGATACCTGTCCTTGTTTTGAAAAGGACAGGAATGAGCGGGCGGCGGTGTTCATTTTTTATGTATTCCATGCTGGCCGGGATAAGCGTTTTCACGGTGTACTTGTCATGGAAATACACGGGGTTCCGCATCGTGACAGACCTGTTGAAAGTCTATGATGTCCGTGCGGAGGCGGCAGGCTATGATCTGTCCACCGGGTTTCGGTATCTGCAGAGCTTTTCCACGATCCTGATACCGCTCTTGATCCTTTTTTGTTTCCGGCACAAGAGATATCTGCTGGTGCTGTGGGGGGCGTTCCTGCTGCTCCTGAATTTTTCGTTTGCGGGGCACAAAACAGTATTGTTCATGGGGGTCTTAGTCATTGCGGGAGCTGTTTTTTGGAGGAGGCAGATGGCTTCCCTGATACTGCCGGGAGGGATAGGGCTTGGGATACTGGCAATGTTGGAGGAAAGAGTTTTCGGGCATGCGTACATCATCAGTTTTTTCTTTCGGAGGATGGGGTATCTGCTGGCCCAGCTGTCAGATGAGTATTACCGCTATTTCCAAAAGAATCCGGCGGACATCTTCCGGAGTACGTTCTTGGGAAAGTTAGGGTTTGAGAGCCCCTATTCTTTACCGCTGCCCTATGTGATCGGTAATAATCATTTGTCACAGATAGTCAGCAGCAACAACGGACTTCTGGCGGATGTCTGGGGGAACTTGGGGATCATGGGGATCATGGTCATGCCGTTCATCCTGATCGTCTGTTTCCGTCTGTTTGATATGGCGGCGGAGGGCCTTCCTTCCAGATATGTGGTGGGACTTGCGGTGTATTATGCAGTCCTGTTTTCAAACAGTACATGGAGCACCGTTTTACTGACGCATGGTTTCCTGATCATGTGTTTTGTATATTTTATGTTCCCGCGGGAGGGCAAAGCGGAAGGAGATGCCGGATGAGACGCATGGAGATCGGATTAGAGGAGTTGGCGGAAAATATCAGAAAAAATAAGAGGGGGATGCTGCGCCTGTTTTTCGGGATCCTTCTCGGGGGGGCAGTCTGGGCAGGGATAGATTACGGGACCTATGAACAGAAGCCCTATACGGTGGAAGATACTATCGTACAGAAAGCGGATCTGGGACACCTGGAAAGGGATGAGACTTATTATTATCAGGCATTCATGGAGTTAAAGGAAAAGAGCTGCGGATTGAATGCGTATATCCAGTATTTGAAACGGGTGAATCTGAGCGGACAAAGTATGGAGAGGGTCTCGGAACTGGAAGAAGCGGCGGTGGAAGAGCAGAAAAAATTTGCGGAGATACAGGAGTTTTATGTCAGTGAGAAACCGATGATCTGTGATGATTTAGAGGCCGTAAAACAGTTTGCCGGGCAAAAGTTAGAGATGGCAGAATTGAGGCAGGATAAAGCGCAGAGACTGTTGGAGGAACTTGATGATAAGGCTGAGGATAAAGACAGAAACTTAAAAATATATGCAGAGCAGGAAATAGAAATATGGAGAGATTACCTGAGGAAAACAGAGAGTCCTGATTTTGATGAAATAAAAAAAATGAATAGAGAGATGGATCTGTTGCTGGAAGAGGGGATGGAAAGTATCAATGCACTGGCGGAGAGATTCAACAGTCTGATTGCAGATATCGAAAAGGAAGAACAATACGAGGTTATTTATAATCCACAACTGCTGCGGGAGTATTGCGATATGGCAGGCATTGTGGGTGAGCTGTATAAAGAGGACGCTGTAAATGAAAGAAAGCATAAGGCGTTGATCTATGCCAGAAGCATTGCAGGGGTAGACAGCCGGAAAGAGCGCGTTTATGCGATCCTTACATTCTCGGCTTTACTGGGGGCTGCAGTTTCCCTCTTATATTACGGTTTTGTTGTTAATAAGGATAAAAATGCAGGCGAGAGTGGTGGAGCCAAGTAAGGATCTGGCCTGTGGAAAACAGGACAGTGACAGAAAAAGGGGATCAGGAATATAGAAATGGACGACGTTTTCCTCTGATTGGAGAAAGTAATTATGTGTGGTATTTGCGGTTGGTTTAACAGTAATAGGGAAATAGAACCGGGTGTGCTGGTTAGGATGAATCAGATAGTAAAACATAGAGGGCCGGATGATGAAGGTTATGCTTTCTGCTCAGATGATAGATGTACTTCGGCGGTTGGAGAAGACAGTATCGATCTTCCCTATAAAAATATCAGTGAAATGGATATGAACGACAGTTTTCTCGCGTTAGGGCATAGAAGGTTGAGTATCATTGATCTTTCCAGACAGGGACATCAACCTATGATTGCGGAAGACGATGAGGTATGTATTACTTTTAATGGGGAAATTTATAATTATATAGAAGTAAGAAAGGAACTGGAATCAAGAGGAATAAAAT
>CAJTNC010000043.1 GCA_910577955.1 uncultured Lachnospiraceae bacterium
GGTTGTCGCCATGAACATGATTATAGCGACAGAAGCCTTTACCCGCTTCGACAATCCCAGGCAGTTCAACTGCTACGTCGGTGTGGCTCCATTCGCATATACGTCCGGCACCAGCCAGCACTCCCGCAACAGAGTGTCGCAACGGGCCGTGAAATACATAAAATGCCTTCTTCATATGGCTGCCGTGGCGATTGCCCATAAGAAGACTGGTGATATGAAAACATATTTTGAAAGAAAAGTCGCCGAAGGAAAAAACAAAATGACCGTATTAAACGCTGTGCGAGCCAAGCTCGTGGCGAGAATGTTCGCCGTAATCAGAAATAATCGAGTTTATCAACCTATTTTATCAGTTTAGGCTTGCACAAATCATAAAAATATGAAAGGTAAATACCGCATCAGATACTTGTTGCCTAATTTCATCAATGTTACCAATCTCCCAGATTCTATCAGAGAGCGTAACAATCGCATCCTCTGTATTTATATCCATTCCTTGCAGGATATCGCTTATTTTCTCCAT
Source organism: uncultured Lachnospiraceae bacterium (assembly GCA_910577955.1). Taxonomy (GTDB): domain Bacteria; phylum Bacillota; class Clostridia; order Lachnospirales; family Lachnospiraceae; genus 1XD8-76. The sequence continues at coordinate 518 of CAJTNC010000043.1, forward strand.
TTTCATATTTTTCTTTTTGTTGCACATAACGGGATGCAGCTAATTGCCGTTTAAGGCGATTGAGGTGCGTGTTAGCTTACGTTTTTTATTGCTCCATTTTTCGTTTTACAATATCAATAAATTCATCTTTAGTCATGAACTTATTTAGGAAATCTTCCAATGTTCCTTCATTAGTAACCTCTGTAAAAAACTCCTCATGGTCTGTACTCCACACGATCGGATTATCAACATTGAGGTCTAATTGGTTCTGTGTCTTCGGCTGACAGCCAAGGTGTATCTTCCGGCTTTTGATATAAGGCGGTCTTAAAAGTTATGGCACACAAGTCTTCTTGTAAAGACACTCCTTTTACATTGGCGACATTACCACCTAATTGTTTAATGCGATTTAAGATTCCCTTTTTCATGACTTTTATTTTTTGTTCGCAGCTAATGGGTTGCAGCTTGCCGCCGTTAGGCGGAACAGGTGCTTGTTATCAATATTTTCTGCTTTTGTTACAAATCAACCGTAAAGATGACTGAACAACCTTCTTTTTGAGCATTCTCATAAAACGATTGAATATCTCCACTCCAACCTAAAAGATAATTCAAGGTATCATCATTTTTAGGTAATGAATATTCCTGTTCATCTATCAATGGAAAATTCTTTCGTATAATTTCCTGCAGATTATTTTGATGTAAATAGACAACTATCTGTTTTACCTCGGAATGAGTTTTCAGAGTAATGATTTCATCTTCCGTTTCAACTAAAAACTCTCCACCGAACACAATGTTTGCCGGAACAGAATTTTCCTCATTCCACTCGCCTCCACCAAGGCAATATTGGATACCTTCCCATGCTTTATCCAACTCACAACCACGAGGTGTTTCCAATAAGGTTTCCTCTATTTCCTCTAACATATAGTCATATCGTTCATCATGTGGCAAGGAACGAAGTTTGTTCAGTTCATCTTCTTTCAAAGCATATAAAACACCTAATCTTGACATAATTCATTCTCCTGTTTTTAGTCTGGCGGATAATCGACCATTACGGGCGGTTCATCCGCGTATTATAAACCTATTGGAGATTTGTAAATATGTCGTTCTGTTCATTAGAAGACAAAATTGGTCGGATATTCGATTGACTATCCAGCAATATTGGCATCGAGAATGCCTTTCTTCAAAGAACCATGAACCTCTATGGCATGCCCCCAAAACATATCATCATCGTTGTAATAAGCAGTAAAGCTACCGCCTGACGTGATGGAAATTTCCGAGAGTGCAATACGCTTCGCAAACGTTTCTTCAGTGATTGGCCCGACACCCTTGCTTTCCCCATCCTCAGCCAACCAGTCGTTGGCAAGTGCAGTGAGTTTCTTTGCTGCAAATTTCCGCATGGTTTCATCCCATGTTTCCTGCTCGGCAACCAATTTTTTTGCCGCTGTGCGGGCACGGCTCCATGAAGATTTGCTCTCCGGGTTAACCTCAAGCATGAAAGAAACCTCATTGCCGTTCCATAAGAAGGTAGTCTCAAACATCTCAAACTCCCGATTTAGAATCAGTGTTCCCAGCACCTTGTCCTCTATGACCACAGGCTTATTATATTCCTCCAAAACCATCTCTAACTCCGGGCAGGAAACCGACTGTTCCAGCACCTCTGTAACAGCCCAACTGTTGAATTTTTCAGGGGTGGTATGCTTTGGCACATACTCATCCAACAGTTTCCTGACCTTGATACGGCAGATTTGTTCTCTCTCAAATCGTTTCCAACCTCTTTCACTATTTTTTTCTTCCTCGGTGACGGGCCATTCCAGCCGGCCCTCTCGAATATTGACTTCACCGGTGGCACAAAACACCATACCCAGAGATATGACGGTCATATCCCAAAAGCCATTATTATCATATCCAGCACCCAAAGTGTGTTGAATCAAAACGATTACTTCCTTTTCCTCTGGAGCGTATCGCTCATAAAATTTCTCAAACATATCGCTCATACATATTTGTTTTATTGGGTTTATAATATCCCACGGATGATCTGCCCTTTAAGGGAGATTAATCAGCTTGTTAGAAACCCGGTTCAGAACACATCGTTCCCCCACCATTTATCAAAAGTTAGTGGACACACCTTACGGATGGATTCTTCATTGTCCTCTTCCCATTCTATCTCTATTCCGTCAGCATAACCCGGTAAGGAATAGTCCTCTGCCGCAGCATAGAAGTAATCACCATCGCCAGTTCGTTCTCCAAGTACTGTTTGAACGGCATAATCCAAGTCCTCCTGTTCCGGATAATCTTCTCCCTCCGGGTCCTCAAGCTCCGAGAATACATCACACAGGGTGTCTGCATTTTCCAATGCGTTGTAAAACACCTCCCGTCCCTGTGCGATAAGCCAAAAGCGGAAATAATCGAATCCGTCATCGCTACATCCGCCAAGTACGACATAGGCCACAGCCCACAATTCCTGCTTATAGGAGAGCTTGCAGAAATACTCCCACCAATATCTGAACCCGAACAATTCTTCTTCAGAAAGTGAGGTCAGGCTCTCTTTGAGTTTGCGTCCACGATCGGATTCTTCGATGATTGTCCAGAACTTTTCTTCTGTCATCAATTTGGATGCGTCTTTTTTCATTTTTATTTCATTTTAAGGTTGCTAATGGGCCTGGCGAAAACTGACCGTCAGGACAGTTTATTCATTTGTCATCAACTTCTTCATTTCATTTTTCCGCACGTCAATATAAAGCAAATCATCATGATCCGTTATACTATACAGTTCCATAAAATCCTCTGTTATTAAGTAGTATTCATCAAGGCCTTCACAGTCACCGATAAATTTATGTATATCGGCCATTCTTGCTTTATAAACGACGAAATCCTTGTTCCAATAATCAATAAAGAAATAGAGAATGATATCTTTGTCAATTATATCCAACAGATGAAAATAAGGGTCTTCCATGTTACAATCTATACTATATGGCACATATTTAAAGTTCAGCCATAATGCACGAGGATTACCAAATACAAAAGTATCATATAGCTTTTGCATCAAAATATCTTTATCGGAACCTTCTATTTTCTGAAATGGAAGATGATTATCTTTGATTGTTCGTTCTATTTCTTTATAATCAAACATAACATGTTGCTTTTGTTGATAATGTAATGCCAACAGCGGATCGGGCTGTTATTTTCTTTAAATATTTCCGGAAGGGCAATCGGCCCTTCAATCACAAAGTTAACAAAAAATCCTTACACAACATCTGCTCTTGCGCAGATTTCAGTCCTTTCAGCCAACATTTTACAAAAAAACAGCTAATTTAGCGTACGCCTACGATTATCGGCATAATTACCACGATGGAATGGAATTCTGAACGACAAAGACTAAGGGTATGATGAATCCATACCTTTAGTCAGTAGTCTCAAACGAAAAAATCTATCTGGCAGAACGGCCATTCTCAAAGAGCAGCCACGGACTCCGTGACTCGCCGTTAATGTTTAATACATAAGAAGGACACTTTCACCATAATGTTCTTGAAACGGGGTATACAAAGTGTACTTTTTGAGAAAATAACACCATTCATACATCCGTCACGGCACATTGAAATTGACGGCCTCGCCGACACCTGCAGCCATAACCTCTCCGGAATCGGCAGGCATGTCCTCGATATCTCCTATGACATTGGTATCAAGAAATGAGACTCCGGCCCCTTCAGGAAGAGGAAATGCCTCGTATTTGGCAAGTTCCTCCACCTTCCTGACATTATTCTTCCCGAGAACGCGTTCCTCGGTATTGTCCAAAATATCGCGGAACAAGTCAAGATAGCGATACTCTCCATAGAGCTTGGCCAGATCAGAAGTGGCCTGCACGCTCTCTGCCGACAAGGAGTCGGCCTGCGAATTGATGATATCGAAATACTTCTGAGCTTTTTTGGCGTATTCGCCGCAATAATCAATCATGGTGGTATAATCTGCCTCAGCAAGCACATCATGCGACTCTATCTTTTCAGCCACATCCTTTGGTGACGGCATGCTGCTGCCGCACGATACCGCTCCTACCACGAGCATGATAAGCGACAGGACTCCCGAGAATTTAAAAACGCGTGTCTTCATAATCTGTATTATTAATGGTGATTGTCCCCTTTTATTTATTATAGTAGATGACAAAAAAATTCATTGCTAAAAGTTGTCGCCGAGTTGCGTCACGGCAGGTTCGCGGAGCCGGTAAAGAAGTCTGCGCCTCAGTTCGGGATTGCTGTCGGTCTTTTCCGACAGCTCCCAATGCTGCGCCGCCTCATCGCTCAGAAGCGCCGATGTAGCGTCGACATCAGTGAGATTCCACGTGAGAAGCACCGTGTGTATCTTGAGCGCCTTGAGTTTGCGGACAAGCATTTCATGATCAGCGTCTCCTGTAATCAGGACCACATAGTCAAACTTCCTGAAGGTGGCAAGCTCGTATGCCTCAAGAGCAAACCATACGTCCACACCCTTCTCGATCACTTCAGTCTGACCATCCGGCCGCTCTACCTCGCGCAAATGCTTGTAGTGGAACACCACGTCGTTCTCTATCAGCGTATCTTCAAATTTCCGCTCATTGTACAACAGATGCTTGTCGTAGGCCTCTCTCACCCGGAAACGCCCTCGAAAATAATGAGCTTCCGTAATCTGACACGTTGTCACATCCACCCCCTCCTGCAACGCTATTTCGGAGCAAAGATATGAGAACAACGCCTTCACCCGGATTATAGAACGCTCCCGAGCCTTGAGTGCGCGATTTATCTTGGCATAATAGCCGCCATCAATGAATACCCCTATTGATAGAAAATATGACATAATTCATACGGTGTCCTTAAACGACAACCTTTATTCTAATAAACCTTATGCAGCAGAAAAAGTTTCGGGGCGTCCTCTTTTCTCACATCGTTTCTTGCATAGAATACTCATTTGCGAAAGTATCCTCATGTCCATACATACGACCGCCCCCGGAAGACAAACATCCCGAGACAACCACTAATCAACGAACACCTGCACGCTTGCGATTGTAGATGACAAAAAAAGCATGTGCATAAAGCATCGACATCTCCGTAAGCCACAACTGCCTTACGGACAACCTCTCGCACCGCTTTCTGATGCCACTTCCAGATATAAATGAAGAGAAAAAAATAAAAGAAAAAGAAAAAATTCGCTAAAAACATAAAAAAACTGCCGAGAAAATTTGGCAGAATAAAAAAAAAGCTATAACTTTGCACTCGCAAACGGGAAACCAATTGCAATAAAGCCTAAATCATTTTCTACGGAAGGTGCCATAGCTCAGTTGGTAGAGCAAAGGACTGAAAATCCTTGTGTCCCCGGTTCGATTCCTGGTGGCACCACCCAA
>CAJTNC010000044.1 GCA_910577955.1 uncultured Lachnospiraceae bacterium
CATGCTGGCTCAGGCTAACCAGAGCAACCAGAGCGTACTGTCCCTGCTTCAGTAATGAGGGGATGACTAAGTGAAGAATCATTGAGCTGTAAGACATGACGGACCGGACCCGGACATCGGGGCGGACGTACAGAAATGAGGCTGCTATAAAAAGGACGGAAAGGGAGCATAAAAGGCTCCCTCAAAGTCCGAACAGAAAACAGAGGGCGAAATGAAAGAAATGCGGGAAAAAGAAAGACAACAGTCGAAGACTACGCTTTTGGTGGTTATGATTCTTTTGCTGATTATAGTGATTGCAGGCAGTATTATCGTATTTTTGCTGACAAAAGAACCGGAGTCAGAGGCGGTGCAGAAGATCGGTATGGAAGCGGGAATCGTTACAAATGAAGGCGACCTGACGGATCTGGAATTGAATGAACCGTTTTCTTTTACGACTTTGTATGATAGGGATATCTATATTACGAATGGTAAAGATGCGACGTGCTATATCGGAAACAGCGATTCCAATTACTATGAGGATATGTACATACATATTTATCTGAATGATGAAAATGATGAACTTTCTGATGAGATTTATGTCTCAAAAGTCATTCCCAGAGGAAGCCATATAGAATCTTTTACGGCAAAACGGGAGTTAGCCCCCGGCGATTACCGGGGAACGCTGATTCATTCCTGTCTGGATGAGGCGGGAAATCTGATGGGAGATACTCCGGTTATAGTAGAGATACACGTGACGGAATAAAAATGAGAGTCATACATCTTCTAAAAAATTTTAATAAATTCAAGGAGGAATTTAGCTATGAAGAAAAAAATGATAGGTTTCATATTTGCGGCTGCCATGCTGTTCGGCGCGTCCATGACGGCGTTTGCGGCTACGGATGCAAGCGGCAATGATGTGACAGAGGTGAGCGGAAATGATGTACTCGGCGGAAATTCGATCGATATGGATTCGGAAGTGAAAGTGCCTCATTTGGAAGTGACGATCACAGCCGGCACAAAGGTTATTGCAAATCCTTACGGACTTGAAGATGCTGCAGCAGGTCTGACCGCGGAGGAAACATTGAAGGGTTCCGAGATTAAATTTGAAAATAAGAGCGACACTGAGATCGCCGTTAATTTGACAGGTAAGATTCAGCTTGCTGCGTATGATACGAGTGTAGCGACCGGGGATAAAGTGACGGTGGCTACTTCTGCAACGTCGTTAAACACGGCGAAAACCAAGCAGGTGTTTGCTCAGGCTGAAATAACAGATGGCAATGCGAAGAAGCTGCAGACGACTGCGGGCACTGCTGCGGAGAAAGCGCTGGTATACAGCGCTGCCGGCGCAAAGCTGTCGAACGCTCCGGTGTTGGCGGCTCTTGGTAAGGCAGAGGATACGAAATCAGACACGATAATCCTCACAATTACAGGCGGCACCAGCAAATCTCCTACATCTCAGTGGACGGATGCAGATGCATTTACGGTGGTCACAACATACGATATCCAGTTTGGCGATAACGCAAAACTGTCAACGTTCAAATAAGAGACAAGGATTTAAAAGTTAAAAGATTTATTTGACACGGATGTTATTCAAGTGAAGAAGATATATGTATGAGGACAGAGCGGGATCTTCCGGATTCCCGCTCCGCTCCCTATTTATAGGGAAAGTGGTAAAAGAAACTGTATCGCGCAGAGGGTCATTTCAAGGGGGGATATCTATGGGAGACAGAAGGGAAAGGATCGTTCGGTTTGCAAAACAGAATAGTTGGTTTCGCTATTGCCTGATCGGTGCATATGCTGCTATATGCACGATTCCGGCCCTGCGAAAAAAGCACCTTTCTCTCAGGATGGGGCTTAGGGCATGGTTGATCGTTGTCGCGCTGTGCTTCTCGCAGCTATTTGTCGTGACGACCTATGCGGAAGAGATAGCGGAGGCTTCAGAGGATCAGGCGGCAGAATCTGAAACCGGGGATGCCGGAACAGAAGACGGTTCCGATGAAAAGAGGCAGGATGAAAGCAGCGCGGATGAGGAAGAGACATTCGTTCCTCCTGAAAATAATTCAGATGATACAGCGAGCGGAGAGGATGCGGCAGAGGACTTTGAGGATACGAGTGGGAATGAACCGCTGAAGGATTCAGAGGATGTAAGTGGAAATAATTCGGTGGAGGCCCCGGAGGATGTGGGTGGGAATGATCCGGCGGAGGACTCCGAGGATGTGAGTGGAAATAATCCGGTGGAGGCCCCGGAGGATACGAGTGGGAATGATCCGGCAGCGGGTCCTGAGGATATCAGCGGCAATGATCCGGAAGAGGTGCAGTATCAATATATTCCGCAGCTTTTTATTGACTGCCGGATGAAAGAAAGCGCAGCGGGCATATTAGTCGGTAATGCTTCGTCTGTGCTTGTGTTGTCAACGGTTTCGTCTCATATAGATCCGGAGACGGAGGACGAATTCGGCATGAGTCCCGCGGTGTGTGCTTATGGATATGCGGACGGGAAGATGCTGTACGCAGACATGCAGACGGGAACGGCGGAGATATCACTGCCGGATAATTTCTATGGAAGCATTGTCTTCACGGCGAGGGACGCAGCGGGGAATACCTGCGAGGTCTCCACGCCGATGCTTCTGGTCGATGCCTCTGCGCCTGTCGTTTCTATCGTGGAAAAAGAACTTACAGACGGCGGCAGGCGGGTTGTGGCTGTCTTGAAGGATGAAGGAGCGACGGCGACCGGCATTGAGCAGGTGAGTTGTCTGGTCGATGGAGCGGAAGTACCGGTGGAGTATGAAGTGACCGGAATTTCTGAAAACTGTTTCGGTCAGGCGGTCATTTCGGAAGCCTCTTATCTTTTGCCTTTGGAGGAAAGCGGGTGTTATACGGTGCGGCTGGAGGTAAAAGATCATGCAGGGAATGTGTTCTCCTGCGTACAGGTGATAGAGATTCCGGAAAAAAGAGGTCCCATTTCCGTGACAGCACCATCTAGAGTGACTCTGACTGTAGATCCTTGGACGGGCGGCGAGCAGATCTGTTCCGACAATTTTACGATAGAAAATAAGAGCGGTTACGACATTATTGCCACACTGCGGAGCGCAAAAGTCACGGTAAACCGCGAAGACGTGGGCGGAGACACAGCGCGGAAGGACTGCAGTCTGTATCTGTCCTGCGATCTGTGGGGCGATGTTTATCTGCCGGAAGGAGATTCCGGAGAACTTTTGAGTATCCGTATCCCATCCAAAAAGGAGGACGGGAAGACTAACGGCGCGCTGTCCATGCAGGTGCATGGAGATCTGTCCGGAGGTTCAGAACCACTCTGGAAAGATGAGGACATAAAACTGGAGCTGTACTTTGAATATAGGGCGGCGCCGGCGGATTAGATTTTTGCTTGTCAAATACTTTTGTTCTTGCTATACTATCTGTAGAAGCATATATTCTTTTGGAATCTATAGCAATGCCGGTCAGACGTTACCAAACTGGCATTGTCGTTTTCTTGGGACTCATCCCGTCTGACTTCATCTGAAATCTGTGCTTTGATATCAGTAAATGAAACTGCATAGGATTTTGGAAGAAGGAAGAAGTGCTTTCTTCCGGGATCAGGAAGGAAGCGTATGGTAAATACGAAACTTGAGAGACTGAACCTGTTAGATAAGTTTTTATTTGATGAGGCGATGGAGGATGCGGAGACGTATCAGGCGACCGTGAGCATTCTGCTGGAGAATGAGGTGGAGCTTTTGGCAAAGACCGAGACGGAGAAAGAGATGCGGATCTCGCCGGAACTGAGAGAGGTACGTCTGGATGTTGTAGGGATGGACAGAGAGGGGAAGATCTATTACACGGAGATGCAGAAACGCAATACAGGGAATTTGGTCAAAAGGAGCCGCTACTATCAGGCTCAGTTGGATGTGTCGCTGTTGAAGCCGGGAAGCACGGATTTTAACCTGTTGAACGAAAGCTGTTTTATTCTGATAGCTCCTTTTGATATCTTTGGAAGAGGATTATATCGGTATACGTTTGAGGGGATATGCAGGGAATGTCCGGATTTGAAATTGGAAGACGGGGCGCTGAAAGTGTTTATCAACACCAAGGGGACTAATCGGGAAGCGTTTTCAAGAGAGTTCCTTGATTTCATGGAATATATCGGGAAAACCACGGACGAGATGGCGAAGAAAGCGGAAAGCGAGAGGATCCGAAAGATCCATGAGAAAGTGAAACGAATCAGAAAGTCTGAAAAAGCGGGGGTGCGTATCATGCAGAGATGGGAAGAGCTGGCGTACGAGCGGGAGGACGGCAGAAAGGAAGGGAGAAAGGAAGGGAGAAAAGAAGGCAGGGCATATGCCCTGATAGAGGCCATATGCAAAAAACTCCGGAGGGGCAAATCTGCAGAGATCATAGCGGAAGAGCTGGAAGAGGAGCTTTTGGTGATTGAAAGCATCATAAGGAGCCAGCGGAGGACGGGAAGCTACAAGGCGGAAAGGATATATGAGGATATGCAGCAGGAGGGGATACCTCATCCTGCTCACGATTGTCTGCTTCATAGCTGCAATAAATTTACGCTGTCTGAAAAGTAAGAAAAAGTTGACAAAGATATCGTTGTAATGTTATAGTAAAAAAAGAGGGGGCGTACCCGCAGATAAATATGAATAATATAGTGACGATCAATGATGTTGCTGAAGCGGCCGGCGTAGGTAAGGGAACCGTTGACAGAGTATTACATAACCGCGGGCGTGTTTCAGAAGAAACCAAAAAAAGGGTTTTGAATTGTATTAAAGAACTGGGGTATAAGCCGAATACGGCGGCCCGTATGTTGGCGAAACGCCGCGTTTATAAAATTGCCGTCATCTATCATAATAAAGAGACGGAGTTCTGGAGTCAGGTGGAGGAAGGGGTCATCGAAGCTGCGGAGGAGTATAAGCAGATGGGCGTTGTGGTCGATCGGTTTGTTCTTCCTCAGATAGATATAGACGGCCAGCTTGCACTGATCGATCAGGTGATCGAAAGGGAATATGACGGGTTGGCCATCGTGCCTTACTGTTCTCCGAAAATTTCCGAGGCGTTGAGCAGAGCGGCAGCCCGGAAAATACAGGTGATCACCTTTAATAATGACGAGGAGTGTGAGAGAGCCTGTTATGTAGGACAGGATCTGCTGCAAAGCGGAAGGACAGCCGGAAAGCTGATGGGGATGATTGCGGAGCCTGACAGCAGATATGCGGTTTTTCTGCCTATCGTTGAAGGGATGAGCGCCCTGTATAACAGATATATAGGATTCCGGGAAGTGTTGGATGCCAGTCGGAAAGATATGAAACTGATAGGTGTTTTCAGCTGTGCACAGGAAGGTGAGCAGGCTTATGATAAGGCGAGAGCACTGATTCAGGGGGAAAGGGTAGATGCAATTTATGCGTCTAACGGCATTGTGGCGAATGTGGCGCAGGCGGTGGAGGATCTGGGTTATTCCGGAAAGATAAAGCTTGTGGGGCACGATCTGACGGACTTTGTCGTTAAATATATAAAGAGCGGTACGATCAGTATTTCTATCGGGCAGGAAGCAAAAAAGCAAGGGTATGCGGCGGTTGAGAAATTGTGCAGAAGTCTTTTGATGGACGAAGAAATCACAGGGGATGTTTACACGAAGATCGTGGTCGCCGTGAAAGAAAATTTGGCGTATGTATGACGCTGAATTTTATCCCCTTTGCGGGAACGCCCCCGCAAAAGCCGGGACTAATTACGGAAGCAATTAAATTACACATAAAAACTAGAGATGAGCAAAACACATTGATTTAAATATAGGATTTGGCAGTTAGTGTCTG
>CAJTNC010000045.1 GCA_910577955.1 uncultured Lachnospiraceae bacterium
TAATTATCATAACCCTATCCTTCTCTGTATTTACTTTCAATGCCTCATACAGCCGGTATAAATTTGAAAGTTCAACTGATGGTTTGGTGTGAGCCCTCGAAAGGGCTATTATTACTGCTCGCCCAAAACTCTTTCTCCCATTTGCTTTGTAGATATGGATGCCTGTCATATATTATTGGTCTACTTTTTCCTTTCAGATATCTCATGAAATTTGATATACTGTACTTCGGCGGAATTGCCACACTTAAATGTACATGATCCTCACACACTGCTCCATCTATTATTTCCACATTTTTATACCTGCACAATGTCTTTATTATTTCACGTACATCTGCCTTTACCTGACCATACAGTACCTCCTTCCGATACTTTGGAATAAATACTATATAGTATTGGCATTTTCATTTAACATCCTTTCTCCCCCCGTAAACATTCGCGAATTGTCAGTTTTGGATACGGAGAGAGCATAATTTTTTCCTTTTACTCTGCTTACGGACACAAAAAAGGCATTCCCCCGGTACTTTCCGGCAGAATGCCTTATAAATTTATTTTTATATTTTAGACTATTATTTTCGAACTAGACAAGATAATGCAGCATCGATTCCCCGATGGCCTCCTCCGGCATCGCCACCCCGAAGTTGTCGGCCACCGTAGCGCCGATCACCGCGAAACTCTCCTGCTCCGGCAGTCTTCCGTTTCCTTTCATGGACTTCCCGTAGGCAAGGAACGGCACTTTTTCCCTCGTATGATCGCTTCCCGTGTAGGTCGGATCCGTACCGTGATCTGCGGAAATGATGACCAGATCATCCGGCCGCATTTTTTCCAAAAAGATTCCCAGCTTCTCGTCAAACCTCTCCAACTCATCCCGATATCCTTCCGGGTTCCTCCTGTGCCCCCATTTCGCATCAAAATCCACCAGATTCACAAAACACAGTCCCGTGAAATCTTTGTCCGTCAGTTCGATGGTCTGCTCCATACCGTGAACGGAGGACTTTGACTTGTGAGCTTCGGTAATTCCTTCCCCGTCGAAAATATCCACGATCTTACCCACGGAGATCACGTCAAACCCTTGATCTTTCAAGGCGTTCATCACCGTGTCATGAGGTGGTTTCAGGGCATAATCATGACGGTTGCTTGTGCGCTCAAACTCGCCTTTCTTTTTTCCGATGTAAGGTCTTGCGATAACCCGTCCCACCTTCCACTCTTCTTTGAGCGTCAACTCTCTGGCGATCTCACAGCAGCGGTACAATTCCTTTAAGTCAAAGGTCTCCTCCTGCCCGCAGATCTGCAGGACGGAATCCGCCGACGTATAGACTATCATATGGCCCGTAGCGATCTCCTCCTCTCCCAGCTCCTCGATGATCTCCGTACCGCTGGCGCTCTTGTTGCCGATCACTTTATGCCCCGTACGCCGCTCCAGCTCATCGATCAGCCCCTGCGGGAAACCGGTTTCCGTAAAGGTCTGGAAAGGCGTCTTTGTATTTACGCCCATCATCTCCCAGTGGCCGGTCATGGTATCCTTTCCGTTGCTTGTCTCCCGCAGTATAGCCTGATATCCCAAAGGCTCATCCAACGCCTCCACCTGCTTGAGGGGCGTCAGATTCGCGATTCCCAATTTCTGCAGATTCGGAATCCTAAAATGATCCACCGCCTCCGAAATGTGCCCCAACGTATTGACACCGATATCACCAAACTTCGGACCATCCGGCATCTGCCCTACTCCCAATGAATCGATCACGATCACAAAAATACGTTTATAGTTCATGTCTCTACCTCCATAATAATGCGGCGCCCCGCCGGACGCCGTATTTATCGTTTACCTCTTAATATCTTGTTATAATATTGTCGGTGGATGCTGCCAACTCCGCTTTTGATATTTTCCTGCCCCAGTGAATCGAAGAATTATAATTTCCTTCCGCAATGATCACGTGGTCGCTGTTCACCTCCAACACGATCACAGAATGCGTATCGCCATTCATTCTCACGATATCGCCCACTCTAACCGCACTGGGGTCATAATGCATTCTGGCCGGCGCATTGCCGAAAGCCGCATCGCTCAGCGCAAACGCAAATCCTGCACAGCCGTAACCGCCGCTGTAAATCCCGCCGTGCCATGCATAGAAATTGCCGTTATCCCAGTGCATCCCCTCGGGGAATGCCGCTTTTTGAGCTATCATCGCATTATATATGCTATCCCCTGCCGCTGTCTGCCCATTGTTGTTTTGTTCCGCACCGGCACTCACGCCGATGGTTCTTCCCTCAGCTTTTCCTGCGGTGAGATAATGATCCGCATAGGCGTCCCAGTTATCTCCGAAAACCGCCTGCAGATCCGGATAGCCGTTACGATATGCCACAATATCAAAAACAGGACTCGCAACCCGGCCTTCTGTGATTCCTACCGTTATATAATGCTGAAACAAAGCCTCCTCATCCGTGCCGTAAACCGCTTTCAGGTCAGCGTAAGAATTTGCGTAATACTCCGCATCAAATACATCCCTGACCCCTGCCGCCGAGACATCCAGTCTCGCAGTCATCAGCACCGCCACTGCTGCCGCCAGCATCGACAACACATTCCATCTCCACTTTTTCATGCCGCTACTCCTTTTCGTCCATATGATTTTTTAATATAACCGCCTGACTGCCTCCATTTTTCCTACTTCACAGCGGCTACAGAATAATATCATTCTATCATAGCAAAAATTGCTTTGTCAACATTCACGCCCTTCTGAAAAGTGGCTCTGATAGGCTTTAAGCGGACAAAAAAGAGCTGCCCCACACTGTGAGACAGCCCTTTTTTAGTTTTCACCTGCGAGCGATGCTTATTTCAGATTCTGCTCGTAGTTCTTTACCATTCTCTTAACCATTTCACCACCGATGGAACCGGCTTCACGAGAAGTTAAGTCGCCGTTATAACCCTCTTTCAGGTTGATTCCCATCTCAGATGCAACTTCCGTTTTGAAACGGTCCATAGCAGCCTTTGCTTCAGGTACTGCCATAGTAGAAGAATTTTTGCTATTAGCCATTTTTTCATACCTCCATATTTTTCGTACTGTTTTCTATTTGCAGATAAGCCCTTGCGACTTATCCTGTAGTTATTATTGACAGCCTTTTTTAAAATATGTTGGTAATGAATGGTATTATTGTTTCTCTTTCTTTTCACATAAATATTCAATCACATTTTTTCTCGTGATGATCCCGATAAAGCATTTCTGTCCGTCGATCACTGGCACAAAATTCTGCTGCACCACTTTGGAAATGAGGTCTTCCATCTTTGCTCCCGCGTTCACCGGCTGGTTATCCCTATACCGCCGTATATCCTTCATACGGACCTCCTCCGCATTATGTAGGCTCAAGTCACAGCTGTTTTTGATATACCAAAGCAGATCACCTTCTGTGATCGTTCCTCTGTAAGCTCCCGTCGTTCTGGAAATCATCGGTATTGAAGCATATCTGTTCTTCTCCATCACATCCAGTACGTCCCGCAGGGAATCATCGTCATATACATAGATACATTCGCCCTTAGGCTTTAGAAAAAATAAAATATTCATACGTCACCTCTGATAAACTATCTTCTCCGCCATAGCCTGCGCCGCTTCCGCCCCCTGATACCGCTCCAGAATAGAGAGCGCAAAGGGAATTGCCGTTCCCATGCCGCGTCCCGTCGTAATGCTGCCGGAGACAACGCTGGCCTCCTCCAACACTTCCGCTCCCTCCAGATGTTCCTCAAAGGAAGGGAAGCAACAGGCCTTTCTGCCCTTTAAGTGGCCTCTGTGCCCCAAAATGCTCGGCGCCGCACAGATTGCGCTGACAGGTCTGTCCGCTTTTACAAACGCGTCGACCTGCTCCATCAGCACTTCACAGGCTTCCAGATTCTTCGTCCCCGGCATGCCGCCCGGCAGCACGATCATCTCCACCTTGTCAAAATCAATTTCTGACAGAAGCTCGTCCATTTTCACGGTAATCTGATGGGAGCCGGTGACTTCCCGCGCCCCTGTGATCGAAACTGTTTTTACCGGAATCGACGCCCGCCTCAGTATATCCACCACAGTGAGCGCTTCTATCTCCTCATAACCTTCCCCCAAAAATACGCAAATATCGTTCATTTTCTTTTCCTTTCCTTGTTTTTCATTATGTTTAGTGTACCATCTTCTCAAAATTTATCCAATGAATTTGGTGTGAAAAATTTGTTAAAATTTTCCAACATTGCCCACTCATGAAAAATAGGTTATACTAAAAAATATAAGCGCCAAAGGAGGCTCCTCATGGAAATTGAACGCAAGTTTTTATTAAAAGAAATTCCGGAAAATTTAGACACCTGTCCTTACTGTCTGATCGAGCAGGGCTACCTCTGCACAAGCCCTGTCGTTCGTATCCGCAGACAGAATGATGAATACTATATGACTTACAAAGGAAGCGGCATGATGAGCAGAGAAGAATATAATCTGCCTTTGACAAAAGAAGCCTACGAACACCTGCTGCCAAAGACTGACGGTAATGTCATATCCAAAAAGAGGTATCTGATCCCGCTGTCATCCGAAGAAATCAATCCGGAATGCCTGTCGCTTTTAGGCGGCGCTTCGCTCACCGTTGAGCTGGATGAATTTGCGCCTCCTTTCGCACCGCTTCTTTTAGCGGAAATCGAATTTCCCACCGAAGAAGCCGCAAATGCCTTTCGGATGCCGGACTGGTTTTCGGAGGATGTGACGCAGGATGTCAGATACCACAACTCTCATATGTCGAAAATGTCTCCGGCTTCTATTTGCGAAGAATTTTCTCCATAGCTTTCCCTTTGGCGAGTTCGTCAACCAGTTTGTCCAGATAGCGTATTTCCCGCATCAGAGGCTCTTTAATATCCTCCACCCGGATGCCGCAGACCACCCCTTTGATCATCTTTCTGTTTTCATTCAATTCCGGTGCATTTCGGAAGAAATCGCCGTAAGGAACCGGTCTCTCCAGCATTTCCGCAAGTTCCTCCTGCGTGTACCCCGTAAGCCATCGAGTCACCTCGTCCACTTCCTCCCTCGTTCTTCCCTTTTTCTCGGCCTTACTCACAAGAAGAGGATACACTTTTGAAAAATCCATCTGATATATTTTTTCATTTTCCATACTGTCACCTTTCACTTCCTATTTCTGATATCCCATTCCCCGCCTATTTGAAATCAATTCTAGGTAATTGCAAAACGCCTCTTTTTACAGTATAGTTTGTATAAAATTTACGTATCCATAAGCAGGCGCTGCGAGACCGTCGGCAGTTAGCGAGGTGTTTTCGAGCT
>CAJTNC010000046.1 GCA_910577955.1 uncultured Lachnospiraceae bacterium
AAATCCACTTTGGGCAAGGCACTGTCCTATCTCAAGGAGCAATGGCCCTATTTGCTCAATTATTTGAAAGACGGCAGGCTGGAGCTGAGCAACAACCGGGCTGAGCGCAGCATTAAGCCTTTTGTCATTGACCGAAAGAATTTCCTGTTTGCCAATACACCCAGCGGTGCAAAAAGCAGCGCGGTAATCTTCTCCCTCATCCAGACCGCCACAGAGAATGGGTTAGACCCGTACCGCTACTTAACGTGGCTCTTATCCTCTGCTGGGGAGATGGACTTGGCCCAGTCACAAAATGCTTGGCTTCTGCTGCCCTGGAACGCTCCTGCTGTCTGCAAAGTATAATCTTTTTTGCTCTAAGCCAGGTGAAAACCTGGCTTAGAGTTTTCTTGTGGAGGGAAGGTTTGACGCTTACGATTCTTCCTAATATTCATTATCACATCTTCGATGTATTCATGAATAAACTCATCATAAGTGCCTTTTTTAATAAAAGTAGTTTCTAGAAAAGAATAAAGACTTCCGATTTGATTGAGCTTTCCCGAGATGTTACCATAGCTGTTTTTGATGGGGACAACATGTTGATTATAAGTCCTTACACTGCTGCTCCGGACAAAGTAATCTTTTAAGAAATCAAAATGCTCGCTTGCATCCGGTGCAATACCTGTTTTACTTAATGAGTGAAGTTCGTGCGTGATTGTCTCTGTAATGAGTCCGTTGGCCATAAGCTTATAGTTATTATAGGACTCAACTTCAATAGCTTTTAACTGTGCATCAGCTTCCGAAAGAAGCACAGCTGTAGACTCTTGAACAGAAGAATCTGCTTTAATATCGGCATCAAGTTTTTTAAATGTATCCGTAAGAAATGCATAGCTTTGTTGTGGTAGCGCAACTTGGTCCGTTCCACTTATCTGAGTTCCACGCTGCAAATGTTCAGACACATCTGCCAGCGCCTTCTGCATACGCTTGTTACGCTGTATCATCTCACGAAGTGCAGCATCATTTTTCTTAACACGTTTTGAGAGGTTTTCTTCTAACAACCCTTCCTCGGCTAGAATTGTTTTTATCAGGTCGTTTGCTTTTCGATTTAGAGTGTAGAAGAGATAATTAAATACAACATTTATGAGAAGTTTGAATGCTTCAGATGTTTCATTCGCACTAATGTCTAAGCGGGAACTAATCTCTTGGATATGCCTCTGGCCCACGTCAGACAAGGAGACATATCCGACAGTATTGCCAAGGTCAAATCGGTACCACTGCTGACCTTTTGTTCTGAATTGTTGAAGTTTAATCCAGTCGCTCTCTTTGTTTCCTAAAAAGCCAATACGAAATACATCTCGGTATAATTTGATTCCGTTATAGTCCTCCAGAAAGTATTTTAGATCTTTCAGAGAATACCGTCTGTTTGTCTGTCCCAACTCGTAGGCGGCATCAATAATTATCTTATCGCCAATTGCGGCTCCCTGTTTAAAACTGTAAATTGAGCCTATAATTGGCGTTATTTTTAAAAGCTCATCAATCGCAGCAAGCGCTTTTTTTCAATAAATGAATCGAAAAGCGCTTTCTTATAATCATCCTCTGCAACAGCATAGAAATCACTGAGAATGTCATAAAACAAGGAAACCAACTCTTCTTTTGTCGCATAGGCTTTGAGTGTATTTTCGATTCTTGTAGAGTTGCGTTCCAGTATGTCGCGGTAAAAGCTATGTGACTTTTTTAAACGGGTAAATGCCTCTGCCTTTACTAAGGCCCGATGGACACGTTCAATAAACCATGGTTTTATGTCCAAGCCATAGCTCAACACACCATCTTTTGTTGGCTCAAATCGGAAACTGTGAATAGATTCTGCCAAAATAAGGGTATCGTACGGAAAAGCGATGTCGACTTCGTGGTTATCAAAATAGAATCTAATTTGCGGCATGGGTAATATGCCCTGCGGATTAGCAAATGGTGTGATTAAAAAATTAAGCGCCGACTTAAGCTCACGGTTGATCTGAACTTGGAATACGGTGGTATCCAGCGAAAGCTGTTCGAACTGCATAGCGTTGTCAATAAAGTCCTCTAAGTTCACATTAAAGATAATCAAGCGAGTATGATGAGACGTAACAGGACCTTCAAAACTTGGTACTTCCTCCGTTCCATTGATTACATCATTCCAATCAATAAAAACATACGAAGTGTGGTTTTCTTTATCAGAAGAAGTTTCTACAAGTAATGCTGTTCCGAGCCTTTGCGTTGCAAGTCGACCAATACCTTTTTCACCAAGAGTACCTTCCTCATTGGACTTAATGTCTGTAGCAATCTTCAGAAAACCATCATCAAGGGTGGCATCATTCATACCGCATCCATCATCTTCAACAATTAACATTGGTGAGTGATGATATTGCTTAGGAATAATGTCTCTAACATGTGCCGGAAAAAGTTCGTTGCAAGATAAACCATTATACAAACGTAAGTTGATATTCTTTGCCTTTGCATCAATCGAGTTTTTGAGCAATTCGATTACAGCAACTTCGGGCGATGTTATAAGATCTCGGCCCAAATGTTTTATAACACGTGGATCAATCACAATCTTTCTCATAAATTATCCTCCCGAATATCTTCTAAAATCTCCTTCAATGTTTTCGCAATTGCTGCAGCCATTAAATATGGAACACCATTACCTATCATTTTAAACTTTCTTGAGAGCGAAAGAGTTGGTAATACGACAAATTCTTTTGGTAAAGATTGAACAGCCATCGCTTCCGCAACAGATATACGCCGTTTCTTATAAGGATGAAGATGCACTTCGTTGTGCCCATATGCAGCTGTTGGAGAGTATCTCCAACGGTGTAGTCGTTTAAATGACTTGCCACTTGTATCGCCTTCTGCGATAGTTTCAATTTTTTCTCGTCCCCTTTTCACTTGGAATATATCCTTTCCATTTGGATGGTTTTCAACATCGTTTTTATTAAACCAATACTCAACTGTCAATTTTTTTAGAATTCCTTTAGCAGGAAACGCATATGGGCTATTTACCATAAATTCTCTTTCTTTTGGCCACGCTCTCGTTAGAACGTCCTCAGTATCGAAAAGAGAATGTTTGTCCCATTCGAATATCAGTGTATTGGGTTCATTCTGATAAAGCCCTTTGTGAATGCCAACCATAAACACACGCTCTCTGAATTGTGGAACACCATACTCAAGCGCATTGAGAACTTTTTCAGCCATAACATAGTCATTAGCCTGAACTTTCATCATCATTTCATTATAGAAAGCACGGTGCTTCTCTGTTTTTACTAAACCCTTGACATTTTCGAACAGAAAAAAATCAGGACGACATCGGCAAATGATATCAAAATAGACTTTAGTTAATCGGCCGTTTTCGCCATTGGCACCAGCATTTTTCCCAGCGACTGAAAAATCCGGACATGGGGGGCCACCAATAAAACCGACCAAGTTTCCTTTCTCATGTTCTCGTGCGACAAGATTGATGAGATTTCTTTTTCCACGTCGTTTTGCATAACGTTCCGCACTATCATTATGATATCCATATATCGGAGTATGTCGATTCATTTGCTCTCTCGCGTATTGATACGACTCCATAAAAAGATTATCATATTCGTTAACAAATACTATGGTATATCCGTTTTTTTCAAATGCTAAATCTAAAATCCCGATTCCTGAGAAAAACGAGAAGATGGAAATTTTCTTTCGCATAATGTTTACATTCCTTTTTCCTTTTCGTGTTTCTCAAACTCCTTGAAGGTCATGAGGACAAACTTGGGCTTGTTATTCTTTAGAATGGTAATCAGGCCGTGTTCCTCAGTCATCCTTGCCGCAAAGGAAAAATTTTGATTCACTTTAGAAATTGATAGTGTTTTTTCAATATCAATCTTCATGTTGTATACCTCTAAACAGTTGTATAAAATACTTACCTAATATTTTATATCAATTTTTTAGCTAAAATCAACCTAATTTTGTAAATAAGTATTGGCTCCATGTAATGGTTGAATAAAAGCAACAATAGTTTAGGGAGAAAATTGCACCTGTCAAGTAATTCAAAGTCTCTATTTCCTTGTCTTCTGTTATGGGAAATTTGATAGGGCATTCGCCACAAATAAGTGAGAAAAACTGTGCGCTCCACGCCGAATGGAACGCACAGCTTGCAGTTTTATGGTTTTTCAACGTTACACATTATTATCCACAGAACGACTGATCCATAGAGATTGTTGCCGTTGAGTGTTGCGAAGAAGATGCAGTAACAGGTCTTGTTGTTATGCCTTGTCACATAGTTTGGCAGCTGCCATTTCTCGGTACATGAACAGCAAAAAAGTCCCCAGGGCGGTTAAGATAATTTGATGTACCGCAAGCCATCCCGGAACATGAAATGCTGGGTCTAATTTTTCAATCGTCAAAGGAAATTGAGAGAAGAAACCGCTCAACGAAAAATTGATTGCCGGGGGCAGGGGCAGCACAGTCAATAAAATTACTGCCGCCATAAGAGCGTAGATCAGAGTATGGTTGAAGCGGCTCAACATCATTCCTGCCCCCAGGCAAAAGACAATGGGCGGGATCAGGGTCAATAGAGCGGGTAAAATCAGTTCCCCATAATCCACCCACCCAAACAGCGACACATAGAATCCAACCGCCAGGGCTGCAAGACACAGACAGAGAATAGCTGTCGCTGTCAGCACCGCTCCACACCGCAGAGCCGCATACCGCCGCTGCCTGATTGGGGTGGCTTGGGTCAAGGGCCGGAGCAGACGCTCCTCCTTGGAGAAGAAGAACGCAAGGAAAAACAATTCTCCCAGGCAGATCAGCGGCAGAGCTTGGCTGAGATAGTATCCGAAGCTCCATGGGGAAAAAGGCGCTGTGCGTGCCACGCCCCGAACCAC
>CAJTNC010000047.1 GCA_910577955.1 uncultured Lachnospiraceae bacterium
GACAGCCCGTTGTACATATCTGAATCTTACCGGAAGGATTTTTCCTCCATGGACACAGAAAAATTTACAGCCTCATTTGAGATGTACAAAAGATATTCTTTTTTTACTTCCGAATATTTTTTTTTGCTGATGGGAATGCTTATGCCGCTGTCCATTACTACTGTATGTTGAAGCACTGTTCTTACATAGTTCATGTTTATTAGGAATGACTTATGAACATAGACAAATTTTTTGGAATTTATAAGTTCTTCTATCTCCTTTTCAAAAGATTCCCGAATATAAATGCTTGTTACTATTTCCCCGTTTGTCAGATGGATTTTCAGTTTGCGGGAAAAATTTTCTATATATTCGATTTGAGAATACAAAATAGATTCTAGCCCTGCATTTGTTTTTACCACATAGACGGAGTCATTTCTAGCATCTATGTGGGATAGAGTGTAATCCAGTGCCTCAAAAAGATTATTTTCTTTAATTGGCTTTAGCAAATATCTTAGGGCGTGGATATTATAGGCATCCATAGCAAAAGCGTCGGATGTACTAATATAGATAATTATACTTAGGGCATTGTTTTTTCTGATTTCATATCCAAGGTCGATTCCTGTTATTTGTGACATGATAATATCTAAGATATAAATATCTGCCGTTTCATTATGCTGTAATTTTTGCAATAGTGTGGAGACGTCAGAAAATTTTTCTAATTCAAGACAAATATCAGATCGGTGATTTCCATATTTAATAAGCAGACCTTCTAATTCGTTCAGGTCTTTTAGGTTGTCGTCACAGATTACAAGTTTCATATGGGTTTGCTGCCTCCAGATTTAAAGCATTCTTGGTGTTAGCAGGTTTTTCTGATCTACTACTGATATCCTTTTTCAGATATTGGTGTTGGCACGAATGCTGTCTAAAGAAATAATTATACACTATTTTTGAGAAAATGTAAATTGCTTTTTTATGGTGGTGTGACACGCTAACGCAATTTCAAAAATATTTCTGCATACTTACTCTGGTTTTGCTTCATTGTTAAAAAATGTTTATTCATGCGTTTATCGTAAAGGTGTGATACAATAATCCTTTTGCGAAAAAAAAGGATGAATATGCGAAAAATGGGGGGGTAAAGATGTTGTTTTATGATATAATTAAAAAAGGTTTCTATTTATTTGCTTAAAAATATGTGAAATAGAATAAATTATTTACTAAAATAAAGTGGAGGATAGAATATGGGAGATAAGCTGGTTTGGAACAAGCGATATGAAATCGGAGTGGAGGTTATTGACAAAGAGCATAAAAAGCTGTTCAGGATTCTTGGCAGATTGTTTGATTTTAGACAACAGGAGGAGAAAAGCCAGTGGGTTTGTCAGGAAGCAGTGAAATATTTTAAGGATCATGCCCTTAAGCATTTCCAAGATGAGGAAGAGTATATGGCATCTATTGGCTATATAGGGCTTGCAACGCATGCACGCCTGCACAGAAATTTTCGCGAAACAACGCTGCCGGCACTTGAAAGGGAATTGGAGCAGATGGACTATTCGGAGAATGCGATTGAGCATTTTCTAGGTGTATGTGCAGGGTGGCTGGTCGGGCATGCTTTGGTAGAAGATCAGGCTATCGTAAGTGGAACGGTTCCGGAACGATGGGAAAGACTTCTGCCAGAGGAAGAACAAGCAGTGTTGGGACAGGTAATCGTCAGCCAATTACATAATATGTTTCTGCTAAATGCTCAACAGATTAGCAATTGTTATGGTGGTGAGAAATTCGGGAACGGAATTTATTACCGCCTGATTTATGAAACTGCAGAAAAAAAGAGATGGGAGTTCTTTCTTATTTTTGAAGAACAATTAATTGTCAGTACCATTGGCGGCGTAATAGACGCAAAAGCCAAGGCTATAGATGCTATGATGATGAATGCGGCAAGATATACGGCACGACAGCTGATAGAATACATCAAGGAGCATTTTCCGTCTTTGGCGGATGTTGAGGTAAAGGAAGAACAACTGCTGAATTATGAACAGTTTCACAGGATATTTGAGAAAAATAAACCGCAGTGCAGCCTGTTGTTTGATACTGGAAAGGGATATTTTGCATACTGTATGATGACATCGGATACATTTGAGGGCGAGAGAGGGGCTTCTATCATTATAGAAAATGCTATGAATAAGGTTGAGAAGTACCTGAGTCAGAACAAGGCAGAAAGAGCTGCGGCAAGCGAAAAGAAAAAGGTGCTTTTGGTTGATGATTCGGAATTTATGTTGAAGTTGCTGCAGCAGCTGTTAGAAAAGGACTATGAGGTGATGACGGCAACATCAGGATTATCTGCTATCAGAAGTATTACATTAAGTAGACCGGATTTGGTTTTATTGGATTATGAGATGCCCGTGTGCAGTGGAGATCAAATTTTGGAAATGATTCGTTCTGAGAAGGAATTTGCGAATATTCCAATTATTTTTTTGACCAGCAGGGTAGATAGGGAAAGTGTCAAAAAAGTGATACAACATAAGCCACAGGGATACTTGTCTAAATCACTTTCACCAGAATTAATCAAGAAGGAAGTGGATCGCTTCTTTAACAACGATGGGAATGCGGGAAGCGATAAAAAGGAATAAGGCAAGCAGGCAATATTCTTTGGGGATGACGTAAACGGTATCGTTGGCATGGAAGTCCTGAACGGATTTGATGTAAAGGTATAAAGATGACAGCATTTAAGAAATTTCTGTGACAACCTGACGTGATTAAAGACAGTAAAAGAAAAGCCTATATTTTAAAAGGCGTACTGCGTATCATTAAAAGAGTGATTGCAGTATGCCTTTAAATATATGGGAAGAAACAGTAGTGGAAAAACTGTTGATTGATATGGGAATATGTCAATAGTTTTGTTATGCAAATGGAGAGTATTATGATAAAAGGACATAAGAAAGTACGAAAGTGTACAAAGAAACGTATCGGCGTATTGCCCCACAATAAAAGGTGTATCGTGATGAAGTGAGAGCTTCTAAACGATACACCTTTTTTTATGTCGAATTTAGAGGGATTGCGTATTTTTGTCTATCCTTTTGTCGGTAACTTGCTGTTCTGGATTGAGGTCAAGATATTGGTTAAGGTTATCCAGTTTCCGGTTCAGGTCAGCGGCTTCTTTCTCGGCAGACTTATAGGTTTTCAGTAATGTCTGCTTTTTGGAATAGAGTGTATTGTAATCGCTGCGGAGTTTTTCAACATTAATCTCCTTCGGATTGATGCCCAGTCGTTTCAGTATATTTTGCGCACCGTCATGGAGGATAAGTTCGGTTTCATGGCGGCGCAGATAAGCATCTTTGTCCTTGGATTTTTGGTAGCGCACTTGATAGATATGGTTGGTTTTGTACTGCTCCGCATATTTCAAAACCTGCCCTAAATCCTTTAGCTGGCGCTCGGTTTCCACAAGGCTTTCACGGGCTGTTTTTGCCAGTGTGGACTTGGCTGCAATCTGCTTTTCAAGCTCTGCAATAGAGCCTGTCTGACTGTAGCTTGCGGCGGCTATTTTAAGATTTTGAATATCTGCCCAATGTTTCAAGCCGGGGCTTTGTGCAAACTTATCCTCGGTGGTGTCAATGAGATTTTTCTTTGAATAATCTTTGACAATGGGTTTCTTTCTGGTCGGGAATGGCACACGTTTTTTATCTTTTACAAGTGCCTTTTCTTCAATGCGTTCCTTGATCCGTTCTTTGGTATACTCCGTACCTAAAGACTTTGCACTTCCACGGACAACACGCTCCCTGTCCAGAGGACGGAATGAGATAAATTTGTGTGCCTTTTCCCCGAAGTCCTCGCCTTTGACTTCGTAGCCTTTCGCCCGGATCAGCTCAATGCAGTCCTCGTAAGTTGCGGTGTTTTTTATGGCTTCATCAATGTCGGCTTTTAACTGTTCTTTCCATGCAGAACCGTTTTTGCCAGCCTGCCATTCCTTGTAAGTTTTGCCCCGCTTTTCTCCCGGAGTGATGACAGAAAGTTCATGCTCCCGGCAGAGGTCATCACTTAGGTTACGGATGTTGTAATAGGTCTTTTTGCAGTCATGATATTTCTCATGGTTGATGTTATCAGCGGCGCAAAAAATGATGTGGTTGTGGACATGTCCTTTATCTATATGGGTGCTGACAACGTAAGAGTATTTTCCTTCTAAAAGTTTGTCTGCAAGCTCCACACCTATCTGGTGGGCTTCCTTATAAGAAACCTCGCCGGGAAGAAAAGACTGTATCAGGTGGTAGGCTTTATTTGGATCGGATTGTTTGGTTTTTGACAGCGCAAATTTAAAATCATATGCGGCGGTTTCGGGGCTGCACCCATAAGAAGAAATCAGTATGCCCTCATCGGTTTTGTCGGGGTTGCAAATATAGTCTACTGCTTTATGGACGGTTGCCGTGATAGCATGGATTTTTGTGTATGCCATACCTTTTGCATCAACTCCTTTACTTCGTTTACATCGGCTTTATATATGTTGCCT
>CAJTNC010000048.1 GCA_910577955.1 uncultured Lachnospiraceae bacterium
GTTTCGTCCTCAATCTCGTCCAGTAAATCAGAAACAGACCTTACCTCCGCCTGCTTCTCCCTGTCCGCCATGCCCTCAAGGTATTCGCCGAAGTCGCTCGTCCATCGGTAAAACCGCCTGTTGGAATTAAAGTCTGCCCTGTCATCCATGCGGATTTGCTCAATGACCGCTTCATCAACGCCATGCTCACGCAGCACTTTTTCCTCGGCTTCTTTCCAGATACGCCATTTCCTGTCCTCACGTCCGTGGTTATATGCCATTCCTTATTTCCTCCAATCTGAATTTTTGAAAATGTAAAAAATCCAGATTGGGAAGGCGGCGAACGACAGCCAACAGCGGAAACAGCCCTGTGGCATAATCTGATAAAAAACGACAAAAGAAAAACCGCAAAGGCTCTGTGACCTCTACGGTTATAGGAGATACATATTCTGTTAAGTGGAGATTCTACTTCTGGTTTCATGGTGAGAAGTAGCGTTGCATAAGCAGGGATTTTTTTAACTGGCTTCCTGCCAATCCCCGATATGCTATGTATGTATAAATTCTGCATTGCATGAGCAGATGGATTACTGCCCGAAAAAAGAACATAAAAAACCCTCCAAACTTCAAAAACAGGTCTGGAGAGTGTCTGTTAAGTCTTTTCGGGCATAGCATAACCGCCCACCAATACACCGTTTTTTTATATGGTGGGCGTTCGCCTTAAAACCTTATGAAATAAAACAAAGCCGACAAACTGTGATTTTATTTCACAATTTCATCGGCTCTGCGTCTGTGCGTCTGGCTCTTTCATAACAACTACTTTTAATGATTTTACATTGATTAAACTTTCTTGCCTGCATTTCGGGCAATACAGAGGGAAGTTCTTTATTTCTGTATCTTCCCTTATTTTCATGCGTGTCTTATTATCGCATATAGGGCAAAATATCCAATGATACTGTTCCATATCTTTCTACACTCCAAAACTATTTTACAATTACTGTTCCGCTGTTGCTCATGATAGATAAACTGTTTTCTCCCTTTCCGATGCTCCCATCCTTGCATCCGTCCGTATCGGTACTGAATTCCGCATTTTTAAGCTGTACGGTTACATCGTCCGAACCACTGGATATATGGCAGGATAAATTATCTGGCATCGCTTCATGGGTCAATGATATATCTCCCGAACCTGTTTCTACAGACAGGGAATCATAGCCGTTTATGTTGCTTATATTCACTTCGCCAGAATCTGTCGAAACAGCGGTCTTTCCAATAACTGTATTTTTCATGGTAACATATGCGGATTCTGTATTGATATTAGAATCCGTGCATGAAGCGTCTGTTATTTTAATATCGCCTGAAAGAGATTTTATTTTTGCGCTTTCAGCTATGAAATCAGACATCGTTATATAGCCAGACTGGTTGTTCAAGGACAAAGTGGAAATGCTGACCGCTTCCAACTCCATCTCTCCCGAACCATTGTTAATGGCTAAGGAAAAAGCATTATCTTTAGGAATATACAATATTATCTTCCCTGCTTCGCCAAATGAGAATTGCTCCGCCAGATTTTTGTCCGTATCATCATCCTGCTGTACCATTAGTTTTCCATCTTTCTGCACAACCTGCATATCACGGTCATCTTCGACTTTTCCCTCGCAGGCTATGTGTACTTTGTCATCGCTGGAAGCCATCACTTTTAAATTCCAAGAGGAAATATCCAATACAATTTCTGAAATACCTTCCGCCGAAAATTCCTCGTTAGAATCTATTTTTTCTTTATTCCCGCATCCGCATATGCCAAAAGCTATCACTAAAATCCCCGCTAACAGTATTCTTTTCATATTCATAACCCCGCCCCCTACATTAAATCTTTGCTTTCCACATTTACGATTGACAAAGCGGCAAAAAGCAAAGAAATAGCCGTCAAAATAATGGGAAATACTGCGTTGCCTGCCATTGTGAAATCGCCAATGTTCGCCTGTGTGAGAAAAATCAGCAAAAATGAAGTGACAATCGTTGCTTTTGAAGATTTTAAAGCCATCCCGACAAACAGGGCAATAAAGCTCATGCTGACGATTACCACTGATTTTAGTATCAGTTGTATATAAAATGACAGGCTGCCTATTGAAAAATCAACAGCAAAGGATGACTGCATAAATTTTGCCCCAAAGAACACGCACATATAAATCGCCAGTTTTGTTAAAATGAGTGCGGCAAAATTAAAAGTCCAGACCGCAATCATTTGGGAAGCTAAGATTTTCTGCCGCTTAATAGGGTAGGAAAACATCAGATTCATGGTCTTGTTTTTGTATGCGCTTACAATAAAGGATGCCAACATTACACTGGTGTAAATAAGAAAAGCCATGCTGGTAAATAATTCGATAGGAGCGGAGATTACATCTGTCCCAGGCGCAGCATCCAGTGTCCCGTCTGGGTCGTTGGCAATGCCCAAAAACGCTAACGCAAAGACAAATAAGCCAAGCAGAGCCGCCATAATGATTACGCCCCCTAAATATTTCCCGATATTATTCTTTTTCCATTCAAGTCTGACAAGCTTTAACATGATTTTCCCACCTCCGATGTGATTTTTAAGAAATAGTCCTCCAATGTTTCGGTATGTTGGCTGATGGAAGCAATCTCTACATCATTTGCCATCAATTCCCTCGAAATCTTTTGTGTGGTGACACCCTGCTCATAAATACGAATCCCCGAATCGTTTACGATTTTAAAATTACTTAACTGCATTTTTTCAGCTAAAACATACGCCGCTTTCTTTGTATCCTCTACGGCAAGTTCAATATACGCCGTATTTGTTTCTGCAATTTCTTTCATGGATATTTCTTTCATCATCTTTCCATGATGGATAACGCCAACCGTATCGGCAATACTTTCTATCTCTGGGAGAAGATGACTGGATATCATAAGCGTCATGCCATACTCGGTACATAGCATCCGAAACAAATCTCTGATTTGCTTCATTCCTGCGGGGTCTAAACCGTTTGTCGGCTCGTCAAGGATAACTAACTCTGGCTTGCACAATATGGCACGGGCAATCCCCAGACGCTGCTTCATTCCTAAAGAATAGCTGCCCGCAGGCTTATCCGCCGCATCAGAAAGCCCAAGCATCTGAAGAGCTTCCTCCACGCTGCCCTTGTTGTAATACCCCATATACTCACAATGAAGCTGTAAGTTGTCCTTTCCGCTCATATGGTCATAAAATGTAGGAAATTCAATGATACTTCCCATACGCTTCAGCACCTCGTAAGAAGTTTTTTCCAATGCTTTCCCAAACAGCGCAACCGTGCCGCTTGTCGGTTTCCAAAGGTTGGTAAGCATCTTCATCACCGTGGTTTTTCCTGCCCCGTTCGGTCCTAAAAATCCATATACCTCACCTTTCTTTACATGGATATTCACATCTGTGACTAACTGTTTCCCATCTATCGTTTTGCTTAGATGGCTTGTTTGCAAAATATAAGACATTTTTTGCCTCCTTTCCTTAGTAACGCCTTTCTCGGACGTAGCAATACGCCCAAAGGTGTTTTATGAATATCATTATAGCGATATAGATTTTCAAAACTCTTGACTAATTCTTACGAATTTCTTTCATTATTCCTGCCCATGCTTTTTGGGCATAAAGGGATACCCGCAGGGTGTTTCGCAGGGAATTTAATAAGTTATTTTTTTCAACTTTACTGTAAAAGTTGTTTTGACATTCGGTATGCTGTCTAAAAATATATCGCCCTCTAATTGCTTTGCAAGATTCTTCGCAATCGTTAAGCCTAATCCGTTCCCTTGTATTTCCCTGTTTCTGGAATCTTCCATTGTATAGAGCCTGTCAAACACATTCGATGCAAATTCCTGTTCAATCCCTTTCCCTTTATCAACCACATCAATATATACATTGCTCTTGT
>CAJTNC010000049.1 GCA_910577955.1 uncultured Lachnospiraceae bacterium
CTTGCGTCGCAGATTGGAAACGAAGCTGATTACAAAGATATTGGCTTTTGAAGTCGCATAACAAAAAGTCGGCGGTGTCCCTTTCCGCTGTCTGACCGGGGTATGCGTACATGAACCTTGACAACTGAATACTGTATTGCATACAGGACGTGAGGATATGCAGAGCCACTAAGCAGATGCGCCATGACGTACCTGCCCTGATTTATAACAGGGTGAAACGTGAGGAAATGTTGAAGCAGGACATTGAAGCAAAGGTAAGGAGCGAGTGAGATCGGGCAAAATATGTAGCAGTTACATGGGGCGATGAAGCATATCTGTGATAATGATACTTCCGGGCTGTGGGGAAGCCGCAGCTCGGTCAATGAAATGACGGTGCAAGACCGATGTGGGCGGCGTAATGAGCCGCCACCTGTATTGCAGTTTTTATCTGCTAATAAATGGGAAGAAGCGTATTCTGCCTGTTTATTAGCAGATAAAGCTGTGCAAAGAATTAGGAGGATATTTTTGATGCAGAGAATACCGAAGGCGATTAACAAAAAGAGGTTAGTCAGATATAAAGAAGGCGCAGAAATGTACAGCATGGGAATGAATAAATTTCAGTCTTTGGCGAAAGATGCAGGCGCAATATTGAAAATTGATAGAATGGTATTGGTTGATTTAGATACGTTTGACCAGTATTTAGAATCATTTCGTGTGAAATAGTCAAGATGCGTATATGCAAAGCAGAAAGATTTTTCGTATAACCGAAAATAAGTGTTGACTTTTGGTTAAACTGAAAGTATAATGATTATGAAATGGATGGAGGTGTATATTGTGGCGAGGACAGGCAGACCAAAGTCTGACAATCCGAAAAAAAGCCTTATCGGGTTGAAGCTGACAGAGGAAGAAGCCGCAAAACTCAGGGAATATGCGTCCAAACATGACATGACCATAACGCAGGTGCTACAAAAGGGGATTGATTTGCAGTATGCAATGGAAGAACCGATAAGTAGTTAGTACGAAATCTCTTTCCTTGAGAAAGGAGCAGAGATGACAAAATCAAGAAAGGATAATAAAGGGAGGGTTTTAAGGAAGGGTGAAACTCAGCGCAGTTGCGATGGCAAGTATGTTTATACTTATACCGATCCGGAAGGAAAACGCCGGAGCATTTACTCTAAAGATATTATGGAACTGCGTGAGAGGGAGGAAAAACTGATTAAAGACCAGTTAGACGGATTGGATACTTATGTGGCTGGCAGTGCAACGGTCAATTTTGTTTTTGACAGGTATATATCTACAAAGTCAGAACTCAGGGGAACAACCATGAGGAACTACAAATATATGTATGACCGTTTTATCCGTAATGGGTTTGGGAAGAAGAAAATCGCAGCGATAAAGTTTTCTGATGTGTTGCAATTCTACCAGCACTTGCTGAAAGAAAAGGAAATGCAGATTAACACATTAGAAACAATCCATACGGTGCTTCACCCAACATTCCAGTTGGCGGTGCGGGATGATATTATCCGCAACAATCCGAGTGACGGGGTTATGGCGCAGATCAAAAAACAGCCGGGGAGAAATCATGGCGTAAGACACGCTTTAACTCTGGAACAGCAGAGAGCCTTTATAAACTATATAGAAAGCAATCCTACATATTACCGTTGGACATCTTTATTTAAGTTCTTATTAGGGACGGGGTGCAGGATTGGGGAAGCAATCGGGATAAGGTGGGAAGATGTAAATTTTGAAAAACGTGTAATCAGCATCAACCACAGTCTGGTTTATTACAGCAGAGAATTTAAGGAACACCCGATGTGTACGTTTTCTATATCACTCCCAAAAACAGAAGCGGGTATACGCAGTATTCCGATGATGGATGCGGTTTATGATGCACTCCGGGCGGAGCTTGCAGACCAACAGGAAAATGGATTCAACGAAACGGAGATTGACGGGATGAAAGGTTTTATCTTTATGAACCGTTTTGGGTACGTCCACAATCCACAGTCTATCAACCGGGCAATCAAGCGTATATACGAATCGTACAATGCAGAAGAAGTGGTTAATGCTTCCAAGCAACACCGGGAGCCAGTGCTAATACCACATTTTTCATGTCATCATTTGAGGCATACCTTTTGTTCGAGGTTTTGCGAGAATGAAACAAATTTAAAGGTGATCCAGTCCATAATGGGACACGCTAATATTGAAACCACGATGGACATATATGCGGAAGTCACCGATGCAAAGAAACAGGAAGCGATTGAAAATTTAGCACACAAATTGGATGTATTTTAGGAAAGAGTCCGGCTAGGACTGACAGAGGGTACGACAACTTGTGTGCCATACGACAAGAGTACGACAAATTCAAAGGTTTTAATCAATGAAATAGCGTTATATGGCTGTGGTGGAGATGCGGAAAAGCGGCTAGTTAAAGGGAAATAAGCCATTTTAAATTAAATTGACTTAAAATCCCGACGATGAAAACCTTAGACAAATAAACCCAGTATTTATGCGGGTTTGCGGCACTTCAAATCCGAGTTGACAACAAA
>CAJTNC010000050.1 GCA_910577955.1 uncultured Lachnospiraceae bacterium
CCTTTGTATCAGATTATAAACTGAATGTATTTGATTACCATGAGCATAAGGATTTCGGGCAGTTTCATTCAGAACTGCGGTCGGTCTTTGAATTTCTGCGGTATTGTGACGACAGGGAATTGTTGGCCGAAAAACTGGAGCAGGAAAAAGAACGGTATGGGAGATTGAGCCCCCAGGCAAAAGTGCTTTTGACGAAGATCACAAATATCAAGAAAATACCGGATATAACGAAAGAAGATTTTGAGAAGGGGGAATTTGATATGTGCAAGGCATTTGAGGATATGGAGAAAAAGGGGAGAATAGAAGGCCGGCTCGAAGGTGAGCAGAAAGGCCGTGCGCGGGAGATCGTCGAATTAGGTCGTGAGTTTGGCCTTTCAGAGAGCAAAATTCTGGAGAAACTGCAGGGGAAATTAAATCTGTCGAGAGAAAATGCGGCGCAGTACTTTGCGATGTTCGCGGGAGAGGCGGTTTGAAAGGCTGCATAGCAGCGCGGCGAAGGTCGGGAAGAGTAAAAACAATAGAATCCCTAAAAAGGGATTCTATTGCAAAATACTGTTTTCCAATTCCTGTAATCCTTTATCGTCCGGTAAAAATGTCTTGAGCTGCCTCAAGACCTGCAGGGCCTCGGCCTTCATGCCCTGTGACAAGAGCACATGGACCTGTGCCGTTATCTGTTCCGCCAGCGCCTGCATTTCCACAGACGGGGGAACTTTCCCCACGGCGGTTTCCTGCTGGAAAGATATCGGTGCTTCGGCGTTATCCATCCGCCTTTGCGCATAGAACTGTACATACCGTTTTAGGAGCCCGCCAAGCGCAGGACAGATCTTTGCCGCTTCTTTTAAAGCCTTCGAAAATCTCTCCCAGTCGTCTTCCGTTTCAGCAGATAACATCTCTTTCAGTTTTACAGCGGCCCGGCCGGCGGCGCCGTTTGAGACTTCTGAAAAAATATGGACAAGCCGTTTTACTTCGGCTTCTTCTTCGATTTTATCGACCTCTTCCCGGAAGTTGTCCATGCCGGGCTTATTTGCAAGAACACCGGCCACGTGCACAAATATCTCCTCGTAAGGAAGTCCGGCCATCGCCTTCACGAGACAGGGCATGAAGTCCTGCGTCATATAGATCTTTCCGCCATCCCATCCAAAATCGTCAAAATATTCTTTTAAGGAAACGGTATTTCCATTTTCAAGATCAAGGCATATCTGACAGGAATACATATTATTTCTTATGACCTGATGGAATGCCATTCTCACAAAGACCGTGTCCTGATCCCGAAGTTCTTCCTGCCGCATTTTATAATGTTCCCATAACGCAAAATAACGCCGGCAGCATTCTCGGACTTTTTCCCCTTCCCCCGTATCCGTAAAAATCTCTGTTCCGAAAGCCATCAATCGGGCCATGCAAAAATCTGTGTTCCGTTTATCCGAAACCGCGCTTTCATATACCTTTTTCGCCTGATCGATCTCCTCCAGACAGATACAGGCATTTACAAGTCCGCAGTAAAAGCAGCCCCTCTCACAATTTATCGCCCTGTCATTCCTATTCTCAAATTTCCCAAGCGCTTTTAAGCAGAACTCCCGCAAAGTTTCGTAGTCTCTGTCAGCGTCGTACTGCTGTGCTGACTGGATCCACATGCGGATATCCTCATCATCCTGCGCAAGCGCCTTCTCCAACAATCCTCTGTTGCGCTCCGAATGCTTTTTTTCTTCCTCCGGCGTCTGAAATGCATACCCGAAATGCCCTGCTGTGGAAGAAAAGCGTTTCCTCGGCCCGGACAACGGATAAAAAACCTCATGGATGATCCCCCGAAACCGAACGCCTCCCTGTAAGCAGACCAGCCTGTCCGGTTCGCTGTCCTCATAAGTGAATCCGTTTTTGTCCAGATAATTCCTGACAATATAACTTGCCGAGAGATAATTTTTATATTCTCCTGACAAAAAGAATTCCTCTATCTCCGCCGTATCAAAAAACCACTCGTCGTCGTCGAGGAACAGAAACCACTCTCCAGAAGCTTTCTCTAATCCTGCGTTTCTTGCCTTTGCAAAGTCATCGCACCATGAAAAGGGGACAACTTCGTCGGCATAGGAGGAGAGGAGCTGTCTCATTTTTTCATCACAGCCTGTATCCACCAGGATCAGTTCGCTGGGGACGCGCTTTCTGAGTGTATTTAAGGAGTCCAGACATCTTTTTGTTTCCTTCCTGCCGCTGCACAACAGGG
>CAJTNC010000051.1 GCA_910577955.1 uncultured Lachnospiraceae bacterium
GCCGCCACCCTCTCCGCCGACTTCCTCATCACCCACCTCAAATAACCCCTCAGCCACACCCCTCCACTCCACCCATAACTCATAACAACACTCCCTGCCATAACTCATAACATTCCCCTGCTATAATCCCTCCTCTGCCATAGCATAAACTATTCACATCCGGTACCCCGACTGTAAAACCAAAATACACTCAGGGAATCGGATGCATTTTTAATGTTTAATATAATCTAAACAACCGTAAATGCATCAACCTTCTTGTGGCAACATTTGTATTTTAAATAAATTATAACTAATTTTGCCACAGAAATCAAAGGAGATACTCATGAAAACCATTAGTCAGATTATAGGAGAAAACCTGAAGAAAATTAGAGAGTTATCCGGTTTTACGCAAGAACAGATAGCCAGATCGATCGGTATCGAGCGTTCAGCATACAGCAACTATGAAGGGGGCACAAGAGAAGCCTCATATGACATCCTGGAACGGCTTTCAAATATATTTGGCTGTGAGCCGTTTCTTCTGTTTGAAGATAACATTCAGGCTGACAATGAGATCATGGCTACCGCATTCAGAATCTCCGATTTGGAAGATAGCGATCTGAAAGAAATAGCCAATTTCAAGGATATTGTGAAATCATACATCAAGATGGAAAGAATAGCCCAAGATGAAGCTTAATAGATTTATCACCGAAAGGCAGGTATCCGAGTTCCGTGCAGACAATGGGCTTAGTTCATCCGAGCCTGTATCTTTGAAAAGCCTGCTTCTGAAATTGAACGTGCTCACTGTTTTCCGACCTCTGTCTGAAAACTTTTCCGGCATGTGCCTAAAGGACAAGTCCGGACACCGCTTCATGCTCATCAACTCCAATCACCCGCGTGGCAGACAGAATTTTACGATTGCCCACGAATTATATCATCTCTTTATAGAAGAGAAGCCTACACCACATAAATGTAACCCTGGATACGGCAAAAATAAAGTAGAGCAGAATGCTGATATGTTTGCCTCCTCCTTATTAATGCCGGAAGCGGGCATATGTCAGCTGATACCTGAAACCGAATTAAACACCAAAAATATTTCCATTGCTACAGTACTAAAACTCGAACACTATTTTTCTGTATCTCGTTCAGCTCTGCTATACCGGTTGCTGAACATCGGGCTAATATCCGAAAGCACCCGATCCTCTCTTGCTGAAATAAAAGTAAAACACTCTGCAAGATGTTTCGGATACGACACAGCTTTATACGAAGCAGCAAATGAGGGATTGGTTATCGGCGATTTTGGAGAGAAGGCACGAAATTTATTCGACAACGAAAAAATTTCAGAAAGCCATTATATGGAATTACTCAGTAAAATAAGCATCAATGGGACATGCTAAAACGAAAATAGTACTTGATGCTGATGTCATTATACATTTTATAGAAGCGGGAAACTTTTCATTATTGCCTGACATATTCCCTGAATACGAATATATAATATTGGATGTTGTCTACAATGAAATTGCAAAGAACCCTAAGACAAAAAAATTCATAGACCGTTTTCTCTTCCATTTTACTAAACTACGAAAAGAGAAATTTTTCCCGAAAGGTGAATCCATGAAAGAGTATTTCTCTTTGCAACGCAAATTAGGGCAAGGCGAAAGCGCATGTATGATTTATTGCAGAGATAACAAAGATGTATTGGGAAGCAGCAACTTAAAAGACATAAAAGAATACTGCACTCAAAACGGCATCACATATCTCACAACACTTGACTTTCTGTATTATGCCTATTGCAGAAAGAAAATGACGCAACAGGAATGTACCGAATTCATGCACAATGTAAATAACTCTGGAAGCAGGCTGCCTGTAATTGATATCACACAATACAGATGCACTGTGCAGATCTGATTACCACCGCCGCTCCGCCGACATCATCCTATATGCAAGCCAACACACCAACGGACAACATACAACACACAACCATAATCACCGCCACACCAACCCTATAGCCCTATGGTCCTCTAGTTCTCTAGTTCTATGGTCCTCTCTCCCCTTATCCTCTGGTCCTATAGCCCTAAAATTGCGGAATTCTCATTTTCCGGCATCTCCACCTCCTCATATTTCTTCTTTGGCTTGCCGTAATCTCCATCCCCCTTATATGGACCTA
>CAJTNC010000052.1 GCA_910577955.1 uncultured Lachnospiraceae bacterium
CAACAAAGAACACGCCGAGTTCGAATAGTCGGAGCTAAGCCGCAAAGCCCGTAAACAGAGGGTACTGAAAAAGTCTGATTCTTTTGAAAAAAGAATTGGGCTTTTTTCAGTGTTGGCATTATAATAGAAGTATGGGGAAGGAGGATTCCGAAATGCTAAAAGATAATTCGCAGTTAAAACTATCCTTATCACCATATCAGGGGATTTACGATGCAATCATTCCTGC
The DNA here is from genome assembly GCA_910577955.1 of uncultured Lachnospiraceae bacterium. GTDB lineage: Bacteria > Bacillota > Clostridia > Lachnospirales > Lachnospiraceae > 1XD8-76. The sequence continues at coordinate 227 of CAJTNC010000052.1, forward strand.
TGATCATCTTTTGCGGAAGATGAAAGAGAACATCGATTTCAGCTTTATAAATCCAATGTTGCGTAAACAGTATTGTGAAAATTTCGGACGCCCGGCAAAAGAACCGGAGATGATGTTCAAACTGCTGTTCTTGAAAAAACTGTACGACCTGTCCGACGAAACCCTGATCAGCAGCGCCCAGACAGATATGGCATATAAATTTTTTCTGGATCTGGAACCGGAAGCGAAAATGATTGATCCCAGTCTTCTCACAAAATTCAGAAAAACCCGTATTACAGAAGATATCCTGGAAGAGATGTTAAGAGAAACAATTCAGCAGGCTTTGGATAAAGGCCTGATAAAATCGGGAACCATTATCGTGGATTCCACCCATACAAACGCATCTGTCCGTGCGAAATCCCCTACACAAATTTTGCGGGACATGAGTAAACAGCTCCGAAAGGAAATTTATAAAAATGCCTTTGAATTATCGGAAAAATTTCCCGAAAAGCCATCCCTGGAAGCCGGACTGGAGGAAGAGATTGCATATACGAAAGAACTGCTAAAGGCTCTGGAGGAAGATGTCGCGACCTGTGGCAACGGGAAGATACAGGAACTTTCCAGGAAAATGAAAGAGCTGCTTGAGGATGAAAAGATCAGGGATATACGTTCAAAGGATGACAAAGATGCACGGTTTGGACACAAAACTCCAACAAGCACATTTTACGGATATAAAAACCACCTGGCAATGACAGAAGAGCGCTTGATTGCGGGGATAAGCGTAACTCACGGAGGTGCGCCGGACGGACAGGAATTACCTGGGCTGATAGAAAAGGTACAGGGAAACGGGATAGAAGTGACAGAAGTGATCGGGGATATGGCATATGTCAGCGATGATAATCTGGAAGCCTGCGGCGAAGGGATCTCATTGATAGCGCGCACCAATACGGCTGTAGCAGCGGCTGCGAACGGGAAACTGGACGAAGGATTCTGTTATAATAAGGATGCCGGGATGCTGCAGTGCCCTGCCGGAGAGCTTGCGATGCGTGTAGAAAAGAGAGCCGCCCAAAACGGAAATACTTATTTGAGGTATATATTTAGCAAGGTCAAATGCCGAAAATGTCCGTTAAGAGAAAGCTGCCGTGTAGGGAAAGGGAAATCAAAGGAACGGAGTTACAGCATTACCCAGGCAAGCGAAAAGAACCTGGAACGGCTTAAATTTGAGGAAAGTGAATTTTTCAGGGAACGGATGAAGATCCGGCATCGGATTGAAGAAAAGAATGGGGAATTAAAAGAGGCCCACGGATTGCGCAGAGCGGATTCGAGAGGGTTGTTTGCTATGGAATTGCAAATGTATTTTACGGCGTTTGTGGCCAATAGCAAGAGGATCATGAGACTGACTGAGCTGGCTACGCAATAAAGTGGTATTCTCTTTGCATGCTTTAGGGTGAATTTGTGTGTAGATGCTGTTTATATAATAGAAGAAAGAAAACTCCCGCTAAAAAAGTGGGAGTTTTTCAGTGTCCTTGTATTTACTGGATTTTTCAGCATTTTTGTGGTATAATTATCTCATCAAAAACAGGTGAGGAAAGCCACAAATGAATGAAAAAGATGCGTATATCATGCACCTTGAAAACACCATAAAAGACCTGCAGA
>CAJTNC010000053.1:0-226 GCA_910577955.1 uncultured Lachnospiraceae bacterium
ACTGATCTGAAATCAATATCACAATAACATAAAGGCATTTTCGACAACTCTGTTGGAAACATCGACATCCAACACAAACACTATTAAATATTACAGCGTATTTAAAGCTGTAATCTCAAACTGTTTTCAGGTCCAATGTCAATAAGCGCGTGGAACGCTGTCAGGCGTTATCACGCTTCTTTTCACCTTTTATTTCATTTTTCCTCACGTCAATATAAAGCAGGTC
>CAJTNC010000053.1:312-938 GCA_910577955.1 uncultured Lachnospiraceae bacterium
TAAACGACGAAATCCCTGTTCCAATAATCAATAAAGAAATAAAGAACGATATCTTTGTCAATTATATCCAATAGATGAAAATAAGGGTCTTCCATGTTACAATCTATACTATATGGCACATACTTAAAGTTCAGCCATAATGCACGAGGATTTCCAATTACAAATGTGTCATATAAACGTTGTATTAAAATACCTTTATCGACATCCCCTATTTTCTGAAATGGAAGATGATTATCTTTGACTGTTCGTTCTATTTCTTTATAATCAAACATAACATTTTGATTTTGTTGATAATGAATTAATAAAGCGAATCAAGTATCAAAATAAAAAGAGAGTCAGAATCTGACTCTCTTTTAAGTAGCGGGATCGAGAATTGAGCTATCCCGCCCTTTGCGCGAAAGCAACATCAAGCTGCATTTCTCATTTGCGGTCACAAAGTTACAACGTCATTTCCATTATTCCAAATTATATCTTTACTTTTTATTCATATTTTCATATTGTACTAAGAATAAGCATATTATCCGCGAGGTTATTCAAACAATCCATCAATTATCAAAGCGCATCACACTCTTCACGATCATGGACTCATCGTCGGCGGTAAGATAAGTCACTGAATAGTCACGGCC
>CAJTNC010000054.1:0-248 GCA_910577955.1 uncultured Lachnospiraceae bacterium
CTGTATGGCATTAAAGTCTTATCCGTAAGCTCCACTGCAAATAATATGAGGGCAGTACTTGATAATGGCGGAATTATCATATGTGCTATGGGGAAAGGGGATTTCACAATATCCGGTCACTATGTTGTCATATATGGGTATGATAACGAGGGATTTATGGTAAACGATCCTAATTGCGTAGCAAGGAGCGGCAGGAGATGGACATTCAGTGAAATTGAAAATCAGATTAAAAGTATTTGGGTATATGA
>CAJTNC010000054.1:348-832 GCA_910577955.1 uncultured Lachnospiraceae bacterium
GCGGCGGTCTGCCTTTTCCGCAGGCAGGCCGGGCGGACTGATAAGGGAAACCGCTTGGAAAGCGGGGGAATCAGAGTTAATATGCTTACACGGCGGTTTGCGTTTGTGCCGCCTTGCGGGGGATATTGAGAGCGGCAGAGGGGATATTAAGGATAAAAAGCGTCAATCCAGTTACGCTGTCAAATCGTCTATTCACGCTGTCGGAGTTAAAAATATTCTTATTTTTCCGATACACGAAGTGAGGAAAGAAGGAGGTGGAGGCAATCAAAATAGCGGTCTGTGATGATGAAAAAAATATAAGGAGCTACATCTGTTCGCTGGTTCGGAAACAGGGAGTGGAGTGTGAGGTCACGGAATATGCCACGGCGGAGGATTATTTTTTAGCGGGGGCTGATCATGACCTGCTGTTTCTTGACATTGAGCTGAAAGGCTCGGATTCATCAATGGATGGTATGGAAATGGCAAAACGGATCAGGGGCATGGA
>CAJTNC010000055.1 GCA_910577955.1 uncultured Lachnospiraceae bacterium
AGAAGTTGTTCTGCTCCAGCGTGACGGCGGAGCCAGCGAAACCGAAGTTCCCGGTTTCCAGACAGGACTGCGCAAAGGCGATGTCGCCCCGCACACCCTCCGCAGCCCCCTCGGACAGATAGAGCGGCACCATGTCCAGAACACTTTGGGCGACCTTCGGATTTTTGGCCTTGATGTAGGTGCGCATCTGGTCAGCGGTCGCTACCGCCGCGCCCATGATCTTCGTGCTGGACACACCGCTGGGAGCAGCGGCCCCGCCGCCCATCGCAGCCTTGACCGCCGCCCGGAAGGTGTTCATCGTGTAGGGCAGGCCGAGCTGCGTCCACAGATGCTCCGGGTCTCCGTGGTTGGAGGCGATGCCGCGCTTGCAGCCCTCCTTGTGGCTGACGATCACCCCGTCCCCCAGCGGGTCGAGGGAGAACCTACGGCAGAGCATGGCGAACAGCTCCACCGCCGCCTCATAGGTGCGCTTGGCCACAGCCTGGGCGGTGGCCTTGTCGGAGCAGGTGAAGGTGGCCCCGCCCGTGTACTTGATGCAGGCCGGTTCGCACATCTCCACCCCGATGTGGGTGTTGTTGCCGCTGGCCCCGCAATGCCAGCCCCGGTGGTTCCAGGGGAGGCACTGGTACACGGTGCCATCGTTGCCGTCAATAAACGCATGAACACAGGCCCGGTCATAGCTGGCCTTGTTCCAGTTGCGGACGAACACCAGTGCGCTGGGCTGGGGACAGCCCACGGAGTGGAGCATGAGGCCCTTGACCGTGATCTTCCGGCCAGCGGTGTAGCAGGGGTTCTTGGTGAGGATG
>CAJTNC010000056.1:0-242 GCA_910577955.1 uncultured Lachnospiraceae bacterium
TGAGCCAGTTCGCATAATTGGCTTATCGCAGCTTTTTTCTTATGATGTACTCAGCAAAGGCAAGGAGGTACAACTAATGGAAAGTAAAAATGAAAATGCCATAGCCGAAAAAATTCAAGTCCCATTATGGCATAAGATGAACCTATCAATAGACGAAGCAGTTTTGTATTCAGGTATAGGCAGAGCAAAGCTCTATGAAATAACTAACAGAGAGGATTGCTCATTTGTTTTATGGATAGGAA
>CAJTNC010000056.1:252-753 GCA_910577955.1 uncultured Lachnospiraceae bacterium
CATCGCCTTGATAAGACGTGATGAGAAGAAGAAAAGCAAGTAAATTCGAGTTTGATAGGACAATATGAAGTGACCCCACATTTGTAGCAACGTGGATTTACCTGTATACTAGAGTTTGTTAAGAACAATGGTAACAGGGATTACCGCATACAAAAGGAGGCCACTTACATGAAAAGAATACTACGAATCGGAATGGATGTCCATAGCACAAACTACACTTTATGCGCCATTGACGGGGATGACATTATTTACGCAAATGTCAAGGTAACGCCTGAACCGGACAATATCGTGCAGTTCATTGAAAATATAAAGAAAAAGATAAAAGAAGAATGTGATATTCTCTGCGGTTATGAGGCGGGCTGTCTGGGATTCTCTTTATATCATGAATTAGTCAAAAAGGAAATCCGCTGTGTAATTCTTGCCCCGACAACTATGATGACCCAGCAGGGAAAGCGGATCAAAACAGATAAACGCGACGCATTGATGATTGCGCAATGCCTT
>CAJTNC010000057.1:0-377 GCA_910577955.1 uncultured Lachnospiraceae bacterium
TGAGGAAATTCCTAAAGTTTGTACATGATGATGTGGTGTATTGTAAATATTACGAAGTGGTCTACATCCTTTTCCACACAGGGATGCGTATATCGGAATTTTGCGGTCTGACGCTTAAGGACATCGATCTTGAGAACAGGATCGTGAACATTGACCATCAGCTACAGAGAACTTCCGATATGAGATACATCATTGAAACCACAAAGACTGATGCCGGAACAAGAAAGATACCGATAACAGAGGATGTAGCGGATATGTTCCGAGCCATCATTGAGGACAGAGAGCCGCCGAAGACGGAAAAAGTAATTGACGGCTATACGGGATTCCTTTTCTACGATGATGACGGAAACCCGTTGGTGGCGATGCACTGGCAGCAC
>CAJTNC010000057.1:402-608 GCA_910577955.1 uncultured Lachnospiraceae bacterium
TACAACGATATTTACCGGGTGCAGATGCCAAACATCACTCCGCATGTCTGTCGCCACACTTATTGCAGCAATCAGGCCAAAGCTGGGATGAATCCTAAAACTTTACAGTATCTCATGGGGCATTCGGATATTTCGGTTACGATGAATGTGTACACACATATCGGATTGGATGATGCAGAGAAGGAACTGAGGCGTATGGAAGAATT
>CAJTNC010000058.1:0-207 GCA_910577955.1 uncultured Lachnospiraceae bacterium
AGATAGGTAACGCCAACATATCCACCGATCGGTCTGGTCTGGTCAGACCAGACCGATCCATATATTCCTCAATAGCTCAGTCGGTAGAGCATGCGGCTGTTAACCGCAGGGTCGTTGGTTCGAGTCCAACTGGGGGAGCCATGAGGCCGCTGTCTCAAAAGGCGGCGGCCTCCCTTTTTTAGCCGCAACTTGGGCCTTTAGCTCAGT
>CAJTNC010000058.1:217-529 GCA_910577955.1 uncultured Lachnospiraceae bacterium
GGCCGGCTCATAACCGGTTGGTCCCGGGTTCGAGTCCCTGAAGGCCCACCAAGCCCCCGACGGGGTGCTGGGCACTCCGTCGGGGAACGAATGGCAGTTGCCGCTGAAGGATGAGCGTACAGATATAGGGGTATAGCTCAGCTGGTAGAGCAGCGGTCTCCAAAACCGCGTGCCGAGGGTTCGAATCCTTCTGCCCCTGCCATTTAAAATTACAGTTTCTGCTGTTGAAATATAGACCAGATGGCGCGGTAGTTCAGTTGGTTAGAACGCCGGCCTGTCACGCCGGAGGTCGTGGGTTCAAGTCCCATCCGC
>CAJTNC010000059.1:0-218 GCA_910577955.1 uncultured Lachnospiraceae bacterium
GGCGGGATAATCGATATGGAAATAAACCATGCTGCTTTAGAATGGGTTGCCGATTATATATTGCCGTTTGGAAATAATGCCACTGTGTTAGAACCAGTGGAGTTAATAAAGCTAATGCAGCAAAAAATATACGAATTACATCAGCATTATTGCAAATCAGAAAAATAAGCAGGTTTGAATGAGAAAGTAGGATTTTGTAGTCGTCGGCATTGCGGTGC
>CAJTNC010000059.1:244-520 GCA_910577955.1 uncultured Lachnospiraceae bacterium
TCGGTCTATTTCTTGTTTTCGGCGGCTTGTTTCTTTACCATACATGAGTATTAGCCAGGGGATGAACGGCTACAGGAATGTGTCGGCATATACAAAAACAGATGAAAGTTCCCCTCCTTTTGCTCTATTTCCATGTTGCCGTCATATTTTTTTACGGTTTCCTGAATGCTCCTTAAACCGAGTCCGTGATTTTTGGCGTCTTTTTTTGTAGTTTTAGGAAAAAATGGGTGGTTGGCGGCGTTTTTGCAGGGATTTGTGATACTGACCGCCAGCACG